>JBJDXJ010000030.1:0-39752 GCA_051866635.1 Clostridia bacterium | reverse complement strand
ACCAGATGGTTTACCAGTGCGAAAAGGCTTTAGGCGAAGTAGGCGATAAGATTACAGAGGAAGAAAAGGCAGGTATTCAGGCTGAAATCGACAAGGTGAAAGAAGCACTTAAGGGTACTGATATGGAACTTATCAAAAGCAGTGTAGATGAACTTACTAAGAAGTTCTACGAAATTGCACCTAAGATTTATCAGCAGCCCGGTCAGGACGGAATGCCCAATACAGGTGCTCCCGGTCAGGACGGCGTATATGACGCTGAATTTACACAGGACGATCAGCAGTAATTTAATACAAGCGGAAGAGTCGGGCAGTTGCCCGACTCTCTCGTGCGTAATATGAGGTGACCATTTTGGCAAATAAAAGAGATTATTATGAAGTTTTAGGCGTTGACAAAAATGCAAGTGCCGATGAAATAAAAAAAGCGTACAGAAAGCTGGCAAAGCAGTACCATCCTGACCTTAACAAGGATAATCCGGAAGCGGCTGAAAAGTTTAAAGAAGTGGGCGAGGCTTACTCCGTATTGTCAGACAGCGACAAAAAGGCAAGGTATGACCAATTCGGCCATGCAGGCGTAGACGGAAGTGCAGGCGGCACCGGTGGATTTGACGGCTTTGATATGGGCGATATGGGGGATATTTTCGGCTCGTTTTTCGGCGGCGGTTTCGGTGGCTTCGGTGGAGGCTCGAGCCGTAAAAACGCACCCCAAAAGGGACGTGATATACGTGCACATATAGACCTTACATTTGAAGAAGCCGCTTTTGGATGTAAGAAGGATGTAAGGGTTTCAAGACTGGAAAACTGTTCTGCCTGCGGCGGTAGCGGTGCAAAGGAGGGGACTCACCCCGAAACATGTACACGTTGCAATGGCAGAGGTCAGATAAGAAGTGTACAGAATACCCCCTTTGGACAGATGCAGACAAATACAACATGTCCCGAATGTCGCGGTAAGGGTCAGGTTATAAGGGAAAGGTGCACAGTTTGTCAGGGTACAGGTAAATCAAGGCTTTCCGATAAAATTACAATTAATATTCCTCAGGGTGTCAATGATTCACAGTCTGTAAGAGTAAGGGGAAAAGGTGATGCCGGTGAAAACGGCGGACCAAACGGTGATTTATACGTTACAATAAACATAAAACGTCATCCCATTTTTGAAAGGGACGATTATGATGTTTACATCAATGTTCCCATCAGCTTTGTTCAGGCAACCTTGGGTTGTGATTTGGAGGTTCCCACCTTGGATGGCAAAAAAACGCAGAATATACCCGAAGGTACACAGACAGGTACAAAGTTTAAGATGAGAGGTGTGGGTATTCCTTATCCTAACGGAAGCGGCAGAGGTGATATGTATATCACAGTGAATGTGGAAACCCCAAAAAATCTTACACCAAAGCAAAGGGATGCTCTTATGAAGTTTGCTGAAGAAACAAACGACAAGAACTATAACCAGCAGAAAAAGTGGGGCAGTAAAATTAAAGATTACTTTAACAGATAAAAATTAGGAGAGAAATTTATGAACTGGCTTCAGATTTCCATTGAAACTACTAAAGAAGGCATTGACAGTGTATGTGATGCCTTATCTAAGGTTGGCATAGAAGGCTTTGAAATAGAGGATAAGGACGACTTCAATACCTTTTTAGAAGAAAATAAAGAGTTTTGGGACTATGTTGACGAGGATTTGTACAAGGAAAAGCAAGGTCCTACAAAGGTTAAAACATACATCGAAGAAAATAGCCTTGCTCCCGAAATACTTTCTGCTATAAAAAGTGCATTGGAGCAGATAAAGTGCGAAGATGTGGGAAGTTTGGATGTAACAATTGGCAATATGGCTCAGGAAGATTGGGAGAATAACTGGAGACAGTACTTTAAACCCTTATATGTAGGTGATAATATTATTATAAAGCCACACTGGGAAGAAGTTTGTGACGCTAAAGGCAAGTTGGTGTTTGAAATTGACCCCGGTATGACCTTCGGTTCAGGTCAGCATGAAACTACAAGAATGTGCGTTGAAGCTTTGGAAAAGCTTGTAAATAAAGGCGACAGAGTGGCTGATTTAGGCTGCGGAAGCGGTATTTTGTCTGTTATTTCACTTCTTTTAGGTGCAGGATATGCTTATGCTGTCGATATTGACCCTAATTCACCAAAGATTGCATATGAAAATGCGGCACTTAATAACGTGGGAAAAGATGTTTATACTGTAGAATGTGGCAATGTATTAACAGACGAAAGCCTTTGCAAAAAGCTTTCCGATGAAAAATACCATATTGTCGTTGCAAATATTGTGGCAGATGTTATAATCCCTCTTTCTGAAAAGGTGAGAAACTTTATGACAAATGACGGATATTTTATCTGCTCAGGCATTATTGATTTCAGAATGGAAGAAGTGCAAGATGCTCTTTTGAAAAACGGTTTTGAAATATTAGAGATAAAGCACGACGGTGACTGGTACGCATTTGTGTGCAGATAAGAGGAGATTATTATGGCTAACTTTTTTGCCGAAAAAGAAGCTTTTTGTAAAAACCCCATTGTTATTGAAGGGGAAGAGGCTAACCATATTATAAAGGTCCTCCGAATGAAGGAGGGTGAAAGTCTTACTGTTTTTGACGGTGAGGGCAACTGTGCCGACGGTGTGATTGAAAAAATTGAAGGAAAAAGTGTTTTTGTTGAAGTTAAAAAAAGATATGCTTCTCAAACAGAACCAAAGCTTAGAATTACACTGTTTCAGGGTATACCGAAAAATCCTAAAATGGATTTGATTATACAAAAAGCAACGGAGCTTGGTGTTGTGGAAATTGTACCCGTAAACACAAAACGGATTGTTGCAAAAATTGATAAGGAGTCAAAGATGGAAAGACTTCGTCGCATTGCTTTTGAAGCGGCGAAACAATGCGGAAGATCTTACATACCAAAGATTGCAGACCCTGTGAGCTTTGATGAAGCACTTGAAATGATGAAAAAGTGTGACTGTGGAATTATCCCTTACGAATGTGAAAAAGACGGCAAAATAGGGAATTCACTGAAAGAAGGTATAACCACTTTGGGAATTATGATAGGTCCCGAAGGGGGTTTTGAAAAAGAAGAAGTAGAAAAAGCCGAAAATGCAGGTATTGAAAGGGTCACCTTAGGAAAAAGAATACTGCGTACAGAAACGGCAGGACTTGTTGCATCGGCGATATGCCTTTATCTGTCAGGCGATATGGAATAGTTTTAAAAAGTTGCAATTTAGTGCAACTTTTTTAAATTGTAAAAAGTATTATATATGGGAGAAGATATAAGACATCGACTACATTTTGTGGTTGAAATCTTGCTTTTATTGTGTTATACTATAAAAGGTAATTCTTATCTTGTTAATTTTTAATCCTATGAGGAGGGTATTTTTATGGTAAAGAAATTATTAGCATTGCTTCTTTCCATGTGTATGGTTTTATCTGTATGTTCAGTAAGTGTTTTCGCTGAATTGGCAGATGATGATACAGAGGCAGAAGTAATGGAGGCGGCTGAGTTAACAGAAGCTACCGATGAAGAAACAAATCCTTCTGAAGAAACTACTACAGAAGAAGATGACGATGATGTTGTTATTGTTGAGGATACTATCATAATTGATGTTGATAGTAACTATTATCCCAACGATGCAGTAACAGTTAAGGGTTCTGTTACAGGAAATGTTACAACAGTTGTTGTTTCAATCGTTTGTGCAGAAGATGGTGTTAACTTTGAGGACACTGTACCGGTAAAAAACGAAAAGTTTGAAGCTTCTGAATTACAGCTTAAGAAAGCAACAGAAGGTGCGGAATATACTGTAAAAGTATGGAGCCTTCATGACCCTGAAGGTACAGTTTCAGAAACTTCATTTATTATAAAGAAGGACTCTTCCACACCTGTAACTCCCGGCAATACTGACGGTAAGGTTACAATCTGGATTGAGGGTACTACAGACCGTTACATTGACAAGACAACAGTTGTTCTTAAAAAGGTTGACGAAGCAACTGTTTTAGGTGTTGCAGAATATGTCCTTTCCGAAGCAGGTCGTTCATACAGACTTAATAGTGCAAAAGACAAGATTGACCGTATTGCTACTACAGCAACAGGTACTACATATCTTAAAGACCATTATGGTACAAGCTCATCAAACACAAAGTATTTCCAGGATTGCGAATGGAGCTACTTTGTAAACGGTAAGGCTTATCCCGGTGTGTCCATGGAAGATATGGAAGTTTCAGACGGCGATGAAATCGTTCTTTACTTTGGTGATCCTGAAATAATGATTTATCCTAATGTTACAATCACAGCCGGAAAAGATGATGTGATTGCACTCGGTGAAAGTGTAGTTGTAACAGTTACAGATCAGAATGGTGATCCTATAAAGGGTGCAAAGGCTTACTTCTATAAGAGAAAGTCCACAACTAAAACAGGCGGTACTACTAACGCTGACGGTGAGTATAAAATAACTGTAAGCTCTTCCTTTATTTCCACATACCAGGGCGGTACTTTGTTGGTATCAGGCTATCAGACAAGCTCAAAGCCTATCCTTTCAGTTTCCCGTGAACTTGACATCAAGGTGGAAAGAGATGGCACAACTGCCGCATATGTAACAGTTGAAGGTGCTCATAAGACACTTCTTGCAAAGACAAAGTCTTCTAAGATTTCAGAATATGACCTTCTTAACTTTGCAATGGAAGTGTTTGATGCTAAGAAATTGGACTATGACCTTAACAGCAGAAAAGACAACTTTGAAGCTATTGAGCTTAAGAGTACAAGCGGTTACAGTAATGAAAACGGTGACCTTACTGATGATTCTGCTTGGTATGTTTGCGTAAATGGAACGGTTTACGGCCCTGATGTAGATCTTGAAACAGTAGAAATCTTTAACGATGATGAAATTCTTTTCTACTTCGGTGATGAAGATACTGTTGCCACGGTATACTATACAATCGACGGTGAACTTGAAACTGATGAAACAGTATATGTATACTTCTATTCAGATGAAGACAAGACAGAACCTTTGAAGCGTTTTGCAGTGTATTTTGAAGGTGACGACATTGCCAAGGCTCTTACAACAAACAGTGATGGTAGAGTTACTCTTCCCGTAGTTGATTACAAGGGCACATACACACTTTCCTGGGGTGAGCAGGTTAGTGTTAAGGATGATTATTGTCCCTATGCTGTTTTAGGCAGTGCTGACCTTAAGTATACAGGTACTTCCAAGTCTTCAAGTTCCTCAAGTTCGTCAAGCTCTTCAAGCTCTTCGAGTTCGTCAAGCTCTTCAAGTTCTTCAAGTTCAAAAGATGAAGATGACCGTGTTTGGGTTGAAGAAGATGAAAAAAATAATAATAAAAATGATGACGGTTGGGTTGTAACACCTGACGACGATAAGAAAGAAGAAGATAAAACTACAGGTTGGACCGAAGGAGATTATAAGGATCCCACAACTCCCACAGACCCTAACCTTCTTCCTTCAAACAACGGTAAGGAACCCCAGAGTTATCTTTACCCCGACACAAACTTTGACTGGTGGGCTGTTCCCAACGTTGAAAAGGCTTATGAATATGGATTGATGAAGGGTACAACTTACGGATACTTTGAACCCCTTCGTGAAATCACAAGAGCTGAATTCACAACAATTATTTGCAGAATTCTCGGTCTTGACACAACTGCGGAAAACTATAGTCAGGTATTTGCAGATGTTAAGCCTACTGATTGGCATTACGGTGCTGTAATGGCTGCATATGGAGCAGGTTATGTAAACGGTAAGACAAGCGTAACATTTAACCCCAATGATTTAATCAACCGTGAAGAAATTGCAGTTATGATTTCAAACATTATCAAACTTGATACAAGCTCTATAAAGTATTATGGATATGTTGATTCTCCTCAGATTTCTACTTGGGCAAAGGATGCTGTAGCGGCTGTTAATCAGGCGGGAATTATGACAGGTGACCAGTTTAACAAGTTCTGTCCCAAGAACTATGTGAACCGTCAGACTGTAGCTACAATCGTAGTTCGTCTTTACGAATATCTTTATAAGTAATAGATGATTGGAATGAAACGGTACGGTGCTTTGCATTGTACCGTTTTTTCATCATAAAGGATAAATATTTTCAATTATTTAGTTGAAATGAATAGAAAAATAATGTATAATAAAATTATAGAATTATACACTTAGGAGGATTATATTATGAAAACATTTAAAAGAGGTTTACTTCTTGCGGCAGTTGTGGTATTTGCACTATCTCTTACAGCATGCTTCGGCCCTAAGATTGAAAAGAGTACCATTACAGGTACCGAAGTTCAGGAAGAATTCTGGAATGTTGATTTAGATGCTTCTGCGGCAAAACTTAATGGTTACAGAGCACAGAGCGTGGATGAAGTTGTCCGCAACTGGCGTCAGGCTAAGATGCAGGGTAACGGTGCTATTTTGTATGCAATCTTTTCTCCCGACCTTAAGGAGGTTTATCTTCAGCAGATGAAGTCAAGATTTGGTTGTTGGAATTTCTATTATTCACCTGAGCTTGGCACAACTGATGTAAATTCTATGCCTTTGGAAATGCTTATGGGTTCAGTTGAAGAAATTGATGGTGAAAAGAACAGCTACAGTTCCAGTGTTTCTTGCATTATGAGAGACGGCAGTACAGAACAGTATCAGATTAACATCGGTCTTGTAGATGGCGGTTATTATGTAACAAGCTATACACAGCCTGAAGTTGTAGAACAGTAATTAGAGCTTAAGGAGATAATATGAAAAGGTTTGTATCATTAATTCTGGCAATATGTATGCTTTCAATGCCTTTGGCAATTTTTGCCGAGGACAGTGTGCCTATCGGTGTAATTGGCGGAGGTTCTGTAAAATACATGCTGCAAGGCGGGATATTTACAACCATAGATACCTATCCTGAAGGTATGGGTGTTGAAGTGGGAGACCAGTTCCTTGTTGATTTTGTAACAAGTGCACCCGGATTTCTTACAGCAGGTATTTACGGTACTTTTGACAATTCAATAGCTACAATTGTAGCACCCGTGTATTCAAATTCCCGTTTCGGTATTCTTACAAATCAGTTTGACAATGAAGAGGGTACTTTTAAAATTGAAGGCTACGACAACCAGATTTCCGGAATAGAGGAAGAGGTTGTTGTTTCAATTCTTTTTGAAGCTGTTGCACCCGGTGAATTTACAATAGATTTGTCGGATGATTGCTTACTTGGAAAGATTAATGAAAACGGATTTTATGACCTTGAGGTGTGTGACTTTAAGCTTATAATATTTGAAGACACAGACGGAAGCGATAAGATGATTATTGAAGAACCTAAGCCCCTTACACCTTTTGAAGATATGCTCGGTTATGATTGGGCTGAAAAAGCGGTTGGTGTTATGTATGAACTTGGCGTTCTGGAAAACATTGCAGATACTTCATATAATCCCGGTGTGAACATCACACGTGGTGAGTTTATTACTATGCTTATGCGTGTATGTAAGCAAAAGAAAGATACCGATATAGAAAACTTCAGTGATGTCAGTCTGGAAAGTTATCAGTATGAACATATTTTAACTGCCAAATCAATGGGCATTGCTTTAGGTTACGATAATAATTTCCGCCCCGATGAATATATTACAAGGGAAGAAATTTGTGCCTTGGTATTTAGGACAATGCTTAAAATGAATAAGGCAAGAAGTGAAATAATTCCCGAAGATTATATTGGTAAGTTTTCCGATAAGGAGCAGATTTCGGAATATGCAAAGAATTCTGTTGCAGGTCTTATCCGTGCAAAGCTTATTATAGGCGATGATAACGGTCTTATCCGTCCTAAGGACAATATGACAAGGGCAGAAGCTGCAGTCTTACTTAACAGATTGGCTGAATACAATATATTGATTTCTATGTAAAAGAGGCTTATTATGAATACTGTTTATTGGATTTGTGCAATGGTTATATTCCTGATTGTGGAGGCTGTAACAACATCTATGGTTTCTGTATGGTTTGCCTTAGGTGCTTTGGCGGCGGCAATATGTACATACTTTGGCATTGACGTATCAACCTCCATGGTTGTTTTTGCACTTGTTTCCGCATTGTCTTTGGTAGTTTTTAAAAAGTTTTATAATAAAAATTTTCAGCCTAAGCATGAACCTACAAATGCCGACAGATTAATCGGGGCGAAGGGCTTTGTTAAGAAAGATATAGAACCTGTAGGTAAAGCGGGAGAGGTAGATGTGTGCGGCCGCATTTGGTCTGCAAAGGCTGACGAACATATTGAAAAAGACAGTTTAGTAGAAGTTACGGCAATTGAAGGCGTTAAGCTTGTTGTAAAGAAAGTGTGAGGTGTATTTATGGAATTTTTGGTTGTATTGATTATAATTGCTTTGATAGTTGTAATAGCAAATATTAAAATTGTGCCCCAGGCAAAAGCTATGGTTGTTGAAAGATTGGGTGCATATAAAGAAACATGGGGCGTAGGTCTTCATGTAAAAGTTCCGTTTATTGACCGTATAGCGGCAAATGTAAACCTTAAGGAAAGAGTTGCAGATTTCCGTCCTCAGGCAGTTATTACTAAGGATAATGTAACAATGCAGATTGATACTGTAGTGTATTTCCAGATTACAGACCCAAAACTGTATTGCTATGGTGTTGAACATCCCATGATGGCTATTGAAACTTTGACTGCAACAACGCTTCGTAACATTATCGGTGAAATGGAGCTTGACGAAACACTTACTTCACGTGATATTGTAAATGCAAAAATGCGTACAATTCTTGATGAAGCAACTGACCCTTGGGGTATTAAGATCAACCGTGTTGAACTTAAGAATATTATTCCTCCTTCTGAAATACAGGATGCCATGGAAAAGCAGATGAAGGCAGAGCGAGAAAGAAGAGAGGCAATTTTGCGTGCCGAAGGTGAAAAACGCAGTGCGGTTTTGGTAGCCGAAGGTGAAAAGGAAAGTGCAATTTTGCGTGCTGAAGCTAAGAAGGAAGCAAAAATCCGTGAAGCCGAAGGTGATGCAGAAGCTATTTTACAGGTACAGACTGCAATTGCCAAAGGCATTGAGCTTATTAATCAGGCTAATCCCACAAAAGAAACAATTTCTATCAGAAGCCTTGAGGCTTTGGAAAAGGTTGCTGACGGCAATGCCACTAAGCTTATTATACCTTCCGAAATTCAAAATCTTACTGCACTTGCGGCTTCTTTAAAGGAAGTTATGACCGATACAAAGAATTGAGTTGAAAACGATGATGAATAAAATTAAATCATTTTTTAGAAGTAAATCGTTTATTATAGGGGCAGCATCTTTTATGCTGCCCGCCCTTGTGTTATATGTGGTTTTTGCATTTAACCATGTTCACCCCTTTGGTGACAAACAAATTATTGTAACAGACTTCTGGCATCAGTATTATCCTTTCCTTTGCACATTACAAGAGGCACTTAAAACAGGTGGTAGCCTTCTTTATGCCGAGGGTATAGGTTTAGGCATTAATTTCTTGTCTTTGATTGCATATTATTGTGCAAGCCCTTTGAACATACTTACAATTTTTGTGTCAAAGGAAGCTTTAAGAGATCTTGTAACTGTTATTGTAGCCTTAAAGGTAGGCTTTTCAGGTCTGTTTTTCTCAATATACCTGAAAAAGGTGTTTAAAAGCTACGACTTTTCAACGGTGGCATTTTCTGCACTGTATGCCCTTTGCGGATATGTTTTGGGATACTACTGGAATATTATGTGGCTTGATACAGTGGCAATGTTGCCTCTTGTAATGCTTGGTGTTTATCTTCTTGTTAAAGAAAACAAAGTTGTATTATATGTTATTTCTTTGGCTCTTTCGGTTATATTCAACTTTTATATAGGGTTTATGGTTTGTATATTTACTGCCATTTACTTCTTTGCAGAATGTTTAAAATCAAATTTGAAAATAAAGGAGTTTTTACAAAAACTCCTTTTAATAGGGGTTTCTTCTGTTGTTGCACTGGCATTGACAGCTTTTATTACAATACCTGCATACAATACTCTGGGAGATACTGTAAGCAGTGTGCCTAAAACCACAACAGAAAAAACATTTTCAGAAAAGGTAATGGACTCTGTTAAAGAATTCGGTAAGGATATAGGGGATGTAACAGGTAGGCTTGCTACGTTTAACGAGCCTGTGCCAAAGTCCGGGCTTCCCAATATATTCAGCGGTTTAATCTCAGTAATGCTTTTGGGATTTTTCTTTTCCGCAAAGAAAATATCGCTCCGTGAAAAAATTGCAGTTTTTTGTATGATTGCACTGCTTTTGATAAGTATGAGTGTAAGTAATATTGATATTATCTGGCACGGCTTTCATAAACCAAATATGGTGCCTTACAGATATGCATTTATACTGTCATTTGTTCTTATTTCAACAGGCTACAGGACATACCGTGAAATATTTACCGAAGATGGGGAAGGCGTAAATAAATCAGGTGTTAAAATCGGATTGGCTGTTGCCTTTATCCTTGCGGCAGTTGTTAATTTCTGTGCAATGAAAGAAGCGAAAACTGCCACTATTTTAGCCTCCTTTGCTTTGGCTGTTGTATATGTTGTGGCTATGCAGTCCTATTTTTCTGAAAAGAAGAGCAACAGAAAAGAAAACTGGACAAAACTGATTTGCAGTTTGGTTGTGCTGGAAGTAATCGTTAACACGGTAATTGCCGTGCCAACAGTAAGAACAACAACTTATTCAACATACTATTACCGTGGCGAGGAAATTGAAGAACTTCTTGAAAGAGTTGATGCAAAATCTTCCTTGGGCAGAGTGGAAACTGCACAGGAATTTATTCTTAATGACCCGGCATTGTATGGATATAAAGGCGTGTCTACATTCTCATCTACGGCAAATTATAATGTTACAAAGTTGATGGAAAAGTTAGCTATATGTGCTCCTCCTCGTGCCAACAGATATTATTACGAAACAACATCTCCTCTAACAAATGCTTTTCTTTCTGTGGAAAGGGTTATTTTCAAAAACAGCATGAAAAACCTTAACCCCTATCTGGTCAAGGAAGAAAGCACCGTTACCGAGGACGGAAAATATAATATAGATATTTACAAAAATACTCAGTATCTTTCCTTGGGATTTATGACTGAAAACACTTTGGCAGAAGGAATTAACGGAAAAAATGCATTTGAAATACAGAACGATTTGTTCAGGAAAGCAACAGGACTTGAAGGTGATTTGTTTACCCGTATGGACATTGCGTCAGTTCCTTCTTCAAATACTGTTAAGGTGTTCGGCAGTGACGGAAAGTATGATATCACTTTAGAAGAAGGCGAGACAGACAAAAAGCTTGAGATAAACTATGTTGCACCTGACACAAACCCGATTTTTGCATATATCGATTGTGTTTGTGCAGACAGTGTTTCAATTGACAATACAAGCTATAAGGCTGTGAAAAGAAAGTATATTTTCCCTGTAGGACAATATAACGAAGGGGAGAAGTTTACTTTTGAATTTAAACTGAATAGTGATTTCCCCAAAAAGAAGGATTTGGTGTTCAGAGTATACTCCTTGAATTCTGAGCTTTTTGAACAGGGAATGGAACTTTTAAAAGATGAACAGCTTGAAATAACAGCATACAAATCAACATATATTGAAGGAAATATTGATGTAAAGAAAGACGGTTACCTTTACACATCCATACCTTATGAAGACGGATGGAGAATGTATGTTGACGGTAAGGAAACTGTGATTGAACCCTTTGAAGATGCAATGATAGCTGTTAAACTTACAAAGGGAAATCATAATATTGTTTTGAAGTATTCTCCCGAAGGCTTTACTGTAGGTGTTATAATTTCATTTGTTGCACTTGTTGTTCTTATAGGTGTGATAGTTTATACAAGGAGGAAAAAGCATGGACAAAATATCGGTAATAGTGCCTTGTTATAATGAAGAATTATCACTGCCTTACTTTTATGAGGAAATAACAGAAATTTCTGAAATGATGAAGGATAAAGCCGAGTTTGAGTATATTTTTGTAAATGACGGCTCAAAGGATAACACATTAAAGGTTTTAAGAAATCTACATGAAAAAGATAAGCGTGTAAGATATGTTTCATTTTCCAGAAATTTCGGCAAAGAAGCGGCAATGTATGCCGGCTTTAAGGAAGCAGTGGGCAACTTAGTTGTAGTTATGGATGCAGATTTACAGCATCCTCCTAAGTTTATTCCCGAAATGTACAAGGGTATAAGGGAAGAAGGCTATGACTGCGTTGCCACACGCAGAATAAAAAGAGAAGGGGAGCCTAAAATACGTTCATTCTTTGCGATGCGGTTTTACTCCTTAATGGACAAGCTGTCAGATACAAATATCGTTCCCGGTGCCTGTGACTACAGGATGATGACAAGAAAAATGGTTGATGCTATTTTAAAATTAAGTGAAGTTAACCGTTTTTCAAAGGGAATTTTCAGTTGGGTTGGATTTGAAACAAAGTGGATTCCCTTTGAAAATGTTGCAAGAGTTGCAGGGGAGACTAAGTGGTCTTTTAAGAAGCTGTTTGCATATTCTATAGACGGTATTACAGCTTTTTCTACAGCACCACTTAAAATGTCTTCATGGTTGGGTGTTGTCTTTTGTGCCATCGCTTTTATTTTCGGGATTATAACTGTTATTAAAACTTTGGTTTTCGGTGAAGCTGTTGCAGGCTTTCCCACCCTTGTTTGTATCATACTTTTACTTGGGGGAATTCAGCTTCTTATGATAGGCATACTGGGTCAGTATTTGGAGAAAACCTATCTTGAAACTAAAAGTCGTCCCATTTATGTGGTTAAGGAAACAGAACATGATGAAATTAATTGATGAAAAGTTTATAAAATTTGTGCTTGTTGGCATATTGAACACTTTGGTAGGAACTGCCATAATGTTCACTCTTTACAATATTGCACATTTGGGGTATTGGTTTTCAAGTGCTATAAATTATACTTTGACAAGTATAATGAGCTTTTTCCTTAATAAGTACTTTACTTTTAAAAGCAAAGGCAATTTAGGCAAGGAAGTAATTAAGTTTTCCGTAAATATTGCAATATGCTATGTATTGGCATATGCTTTGGCAAAACCTTTAACTTATTTTATACTCAATCGTATTTTTGAAGGAACCATTAAGGCTAATATAATTGAAAATGTTGCGATGCTTGTCGGAATGGGTTTCTTTGTGGTGTTTAATTACACAGGACAACGCTTTTTTGCATTTAAAGCCGAAGAATGAGGGATTTTTCTCTCATTCTTTTTTTCTGCTTTGGTTGACAAAGTACAGTGAAATTGATATAATTATTTTACAAAAATTGTAAATGAGGGTTGTAAATGAAGAAAACATTAACCGAAGAATTTCAGGATACAGTATCAAAATACCATATCTGGAATAAAAGTGTTTTAGACATTTTAACAAAGCTCCAAATGTCAAATGCAAAAATAAACAGGGCAACGGTTAAATCTGTTACAGGGTGTGGATGCATTGAAATAGAAGGAAAGAAAAGTGTTGTGGAATTTGCATCTTCCGGGGGTACACAAATTAAAGGCGTTTTGTGTGACGATTGCAGAGCAAATATAGAAAAGGAAATAGGTGAAAATTTGTATTACATTATCTCTCTTTGTAACACTCTTAATCTGAATGTTGACAAAATTATAAGAAACGAGCTTGAACGGGTAAAAACCTTGGGAAAGTATAATTTAATGTAAACTGTTTTACAAAAGGCGGAGATTATTCCTTAATACGGAATGGTTCCGCCTTTTTAGCGGAAATTATTTTTTAAAAAATTGAAAAAAATATGTTGACAAAAAAGGAAGGTTATGCTAAACTAACTCATGGTTAGTGGAAACTAACTAAAACTATTGTACGGAAAGGAAGGTTAAAATGCGTACACTTAAAGATGTTAAAATAGGACAGAGCGTGAAAGTGATTAAACTTGAAGGCGAAGGTGCAATAAAACGCAGAATTATGGATATGGGCATCACAAAGGGAACTGAAATTTATGTCAGGAAGGTGGCACCATTCGGTGACCCTATTGAAGTTAATCTTCGCGGATATGAGCTTTCCCTTAGGAAAGCTGATGCGGAAATGATACTTGTTGAATAATTTTTTTTGAGAAGAGTTAGTTTAAACTAACATAAGGAGGCTAAAAATATGTCTGTTAAAATTGCTCTTGCCGGCAACCCCAATTCAGGTAAGACAACGCTCTTTAATGCACTTACAGGTTCAAATCAGTTTGTTGGCAACTGGCCGGGTGTTACGGTAGAAAAGAAGGAAGGCAAGATGAAAAGTAACAGTGATGTTATTGTTACAGACCTTCCGGGTATATATTCTCTTTCACCATACACCTTGGAGGAGGTAGTATCAAGAAACTATCTTATAAATGAACGTCCCGATGCTATTTTAAATATAGTGGACGGCACAAATATTGAAAGAAACCTTTATCTGACAACACAGCTAATAGAGCTTGGCATACCTGTTGTGATTGCTATTAATATGATGGATGTTGTCCGTAAGCGTGGTGAAGAAATAAATATAACTGAATTAAGCTACCACATGGGTTGTGATGTTGTTGAAATTTCAGCCCTTAAGAGCGAAGGAATTGAAGAGGCTGCACAAAAGGCTATTGATGCCGCTTTGTCAGGCCCAAGAGTGCCTACACATCTTTTTTCGGGTGAAGTGGAACATGCAATAGCGCATATTGAAGAAGCGGCGGTCCATAATCTTCCCGAAGAACAACAACGGTGGTATGCTATAAAGATTTTTGAACGTGACGAAAGGGTAATAAAAAAGCTTAATCTTAGTTCTGAAACAATAGACCATATAGAAAAGGATATCCTTTATACAGAAAAGAAATTTGACGATGATGCCGAAAGCATAATTACAAACGAGAGGTACGAATACATAGATAAGGTTATGATAAAGTGTGGTAAAAAAAGAAACCTTGGAAGACTTAAGCTTTCAGATAAGATTGACCGCATTGTTACAAACCGTATTTTAGCACTTCCCATATTTGCACTTGTTATGTTTATCGTTTACTATGTATCAGTTACAACTGTGGGAACATGGGCAACAGATTGGGCAAATGACGGTGTATTTGGTGAAGGCTGGAGCCTTTTTGGGTTGTACATACCCGGCATCCCCACACTTGTGGGAAATCTCTTAACTTCTTTAAATGTTGCACCGTGGCTTGAAAGTCTTATTTTAGATGGTATTGTAAGCGGTGTAGGTGCAGTTTTAGGTTTTGTGCCCCAGATGTTTGTTCTGTTTATTTTCCTGGCATTTCTGGAAGGTTGCGGATATATGGCACGTATTGCCTTTATTATGGACAGAATTTTCCGCAAGTTCGGTCTTTCAGGCAAAAGCTTTATACCTATGCTCATAGGTACAGGATGTGGCGTTCCCGGTATTATGGCATCAAGAACAATTGAAAATGACCGTGACAGAAAAATGACTGTTATAACAACAACCTTTATTCCTTGCAGTGCAAAACTTCCAATAATTGCACTTATTGCCGGTGCAATGTTTAACGGAGCACCGTGGGTAGCACCTTCTGCGTACTTTTTGGGCATTGCGGCAATTGTTATTTCAGGTATAATCCTTAAAAAATCAAAGCTTTTTGCAGGGGATGCGGCACCTTTTGTAATGGAACTTCCCGAGTACCATATGCCTACAGTTTCAAATATTCTCCGTAGTATGTGGGAGAGAGGCTGGTCTTTTGTTAAAAAAGCAGGTACTGTTATTCTTCTTTCAACTGTAGTGCTTTGGTTTTTCCAGTGCTTTGGTTTTGAAAACGGTGCATTTACAATGGTTGAAAATATTAACAATTCAATTCTTGCATATCTAGGCAATCTTTTTGCATGGATATTTACACCATTAGGTTGGGGTGACTGGAAGGCTGCCGTTGCGGCTTTGACAGGACTTATAGCAAAAGAAAATGTCGTTGCAACCTTTGGCGTAATTTTCGGAGCTGCAGAAGTAAGCGAAGGCGGCACAGAAATTTGGGGTATGCTTGCAAGCGAATACAGCGCTGTTGCAATGTATTCCTTCCTGGCGTTTAACCTTCTTTGTGCTCCCTGTTTTGCGGCTATAGGTGCAATAAGACGTGAAATGAATAACACTAAGTGGACTTTGTTTGCAATATGCTATCAGACAGTTTTTGCATATATGATTTCTCTTTGTATTTACCAGTTTGGATTGGTCTTCTTAGGCGGTAGCGTTTCAATAGGTACAGCGGTAGCCATTGCTATTGTTATCTTAGGAATATATCTTATGGTACGTCCTGTGCGGAAAAATTCATAAAGGAGTGCAAAATGTTAGCAACAATTATTATTTCGATTATTTTAATCGCCCTTTTGACAATGATTATATACAAGCAGATTAAAAATAAAAAAGAGGGTAAATCTTCTTGCGGCTGCGGATGCTCAGGCTGTGCAATGAGCGACATTTGCCATTCGGGCAGTAAAAATCAAAAGTGATTAACATAGACTGTGAACAAAACAATTAAAAAATTTGTTTTGTCACAGTCTTTCTTATTGAAATTAAATAAATTAGTGGTATAATCTCATATGGGTGAAGAAAAATGGAGAATTATCAAAAAATTACAGATAAAGTTATAGAAAACAATTTAAAGAATGGGGTACGACCAAAGCTTTTGCTTCATTCCTGCTGTGCTCCATGTTCAAGCTATGTTTTTGAATACTTAAATAAATATTTTGAAATAACCGCTTATTTCTATAACCCCAATATTTCCTCAAAAGAAGAGTTTGACCACAGGGCAGGGGAGCTTAAAAGGTTTTCGGCTGAATTTCCCATGGAAAACGGCGTGACGGTTATAGTAGAAAATTATGACCATTACGAGTTTTTAAACCGGATTTACGGAAAAGAGAATTTAAAAGAAGGGGGAGCAAGGTGCTACGATTGCTATAAGCTCCGCCTTGAAAAAACTGCCCAATATGCACAAAAAAATGGGTTTGATATGTTTACTACAACCCTTTCCATAAGCCCCCATAAAAATGCAATGTGGCTTAATGAAATAGGAAATGAACTGTCTGAAAAATACTCTGTCAGTTATCTCTTTTCAGACTTTAAAAAGAAAAACGGTTACAAACGCTCGTGTGAATTATCAGCAGAATATAATCTGTACCGTCAGTCCTTCTGCGGATGTGAATTTTCAAAGCAAAAACAAGAAGGACGTGATAATTGTGACAGTTGAGAAGAAAAAAGATAAAGGAATACTTACAGGCTCTCTTTGGAAAGCCATACTTATATTTGCCATTCCCATAGCGGCAGGCAATATGCTTCAACAGCTTTTTAATACAGCTGATGTTGCCATTGTGGGAAAGTTTGCCGGAAAAGAAGCGTTGGCGGCAGTGGGCAGTAACGGACCCATAATAAATTTGCTACTTAACTTGTTTATCGGTATTTCAGTAGGTGCAAATGTTGTTATTGCACGCTACATTGGCGAAGGCAATCATGAAAAAGTTGAAAAAGCCGCCCATACGGCAGTGGTGGTGTCTGTCATAAGCGGTGTTATAGTTATGATATTAGGTCTCTCTTTGTCACGCCCCATGCTTAAATTAATGAATTCTCCCGAAGATGTAATCGACCTTGCATCTCTTTACTTGAAAATTTATTTTTTAGGCATGCCCTTTATTATGCTTTATAATTTTTCGGCGGCAATCCTAAGAAGCCGTGGAGATACAAAGCGACCCCTTATTTGTCTAGCGGTGTCAGGTGTTGTAAATATTATTCTAAATCTGGTATTTGTTATTGCTCTTAAAATGAGCGTAGCAGGTGTTGCCCTTGCAACTGTAATTTCAAACATTATAAGTGCACTGTTGGTGCTTTATTTCCTGATGCACGAAAAAGGAGATTTAAAAATCTGTATTAAAAAGCTTAAAGTAGACAAGAGAATTCTTAAAGAATTTGCACAGATAGGGATTCCATCGGGGTTACAGGGAGCCGTGTTCTCTGTGTCCAATATATTTGTGCAGTCCTCTTTAAATTCTTTAGGTTCAAATTACATGGCAGGCAGTTCAGCGGCACTTAACTTTGAATTCTACGTTTATCACCTTATGAGTGGATTTTCACAGGCTACTGTTACATTTATAGGTCAGAACTACGGTGCAGGTAATTTTAAGCGTTGTCGCTCGGTTACAAAATGGTGCCTTGGCTTGGGTATTTTGTTGGGAAGTATACTTATAACAGTGATTATGCTCTCAAGGGAAATGCTTGTTTATATCTTTACGGACGAGAGAGTTGTTGCACAGATTGCCATTGTGCGTATGATGTACATATTGCCCTTTATTATGATAAACTCAGCAAGTGATATATTAAGCGGAAGTATGCGTGGAGTAGGTCATTCCATGGTTCCTGCGTTAATTACAATTGCCGGTGTATGCGGTGTACGTCTTATATGGATTTATACCGTCTTTGCAAAATTTAAAACCTTTGAGACCCTTATGTCTATCTATCCTGTAAGCTGGGCTATAACAGCTGTGGGAATTATAATTGCATATTTTGTGATAAGGAAAAAGGTTCTGGTTCGCTAAAAAAGATAAGAAAAGAATAAAAAAATCTTGCAATATCATTATGGACATGATATAATCAAAAAAGTGAGGATTAAGCGATATGCTCCTCCTCGGCAGACTTTGAGCCGAGTAGAAATTTCAAAGTCATCTGCGGATATGGCGGAATTGGCAGACGCGCATGGTTCAGGTCCATGTGAGAGCAATTTCATGCAGGTTCGACTCCTGTTATCCGCACCAGAAAAAATGGTAGGTTTTGATAGAAAACCTACCATTTTTTCAACGAAATACGCCTTGTGTCGTGTGAAATAATGCTAACGCATTGTGAAATAGCTTCGCTGTGAAATATTTGCTTCGCAAATGTTGGCGTATTTCATTTCACAGATAGCGAAAGCTTTCTATTTCACATCAACAAAATTGATATTTCACTAAATGAGATAAATTTAGTGCAAAATCCAATGAATAAATCGGACATCTAAATTGTTCGCCTTTTCCAAGAAAAACGGCTTGCTTGTGCAAGTCGTTTTTTACATTTTTTCTGTTGAAAAATCTCGCCATCTATTATATAATAATCATATATAAGTAAAATGAGGGATTAATGTGAAAAAATGTAATACAAAAAAGGTAACCGGTTTAATTTTAGCAATCTGTATTTTCATGACAGGTATTGTAGGCGTTGTTTTTGCCCAAGATTTACAGTCACCTGTGTTTTCCCATGAGGGTGGTATATACACGGAAGGCTTCACCCTTACTATAGATGCAGGGGGAAACAATGTATATTACACCACAGACGGAAGTATTCCAACTGAAAAATCAAATCTTTATACAAAAGAGATTGTGATTGACCCTGTAAAGCTGTCACCAAGGACAATTCAGGGCAGAGTAAGTCAGGAAAGAATGGAAAAAGGCGTTGTAATACGTGCTGTAAGTATAGACAAATTCGGGAATAGTTCTCCTGTTGTGACGAATACATATTTTGTTTCCGAGAAAATCGCTGAAATTGGCAAAAATGTGCCTGTTGTGGCACTTAGCGCATCACCATATGATTTGTGGGATAGCAGAGAAGGCATATATACAAATTATGAATATGAGCATAACATAACAGGTTATGTTGAATACTTTGACAATAATGCAGAAGGCTTTGAAAGAAGCCTTGAATTTAAGGTGAGCGGACACGGTTCAAGAAGCAACCCTAAAAAGAGTATACGCCTTTACTTTACAAAAGGCGATACAGAGGGAAGAAAAAATCTGGAATACAATATGATAGAAGGCACCGATAAAAACTTTTACGATAGCTCAAGCGTTAAAAAGTATGGTAAGGTAACCTTCAGAATTTCCGACTGGACCGATACTGACCTTAAAGACCCTGTGGCACAGAAAATAACAGAATTTATGCGTCCAGAAAGTGCTAATTCAACACCTGTGGCACTCTTTTTAAACGGGGAGTTCTGGGGCATTTATGAATGTCGTGAACAGTATGACAACCGCTATCTTGATTTCCATTATGAAAATATAGGCAAGGATGATGTTGTTTTCTTGGACCGTGACTGGACAACAGAAAATGAGAAATTTATTTTGTCAGATAACGGTCAGGTGGGTGTTGACCGTATTTTGTACGAGGAAGGTCCAAAAGATGATGAAGCATATTACCGCGACCAGTTTAATTATGTACAGTACCTTATGGCAAATGCGGAAAATGATGATGTATACAAAGAATTATCCGCATATCTGGATATTGACAGCTATATAGATTATTTATTCATTTGCCTTTACTGTGATAATATTGACTGGCCCGGCAACAACTATAAATTCTGGCGTACAACTATGGAAAGGTCAACTGGCGATGCTTACGGTGCAGACGGTAAGTGGCGTTTTATGGTACACGACTTTGACCTTGCCTTTGACGGGGTGAATAATAACACCTTTGAATATGCAATAAAAAGCAATTTACCCGAAACAGAACCCAGACACCCTGAGTTTGCCGCAAAAACCATAGACGGTCTTTTCAAAAATGAGGATTTCAGGAACAGATTTGCACAGCGTGCATCATCTTATTTGTCAACTGCCGTTTCTGTCGAAAATATGACAAAAATTACAGAAGACTTAATTTCAGAAAGAGAAAGTGTAAAGGGCTTTGACCTTCTTCGTTGGAATAACCAAAGCGGAAGTGGAGCTACACGTCTTGAAGGGTGGAAAAACAGCACAAGAAATAAGTTTATAGGCTTTGCTACAGGACGAAACAGTTACTTTGAAAGAACCTTGATGGAATTTTATAAAAAATACTACAATAGTGAAATCAGTGACGGTGCCACATTCACCTTTGAAATTGAATCAGAAAAGGCAAGCGTTGATATTTCAGGTGCTGTTATTCGTAAAGACTTTTATGGCGATAATGCACATAGTTTTACTACAAAACAATACACAAATATCCCCGTTACAATTACTGCTGAATGTAAGATAGGTTACGTTACCAAGGCGGTGATAGTGGAGCATGGCGGAAGTACTCAGCGCTATGAAGGAAGCACGGCTGTTTTTATCCCCGAAAATGGCGACTACAAGGTGACCTTTGATATTCAAAAGGGCGAAGATGCTGAAAAGACAGTAACGGATATAACCATTATTCGTGAAGAACGGTTCAAAAAGATGAAGGTTAATGAAAAGCTCCCTGTTGAAATTTTGGAAACATATCCGGACGGAAGTTACAATAAGGCATTCGGCTTTACTGTAAATTCTGACAGCGACTTGATAGAAATAGGTGAAAACGGTATAATAACAGCAAAAGTTGAAGGTAGTGCAGTTCTAACCGTAAGCTATAAAGGAATTACTAAAAATATTGATATTGTGATTGAATAAAATAAATAAAAGAGGTAGATAAAAATGGACAAGACATTTTATTTGGGTAACAGACAGGCTTTGTATGACACACTTCCTGCAGGCAGTTTGGTGGTTTTATATTCAGGTCATGCACCAAGAAAAACTGCTGATGAGCCATATCCTTTCTTTGCGGACCGTAGCTTTGTGTATATGACAGGTGTTACAAAGGAGAATCTTATTTTTACAGCTCTTAAAAAAGACAGCGGTGTTGAGGAAACTATGTTCATTCTTCCTCCCGATGCACATGCCGAACGCTGGAACGGTGCAAGAATAAAGGCACACGAGGTTGAAATGCAGGCAGGCGTTAAAAACTGCCGTTATGTTTCCGAATTTGGAGCATATTTAAAAAACCTTGCAACTGGTGGAAGGTGCGATACAGTTTGCCTTGATTTTGACAAGCTTTTTGACAACGAACAGCCAAGAGAAGCCTTTGTTTTAGCTGAAATTATTAAGAAGGAATACCCTTACCTTAATTTAAAAAACATACATAAAACAATTGCAAATATCAGAACAATTAAAAAGCCTTGCGAAATTGAAGCAATGCGTAAGGCGGAGTCAATTAACCGCGAGGGTATAATTCGTATGATGCAATCTTCAAAGCCGGGTATGTACGAATATCAGTACAAGGCTGAATGGGATTATGCATTAATGCAGCATGGCGTTTTGTCCCCAATGTTTCCGTCTATTATTTCCGCAGGTAAAAATAATTTCTGTATTCACTACTATGACTATACAGGTCAGGCGAAGGACGGCGATATGATATTAAACGATGTTGGTGCAGTTTGGGATTTTTGCGGAACAGACGTTTCACGCGGATGGCCTTGTAACGGCAAGTTTAGTGATAAGCAAAAAGCACTTTACGAATGTGCTTACGAAACAAGCAATTATATGTTCTCGATTTTAAAGCCCGGTATACCCATGGCAGATGTTGACCGCATTGCACGTGAATATAACGCTGAACTTTTACGTGGTGTTGGCGTTTTAGGAAAGGACGAGGACCCGGGCAAGCTCATCTGGCACGGCGGTGCACACCATGTGGGCTTTGACACACATGACGTTGTTAATGTTGCAGGCAGAAATATTGAACCGGGTATGGTGTTCTGTGTTGACATAGGCATTTACTGCGAGGAATGGGGCATAGGCTTCAGATTAGAGGACAATTGCCTTATAACAGACAATGGTGCGGAAAACCTTTCTAAAGATGTGCCCAGAAGCATGGAAGAAATTGAAAGTATTATGAACTAAGAACATGTAATAAATTTTGGAGGAAAAAATGAAAACAAAAATTTTGCCCTTGCTCATTGCTTTGATTGTTATTGTTGTCAGTATACCTGTATCGGCAAATACTGACATTACGGTATATATTGATAACGAAAAAATCAATTTTGATGTGCCGCCCATGTTAGTTAACGGAAGAACCATGGTACCTATGAGGTTTATATTTGAAAAATTGGGTGCAGAGGTTGAGTGGAACGGAGAGACAAATACTGCATCTGCATACAAAAATGGAAAAAATATATCTATAACTATCGGATCGCCATATATGGACATATTTTTTAAGTCGGTTAAACTGGATGTACCGGCAATGATTGTGGACGGAAGAACGCTTGTTCCATTGAGAGCCGTGTCGGAAGCTTTTAAATGTGATGTAATCTGGGACGATAAAAATAACACAGTGAATATTTACAGCGAAGATTATATTGATTATACAAAAGCAACAGATACACAAACTACAATAAGTGTTTCAACTGCGGATGAACTGATAAATGCTATCGGCAGCAACAAGAGAATTGTGTTAACATCAAACTACTACAATTTATCTGATGTTAAAACTTCAAATAATGAGTTCGTGGAAAAGCAGAGAAGTTGGGACGAAACATTTTACGATGGATTTATTATAAAAAATGTTGTTAATATGACAATAGAAGGCAATGCGGAAATTGCAATTAATGATATAATGGCAGATGTTTTAAAATTTAAAAAGTGCGGAAAAATTACATTGTCGGGCTTAACAATAGGGCATACAACCGGAAATGAGATGTATCAGTGTGAGGGTGCTGTTACCCGATTTGATACATGTGATAATATCACGATAAACAATTGCAGTTTATACGGCTGTGGTGCCTTTGGGGTTTACGCTGATAATGTAAAAAATCTCGAAGTAAACGATACCAAAATTTATGACTGCACATATACAGGAATATGGCTTACCGGCAATTCCGATGCATCGGTAATTAATACAGAGTTTTTTGACAGCACCCACGCAAGCGGATTTATAAGAATTGATAATTCTAAAATTGATTTAATTAATTGCAACGTACATGATATATACTGCAACGATTTCGGTATGTTTATAGATACATTTGATTTTTCAGGCGAACCGTCTGTTATAAATATTAAAAATTGCATCTTTATGGACAATGTATTCGATACAATTACTAATGATGAAACAGAAAATCTTAAGTTTACCGATTGTATATTCCAAAACAATAGCGGAAATATGGATAATTCCTCCGTTTTATATGATAACTGCCAATTTTCAGATGCAAACGACACGATAGAATAGTGATATATTAAAAATTAAAGATGGGGACGCAAACCGGCTGAAACAATTAATAATTGTGCAGTTAGGTTGTATCCTCATCTTTTTTTTCATTATAGGAAATTCCTCATTTCCGTTCAAACTTATCCTTATACGCAGTGAATAAATCATAATATATTTTCATATTCTCAAGTTTTGTCCAATCCCATATTTCTCCTGCCGGAGAGTTGTCCAGATTAAAAATCTTAGCACCGTCTATTGCAAGCATAAAAGGTGAATGGGTTGCAATCACTATCTGACAGTTAAAAAACCTTGCACAGTTGTACAAAAATTTAGCAAGCTCCGCCTGAAAAGGTGCGGAAAGACTGTTTTCAGGCTCGTCTAACAAATAAAGACCTTCCTCTTGCATTTGAGCCATAAAATAATCAAGAGCCGTTTCACCGTTGGATTTACCTATTATATTTTTCTCGCCTCGTGATATTGCAAAGCGGTTTTTTGTATGACTTTTGGCATAGTTCATATCTTTTATATCATCGTAGTATTCCAAAAGGTCTTTGTCTTGAACGAAATCGGAAAACATAGTCAAATTAAGGCCAATGAATTTGTCGTACAAATCTTCACGGTTTCTATCTATTTGTTCGTTACGCTCTCTTGTTGTAAAAAGACTTTTAAAAACATCGTCACTTGTTATTATTTTTTTACATAGGGTGTAATTATACATTTGTGAATGGCAAAGCTTTTTTGCATAATTCTCAAAAAAAGTTGATTTGTTATATGGTGTGGTTCTGGTTATTTCAAGATTTTCAGCAATAAGGTTTAATGCGGTGCTTTTACCCGAACCGTTGCCTCCGTAAAATATTGTCACGGGCGAAAACTCAATTTTTCTGAGCTTCTCTGTTAGAACCCCTGCAGGATAAAGATTGTTTAGTGCAGAGGGTTGATGGTAATATAAATGAAATTCCTCTTCATTACTGGGAAAAGTAAAGCTTTCAAGGTAAATGCTCATAATTAATTATAAAACCTCCGTTATTCTAAAACGAGCCATTCTTTTGCTTTTTCAAAATCGTTAATAAAAGAAAAGGCAAAACAGCTTTTTTTGCCAATAAGCTTACGAAACAGCTTTTCACTTTTGCCGTCTGTTCCTATAAAGCATACACGCATAAAATGCTTTTCTTGGTTTAAAAGAAGGTTTACTATTTCTTCGGCTAAATCTTGTGTAACTAAGGTTTCATCCAAAACAAAGCCGATTTGTGAAGGCTTGGAGGGCAAAAGAAAAGTTTTGCTGTCATTTTTAAGTTTTTCTGAAACCAAATTTGTGTACTGATACATCCCGTCTAAATGCTCAAACCAGATTTCTCCGCCATTAAACGGGAGCGAAAAAGATTTCTTTTTAACGCCGGGCAGAATTTCGGGAGAAGATGCAGTATAGTATTTTTCCAAATTATTTTTTATAAAAAAATTCATCAGGCTAATTCCTTTCAAAAAAGAGACTGTAAAAAAGTCTCTAATGAAATAAGTTAAGACCATTTGGGACAATCCACCTTATGGCAAATTGAGAGACAATTTGCCAAAGAAACCTCTGAAGGTTTTGTTGGGACAGTCCCGAAATGGTCTTTTTGTTATCTCAAAGTTGACTTTTTTACAGCACCTTTAAAACTGCACTTTTTTACTTTACTTCGTGACCGCCGTCGCCGATGTCATCTACATAGAAGGAGGCGGGGTAGCCGATAATTTCGTTATAAGCCTTGCCAACCTCAGCGATAAATGTGTCAACAGCATCTTCACGTACAATGCTCATTGTACAACCGCCGAAGCCTGCACCTGTCATTCTTGAACCGATTGTGCCGTCAATCTTTCTTGCTTCGGCAACAAGAGTGTCAAGCTCCTTGCCTGTTACTTCATAAAGGTCACGGAGAGAGTCGCCGCTGGCGTTGATAAGACGACCAAATTCCAAAATATCACCATTCTGAAGTGCTTCAATAGACTTAAGAACTCTGTCGTCTTCTTCAATAACGTGAGTTACTCTCTGACGAACGATGTCACGCTTGATAAGGTGCTTGTTAGCTTCAAATTCCTCAAGAGAAATGTCACCAAGGCATGTAGCGTTGGGAAGAGCCGCTTTAAGTTCTGCAAAGCCTTCTTCTGTTTCAGCACGTCTTTCGTTGTACTTACTGTCAGCTAAACTTCTCTTTTTATTTGTGTTGGAAATAACAATCTTATATCCGTCCATCTTTAAGGGGACAAGCTTATAATCTTCGAGCTTTTTACAATCAAGGAAGATAACATGATCCTTTTTGCCCATAGCGGAAGCAAACTGATCCATGATACCACAGTTAACGCCACAGTAGTTGTTTTCAGCACCCTGACCGCAAAGAGCCATTTCAATCATGTCAAGAGGCTCTGTAATACCCTTAAGTTCATTGGAGAATGTTGCAAATGTGATAGCTGTTGCAACTTCAATTGCTGCGGAAGAGGAAAGACCGCCACCATGAGGAATTGTGTCATCAAACAAGAGCTCACAACCTACGATTTCGTAACCGCGTTTTTCAAGTTCTGCGGCAACACCAAGCTGATAGTTACCCCAGGAAAGATGCTTGTAGTCGTTAATTCTTGTAGCATCTGCTTCAACATAGTCGGGAAGGTCTGTTGCACGCATTTTGATAATTTTATCATCGGTCTTTCTTGCGGCAATATATGTACCCATTGTAATGGCAGCAGGGAAAACAAAGCCGCCGCAGTAGTCTGTATGTTCACCGATAAGATTTACTCTGCCCGGTGACATAAAGATACGAACATCATCTTCGCTTCCTCCGTAATATTTGACAAATTCTTTTTTCAATTCTGCAATAGTCATTTGCGTAACTCCTTTTTATAAAAATTTTATAATACTTTAATATAATTATATAATTATGTCAAAAACAAGTCAAGAATTATCTTACATAAACTGACTTAAATTTCACCATGCTCGTCCACAAAGAGAGAAAAAACCTTTGAGTAGATGTATTCGGGGTCTTTTTCAAATTTTCCGCATATTTTTTTTGCAATGCTTTCACTGCCTACACTAAGTTTAAGGTTGAACATATCATAGCCTTGTTCAACAATACGCAGGGAAACAGTATATTCAAAATCGTTCTCTAAATAATATTCTGCTTTGATGCTTAAGCTATCCATTAATTCTTTTGCCTTTTTCCGTGATGTCTTATAGAGCCTTTCACGGACCGTGCGGGGGATTTTCTTTGAAAAATATTCCACCGCATCTTTGCCTTTTTGTGTTAAGGAATAATAACGTACATCATCCTCTGTGTAGAAGGTGACCAATTGTGCATCGGTCAGTTCAAACAAATACTGCTGTATGTCAAAATACTCCGCAAAAGCGTGTGTCAATACCGTATCAACAATCATTGAATTTGAAACAGGTATATTAAAATCCTTAATGACCGTAAGAATAATTAATTTTATATCTTCTTTATTATCAAAATGGTAATCCACTAACTTCACCTCGCTTGTACACTAAAATATTATAACACAAACCAACTAAATATGCTATAATTAATTTGAAAAATATTGAAATATCTGCAACATTTTGATATAATTTTACACAATAGATGTGAAGGAATGATTTAATTTGAAATCAAAAACTGTTTTTGTGTGTAAAGAATGTGGATACGAAGCTGTCAAGTGGCTGGGAAAATGCCCCTCCTGTGAAACTTTTATGAGCTTCATCGAAGAAAAAGCCGAAAAGACAAGTGCTGTTAGCGAAAAGGTTAAAAAGACCGAGCTTAAAAAAATTGATGAAATAACAATGGAAAATGAAGAAAGGCGAATGTCTGGAAGCCATGAGCTTGACAGGGTTTTAGGCGGAGGCATCGTAAAGGGAAGTTTAGTCCTTTGCGGCGGTGAGCCGGGCATAGGCAAATCAACCCTTCTTTTACAGGTGGCATCATATTGTGCTAAAAGCGAATCGGTTGTATATATATCCGGCGAAGAAAGCGAAAAGCAAATTAAAATACGTGCAGAGAGATTGGGCATAACAAATTCCGATATGTTAGTTGCAAATGAAACTGACCTTGACAGTGTAATTGATGCAATTGAATCAAGCGGAGCAAAAGTTGTAGTTATAGATTCTGTACAAACTATTTATTCATCTGACCTTTCATCAGCTCCCGGAAGCGTAGGTCAGGTCCGTGAGTGTACCTTGCGATTTATGAAAACTGCCAAGGAAAAAGGTATTACATTTTTCATTGTGGGTCACGTCACAAAAGAGGGAAGTATTGCAGGACCGAGAGTTCTTGAGCACATGGTTGACTGTGTGCTGTATTTTGAAGGCGAAAGACACCAAAGTTACCGCATAGTAAGAGCGGTAAAAAACCGCTTTGGTTCAACTGATGAAATAGGCGTTTTTGAAATGCGTGACAGGGGACTTGTAGATGTACCAGACCCTTCGTTGATGCTTCTTTCAGGTCGTCCCGTTGATGTTCCCGGAAGTGCCGTTGTATGTGCCGTGGAGGGCACAAGACCAATTCTTGCGGAAATACAGGCATTATGCGTAAAAACAAGCTTTGCTGTGCCAAGAAGAACAAGTGACGGTGTTGATTATAACAGATTAACTCTTATGAGTGCTGTTATAGAAAAAGCACTGGGCTTTAAAATGAGCGAAAATGATATTTATATAAATGTAACGGGAGGCATAAAAATCCCTGAAAATGCATGCGATTTAGGTATTGTATGTGCCATTATCTCCTGTTATATAAATAAGCCCTTGCCTGAAGATATGACCTTTTTCGGTGAAATAGGATTAACAGGCGAAGTGAGAACTGTATCAATGGCACAGAGAAGGCTGAACGAGTCTAAAAAAATGGGCTTTAAAAGGTGCATGATACCCTTTGATGCCTTAGGTTCCATTGAAAGTGTTCAAGGTATTGAAATTATAAGTGTAAAAAATTTAAAAGATGTTGTAGCGTATATAAAGGGAAGTGAGTAAAGTGAAAAAAAACGTACTAATTACAGGTGCATCGGGCGGAATAGGCAGTGCCGTAGCAAGACTTTTTGCAGAAAACGGATATAATGTGGGTATTGTATACCATAAGGACATTGAAAGTGCAATGAAACTTAAAGCTGAGCTTTTAGAAAAAGATGTAAACAGTGAAATTTTTCAATGTGACATTTCATCAAGAGAAGATGTAGAACAGCTTTTTGTGGACTTTTCGGAAAGATTGGGAAATGTGGATGTGCTTATAAATAATGCAGGGGTTGCCCAGCAAAAGCTTTTCCTTGATATAACCCTTTGGGAATGGAACAGAATTTTTGACATTAACGTAACAGGGGTGTTCAATATGTGTCAATGTGCCCTTCGTGACATGGTTGACAGAAAAGAGGGCTCAATTGTGAATGTGTCCTCCATGTGGGGAATAACAGGTGCATCCTGTGAAGCACACTACAGTGCTACAAAAGCGGCTGTGATAAGTTTAACAAAGTCCCTTGCTAAAGAATACGGCCCTTCTAATATCCGAGTAAATGCTGTTGCCCCCGGGGTAATTGACACAAAAATGAACGGACATTTAAGTGAAGAGGACATGGCGGCACTTTCCTGTGAAACATCCTTGGGAAGAATAGGAACACCACGGGAAGCGGCAGAGGCAATATACTTCCTTGGAAGCGAAAAGTCAAGCTTTATCACAGGACAGGTACTCACCTGTGATGGAGGTTTTATATAATATCAGTGGCAAAAAGGAAACTTCTGAATACTATGTAGTGTAGTTCGCTACATAGTATTTTTTTTGGAGGTTTGTATATGGATGAAAACGTAACAAGCTCATTTGGCTGCCGTGAAAAGGTATGTATACAGACAGAACAGATTTATGATTCCTGCAGAAGTAAAGAATGTATTGAATGTTTGCGAGTTTATCTTACAGAAACAGGACAGGAAATTGTAAACCGTGCAATTGATGTAAAGTGCAGAAAAAGTGAAGTTATCTGGGTGTTTACAGATACTGAGCAAATGCCCTTTAATAAAGGATATTATACGGTTGACTTAAATTACTTCTTTAAAATAACACTTGATGTTTATACAGGTGTGTCCCGTCCCGTAACGGTTGAAGGCTTGGCAAGTTTTAACAAAAAGGTTGTTCTTTTCGGAAGTGAAGGAAATGCAAAAATTTTCGAGTCCCGTTATAAAGAAGACAGCTTTGACCCACAGCTTTGGCAGAAAACAAATATGCCTAAAGCCGTTGTTGAAGTGGTAGACCCCATCTGTCTTGGTGCAAAAATTGCAGAGAAGGGTGAGTGCTGCAACTATTCTGCCGATGAAATGGATTTATGCAACATCCCCGACTGTGTAAGGCGTGTTTTTGACGACAGATTTATAGGTCAGAATGAGGTTGGAAGGGTTGTATATGTTTCATTAGGTCTTTTCACAATTGTTAAGCTTGAAAGAAATGTTCAGCTGCTTATTCCTGCTTTCGATTTCTGTATACCTGAAAAGGAATGTGTTGCATCTACCGTTGATGACCCATGCAACATTTTTGAAAATATATCCTTCCCTGTTGACGAGTTTTTCCCGCCAAGACAGGACTGCTTCACAGATAAAAACGACAATAACTGCGGTTGCGACTAATGGACAAAAAACAGCTTAACTAAAACACGGACCCCAAAAACTTCAGGCTTTTGGGGTCCGTGTTTTAGTTATTCAACTTCACAAATTTCCTTTATTGCATCCCATGCGTCTTCAATGCCCATTCCTGTTTCGGCACTGACGGGAATTAAAATGTCGTCATCTGTAAGATTTAAAGTATAATAAATTTCATCCAGATGGTCATTAAGCTTTGTTTTTGCAATCTTGTCGCATTTTGTCACAAATATGAGAAGATAGCCATGTCTTTCTCTTATCCAGTCTGCCATTACTAAATCGTCCTTAGATGGCTTATGGCGTGCATCTACCAAAAGGGCGGTGATTTTAAGGTTTTCACGGCATGATAGATATGTGTCAATCATCTTGCCCCATTTAGCCTTTTCTTCTTTGCTTATCTGTGCGTAACCGTAACCGGGAAGGTCGACAAAATTAATTGTATCGTCAATGTTGTAAAAATTGATTGTTGCCGTTTTGCCCGGCTTTGAACTTGTTCTTGCAAGGCTCTTTCTGTTTAAAAGCTTATTTATAAAGCTGGACTTACCAACATTGGATCGCCCTGCAAATGCGATATCGGGAAAATGCGACTGGGGATATTGCTTTGGACTTACTGCCGAAATTGTAAGAGATGCATTGTGTATGTTCATGCTGTTACTCCTTTGTGTGAACCTGACCTCTTTGTCATGGGGTTGAAAATCGTATCCTCAGGGATTGTTTTCGCCTCATGAAGTGCAATGTTTAAAACTTCGTCACAATGAGATACAGGCTTGAATATTATTTTTTCACGTATGTTCTCGGGAATGTCCTTAAGGTCTTTTACGTTTTCCTTAGGGAGTATAATTGTATTGATACCGCTTCTGTAAGCTGCCAAAACCTTCTCCTTTAATCCTCCGATTGGAAGAACCCTGCCACGTATTGTAATTTCACCTGTCATGGCAATGCGAGGCTTTACAACACGGTTTGACAACGCACTTGCCAAGGCTGTTGCTATTGTAATACCGGCAGAAGGACCGTCCTTTGGTGTTGCACCTTCGGGAACGTGGATGTGAATATCACAGTTTTTGTAGAAGGTTGAATCAATGCCTAACTGCACAGCCTTTGAACGGATGTAGGTAATGGCCGCTTTACATGATTCCTTCATAACATCACCTAAAGAACCTGTCAGCTCTGTTTTTCCGGTCCCTTCAAGAATGTTGACTTCCACATTTAATGTGTCACCGCCAACCTGCGTCCACGCAAGACCGGTTACAACACCGATTTCACCCTTGTCTGATGCTTTATCAAAAGTGTAAATGGGAGCATCAAGATATTTTTCAAGCTGTGCTTTTGTAATCTGCACACTTTTTTTGTTTGTTTTAGAAATTTCCATTGCACACTTACGACACAGTGCGGCAATTTTTCGCTCTAACGTGCGTACACCCGATTCCTTAGTATATCCGTTAATAAGGTCCAGTATAACATCATCAGAAATTTTAAAATTACTCTTTTTAAGGCCGTGTAAGGAAATTTGCTTTCCGATTAAGTGCCTCTTTGCAATCTGGAGCTTGTCCTCGTCTGTATAACCTGACACTTCGATTAATTCCATTCTGTCAAGGAGCGGTCGGGGAACAGTTGACAAATCATTTGCAGTTGTTACAAACATAACACGTGATAAATCAACGGGGATTTCCATGTAATGGTCAGTAAATGCCTTGTTCTGATTAGAGTCTAAAACTTCCAAAAGTGCCGAGGCAGGGTCACCTTTATAATCACGTGACAATTTATCGATTTCATCAAGTAAAATAACAGGGTTTGAAGATTTTGCTTTTATAAGTGCTGTTATAATTCTGCCCGGGAGAGCACCCACATAAGTGCGTCTGTGTCCCATGATTTCAGCTTCGTCCCTTACACCGCCCAATGAAATTCTTGTGTAGTTTCTACCCATGGCTTCTGCTAAGCTTCTTACAATTGATGTTTTGCCAACTCCGGGAGGTCCGTAAAGACATAAAATAGCGGGAGTATTTCCCCCTGTAAGGTTATGTACAGCCAAATGTTCCAAAACCCTCTCTTTTATATCCTTCATGCCATAGTGGTCTCTGTCGAGAATTTCATAAGATTTATTTAAATCACAAATTTCTTCTGTTACACTATTCCACGGAAGGTCTAAAATAGTTTCGATATATGTTCTTGTTATGTTGGATTCGGGAGCCTGAGCGTTAAGACGTGCATAACGGTCCATTTCCTTTTGCAATCTTTTGTGAACATACTCGGGTGCATCAAGTTTTTCTTTCTTCTTTTCAAATTCTTCAATATCTTTTAAATTGCCCTCTTTTTCACCCAGTTCTGCGGCAATCGCTTTCGCTTCTTCACGCAAAAAGTAATCGCGGTTGTTATCGTCCATCTGTTCCTTTACCCTTATCATGATGTCAGATTCAACCTGCAGTACTTTAACTTCACGGATAAGATAATCAATAAGAAGGAGCAATCTGTTTTTAACATTTTTAGTTTCAAGAATTTTCTGCTTATCATTAATTTCAGCTAAGAAGTTTTCAGCTATAGAGTCTGCCAGTGTGGAAGGACTTTCTTCGTTGATTGCAGAAATCAAAGCATCGGGAGATGCCTTTGCATTGGCACGGAAATATAAGTCGATAAGTGAATGTATCTGTCTTGAAATGGCACTGTATTCTTCATCTGAAAGGGTTCTGAAAGAAGAATGTGCTTCTCTTACTGAGGAAATAATATATTCCCCCGTTGTATCAAAAGCAGTTATTTCTGCACGGCATACGCCCTCTGCCAATACACGGATACCTTCACCGGGAAGCCTCAGATACTGCTTTATTCTTACTACAGTACCCATTTTGAATACGTCATTTTCAGTAGGGTCTTCTATTGTGACATCTTTCTGAGTTGTAAGAAAGACAAGCCCATTGTCTTTATAAGCAACTTCCAAAGCTCTGATAGACTTTTTTCTTAGCACATCAAAATGAAAAGTCATGTGCGGATATACAACAAGTCCACGCAAAGCAATGGCAGGCATTGTTTGAATTGAATTTTTATTCATTTTGTTCATTCCTTGTATATTTCGATAGTTTTCACTAATTATACTATAATTCTCTTTTAAATGCAAGCAACAGATTATTCTTATTTATGTATAAAAAAGAATTTACAAGATGAAACTATCCTAAAGGAGTGGTGACGTGTACAAGGTTGTTTTATATTCGCTTATTTTAATCATTGTAGGCGTTTTTTCTTTTTCGGCAGGAGAGGTAACAACACGGGATAATATGGACATTGTTGGCGAGAGGGTTAATTTTGTGCAAGAGGAATATAATGCTTCAACAGAGACCTATCTTCCGGACGTAATAGAGAGTGTGTTACCAACTGTGGTAGGAGTAAGTGCTGTTTCACGCAGAGGTGAAGGGTACAGTGAAAGCTTAGGAAGCGGAGTTATACTTTCCGATATGGGGTATATAGTTACAAATCATCATGTGGTGGGGGACAATCCTTACTCAATTAATGTAACGCTTTTTGACGGAAACGTAAAAAAAGGTAAACTGACTTGGTCGGATAAGGCACTTGACATAGCAGTTTTAAAGATTAATGACAGCCTGCCTTCTGTTGCAAAAATGGGAAACAGCGAAGATTTAAGGGTTGGTGAGGATGTTTTTGCCATAGGTAATCCTCTTAGCTTTCAATTTGAAAGAAGCGTTACAAAGGGTATTGTAAGTGCACTTAACAGAACGATAACATTAAATACAGAAGATGGCGTTATGTATATGGAGGACTTAATACAGACAGATGCCTCTATAAATCCCGGTAATTCAGGCGGACCTTTGATGAATACAAAAGGCGAAGTTATAGGAATTAACACAATCAGAGTGCAATCGGCAGAAGGTATGGGCTTTGCGGTACCTATCAATATTTTTGAAGGGGTGATTGAATCTCTTGAAACAACCGGCAAATTTGAAACGCCCTACCTTGGACTGTATGCGTACACATCACAGACGGCAAAGTATTTAAAAAAGGAGAAAAACGACAATGGCGAAGGGCTTTTTGTCATGAGCCTTGATATGAACGGACCTGCATATAAATCAGGTATAAGATACGGTGACTTAATCATAGAGATTAACGGAAAATATGTTGACAGCATGCTGAAATTGAGGCAAGAGCTGTTTAAACATAAGGTTGGTGAAAATGTTACACTGACAGTGATAAAGGAAAATATAAAAAAAGAAATTGAAATTGAATGTGGTGAAATGACCGCTTCCCATGAAGGAGCAAATCAATAAGTTTACAAAAAAACAAATAATATTTAGTTGAAAAAGATGGCAACCTGTGGTATGATATATCAGTAAAGTTATATTTAACAGTAGGCGATGGTAGTATGAAAAAATTTATCCTTGCATCCGCATCTCCGAGAAGGCGGGAAATTTTAGAAGATATAGGTCTTAAAGTAACGGTTGTACCTTCTGTGTGCGACGAATCGGAAGTTAAAATCACAACCCCCGAAAAATATGTTATGGAGCTTGCCTTGTTAAAAGGGGCAGATGTTGCAAGGTGTGCAGATAAAAATGATATTGTGATTTCTGCCGATACTGTTGTTGTTAAAGATGGTAAGATTATGGGAAAGCCCAAGGACACAGAAGACGCTTTAAAAATGCTTTTAAGCCTGTCCGATTCGTGGCACAGTGTTTTGACAGGGTATTGCGTTATAAATGGTGAAAACGGCGAAGCAAGTGTCAGATATGAAACAACACGTGTTAAATTCCGCCCTATTGACGAGAAGGAGGCACGTTGCTACATAAAAACAAAGGAACCTATGGATAAAGCAGGTTCTTACGGAATACAAGGTAAGGGAAGGCTGTTTGTTGAACGTATTGAAGGTGACTATTTCAATGTTGTGGGTCTTCCGGTGTGTGCTTTGGCAAAAATGCTTCATGATGACTTTGGTATTGATTTAATATAATAAGGAGATTTTTATGCGTGGTATTTGCATTGATTTAGGTACGTCTAATTCCGTTCTTTCTCTTATGGGGAAAAACGATGTTTTCTCCCAGCCAAGCTATGTTACTATAGATACAGAAGAAAGCATGATTATTGATGCCGGTGTCTCCTCGAAGGAAGCTTACGGCAAAACACCTGAAAACATTTTGTCCAAAAAGCCTCTGTCGGGTGGTGTGATAGCCGATTATTCTGCCGCAGAAGGTATGGTAAAGCTACTTGTTAAGAAGGCCTTTAAACGTGCTGTATTTACCGGTATCAATGCAATTGTATCGGTGCCTGCAAGTGCAACACAGATGGAAAGGCGTGCGGCTACAGAGGTTGCAAAAAATTTGGGCGTTTCAAATGTTAAATTAATAGAAGGTGTCATGGCAGCGGCAATCGGTGCCGGTATAAATGTACTTACTCCCACAGGCAGTATGATTGTTGACATAGGCGGCGGAACAACCGATTCGGCTGTTATTGCACTGGGAAATATTGCAACGGGCGTGTCTATCAAAACAGGTGGGGAAGACATGGACAGTGCTATTATGGCACATGTAAAACGCAAGTATAATATCTTGATAGGTGAAAATACTGCTGAAAAGATAAAAATTGACCTTGCCTGTGCATTGCCTAAGGACAAGAACAGTGTTGGTAAGTATAAGGGCAGAGATATTGCATCGGGTCTGCCTAAGGAATTTACAGTTTCCTGTGAAGAAGTTCGGGAAGCCATAGGCGATGAGCTTAATGCGATTGTTGAATCTGTAATACTTGCATTGGAAAAAACACCGGCAGAGCTTTTAAGTGACGTTATGGAAACTGGTATAACAATCACAGGTGGCTGTGCAAATATATATAAGATTGACGAACTTCTTACAAAGAAAACAGGCTTCCGAACGAAAGTTGCCCAAAACCCTTCAGGGTGTACCCTTAGGGGTGAAATTAAAATTATGAGCGATAAAAAACTGCGTAATCTGGGAAAATAAGCATTTGTGCATAAAAGGAATGGAGTATAATGGGAAAATTCACAAGAGGCTTTTTTATAAAGATAGGTATAATAAGTGTTGTTGTTTTATTACTTATGGCTTTTTCCACACTGTTGGGCGGCAGAGCAGATGTTGTAACAAACGCTGTGAATATGACAGTTCAACCTGTGATGAAAGGGTGCAATCTTGTATATCATAAAATTTCATATGTTGTTGATTCCTTAATACATGCAGGAAGTTATGCAGAGGAAAACGAAATGCTGAAAGCGAGAATTGCAAGACTGGAAAGCGATTATTCTGAAATTGAGGTTTATAAGTCTGAAAATGAAAGGCTTACGAAACTTTTGGGTATGAAAGAATCTTTACCCGATTTAAATTTGCAGGGTGCAAAGGTAACAGGTATTGAATCGGACAACTGGTATGATGTTATTTCTATTGACAAAGGCACGAGCTCGGGCGTTAGTATAAATGATATTGTGTTAACCGATATGGGTCTTATAGGCACAGTTGTGGAAGTTGGTACCACATGGGCAAAGGTAAGGGAAATAACAGATGTGGATTCGTCTATAGGTGCTGTTTGTGCAAGAACAGGCGACAGAGGTGTGCTTGAGGGTGACTATAACCTATCACCTTATGGCAGATGCCGTTTGAGATATTTATCTAAAGATGCTAATATAGTTGTAGGCGACAGAATTGAGATTTCAGGAAGCGGCAGTATTTATCCAAAGGGTGTCTACATAGGGAAAATTGTTGAAATTTCCGATGATGAAGACGGATTGACCCTTTCTGCCATAGTTGAAAGCGAAGTAAGGTTTAATTCCTTAAGCGAAGTGCTTGTAGGAAGATAAAATTTAGAAAGGGGTGATTTTGTGAGCCGCAAATTCAAATTTATATTTATGACGATAGTTGTTTTGTTACAGGCAACTGTCCTGGCTCATTTTACTCCTTTTTCCGTATTACCTAATTATACATTGGTTGCCTTGCTTTCTGTAACTGTACAAGCCTTTGATGATGACAGCATTCCCCTTGCCATATTCACAGGTTTACTTACCGATGTTATTTCAGGTGCAATTTTAGGTCTTGGCACATTGTTATGTCTTTATACGGTTATTTCATGGAACCTGATTACCGAAATGATATATGAAAAGAGAATGATTATTATTTCTCCCATAGTTTTTGTATTGTCTTTTCTTTATGAACTGTTGTTTGGGGTTTTCAGTTGCCTTATACGTGGGGTGTCTTTTGTTCCGCAAGCTATTTTAAGTACTGTTTTGCCTGTTTCTGTTATAAATGCGATAATTTTTATTCCCGTTTGCATTTGTATTGGCAAGGTGCATTTTGAAAAGAAGGGAAAGGGGATCAGATATGAACAGTAGATATAGGATAATATATCTGATTTTGGCACTGATATCGTTTGCCTTTGTAATAAAACTTGTTTCTCTTCAGCTTGTAAACGGTGAAAGTTACCGTCAGCAAAGCGAAATGAGAACTACAAAAACCGTAGTTCTGGAAGCACCCAGGGGTGATATTACAGACCGATACGGCAGAACCTTGGTAACAAACAAAATGTCAAATACCATCGTAATCAGAAAAACACGAGATCAGGATGATGCACTTTTAAATGAAACTATCAAAAAACTGTACTCTTTGGCAGATGAAAGTGGTTTTTACATATCAACCACTTTTCCCGTAAATCTTTCAGATGAGGGTTTATATTTTGTCTTTGAAGAAAGTGGGGACAATCCAAAGGCTAAGGAGTATGCATGGAAAGAAAAGTATTCAATGGGCAAACACCTTTCAGCGGAGGATGCTCTTGAATTTTTTGCAAAAAAATATAACGTGACAGAAGAAAATACCATTATTAAATTAAAAATCACTTCAACACGTTACGAAATGACATTGCGTGACTTTTCCTACACTACCGATTTCAATTTTGCAACGGGAGTTCCTATGGATATGATTACAGCCATAAAGGAGCAGTTTACTTCATTCCCCGGTGTTGATATTAAGAACGACTCTGCAAGGGAATATAAATACCCATCTATCGCAACGCATGTTTTAGGAAGAGTGGGTAAAATCAGTGCAGAAGAATTGGAAAGCATGAGTTCTTTTGGATATACCATGAATTCTCTGACAGGTAAACAGGGCATTGAAAAATATGCTGAACAGTTTTTATGTGGAACAAACGGCCTTGCAACAGTTGAACAAACAAAAGAAGGCAGAAGTATTTCCGAGGAAACTGTAACGGAAGCGGTTCCCGGAAAGAATGTTACTTTAACCATTGATATTGATTTGCAGATGGAAGCTGAAAAAGCTTTACACGAAACTATTATAGATGTGAGAAGCAATGCAAAAAATGTTTCCGAAGGTATAGGTGCCGATTCAGGTGCTGTTGTGGCGGTGGATGTTAATACGGGAGAAATTCTTGCAATGGCGTCCTATCCCACATATGATATTTCTAACTTTAATGTAAACTACTCAAGCTTACTTACAGACAGTGCCAGACCGCTTTTTAACCGTGCTGTCGCAGGTGAATATTCACCCGGGTCAACTTTTAAGATGTTGGTTGCGGCAGGGGCATTGGAAGAAGGTATAATATCTCCATGGGATGTGATTGTAGATAAGGGGATATACCAGTATTACAAAGATTATCAACCTCGTTGCTGGGCATACAGACAACACGGAACAACCCACGGTGCCGTTAATGTTTCCGGTGCAATCCGTGATTCCTGTAACTACTTCTTCTACGATGTGGGAAGACGTTTAGGCATTGACAAAATAGCTGAGTATGCCGCATTATTGGGCTTTGGGGAAAAGACGGGAGTTGAAATTCCCGGGGAGGAACATTCAGGTACTGTTGCCTCTGTTGAAAACAGGGAAAAAAGCGGAGGCGTATGGTATCCCGGTGACACCCTTCAGGCATCTATAGGTCAGTCCGATACACTTGTAACCCCTGTACAGCTGGCATCGTATGTGGCAACAATTGCAAATGGCGGTACAAGGTATAAGCTTCATATTGTAAAAAGTGTTGAAGATAAAAACGGAAAAACAGTTATGGAGAAAAGAAGTGAAGTGCTAAGCCGGATAAATCTTACAGATGAAAACTACGAAGCCATCACAAAAGGTATGCGTCTTGTTGTAACAGAAGGTACAGGCAAAGTCGCATTTCAGGGCTGTATCGTAGATGTTGCCGCAAAGTCAGGTTCTGCACAGATGGGAAGATATACTAACGGTATATACGTTGCTTATGCACCCTACGACAATCCGCAAAT
>JBJDXJ010000029.1:0-39936 GCA_051866635.1 Clostridia bacterium | reverse complement strand
CCAATTTGCCATAAGGGGGACTGTCCCAAATGGTCTTAACTTATTTCTTTAGAGATTTTTTTATAGCCTTTGTTTTTTGCATTTTATTCTACATAATATTCTTCGTCAGTATCTAAACAATATGCCGCAGTTAAGCCGCCCAGATATCCTCCGCAGTTAATACCTACATGGCAATCGTTTCTGAATATTTTACCGTGAGTGTTTCTGTCAATTTCAATTGTGATATCTTTGCTTGTGATAAGTGTTTTCCCGGGGAAATAGTTTCTTTCGTAATTTACACTTCCCGTTAAAATATCCTCGGCTGAATAATCGTCCAATTGGTCCCCTTCTTCAAAGTTTTCAGGCAGGCTGTAGCAAAGAACAAACTTTTCACCACCGGCTTCAACTTCTTCGTAAATTGTAAATTCCTCTAAATACTCGATAAGTGCAATCTTATCATCATCCGAAAGCTTTGAATAGCCTGTAAGTGTGCCTTCTCCGCCGCTTTCCATCCATCTTTGACACCTATTGGCAACTTCTTCTGACAAAGGAGCAGAAAAATCCTCACGTGTTTCTTTTTCAATGGAGGATAGAATTTCGTAAGCAATTAATTCATGGTCACCTAAAACGGGAAAAACATTTCCACGCATCATCATGTCCATTAAAATTTCAACGCCCTTATCGCCGCCGTCAACAATATTGCCCAATACAAAGAGCATATCATCATCCTTAAGTTTTATTTCTTTAAGTATCGCCTCGTATTTGTTATAATCCCCGTAAAGATTTGAAATTACATAAACCATAATTATCCCCTTTCTGTGTCATACACAACACTAAACAATGTAAGCCCGCACCCCGGTGCGGTAAACCCGGCATCTTGTCGCTTTTTACTTTCAAGAACCCTTTTAATTATTTCTGTATCAACTTTACCTGAGCCTATTTCAATAAGTGTTCCGATTATAATTCTTACCATATTATACAAAAATCCATCGCCTGTGATGTAAATTTTAATTTCATTTCCGCTTTTTTCAATCTTTACATCATATATTGTCCTCACGGTGGATTTTTTAACCCTTTTAAGTGAAGAAAAGCCCAAAAAATCATGTGTGCCAATTAAGCTTTCAGCCGCTTTACGCATTTTGTCCACATCGAGCTTTTCGGGAAATTTGTACACATACTTTCTGTCAAATACTAAAGATATATCCGAATTATTAATCCTGTAAAGATATGTCTTTTGGCATTTAGCAAGCCGTGCATGAAACATATTTCCAACTGTGCATATATCAGTCACGGCAATATCTTCAGGGAGATATTCATTCAGATAATGATGTATTTCATCAGTTGTTTTATCTGTTTCAATTTTAAAATTTGCAACCTGACCTATGGCATGGACCCCTGCATCAGTTCTGCCCGAGCCATGTATTTCAACATTGTGGCCGCACATTTTTGTCAAAACCTCTTCAATTTTGCCTTGAATGGACTTATCTGTGTTATTCTGCCTCTGCCATCCGGAATACCGTGTACCGTCATAGGCAACTGTAATTTTATAATTTTCCATGTTAACGACCTCGCTCATGATATAATTTTACCACAAATAAATATTTTTGTCCATACAAAAAGACCATTTCGGGACTGTCCCAACAAAACCTTATAAGGTTTCTTTGCAAATTGTCTCCCAATTTGCCATAAAGGGGACTGTCCCAAATGGTCAAACTTATTTCTCAAGAGACTTTTTTCACAGTCTCTTTTGTAATCTTACTGTGCCAAAGCCCACCTTGCCGCCTCGGCAGAAGCAAGTAAATATGCACCTACACCGAAGTTTGCGGTTGTGTCATAGCTTACAGCTTCCGTTGCTTTTGAGCCGATAGGCTGAACATAGCCAACCTTACCGTCAGAATGGAGTGCAACATTTTCAAGATAGCCCCATCCTCGTACAGCCGCCTTAAGATAGGCGTCATCTGTTAAAACACCGTTGTTTATACCCCAGAACAAGCCGTATACAAAGAATGCCGTACCGCTTGTTTCGTAGCCCATATCATTTCCGTTTGAACCCTTGGGGTAATCCTGAAGCATACTTTGTGTCCAGAAGCCGTAGCCCCTATCGTCAAACCTCTGGCAAGAAATTATTGCTTCTGCCATTTCTACATACGTTTTATAAAATTCGTCATAATGAGTGTAAGATTTAGGCATATCGGAAAGCACTTTACTTAATCCTGCAAATACCCATCCGTCGCCACGTGCCCAAAAGTTCTTTTCTGTTTCGTGGCCTACATTTGGAAGTAGCGGATATACATAGCTTGCGTCACGGAAGAATAAATTCTTATAATCGTCAGGGTCGGAATAGTATGCACCATCGCTAAGTGAGGCACTTGTTGTATAGCCCTCTGCCGATGTGGGTATTCCTCCCTCACCGTCATACATAAGCTCCTTTGCATAGCGGAAATACTTATAAAGTGCGTCAAGGTACTTTTCATCGCCTGTTGTCTTATACAGCTTTGTCATAACGGGCATTACCATATAAAGTGAGTCTGCCCACCACCAGAAGCTGTCCTCTTCTTTTGTAATCTGATAATCTATAACCTCTAAAACACGGTCAATATTTGCACCTTCTATTGTAACTGTTCCGGCTTCATTAAGGTTATACAAATCAATATAAGTCTGGAAGCATATCTGCCAGTCACCGAAAAGCACCGCGGTACTTCCCTGGGTCTGGTTGTAACCCCATGTCCATGTGGATGGGTCGGTAGTTGAGTTATTGCCCTTCCATTCGTTATAGTTTGCCCAGTCTATGGAATACTGCAAATAATCTTCATTGCCTGTAACATTGTACATTTCCATATTACCTGTGTGATATGCCGCCTTGTCCCAAAATGCAGGGTGTGTACTACCATACCAGTCAATATAGCTTGTGTTTGTCTGCCAGTAAGTGTTTGCACTCTCCATTGCCGCAACGGCACGTTCATAAGTTGGCTTCATGGCTTCAAACTTATCTTTAAGGGAAGGACCTAAATTAAGACTCTCGGTGTCAAAACTTAAAGTGTATGTTCCATCCTCATTTTCTTCAAGTGCTGTACAAACCTTGATAGTGCTGTTATTGTTATTAATTCTTACATATTCATTCCAATAATTGTTTTTAATAACGGTGTTTTCACCTATAGGTGTTAAAACAATGCTGTAAATATTGCCGTCTACAGAAGTTTCCCCCACCTCAAAGAAGGGGGTACCTGTGTATGCACCGTTACCTGAGGTACGCACAGTAAGCTCCCTGTCGGTCAATTCAAAATTATCCCTGAAGCTAAGACGAATACCTACTTGATTTACATATGCATTAAGAACATCGTAGAGTATTTTTGCATCAACACCCATATCATTCTCGCCTGTCAAAAGGCCTGCTGCAACCTGATATATGCTTCTTGTAACAGATGTTCCCGTAAAGGTTCTTCCGTTTACCGTAACATAAGGGGTTGCCGTAAACTTACGGTTATAGTTTGACGGGTTCAGATTTGTTATTGCAGCTGTAAATACTGTATCATTCTGCCAGTATGTTGCAGGTATTTTACTTTCTGCATTGCTTCCTTCTGCGGTTATGATAACGCCACACTCAGCATCTTTCAATCCTGCAATTGTATCTGTACCATTTAAGGTTACTATAAACCTCAGTCCGCTTCCATTGCCCACTTTGCCGCTTTCGTCAACACCACCGCCAATTCTAACCTGTGCACCGTTTACCATTGTAAGTCCAAAGCCCAAGGGGATAGTATTTGTGATGGAGGTGTCTTTTGTAATAGTCAAATTTTCGCCGGGGAAATAGCAACCTTCGTCGGAACCTATTACATCTGCACCGTCAAGCTGCAGTCTCACATCATCTGTTTCTGAAACGTATGCAAAGCTGTTCATAGCAGAGCCGTTTTTAGTAAGGGTTGCCACGCCAGAAGTTGTAACACGGTAAAGTTCTTCATCCTGACTTACTTCAATATATGCACCTTTACCTTCATAGCTTCCGCCAACTAAGGCGGCTTCACGTTCAACAATATATGCCGCGCCCCAATAAATCTGCATTTTAAGGCTTATGTATTCTAAGTTTGCCTCCTCTGCGGCGTGCATGATTTCAGTAACGTCAACTTTTACATAGCCCGGGGCATTGGTTGCCTTTTCGGAAAAAACAGGTGTTTGCCAGTTAGACAAAAGCGGTTCTGATGCAATATAAAAACTGCTTGCCTCGCTTTGGTCTGCCCAAGTGCTGTCATTTAAAGGTGTTAGTGCAATTCTTAAAAATGTATTGCCTCCGTCAAAGCCCTGGCTGTGCCATGCTCTTACATAAAAATTAAGTATTGCCCTGTCTTTTTCGTCCAATTTTACTACGGGGAATTTCATCAGTCCTACACGGGATGAACCTAAAGTTGTAGGCGTTGAGCCTTCAAGGAAGGTTGCTTCACCGTTGGCATCATAGCCGGGTCCTCGGTTTTCATCACTATATGAACCTACCATAACACCGTTGGTATTTGTGGTATTTATGCCGTAAATTTTATTGTTCTGCACAAAGGCATCTTCCACCACGTCGTATTTTGTCACTTGTCCTATTGTGTATTCTTCCACAGGCACAAGTTCAAAATTGGCAAACTTAATTACTCCTACCCAGCTACACTGGAAATACACGCTGTCGCCTGTGGGGTTAATAATCTCTTCAAACCTTGTCCATTCACCATCTGTCATATTTGCACCGTAAGGTAAAATGGAGGTAGTTTTGTCTGACTGAAAAACCTGGTTATATGTATAGTTATTACTTGTGGGCCTTGCTCCGCCAACGTAAAAGGAAAGATAATACTGTTGCCCGGCAGTTACACTCCATGATGTACCTATGGTGTTTGTATCGTTTTTACCCCCGGTGGAAATGCTTAAAACATTACAGTCCATGCTACTGTCATAGCTCACAGTGCCGCCTGTTACATCACTGTTCACTCTGCTTGTCCAGCCCGTGGTGTTGCCTGTTATAAAATTACCGTTCGCAATAACGCTGTCACCTGTTGATATGTAGCTTGTACTATTCACTTCAAAAACAGTACCTATAGGCTTTGAGCTGTAGCGGTCGTACTTAGTAAGCTCAATAGTGGCACTCTCTGTTAAAGTTACCTCGTCCGCATAATACACATCGCCGTCATAAAGAACTGTCTTTTTCGGGAATGTATAGCCTTCACTTCCCACATATGTTCCGCTTAAGCCCTCTATCTCGCTACCACCAATTGTATATATAACTGTTACAGTTTTTGCCGAACTTCCGTAAACACCGCCTATTGTCAAATTTGAAAAGCCGATATGCTCCCACGAGGTGGAATATAAACCGTTTGAAGATGAAATAGAACCAAAGCCGTCTATAGTGCCTGTAAGTTCACTCTGTGTGTAAACCTTTTCGCCTGTCACATAATAATCCGCGGTATGTGTTTCTCCGTCCGGGTTGTTATATGCCACAATGGCACAGTCCGCCCCTTTATTCGGCCATCCCATTTGGTATATTTCGTTATTATTTTCATCGGGATGGGAAGCACCCGGCTCTGTTGCATTTTTGTCCAGCTTTAAAAATGCAATTTCAGTGCCGTTTATATCTTTAAACGAAAAGTCAAAATACAAATCACTTGCGGTAGTTTCTCTTTTCATAACCCATTCAATTATTATTTTTTCACTGCCGCTTCCATATCCCGGGGAAACAATACTCGTTATATTATCCGTCCCGTTTACATAATATTGAAGCGTGTTGCCTGTGGAATAGGTTTTTACATTTACGTAACCTGATGTAATATTGCTTGTCCAACCTGTAAAGGCGTCAGCTACCGGAGTATCGTTAAAGGTTCCGTCAGTACAGCTCCACAGCACAATTGCATCTAATGATTGCATAACAGTAGTGGCACTTGCCCCAAAGCTTACGCAAGGCACAAGTGAAATTATCATTATAAAGGACATCATAAACGCTGTAAACTTTTTAAAGTTCATCAAAACTCCTCCAACAAAAGAAACCCAAAAATCAATTTTTGGGTTTACTTAAATTATTCAATATTGCATTTTACCAGTTTCTTCAATTCACTAATCATCATGTCGTTAGGTGTGAACAAAAGAAGCCTTTCTTCGCCTTCACGCTCAAAAAGTGCAAAATAAGTTTCTTCACTATCTTTACTGTTTGTAGCCGCATCTATAACATTTGAAACATTTTTAACCTTTTCTATATTTTCTTCGTTGTACTTGCCGCAAAGAGTCATATCAGAAAAGAAGAATTCTGCCACATTCTGCCTCTTTCCGCCTGCTTTAAGTATTTCCACCAAAAACTTATTTGAAAATGTATACGCATATTCAGCCTTAAAAGTATTCTTCATATAATAAAGGCTTAAAAGTACAAGCACAAACAAAAATGCAACCATCCACCAGATTGTACGAAGGATAAGAAAAAGAGCAATCATAACAACAATTACACCTGCAAATAATACCTTCTGCCACAAATCCCAGTTTTTCTTTGCCACAAATTCTTTATTTCTTTCATTCATCTTAATTTCCTCCTTAAATATCTCCCGTCAGTATATCTGCAATCCTCTTTGATGCAAAACCGTCACCGTAGGGATTAGAGGCTTTACTCATCTTTTCATACTCATCCTTATTCTCAAGGAGCAGTTTAAATGCATTGTAAATAGTCTCTTCCTCTGTTCCCACAAGTTTTAAGGTGCCTGCCTTAATGCCCTCAGGCCTTTCGGTGGTGTCACGCATAACAAGTACAGGCTTGCCTAAGGAAGGTGCTTCCTCCTGTATTCCGCCACTGTCTGTTATGATAAGATAGCTTCTTGACAAAAAGTTGTGAAAATCAAGAACGTCCAGCGGTTCTATAATGTGAATACGGTCAGAATCACCTAAGATTTCCTGAGCCGCACTGCGGACAACAGGATTCATATGGATAGGATAAACAGCTTTAACATCACTGTGTTCATCAATAATACGCTTAATTGCCCTGAACATTTGCCTCATAGGCTCACCTAAATTTTCGCGTCTGTGGGCAGTTATTGTAATAAGCCTGCTACCCTTTGCCCATTCAAGTTCTTCGTGGGTATAATCCTCTCTGACAGTAGTTTTAAGTGCATCGATGGCAGTATTGCCCGTCACAAAGATACTATCTTCCCTTTTACCCTCACGGATAAGGTTTTCCTTTGACAATTGTGTGGGTGCAAAATTATATTTTGAAATAATGCTTACCGCCTGACGGTTAAATTCCTCCGGATAAGGCGAATATATATTGTACGTACGAAGCCCTGCTTCCACGTGACCTACAGGTATCTGCAAATAGAAACATGCAAGTGCCGTTACAAAGGTTGTGGATGTATCACCGTGCACAAGCACAACATCAGGCTTTTCTTTTTCCAAAATTTCTTTTATGGAATTTAAAATATTTGTTGTTATATCAAATAAAGTTTGTCGTTCTTTCATAATAGACAAATCATAATCAGGCACAACGGAAAAAGCGGTAAGTACTGCATCAAGCATCTGTCGGTGCTGACCTGTAACGCAGACTACGGTTTCAACATTTTTTCTTTCTTTAAGCTCTTTTACAAGAGGACACATTTTAATTGCTTCAGGTCTTGTTCCGAAAACAAGTAAAATTTTCTTCATACCTTCACTTCCTCTATACATATTTATTTAATTATAACAGTATTTTCCCCTATTGTCAACTTTACTTGACAACAGAATTTTTATTTGGTAACATTACTGCGGTTGGAGGCGAAAAAATGCATAAAATGAAAAATTTTCTGAAAAACGAACCTGAAAAATCGGCTTTGGGAGCCGTTCTTTTAACGCTGTTATTAATCAGTGCAGTGTTTTTTTCCTTTTCCGTACTTCAGTCAGACGACTATTACTATTCCACCTTCTGGCAAAAAGGTCCTTTGGAGTTTATCCGCCTTACAATAAATCACTTCAAGACGGTTAACGGCAGGGCAATTGTTCATTTTTTTGCCCAAACAGCATTGTTTCTTCCACGTATTTTAAGGGCGGTCTTTCATTCCTTAGTTATTTTAGCTATCGGAATATTATCCGGAAAGTTTATAGGTCTTGACAAATCAAAGAAATCACTATATATTTACTTACTTCTTTTTTACTCGGCTTTTTATATTTTAAGTCCAAAAATTATGCGTGAAGCAATAATGTGGACATCGGCATTTTACAACTATGTATTTCCTGCACTTTTAATTCTTATTGCACTTACACTTTGCAAAAAGAAAGGTTTTTTAACATTACTCATATGTTTTATTTCAGGTGCAACTACCGAACAATGGGGCATAACAAGCGTTGCGATGATTTGTGCTGTTTTGTATTTTTCATTGCCTGTACGGAAAACCTTTGACATTTTATTAAAACATTTTTCTCCCGTCTTTATGGCACTTTTAGGTTATATGACTATTTTTCTCTCCCCTGCAACATTGTCACGCATTACAAATTTTGCACATGCTGAAGTTTCTGCATCTCTTTTTGACCTTCAACGTTTCGGTGAAACTCTGTTTACATCATCTGCAATTCATATAGTATTGTTTATTGTCATTTCAATGGTTCCGGCATTTGTAAATAAAGGGCGTTATTCTATTTTACTTTTCGGCTTTATGCCATTATTTTTCACCCTTACACATAACATTCACCATTCTTACATATCATCACTTATAGTTTTTCTTTGCTATCTTCTTTTGTGCCTTTGGGTGTTTTACAAATCGGAAAGCTGTGTTTTTATCTTAGGTGCAATTGTATCGCTTGTAATTATGATACCTACCAACACCTTTGAATACCGCATTGCATTCCCATGTGTGATTTTACTTATAATTTCATCTCTTTCAATACTTTTTTCCCTTAAAGTGCACTTACATAAAAAAATTATTTTGCCTGTCGTATCAATTGTGATTATTTTTTCACTTGCTTTATTTTATCCTACATTTATGGGATTTTGTAAAAATTATCAAATTGAAAAAACAAATTTTGATGCTATAAAGGATGCACGTAATACAAGCATTTTGTACTACAACATTGACTACAACAAAAACTATGCTGTAAGGCAAATGTTTAACGACGGTTACTTTTACCAAACCTTTTTAAGTCTTTACCATCTTGATAATTGCAAGGTAATTCTTGTAAGCGAAAACAATACCCCCATTAAATATAAAGGAAAAATTCTCAATGTGAAAGGGTATATGCAAGACGGCATTACATACATCCCCATGCGTGCCTTTTTAGAGGAAACCGGCGGTACAATCAAAGTAGGTAGCGATGTTGTAATGAGACTAAACGGCAAAAGCCTCACCTTGTCGGACGGTATATTTACCTTTACCGATAACAGCGGCAAAATAAACTATTTAATTGCCGACGACTATAAGCTGAACAATTTTTATACCCTGTACATAAACGAAGAACTATGCAAAAAAGCATTCGGTTATTAAACCGAATGCTTTTTTGCTTCCTCTATTAGCTTTTCTCTCTCGTTTTCCAATTCCCCGTCAATCACCTTTTCCAAAAGTGTTTTTAATATTTCGCCTATTTTTTTGCCCTCAGTCACGCCCATTTTAATTAAATCGTTTCCGTTTATATTAAGGGTTTTAAGGCTGACACAATCGCCTTCGGTCACAATGCTGTTTTTAATATTTCTGAGCTCTTCAATTACAGACAGGTTGCCTTCGGCTTTTTTTGAATGTGCAAGAGTGTCTGCCTCCATAAGGCACATCAGCATATCAAAAAATTCAGGTGAAAATTTCATTAAAACCCTTTTTACATATTTTCTTTTGGGGATAATGCTCCTCTGGTGCTGTGCTACAAGCTCCGTAACCAAATTTTTGGTGTTATTGTCAACCTTAAGGCGTTTTAAAACAGTTTCTGTTATATCCCTTGATTTTTCGCTGTGGCCTTTAAAGTGTCCGCCCTTTTCGTCAAGGGTAAAAGTGTCGGGCTTTCCTATATCATGGAAAAATGAAGCCAGTCTTATATTTAAAACAAAAGGTGCAAAAGCAGTAGCTTTCACCATGTGAGTGTAAACGTCGTAAATATGGTAATCGTTTTTCTGGTCAAAGCCTATACAAGGCTTAATTTCAGGTATAAAAACGCTTATCACGTCACTGTATTCCAAAAGCACCTTTTCCGCATTTTTACCCATGATAAGCTTTGAAAATTCAGTATACAACCTTTCTTTGGAAATATTTTCTAAAAGATGAGCATTTTTATGTATGCTCTTTTTTGTATATTCTTCAATTTCAAAGCCCAATGTTGCCGAAAACCTTATTGCCCGCATAATGCGAAGGGCATCTTCACAAAATCTTTCATCGGCATTTCCCACAGTGCGTATTAATTTATTTTCAATATCCTTCATTCCCCCAAAGGGATCAACATATTCTCCGTTAAAACAAATTGCATTCATGGTGAAATCACGTCTTGCAAGGTCATTTTCAACGTTTTGGGTAAATTTCACCTGTTCAGGGTGTCGTGAATCTGAATATGCCCCGTCAATACGGTATGTTGTGACCTCAACATTTTCACCATCGCTTACAACCGTTACAGTACCGTGCTTTTCACCTGTCAGAATTGTGTTAAAATCAAAAAAACAGCATTTTATTTCCTCGGGCGGTGCGTTTGTCGTAATGTCATAATCATAAGGTTTAACGCCCATTATATAATCACGGACACAGCCGCCTACAAAATATGCCTCAAAGCCCTTTTCTTCAAGGCGGTTTTTAACCTTCATCGCAAAGAAAGGAATATCCATTTTTTTCACCCCCTTATAGTATTTTATTACTTTTTACCCCGTCTTTCAATAAAAATATTTCAAAAAGTGTCCACAGGTGGCGGATTTCTTAGTTAAATGTGACAAACTTTTAAATATTCTATGTTTTTTTAAAAAATTTAATCAAAAAAGGCTTTTCAAAACAATTTTTTTAGTGTATAATTAAGGCATTGTGAATATATTACACAAGAAAGGATGCAATTATTATGACAAATAATGCAAAAGTAAAGGCATGGCTTGACGAAATGGTTAAGCTCCTTGCACCCGAAAAAATCGTTTGGATTGACGGTAGCGAAGAACAGGCTGAAGAGCTTCGTGCAATTGCGGTTTCCACAGGCGAGCTTATTAAGCTCAACCAGGAAAAGCTTCCCGGTTGCTATCTTCACAGAACAGCTCAGAACGACGTTGCCCGTGTAGAAGACAGAACATTTATCTGCACAACAAAGAAAGAAGACGCCGGCCCCATGAACAACTGGATGGCTCCCTCGGAAATGTACGAAAAGCTCTATAAGCTTTACGACAAGAGCTATGCAGGTAAGACAATGTACGTTATCCCCTACATGATGGGTCCTTTAGGTTCTCCCTTCTCTAAGATCGGTATTGAACTTACAGACAGCATTTACGTTGTTCTTAATATGCTCATCATGACACGTGTTGGCACAAAAGTTCTTGCAGAACTTGGCGATGACGGCGATTTTGTAAAGTGCTTACACGCTTGTAAGGATGTAAATCCTGACGAAAGATATATCGTTCACTTCCCCGAAGATAACACAATTATGTCCGTTAACTCTGCTTACGGCGGTAACGTTCTTCTTGGTAAGAAGTGCTTTGCACTCAGAATTGGTTCCTACCTTGGTATGAAGGAAGGCTGGATGGCTGAACATATGCTTATCCTTGGTCTTGAAAATCCCCAGGGTGAAGTTAAGTACGTATGTGCCGCATTCCCCTCTGCCTGCGGTAAGACAAACCTTGCAATGCTCATTCCTCCCGAGGCTTTCCCCGGCTACAAAGTATGGACTGTTGGCGATGACATTTCCTGGATGCAGATTGGTCCCGACGGCGGTCTTTGGGCAGTTAACCCCGAAGCAGGCTTCTTTGGCGTAGCTCCCGGTACAAGCACAAAGACAAACAAGAACGCTCTTATGACAACAATGAGCAATACTATCTTTACAAACGTTGCCCTTTGTGACGACGGTACAGTTTGGTGGGAAGGTTTGGACGGCGAAGTTCCCTCTCACTGCATCGACTGGACAGGTAAGGATTGGACTCCTGATATGGGAACAAAGGCAGCTCATCCCAACTCCCGTTTCACAGCTCCTGCTTCACAGTGCCCCTGCATTTCTTCTGAATTTGAAGCAGCAGGCGGTGTTCCGATTTCCGCTATCATCTTCGGTGGCAGACGTGAAAAGGCAGCTCCTCTTTGCTATGAAGCATTTGACTGGAATCATGGTACATTCATCGGTTCTACAATGGCTTCCGAAACAACAGCAGCTGCAGCCGGTGCTGTAGGCGTTGTACGTCGTGACCCCATGGCTATGAGACCCTTCATCGGTTACAATGTTGGCGACTACTTCCAGCACTGGATTGACATGGGCGGAAAGATTACAAAGCTTCCCAAGATTTTCCATGTTAACTGGTTCCGTAAGGATGACGAAGGTCACTTTATGTGGCCCGGTTTCGGCGACAACCTTCGTGTTCTTAACTGGATTGTTGACCGTTGCGAAGGCAAGGTAGACGCAAGAGAAACAGCTCTCGGTTACCTTCCCTATGCTAAGGATATCAATGTTGAAGGTCTTGACATTGATCCTAAGACACTTGAAGATCTTCTCAGCGTTGACAAGGAAGTATGGCTCAACGAAGTTAAGCTCATTAAGGAATTCTATGCTCAGTTCGATACTGACGGAAGATTCCCCAAGGAGCTGTACGATCAGCTTAACGCTCTTGAAGAAAGACTTAATAAGTAATTTTAAGCATACAAAAGCTCCCCGATTTTGGGGAGCTTTTAATTGTGTAAACAAAAACACCATTTACCAAATTTACCACTGGGGACGGGTTCATTTTGGCAAATTTTTTACCAAAATGAACCCGTCCCCAGTGGTAAATTTCATTTATGCTCATCAATTGCATTTTCTGTTTTTACATTATATTTCTTTAAAACCAATATAATTTCCTCCACAGCTTCAATATCTATTAAATTATCATCGCATATTATATCGTAAATTTCGTTTATCATTTTGTTTGCAATGACTTCATCTGTAATTTTCATATTTATCACCCTTTTGTCTCATTTTTACAACCGATTATATCACTTAACAATAGTAAAATCAATATAGAAAATGCTAAAAATGATACAAACTATAAATCGGGTGATAAAATGAAACAGCGTACTAATTCTAACGGTAAAAATCTGATAGGCGAACGCCTTAAGCTTTTAAGACAAAGAGACAGTCTTTCCCAGAGGGATCTTGCCAATAAGCTTCAACTTATCGGTATTGATATGGATAAAAACGTTATAACCCGTATTGAAACAAACAAACGATACGTTACCGACTTTGAGCTTCAGGCTATTAAAGAAATCTTCAGCGTTTCATATGATTACCTTATAGACGGCTCCGATAACTAATGATGCAACACAAAAGGGGCTGTAAAAAAAGTCAACACTGAGATAACAAAAAGACCATTTCGGGACTGTCCCAACAAAACCTCGCAAGGTTTCTTTGGCAAATTGTCTCCCAATTTGCCATAAGGGGGACTGTCCCAAATGGTCTTAACTTATTTCTTTAGAGACTTTTTTTACAGCCTCTTCTTTTTGCATAAACATAAAAAACTCCTAAACAAACACCATTTACCACTGGGGACGGGTTCATTTTGGTAAAAAATTTACCAAAATGAACCCGTCCCCAGTGGTAAATCGATAACAATTTCACGAAAAAAAGGGCTGTAGTATGCAATGGGCTATCTCAAAAAGAGATAGCCCATTGGTCAGTTTGTTTTTTCCAAATCAAATACAAGGGTATATGTTCCGTCAGCGTTCGCCGTCAATTCTACCGCCGCTTTAACTTGGCTGTTGTTATTGTTTATTCTTATGTATTTTGCAAAGTTAACGGTATCGAGTGTTGTTCTTTCGCCTACAGGCGTTAAAACTACCGTATATGTTTTTCCGTCAACCTTAGTTTCGCCTACAGAGAAAAATGCGTCAGAAGAATATGCGCCTTTTTTGCCTAAGCTATCCTCGTTTGCCCGCAAAACATTGTCCGATAAAACAAGCCTGATACCCGTTTGATTTACGTAAGCATTAAGAACAGCTACAAGCTTTTGTGCATCTTCCTCACTGCTCTGTGCAAGTAAGCCTGCTGCAACCTGATACATACTTCTTGTTGTTTTGTCGTTGTTAATAAATTTAACGCCGTTATATTCAACATATGTCTGCGCCGTATATTTACGGTTGAAATTGTTTGACTTTAAATTGGTAATAGCTGCCGAAAATACGGTGCAGTCATCATTTTGCCAAGCAGTTGCCGGAACGTAAGCTGCCGCGTCGCTTCCTTCAACGGTTATCATTGTGCCGATAGAGTAGCCTTCATCATATGTTGAATTTTTATAATGGTTTGAAATAATATCGGCTGCCAATGTGTCGGCAGTGTTAACCTCTGAGATAAATCTCAATCCGCTTTGTGCGTCTATGGTGCCGTCCTCGGCTACTCCGCCGCCAATTCGTACCTGGGCGCCGTCTATCATGCTCGCACCTGAGGTATAGTTTGTATACACGCCTTTTGTGCCTTCGGTGCCGTAATTTACGGCATTTGTACTTGTCACGGTAACATTTTCCGTTGCCGCAATGCCCGAAATGTTAAGTGTGTTTATAGTTCCGTTTGCCAGATTAACATTACCTGTAACCGAAAGTGTTCCCACGGTAAATCCGCCAAGGTCTATTTTAAATGCACAATCACTTACGATTTCTTCCTCTTCCAAATCGCACAAAAGCTTGATTTGGGCGGTCTTTCCGCTTTCGTTTGCAAAGCTTATTGCTTCATTTAACGACTTATAAACCGTTTCTGTGCCGTCAATTGTTACCGATACTGTTGAATTACAGTTGTAATGTATTGTAGCATTTGTAAGGGGTTCGTTTTTGTCTCCAATAGTTATATTTGCCCAATCAGCTTCGTTGCCTGCGTAATATACATCCGTTAAACAGTCGCAACCATAAAACGCAAAATGCTCTATACTCGTCACGCTGTCGGGGATTGTTATCTCCGTTAAACTACTGCAACCATAAAATGCATAATTTCCTATACTCGTCACGCCATCGGGGATTGTTACGCTTGTTAAACCGGTGCACTTATAAAACGCAAATGCCCCTAAACTCGCCACGCCATCGGGGATTATGTATGAACCGCTTTTGCCTCCGGGGTAACAAACCAGTTCTGTTTTGTTTTTATTAAAAAGCACACCATTTTCCGAACTGTAATTATTGTTTGATAAATCTACATTTATACTTATTAAACTGCTGCAACCCGTAAATGCATCCTCCCCTATGCTCGTCACGCTATCGGGGATTGTCAGCTTAGTTAAACTGCTGCAATAATAAAACGCATTATTCCCTATACTCGTCACACCATCCGGGATTGTGACATTCTTTAAACTGCTGCAATTGGCAAACGCACCGCGCCCTATGCTCGTAACGCTATTGGGGATTGCGACATCCGTTAAACCGCTGCAACCCCGGAACGCATATTGTCCTATGCTCGTAACACCGCTGTCAATCACAACGGATTTGATACTTGACCGATAACTGTACCAGGGCACAGATGTAATAGAATCCCAGCTTGTCATATCACCCGTGCCGCTTATTGTAAGGGTTCCGTCATCTGCTAAAACCCATGTTAAGTTTGTGCCGCATTCTCCGCTTGCAATAGGCATTGATGAATTGTAATGTATTGTAGCATTTGTAAGGGGTTCGTTTTCGGCTCCAATAGTTATATTTGCCCAATCCGCCTCGCTGCCTGCGTAATATACATCCGTTAAACTGCTGCAATCTAAGAACGTAGCTATCCCTATGCTCGTAACGCTATCGGGGATTGCGACGCCTGTTAAACTGCTGCAACCATAGAACGCAAACAACCCTATGCTCTTCACACTACTGCCGATTTCTAAATCCGTTAAACTGCTGCAACCGTAAAACGTACTTTGTCCTATGCTCGTAACGCTATCGGAGATTGTTACGCTTGTTAAACCGTTGCAATCGAAAAACGCACCCTCCCCTATGCTCGTCACGCTATTGGGGATTTCTACATTCGTTAAACCGCTGCAACTTTCGAACGCACCCTCCCCTATGCTCGTCACGCTATTGGGGATTGCAACGCCGGTTAAACTGCTGCAATCATAGAACGCATGTTGTCCTATGCTCGTAACGCCGCTGCCGATTACAACGGATTTGATACTTGACCGATAACTGTACCAGGGCACAGATGAAGTAGAAGTCCAGCTTGTCATATCACCCGTGCCGCTTATTGTAAGGGTTCCGTCATCTGCTAAAACCCACGTTAAGTTTGTGCCGCACTCTCCGCTTGCAATAGGCATTGATGATGAATTGTAATGTATTGTAGCATCTGTAAGGAGTTCGTTTTCTATTCCGATAGCTATATTTGCCCAATCCGCCTCGCTGCCACCGTAATACACATCCGTTAAACCGTCGCAACCATAAAACGCGTATGCCCCTATACTCGTCACACTATCGGGGATTGTTACACTCGTTAAACCGCTGCAACATTCGAACGCATGATCCCCTATACTCGTCACGCTATTGGGGATTATGTATGAACCGCTTTTGCCGCCGGGGTAACAAACCAGTTCTGTTTTGTTTTTATTAAAAAGCACACCATTTTCCGAACTGTAATTATTGTTTGATAAATCTACATTTATGCTCGTTAAACTGCTGCAATCATCAAACGCATATGCCCCTATTCTCGTAACGCTATTGGGAATAGTAACGCTCGTTAAACTGCTGCAACCATCAAACGCATAATTTCCAATACTCGTAACGCTATTGGGGATTGTCAGCTCAGTTAAACCGGTGCAACCAGCAAACGCACTTGCCTCTATACTCGTAACGCTATTGGGGATTGTCAGCTCAGTTAAACCTCTGCAATTATTAAACGCACCGTTCCCTATGCTCGTCACGCTATTGGGGATTTCTACAATCTTTAAACCTCTGCAATTATTAAACGCACCGTTCCCTATGCTCGTCACGCTATTGGGGATTGCTGCACTCGTTAAACCGATGCAACCATAAAACGCATTATTCCCTATGCTCGTAACGCCGCTGACGATTACAACAGATTTGATACTTGACCGATAACTGTACCAGGGCACAGCTGAATAAGAAGCCCAGCTTGTCATATCACCGCTGCCGCTTATTGTAAGGGTTCCGTCATCTTTTAAGACCCACGTTAAGTTTGTGCCGCATTCTCCGCTTGATAAAACGTAATGTATTGTAGCATTTGTAAGAGGGTCGTTCTCGGTTCCGATAGTTATGTTTGCCCAATCCGCCTTACTGCCTGCGTAATATACATCCGTTAAACCGGTGCAATGGGTAAACGCCCTTGCCCCTATGCTCGTCACGCTATTGGGGATTGTAACGCTCGTTAAATCGTCGCAATAGGCAAACGCCCAACTTCCTATGCTCTTAACTTCGCTGTCAATCACAACAGATTTAATACTTAACTTATAAATGTGCCAGGGCACAGATGTAAGATAATCCCAGCTTGTCATATCACCGCTGCCGCTTATTGTAAGGGTTCCGTCATCTGCTAAAACCCACGTTAAGTTTGTGCCGCATTCTCCGCTTGATAAAACGTAATGTATCGTAGCATTTGTAAGAGGTTCGTTATAGTTTCCGATAGTTATGTTTGCCCAATCCGCCTCGGTGCCTGCGTAATATACATCCGTTAAACCGCTGCAACCCGTAAACGCACCCTCCCCTATGCTCGTCACGCTATCGGGGATTGTCAGCTTAGTTAAACCGCTGCAAACCTGGAACGCACATGCCTCTATACTCGTAACGCTATTGGGGATTGCGACATCCGTTAAACTGCTGCAATCCCGGAACGCATATTGTCCTATGCTCGTAACGCCGCTGTCAATCACAACGGATTTGATACTTGACTGATAACTGTACCAGGGCACAGATGAATAAGAAGTCCAGTTTGTCATATCACCCGTGCCGCTTATTGTAAGGGTTCCGTCATCTTTTAAAACCCACGTTAAGTTTGTGCCGCATTCTCCGCTTGATAAAGCGTAATGTATTGTAGCATTTGTAAGGGGGTCGTTCCCGGTTCCGATAGTTATATTTGCCCAATCCGCCTCGCTGCCTGCGTAATATACATCCGTTAAACTGCTGCAACCGTAAAACGCATTGTCCCCTATGCTCGTCACGCTACTGGGGATTTCTAAATCCGATAAACCGCTGCAATACAAAAACGCTTTGTCCCCTATACTCGTAACGTTGCTACCGATTTCTAAATCCGTTAAACCTCTGCAACCCCAGAACGCATATTGTCCTATGCTCGTCACGCTATTGGGGATTATGTATGAACCGCTTTTGCCGCCGGGGTAACAAACCAGTTCTGTTTTGTTTTTATTAAAAAGCACACCATTTTCCGAACTGTAATTATTGTTTGATAAATCTACATTTATACTTGTTAAACTGCTGCAATAGGGAAACGCACCGTACCCTATGTTCGTAACGCTATTGGGGATTTCTACAATCTTTAAACTGCTGCAACCCCGGAACGCAGCACCCCCTACGCTCGTAACGCTATTTGGGATTGTCAGCTCAGTTAAACTGCTGCATTCAAAAAACGCACTTGCCCCTATGCTCGTAACGCCGCTATCAATTAAAACAGATTTGATATCCGACCGATAACTGTACCAGGGCACAGATGTATAAGAATCCCAGTTTGTCATATCACCCGTGCCTCTTATTATAAGGGTTCCGTCATCTTTTAAAAACCACGTTAAGTTTGTGCCGCATTCTCCTATTGCAATAATCGTTGGCATTGATGAATTGTAATGTATATTAGCATTTGTAAGACGGTCGTTTCCGCTTCCGATAGTTATATTTGCCCAATCCGCCTCGCTGCCAACGTAATATACATCCGTTAAATCGTTGCAATTCCAAAACACATTGTTATCTATGCTCGTCACGCTGCTGCCTATTTCAAATTCCATTAAACCGCTGCAACCTGTAAACGAACTGTACCCTATGATTGTAACGCTGCCGGGGATTTTTACATTTATTAAACCGGTGCACCTATAAAACGCATATTCCCCTACACTTGTCACGCCATCGGGGATTTCTGCGCTCGTTAAATTGCTGCAATTATAAAACGCATAATCCCCTATGCTCGTCACGCCGCTGTCAATCACAACGAATTTGATATTTGTAAGGCTACTGTACCACGGCATTGATGAAGAAGAAGTCCAGTTTGTCATATCACCCGTGCCTCTTATTTTAAGGGTTCCGTCATATGTTAAAATCCATCTTAAATTTTCTCCGCATTCTCCGCTTGATAAAGCGTAATATATCGCTGCATTTGTAAGAGGGTCGTTCCCGGTTCCGATAGTTATGTTTGCCCAATCCGCCGTACTGCCAATGTAATATACATCCGTTAAACCGCTGCAACTACTAAACGCATTGTCCCCTATGCTCGTCACGCTGCCCGGGATTTCTACACTCGTTAAACTGCTGCAATTTTCAAACGCACTTTTCCCTATGCTCGTAACGCCGTCCGGGATTTCTACACTCGTTAAACTGCTGCAATTTTTAAACGCACCGTTCCCTATGCTCGTAACGCCGTCCGGGATTTCTACACTCGTTAAACTGCGGCAACTACTAAATACACTGTTCCCTATGCTCGTCACGCTATTGGGGATTGTCAGCTCAGTTAAACCGCTGCAACCATAAAACGCACCGTTCCCTATGCTCGTCACGCTATTGGGGATTGTCAGAATGGTTAAACTGCTGCAATTATAGAACACACCGTATCCTATGCTCGTCACACCATCGAGGATTTCTGCGCTCGTTAAACCGCTACAACCATAGAACGTATAATTTCCTGTACTCGTCACGCTTTTGGGGATTGTTACACTCGTTAAACTGCTGCAATTTTCAAACGCATAATTCCCTATATTCGTAACGCCATCGGGGATTTCTGCGCTCGTTAAACCGGTGCAACTTTCGAACGTATAATTCCCTATACTCGTCACGCTTTTGGGGATTTTTATACTTGTTAAACTGCTGCAACCCCGGAACGCATATTGTCCTATGCTCGTAACGCCGCTGTCAATCACAACGGATTTGATACTTGTCAGATAACTGTACCAGGGCATAGATGTATAAGAAGTCCAGCTTGTCATATCACCCGTGCCGCTTATTTTAAGGGTTCCGTCATCTTCTAAAACCCACGTTAAGCTTTCGCCGCACTCTCCGCTTGCTGTAATCGTTGGCATTGATGTTGAATTGTAATGTATATTAGCATTTGTAAGAGGGTTGTTTCCGCTTCCGATAGTTATGTTTGCCCAATCCGCCTCGTTACCAAAGTAATATACATCCGTTAAGCTGCTGCAATTATAAAACGCACTTGACTCTATGCTCGTCACGCTGCTGCTTATTACAATGCTCGTTAAACCGGTGCAACCATAAAACGTAACCTTTCCTATGCTCGTAACGCCGCTGCCGATTGTAACGCTCGTTAAACCGGTGCAATTATAAAACGCCATCTGTCCCATGCTCGTAACGCCGTCGGGGATTGTTACATTCGTTAAACCGCTGCAGCTTTCGAACGCACGCTCTTCTAAGCTCGTCACGCTATTGGGAATTACTACGCTTGTTAAACCGGTGCACTTATAAAACGCACTTTTCCCTATGCTCGTCATGCTGTCCGGGATTTCTACACTCGTTAAACCGGTGCAATTATAAAACGCATACGTTCCTATGCTCGTAACGCCGCTATCAATCACAACGGATGTGATAGCCGAACGATAACTGATCCACGGCACAGATGAAGTAGAAGTCCAGCTTGTCATATCACCGCTGCCGCTTATTGTAAGAGTTCCGTCATCTGTTAAAACCCACGTTAAGTTTTCGCCACACTCTCCGCTTGCTGTTTCGGCAAATGCAGGCACTGCAAAAACAGTGCTGAAAACCATGCAGATTGTTAAAATAGTACATAAAAACTTTTTCATACAACTTCACCTCACTAAACTTAATTTTAATATATCATAATTCCAATATTTTAGTCAATAAAAATATGCCATAAACAAGCAAAATTCCAAACAAAATTTGCTTGGAATTTTTGACTGTCGATAAACTAAATAGCCTCCCTCTGACGAGGGAGGTGGCACGGGAAAGCCGTGACGGAGGGAGAGAAAATGTTACAGTTTTTCTCCTTTTTCCGGTAAAAAGGAATAATTCATCTTCTCTCCCCCAGTCAGCTTTGCTGACAGCCCCCTCGTCAGAGGGGGCCAAAGGTTTTTTTCCACGCGCTAAAATTCCAAACAAAATCTGCTTGGAATTTTTTAGCCTTATTATATTGAATTTTTACTCACTGCCGCATCTGTGAGACAACTTATTTTGCGGTTAAAACAGCCGCTTCCGTAACGCTGAACCAATTTGAATAAGAATTGCCGTAGCCGTAAATACGGATATATTTTGCATTTGCACCTATTTTGAAATATTCGTAATCGTTTGTAGTTCCGCTTGATTCGGTGTAGGGCAAAACCTCTTTATAATTTTCGCCGTCCTCGGAAACAGCCACATAGAACATAGATTTTCTGTAGGCACCATTTACAAAAGCAAGTGCCAAATAATCAACGTATGTAATCTCTTCTAAATCCAGCTGTATATATTCGGGAGCTGATTGGTTTTCTGAGAATACAGTACAGTAGGAATAAAAGTTAGAATCGTTTAAATTATCAGGTCCGTTACTCTCTTGGAATATGTTAGAAAGGGATGCTACATAATCAACCTTTGTGAAATTATTTATATCAATTTCGTCACTATCGGGGTTTGCTGTTGTTTGGTAAATTTCAATCTCGCTGGGGCTAAACCACATCTGTAAAGTGGAATTGTCGTTTCCGTAACCGTACAGCCTTACGTATTTTGCATTTACAGCCTCTATGGGATAATATACCACCCCTGTAGTTTTTATGGGGGTACTGCTTACGGGGATAACTTCTTCGTAATTAACTCCGTCTGTGGAGACTTCCACGCTGAACCAGCTTGTTCGTATATCACCTCTGAACAGTGACATACCGATAGTATTAATTTCACATTCTTCACCAAGGTTAAACTCTAAATATTCGGGGGAATTAGCATCAGCCACTTCAAGAGCACAGTATGTACTCAGATTTTTGTCAATTACATTTTCAGGCCCATTCATCTCTTGGGCAATATACGATGCGGTGACATCACTTTTTGTAAGTGTTATTTTTTTATTTGCGGCGGGCTTTGTTGTCGTTTCTGGAATTTCGGCATTTTCAATCCTGTCTTCATTTTTGTTTGTGACTATTCTGTCAGGGTCGGAATATGGTCTTTCAGGGAACTGACCCTTACTTAAAGTTTCAGAAAGCATTTTTAATAAATTTTCTTCGGTTTTGTTAAAAGGTGTAATGTATTCACTTATTATGCACAAATCTTCATATTCATAAGCATACATTCCCCGGGGAATATATTCGGCAACAGAAGTATACTTTTCACCGTCAAGTATGCCATCGTCTGTAAAATATGCTTTATCGCCCGTAACTATTTCGCCATTCTTTATAGCGTAGTTACTGTCTTTTTTATACACTTCAATATTGCCTAAAAGTTTTTTCTGTAAATAAGGCAACACATCGCCCTGCAATCCGCCTACATACTTTGCCAATTCGCCTGCGGCAAAAACAAAGTTTGCGTATGCATAATCCTCTGTTGTGTAAGGAGTAAGTTCATATTTTGATGGCTGTGCTCCGATATGCTGAACGTATCCCACAGAATAATCATCCTGCACTGAAACCTCGGTAAGCCATTTCCAGCCCTTTAATGCACAGTCAAGGTAGTCATTTTCTTCAAGATAACCGTTATTTATACCCCAAAGAAGTCCGTAAACAAAGAAGCCTGTACCGCTTTCTTCACAAGTGGGGTTAAAGTCAGGGTCAAGCAAGCTTTCGTGCCATGCACCTTCACTGCACTGTGTTTTCTTAAGTGCCGCCGCCATGGAGCAGAAAATATTTACAAAATAATCTTTATGCTCATAGCTGTCGGGCAAATCTTCAATAATGCGTGCAAATGCCGCAAACACCCAGCCGTCACCACGTGACCAGAAAACCTTTTCCCCGTTTTCCGAAATGCTGTTTATAAAGCTTGCATCACGGTACCAAAGACCTACTTCTTCATCATAGCAATTTAATGTTTCAGCTGTATATTTAATCATATCGTACATTTTGTCAAGGTATGATTTATCCCCTGTCAGCTTGTACATTTTTGTAAATATGGGACCTGCCATATAAAAGGCATCAATCCAGTACCAATAAGATACGGAGGATGAATTCTTTATATAATCCACTTGTTCTGTCACATATTCAAGATATTTTTCATCCCGTGTAATGTTATAAAGGTCAATATATGTCTGAAAACAGCAGAGGTTGTCTGCAAATGTAGTGCTTCCCGTGGGATAGTTGTATGACTGATAAGAATTAACCTCGCTCCAAAGTTGGGAATGATTACGGTAGGTTTCATCCCCTGTCATATAATATGCCTGCATATTTCCCGTATGGAAAACAGCCACATCCCAAGGGTTTGTACCGGTGGATATATTTCTGTTTTTCTTTACCCAGTAGTCGTTTACATTTTTCATCAAGTCTATTATTTCATCATAAGAAAGTGAATACAGATATTCATCCCTTGCAGGGGTCATACCCTCAGTGCTGTTCCATGCAAAAAGTTTAATTTCAGCGCCCGTAGCGGCATCAAAAGAAATGGTGCAACCATCTTCTAAAACAGATTTTGAATACGTTTTTACGTCCAGAACTGTTTTGTCCTTAAACAAAGCCGCAATAAGCACAAAATCGTTCTCATAGTTAGAATTTGCAACAACTTCAACGCCCATTTTTTCCCCATCGTTAAATTCCGATACAACGCTGTAGGGTCCTGCGGCAAATACAGGCAGTGCCGATAAAATAATTATCCCCACTAATAAAACACAAAAAACTTTTTTCATTTCTTTGCCTCTTCCTTTCTTTTCCTTCTTCATTAATTATACCTTTTAAATCCATGTCAATCAATATTGACTTGCTTTCAATAAGGAAATTTTAACACATAAGTGTTCATCTGTCAACATATGTGTTCAAACAATAATTTAAGATGGCATATACTATTTTTGAGGTGAGAATATGTATATACCCACACTTGATTCCATTAAGGTTGGTGCAACAGTAGCCTTTTTCCGCCGGCAAAAAGGCGTTTCACAAGAGGTTTTAAGCGGACTTGCAGACATAGGCAGAAGCCATTTAAGTGCTATTGAACGAGGTGAACGCAAGCCCACCTTAGAAACCCTATACCGCATTTGTAATGCACTTGATATTAAAATGAGTACTTTTGTCATAAAGTTAGAAGAAATCCTGTAAGCTGAGCTCCCAAAAAAAGAGACTGTAAAAAGAAAGAAATAAGTTAAGACCATTTGGGACAGTCCCCCTTATGGCAAATTGGGAGACAATTTGCCAAAGAAACCTTGCGAGGTTTTGTTGGGACAGTCCCGAAATGGTCTTTTCGTTATCTGAGTGTTGATTCTTTTTACAGCTTCTTTTTTACATTTTACTGCTTATTTTTAAGTAAATCTCTGATTTCCGTTAAGAGTTCTTCCTGGGTAGGTCCTGCCGGCTCTTCAGATTCGGGAACTGCTTCTTCTTGTTTTCTAAGTTTTTCCGATGCCTTAGTCACAATACGGATAACAACAAAAATTGAAAGTGCAATTAATAAAAAGTCAACAACATTCTGAATAAGGTTGCCGTATGTAAGTGCAATTTCAGCCTTTGTAACTTCTCCCGTAACCTCGTCAACAACCTGGGGTGACAAAACCCACTTCAAATCTGTAAATTTAATGCCTGCCGTTAAAACACCGAATATAGGCATAATAACATCGTTTACAATACTTGTTACAATTTTACCGAAAGCTGAACCTATTACAACGCCTACAGCCATGTCGATAACATTGCCCTTCATTGCAAAGCTCTTAAAATCCTTCAAAAATCCCATTTCACTATCCCCTTTTTTCATATTTCACTTAAATTGTAACGTAAACGACAGATTTTGTCAATATTCATTGAAAAAAAGCCTTCCCCTTGAGGGGAAGGTGGCGGCATCAGCCGTCGGATGAGGTGTCTATATAGGTCAAGATATTTTGACACACTTCATTAAAATTGCTATTAATGTCTAAATTTGAATACCTCAATACTTTTATGCCTATTTCATTCAGGTATTTATCTCTTTCTTTATCATCTTTTATATTTTCCTCTTCATAATGCTGCGAACCATCAAGTTCAATAGCTATTCGGGCAGATGCTATATAAAAATCAACAATATATTTACCTATAACTTTTTGTCTGTTTACAGTAACAGACAAATTTTTCAAAAAATCATACCAAAGGTGTCTTTCTTCTTTTGTCATATTTTTTCTTAACGTTTTTGCATAACCTGTCAATTTTGAATTATTGGTTTTATTCATTTATTTTCCACCTCATCCACCGCAAGCGGTCCCCCTTCCCCTCAAGGGGAAGGCTTAAAATACTCTCATTTTCACTGCAAAATGCACCGTCAAAGCTTTCCAACTCAAGGGGAAGGCTTAAAATACTCTTATTCTCACTGCAAAATGCACTGTCAAAGCTTTCTAACCGGAAGGGAAGGCTTAAAACATCCACATTTTCAACACTGCCAAGCTCTCTCTTAAATAGCAAGGTGCCATATTGTACCATTTTAATCCGGCGTGCTTATGGTAAACATTTTCAAACCCTTCCATTTTTGCAATAGAAACACTGCGGTATATATGGAAGTTGTTTGTTATAACAACAACGCTGTAATCTTTTGCAAAATGCTTGTCCAGAATTTCTTTTGTAAAACGCATATTCTCATTGGTACTTGTTGCTTTTTCTTCTTTTATTATTTTATCCGGGTCAACACCGTGTGAAATAAGGTATTTTTCCATTGCTTCAGCTTCTGTTATTGTTTCCTGAAAACCTTTACCACCCGTTACAACAATCACAGCATTAGGGTTCTTTTTATGATATTCAATTGCACTGTTCAGCCTGTAGGCAAGCGGTACGGTAACCCTGTCCCCACGTATGCCGCAACCAAGTACAACTACAGCGTCCTCACTGTAAGAGACATTGTCACTTTGTCCGTAGATAGCAATAAAACTTACCAATGCTATCTCAATTAAAATAAGCATCACAACAACACGCTTAACCCATTTTAAAACGCCCATTTTTGTTATTTCTCTGATTTTTTCATAAAAAACACCCCAGGAAAGAAAAAACGTCCCTGCCAAAAGTGTTAAAATAATACCTAAATTGAAATTGGATACTAAACTCATAAAGGCTCCGTTAACAAAAAGCACCGTGCCTGAAATAATTAAAACCGCCTGCACAAAATTCATCCTTTGTTTATTGAAATTTAACAATGTATATTATATAATAGACTTAGTACATTTGTAAAGGAGAACAGCCGTGAAAAATAAATTTATATCGTTAATTTTATGTATGTCCATTTGCCTTTCATTATCTGCATTTCAGATTTCCGCACAGGAGATTGAAGGGCAGTTCGGTTTTTACTCTTCCGAGCTTACAGAGGGTGAAATCAGTGCGGTTTTAAAGTTGGAGTCCGCTCCGGAGGAGGTCTTGTTTGCAATAGGCTACTACCTTTCAGACAACACACTTTATTCCTGTGTTACGAAAACTGTTTCTGACACAAGTATGCAAACTGTAAGCATTACCATTCCCGAAACGGTTTCCTTCGGTGATTATGCAAAGGTTATTGTTTTAAATAAGCGTACAATGGAGCCTGTTAAGCCACAAACCACCCTTAAAACAACAATTATTTGCACAAAAGGGTTAATGAATAATTCATCAGTTACATACAGTGGCTTAAGTGAGCGTTATTATACTTTATCCTCGCCAGAAGGATCGTTATCCGTTTCGGGGAAAACGGTGTCATTGTCTGATACGCCCACGCTCTTAAGATTAAAGGATATGTCTGATAATCAGTATTCCTTTGAGGATTACACACAGCCCCGTTACCGACTGGAATACACCCAAGATAACGGTGTAAGAATGTATTTCTACTCCCCCGGAAGTGGCAAACAGCGTTGGATAATTGAAAATAAAGAAGATGGTGTTGCACTTCGTCACGCAAATGGCGGTTACCTTGCAGCTTGTGACGGTGCTGTAACTATTCAGGATGAATGTTATGTATGGCAGATGCAATTTGTGGGAGAAACACCCTCAACACTTATAACGGCACTTGACGGTTTTAAATTAATGACGGAAGCTGAAAAGCAAAGGGTTATGGATATTTGCACCTCTGTAGGTGCTGATGTGTTCCCATCGGCGGCTACAAACGGTAAGTCCTTCTTAGACACAATTGAATCGGCATTTACTTCTGTGTATTTAAACCGTAACAGCTTAACCGCCGAAGAACAAAAAGAAAAAATACTTGATGCGGTTTCAACCCCCGTAATGGGCAGTCTTGTTGATTACTACACTGTTCCCTCATTCCCCGGCGGAGACGCTGTCGTTACACAGTCTGCCCCGATTAAAACAAAACATGTTATGTGGGATTTAGTGGAAGAAGACGGTGTTATTTATTCCGCAAGTGATGAACACCCCTACACAGGTCAGGAAATTAACTGCTATAGGATTGAAGTTACATACAAAACACAAGACACAGAGCAGAATGTTTCACTTTACTGCGTTGACCCTGATTTTTCAAATGTTCAGACGGCAATTACAGCCCTTGGTAAATTTCCCTATGCATACCGCAAGAACATTAAAACAATGTATGTATATCTTTCAGGAAATACCTCCACATATAACTGCGGCGGGGAAGAATTGTTTGTCCGCCTGACAGGCACGGCAAACGAAAGCTCCATGATAAAAGGCTTTGCCCACGAACTCGGTCACAGCAACGACTATATGGCAAACGGTGATATAAATAACCGTGCATCACACTGGAGTCAGGGAGCTAAATGGGCTCAGGCAGTAACAGACGACATTGCAACAATTTCTACATACGGCAATACAAACAGCGATGAAGGCTTTGCTGAATTTTCACGGCTTTACTGGCTCTGCTATTCTAACCGTGATTTGCAAATAGGAATTAAACAGCTCTACCCCAACCGCTTTGCATCTTTCCAAAGAATGCTTGAAAAGATTGGTTGCGACAGTGACATAATTTACTGATTAAATTCCAAAAGCAGTTTATCGACAGACTGAAAAAAAACCGCATCTTACGATGCGGTTTTTTGAATTTATGCAAATTATTCAGCTTCAGCAGGAGCTTCAACTGCTTCCTCAGCAGGAGCCTCTTCAGCAGGAGCTTCTTCAGCAGGAACTTCAGGCTGAAGGAGTGCCTTAATGGAAAGACCAATCTTCTTAGCTTCCCAATCAGCTTCAACAATCTTTGCTTCAACAACCTGACCTACACTAAGTACATCTGCGGGCTTGCCGATACGCTTTGTATCAATCTGAGAAACATGGATAAGACCTTCAACACCGGGGATGATTTCAACGAAAGCACCGAAGGGAAGAAGTCTTACAACTTTAACGCTCTTAACGTCGCCTACAGCCATTGTGTTCTGAGCGATAACCCAGGGGTTGTCCTCAGTCTTCTTATAGCCGAGAGAAATCTTACCTGTTTCACGGTTTGCTTCGATAATATATACATCCAAAACGTCGCCAACCTTAACCACTTCTTCGGGGGACTTAATTCTTGTCCAGGAAAGTTCGGAAATGTGAACAAGACCATCTACACCGCCGATATCAACAAAAGCACCGAAGGATGTAAGTGTCTTAACTGTACCTGTGTAGTGCTTGCCAACTTCAACAGCTGACCAGAATGCTTCGCTCTTCTTAGCCTTTTCTTCCATAAGAACGCTCTTGATGGAACCGATAGCCTTTTTGCCGCGTCTGTCTTCCTTAATGTTAAGGATGCGGAGAGAAACTGTGTTGCCTACTAATGTGGAAAGGTCCTGAACAAATCTTTCACTTGCCTGAGAGGAAGGAACAAATACTCTTGTACCGTTAACGGTTACAACGATACCGCGGTTAACAGCTTCGATAACCTTACCTGTAAGAACTTCCTGTGTTTCTGCTGCATTTTCGATTGCAGCCCAACCCTTAACAGCATCAATCTTCTTCTTGGAAAGCTTTACGTAGCCTTCAGCATCGTTAACGCGAACAACGAATACTTCAAGTTCTTCGCCAACCTTAACTACATCTTCGGGCTTTACGTCGGGATCGTCGGAAAGTTCATCTACAGGGATGACACCGTCTGCCTTGAAACCAAGATTTACGTACACTTCTGTAGGTGTAATCTTCATAACTGTACCGGTAACTACTTGTCCTGTATTTAAAGTTACGAGGGATTCCTCAAAGGCCTCCGCAAAACTAAGCTCTCCTTTTAAATTTTCTGCATTTACCATGGTTGTAAAAACCTCCTTTATTATCCAATCCGGTGTCGATGCACCGGCGGTTATACCAATTCGTTCCCCCGGATGGTAAACATCCTCGGGCAGCTCCCAAGCACCTTCAATAAGAAATGTCTTTTTACAAAGCTCTTTTGCAATCTGATAAAGTTTTTTTGTATTGGAGCTGTTGCGACCGCCTATTACTATAAAAACATCACTTTCCCTTGCAAGAGCAGCGGTGCTTTTTTGCCTATCATTAGTCGCATTACATATTGTATCAAAAAACACTACCTCTTTGCAAGTGTTTTTTATAATTTTTACGATTTTTTCCCACAAATTCCTCTCAAAAGTAGTTTGTGAGACCACACAGCACTCTTTTCCCTGTAAAAGTGCGGTATCTATATCCTCCTCCGAAGAAAAAATCACCGCCGAATTTTCACACCATCCGTTAATACCCATGACTTCGGGGTGATGTGCGTCACCTATAATTACAATGGTTTTTCCGTTTTTATAATTTTCAGCAACTATTTTATGAATTTTTTTAACGAAAGGACATGTGGCATCAATGTATTCAATGCCCTTTTGACGAAAGGCATCTTCAACCTCTTTAGTAACGCCGTGGCTCCTTATAACAACAGTGTCGCTCTTTGTCGCCTCATCCACATTTTCTATTATCCTTACGCCCTTTTTACTAAGTGCTTCCACAACCTGACCGTTGTGAATAATAGGTCCGTAGGTAACAATTTTTTTACCTTCCCTGATGCCTGCCTCTGTCATTTCCAAGGCTCTTGATACACCAAAGCAAAATCCTGCACTGTCCGCTATTTTTACCTTACTCATACTCTACCGTCCATCTTCTTTTCGATAAAGGAGCAGATAGCCTGCACGCTTTCGCCTAATGTCTGTCCGCTTGTGTCAATCACCACTGCGTCATCTGCAACTTTTAAGGGGGAAGTTAAGCGGTGTGTATCGTTATAATCACGCTTTTCCATGTCTTCTTTAACAGCCTGATAGCTTGTTTCGATACCTTTTTCACGCATTTCTATATATCGACGCATTGCTCTGTCTTCAACACTTGCAGTAAGGAAAATTTTGATTTCCGCATCAGGAAGCACAACAGTGCCCACATCTCTTCCGTCCATAACCACATTGTTACTGCCTGCAATTTCCCTTTGAAGCTTTACTAAAGTTTCTCTGACACCTTTGATTGCCGAAACCTTTGATGCCGCCATAGAAACTTCGGCACTTCTTATTTTGTCGCTTACATTCTTGCCGTCAAGAAAAATATTCTGTCCCACATCAGTAATTTTAAGTTCAATCTTAGTGTCTTTAGCCATTTGGTCAATGGATGACTCATCACTAAGATCAAACCCCTGTTTTATTGCCTTGTAACCGATTGCACGGTACATTGCACCCGTATCAATATATAGGAATCCTAATTTTGTCGCCACGAATTTTGAAATTGTACTTTTACCTGCGCCGGCAGGACCGTCAATAGCTATTTGCATTTCCCTCAACCTTTCATTACATATTTATTCCGGCAACATAACCTGTAGAAAAAGCAATCTGCAGATTAAATCCACCGGTATATGCGTCAACATCAATAATTTCCCCTGCAAAGTACAATCCGCCCACCTTTTTACTTTCCATTGTAGACGGGTCAATTTCCTTTACAGATATGCCCCCTGCAGTAACAATAGCTTCACTTATAGGTCTGAAGCCTTCAACAGGGATTTTTATTTCTTTTATGGCATCAATAAGTCTTGTACGCTCTTCTTTTGTTATTGTATTTACCTTTCGCCTTTGGTCAATACCGCTTAACCCTACGACAAAAGGTATTATTTTCTGGGGTAAAAGCTCATCTAAGGAGTTTATAAAATCTTTATTAATGTTCTTTTCAAAATCACGGAGCAGTCGTAAGTCTAATGTTTTTCTGTCAAGTGCCGGTTTTAAATCAAGGACTATTGTATATTCATTGTCCTTACGCATATGACCCGAAGCCGACAAAATAATAGGACCTGACATACCGTAATGTGTAAAGAGCATCTCCCCTAAATCAGTATACAGTTTTTTCCCTTTTTCGTCAAGGACTGTAACAGAAACATTTTTAAGACTTAACCCCATAAGGCTTTTTACACTGCTTGCCACAATAGGAATAAGACTTGGTCTTAATTCTGTGACAGTATGTCCCATTTTTTGTGCCATTATATAGCCGTCACCTGTTGAGCCTGTCTGTGGGTAGCTTTTTCCCCCTGTGGCGATTAGACAGCTATCACATTTGATAACTGTGTTTTTGCATACTACACTGTCCACTCTTCCATCCTTTGTTTCAACAGACTTTGCATGGTCAAACAGAACATTTACACCAAGGCGTTTTATTTCGTTTCTCATTGCATCAACAATGTCACGTGCCTTATCGCTTACAGGGAACACTCTCTGCCCTCGTTCAACCTTTAAAGGCACGCCCAAATCCTCAAAAAACTCCTTAACGTTGTAATTTGAAAAAGAATAAAATGCACTGTATAAGAACTTGCTGTTTCCCGGAACATTCAAAAACAGTTCCTCCACATCGCAGTCATTAGTAACATTGCATCTGCCTTTGCCAGTAATCCCCATCTTTTTCCCAAGGTAGGAATTATGCTCAATCAAGGTTACTTTTTTCCCCAGTCTTGCAGCTTGTATTGCCGCCATCATGCCTGCCGCACCGCCGCCTATTATCGCTATTATAAAATCACCTTCTTTTGGAAATTTAAAATCTCCAATGATTATCTATTTTTTGTAACTTCCTTTGCCACGAAGAAAATTCTCTCGCTTTTGTCGGTAGGAGGATTAAAGGATAAGTTATCGTAAACACCTACAACCTCCATGCCCGACTCTTTGATTAAATTCGTTATTTCTTCAACACTGTACGCCCGTTCATAATGTGTTTCGTCAAAACGGTAATACATATCTTCATCCCTTTGGAAAAATGTTAAATCAAAGGTGCATATTTTCTTTTCTTTGTCATAGCTGTTCTGCCATGAATAAAAAATGTCTTCATCATCGGAAACATAGGTGTTATTGCCTAAAATATGCTCTAATTTATATTCTGAGTTAATATCAAATATAAAGAGTCCCTCAGGGTCCAGATAATTATTAACCAGCTTAAAGACCTTTAAAAGTGCCTCCTCGTCCGTTACATAGTTTATGCAGTCAAGGCTTGAAATAGCTGTACTTACTGTGCCGTAAAGTTCAAATTCTGTCATATCCTGATTAAGGTAGAGTATATCTTTTTCAGCTTCCTGTGCTTTTTCCCTTGCAACTTCAAGCATATCCACGGAAGAGTCCACACCAATCATATCAAAGCCGCGGTGACTTAATTCCATTGTCATATTTCCCGTTCCGCAACCAAGGTCAAGACATAAACCTTTTTCATTATTGAATTTCTCCATTATTTTTTCATAGTAATCTGCAAAAAGTGAATATGGCACATCTTCTTGCAATGCATCATATAAATAGGCAAAATCCTGATACATAAAGGCTTACTCCTTCTCTAACTTTGCGTACAATCCCAAAAGGTTTTTTACACCTACGCTGTCAAAGGCAATTTCGTATCTTACGTCATTGCCCACATTTTCTGCTCCGGTAACAAGTCCTGCACCAAACTTTTTATGTCTTACCCTGTCGCCCACTTTAAAAGAGGTATTGCCTGTAAGGTCAACCTTGCTTTCCTTCTTGGGAATAAGGGTTGTTCCTTCAATCTTAGGTCTTTTAAACTGAACAAATCCAAAGTCATCATCAAAACCGCCTGATGTACTGCCCTTTGCAAAGGGTGTATTTTCGCTGTATTCGCACAAAGTTTCGGGGATTTCTTCTATAAATCGGCTTTTCTGATAAGGGGTTGTCTTTCCGTAAACGGTTCTTGAAAAAGCACCTGTTATATACAGCTTTTTCCTTGCACGTGTTATACCTACATAACAAAGTCTGCGTTCTTCTTCCAGTTCGCTTGAATCGTAAATGCTCATAAACGAAGGGAATACACCCTCATCTGCACCAAGGATAAACACCACAGGAAATTCAAGACCCTTTGCGGCGTGCATTGTCATAAACACACAGGCATCCAGTTCTTCATCGTAGTTGTCAATATCGCTGACAAGTGCAATATTGTCCATATAATCGTCAAAGGTGGGGTTTTCTGCTCCGTCATGGTAATTCTTTGCACCGGAAATAAGTTCGCCCACGTTAGCTTGTCTGTCGTCACGCTTTTCGTCATTGTCCAAATATGCACGGTAGCCTGTTCTTTCGTAAACATAATTTACAAATTCATCAACCGTTACTTCGTTTTTCTGGCTGATAATTTCTTCCATAAGGTCAACAAATTCACGTAAATTGGATTTTATTTCATCCTTATGGGAAACTAATGATTTAAAAATACTTGTGCCTTCCCTGTATGCCATTTCACTAATATGGTCAACTGTTGTTTTTCCGATTTTTCTTCCGGGAACGTTTATAATTCTTTTTAAGCTCATATCATCATCAGGATTTTTCGCAAGCCTTAGATATGCCACCATATCCCTTATTTCCATACGGTCATAGAACCTTAATCCTGAAAGAAGTCTGTAGGGAATTGCCCTTCTCATGAAAATATCTTCGGCACTTCTTGTAAGGGAGTTATTTCTGTACAAAATGGCAATATCGGAATATTTATAGCCCATATCGTAAAGCTTTCTTATTTCCGATGCAATAAAGACTGCTTCCTCCTGCTCGTTAGGCTCACGGTGGACGGTAATTTTCTCCCCTTCACCTACGTTAGTCCAAAGATTTTTGCCTTTTCTGCCAATGTTATTTTTAATAACCATATTTGCCGCATCCAATATATTCTGAGTTGAACGGTAATTCTGTTCCAATCTTATAACCTTTGTTTCGGCAAACATTTTTTCAAAGTTTAATATATTTTCAATATTCGCACCACGGAACTTATAAATACTCTGGTCATCATCACCTACAACGCAAAGGTTTCTGTGACTTTTCGCAAGAAGCATAACCAAAATATTCTGTGCATTGTTTGTGTCCTGATATTCATCAACTAAAATATATTTAAACTTGTTCTGATAGTATTCCAGTGTTTCACGGCTTGTCATAAAAAGGCGTACCGTCTGTACAATCAAATCGTCAAAGTCAAGGCAGTTACTAACCTTTAACTTATCCTGATAAATTTTATAAATATCGGCAATCTTTTCCTTTTTATAATCCCCTGCCGTTTTCTTTTTATATTCGTTAGGCAATAACAAGCTGTCCTTTGCACTTGAAATTTCAGCCAAAACACCCTTTGGGGTAAAAATCTTGTCGTCAAGATTAAGTTCTTTAAGACATTCTTTAACAAGGCTTTTCTGGTCATCAGCATCTATAATATTAAAATTTTTGTCAAAGCCCAACTTATCAATATCACGGCGTAATATCCTCACACATGCGGAATGGAATGTTCTAACCCACATATCCCTTGCCGCTTCGCCCACAAGTTTTTCCACTCTCTCTGCCATTTCTTTTGCAGCCTTGTTTGTAAAGGTAATCGCCAATATGTTCCATGGCATAATGCCCTCTTCAAGCATGTGTGCTATACGGTATGTAAGCACCCTTGTTTTGCCGCTTCCTGCACCTGCCAGAACAAGGAGGGGTCCATCAATATATTCTGCGGCTTCTCTTTGAGCCGGATTAAGTTCATTTAGTAAATTCATTGTTACACATCCTTTTCAATCCTTTTAATTTTATCATATCTCCCCTTCCGTTACAACAAAAAAATAGAGAATTTCAAAAGAAATTCTCTATTTCTAATTTTTACTTTTTACTTCTTCAAAGCAATTGCCTTTTTAACATTTTCGGCAATATTCTTTGCTGTCAAGCCGTACATTTCCAAAAGTTCTGCGGGCTTACCGCTTCTGCCGAATACGTCCTGTGTACCCACACGAAGAAGGGGAACGGGACAAGTTTCGCAAAGTACTTCTGCAACAGCACTGCCGAGACCGCCGATAACATTATGTTCTTCAGCTGTAACGATAGCACCTGTCTTTTCAGCCGCCGCCTTGATGATGTCCTTATCGATAGGCTTAATTGTGTGGATGTTAATAACACCAACATTAAGACCTTCTTCACTAAGCATCTTTGCCGCTTCAACAGCTTCGGGAACCATAAGACCTGTAGCAATGATTGTAGCATCTGTACCTTCGGAAAGAGTTACGCCCTTACCGATTTCAAATTCATAGTTTTCATCAAACATCATGGGAACAGCAAGACGACCAAATCTGAGATACACTGGACCGTCATACTTAACAGCGGCTTCAACAGCCTTCATAGCTTCCCAGTGGTCAGCAGGGTTAATAATAACCATGTTGGGGATAGTTCTCATAATACCTATATCTTCAAGGCACTGGTGGCTGGCACCGTCTTCACCAACAGAAATACCTGCATGTGTAGCACCGATTTTAACATTAAGCTTGGGATAAGCCACACTGTTACGAATCTGTTCAAATGCTCTGCCTGCCGCAAACATTGCGAAAGAAGATGCAAAAACTACTCTGCCTGTGGAGGCAATACCTGCGGCTGTCGCAATCATGTTGCCTTCTGCAATACCTGTATTAATAAATCTTTCGGGGAATTTCTTCTTAAATGTATCTGTCTTAGTGGACTTGGAAAGGTCGGCATCCATTACTAAAATGTCATACTTTTCACCAAGTTCAGCTAAAGCCATACCATAGCTTTCTCTTGTAGCTTTCTTATCTGCCATTATAGTTTACCTTCCTTTCTTATGCTTCTAAGCCCTTGATTGTAGCATCAAGTTCTGCGATTGCCTGTTCAAACTGTTCCTTGTTGGGAGCGGCACCGTGCCATGCTGGGTTATTCTCCATGAAGGAAACGCCCTTACCCTTAACGCTCTTAGCAAGAATCATTGTGGGCTTACCCTTAGTTTCCTTAGCTTCGTTGATTGCGTCAAGGATAGCATCATAATTATGAGCGTCAATAACGATAACATTCCAGCCAAATGCACGGAACTTGTCATCGATAGGTTCGCTGTTCATAACGTCTGTAATCTTACCGTCAATCTGAAGACCGTTATAGTCAACAAATGCTGTAAGGTTGTCAAGTTTATAATGGGCCGCAAACATAGCCGCTTCCCAAACCTGACCTTCTTCAAGTTCACCATCGCCTAAAATTGTGTACACACGGTAGTCCTTGTCTGCAAGCTTTCCTGCAAGTGCCATACCGTTTGCGGCAGAAATACCCTGACCGAGAGAACCTGTTGACATATCGATACCGGGAATGCCCTTCATATCGGGATGACCCTGAATGTAGCTGTCTGTTCTTCTGAGAGTATGTACATCTTCAACAGGGAAAAAGCCTTTTTCTGCCAAAGTTGCATAAAGTGCAGGTGCACAGTGACCCTTAGAGAGAACAAATCTGTCTCTGTCTGCCATTTTGGGATTTTTGGGGTCTACATTCATTACCTCAAAATAAAGTACGGAAAGGATGTCACAAATGGATAAGCTTCCGCCGGGATGACCTGACTGTGCATTGTAAATGCCTGTGAGAGCGTGCTTTCTCGCTTTATAAGCGTGGAGAGCAATTTCGTTCTTGTTCATTTTTTATCCTCCTTGTTTAAATATGCTAAAGTTAATATTTCTTCCAGTCTTTGAATACGGTTGTCAAGGTACAAATACCCCACAAGTGTTTCAAAACCGGTTGCCCATCGGTAATCAACTGCGTTGGCGTTTTTAGGAACACCGCCGCTTTTGGCATTTCTGCCCCATTTTAAAATGTTTTGTTCTTCTTCGGTGAGAAGATTTTCAATGTTGTGTACACTTTTCGCCTGTGCCACCGCACTTACAGTTTTTATAGCTTCCTTGTGCATATCGGTCACATGCCTGTTTCCCTTCTCCATGATTTTACCTCGTACAAAAAGGTCGTAAACACTGTCGCCTATATAGGCAAGCGCCACGGGAGAATAGTCCTTCGGATTTAAATTTTCAGCACCAAACATTACGCTTTTCTCCATTTTACGCCCTGGGGTGTATCTTCCAGAACTATACCTTTTTCCTTAAGATAATCACGTATTTCATCGGCACGTGCAAAATTTTTCTCTTTTCTTGCAGTTTGTCTCTCTTCAATCAATTTTTCTATTTCACTATCTAAATCATCTTCATTTCTGTTCTGCAAAAGCCCTAAAACACCGCCCAGCTCGCTTATCAAATTTTCTGCAAAATTAAGGGTTTCTCTATTCATATTTTCCCTGCCGTTAATATAACGGACAGCTTCAAATATTGCAGATATTGCATCGGCAGTGTTCAAATCGTCCTCCATAGCTTCAATGAATTTAGCCTTATATCCTTCCATAGCAATTTTAATCTCACCGTCTACCTCACCTTCAGAGGCACTTTTTGCCAAAAACTTAAGATTATCAAGACATGTATACATTCTTTCCAAACTGCTCTTTGCCGCCTCTATAAGCTCGTCTGAGAAGTTAATGGGACTGCGGTAATGAGCCGACAGCATAAAGAAACGGATAACTTCATAATCATACTGTGCGGCGATATCACGAACGGTAAAGAAATTGTTTAAGCTCTTGCTCATTTTTTCGTTATTTACTTTGATAAAGCCGTTATGAAGCCAGTAGTTTGCAAAAGTACAGCCGTTTGCACATTCGCTCTGTGCAATTTCGTTTTCATGGTGAGGGAACACCAAATCCACACCGCCGGAGTGAATATCAATAGTGGGACCAAGGTACTTATTAACCATGGCACTACATTCAATATGCCAGCCGGGGCGTCCCACACCCCAGGGGCTGTCCCATCCGATTTCATTATCTTTTCTCTTTTTCCAAAGGGCAAAGTCAGCCGCGTCACGCTTACCTTCTTCCAAATCCTTTCTTACGCCCTCTAAGAGATCCTCCAAGGGCTTGTGAGAAAGTTTACCGTAGCCCGGGTCGCTTTTAACAGAGAAATAAACATCCCCGTCAACTTCATATGCGTGACCTTTTTCAATAAGTTTTTCTATAATTTCGATAATTGCATCAATATTTTCTGTTGCTCTGGGATGCACAGTAGCCTCCCTGATGCCTAAGCCCTTTGCATCGGTAAAATATTCCTTTATGTATTTATCGGCAATTTCCTTTACGCTAATGCCCTCTTCCTTGCTTTTATTAATAAGCTTATCATCAACATCCGTAAAGTTCTGTACAAAAGTTACCTTGTAACCCATATATTCAAAGAAATTACGCAAGCAGTCAAAAACAATAAAGGGACGTGCATTACCCAAGTGGAAATAGTTATACACCGTAGGTCCGCAGGAGTACATTTTTACTTCACCGGGAGTAATAGGTACAAATTCCTCTTTTGAACGTGTCATTGTGTTATATAATTTCATCGTCTCATACCTCTCATATCTTCCATTTCCTGTCTGAGTGTATCAAGTTCCTGTTGCATACGTGCAAATTCCTGTCCGATAAGGTCAGGTGTCGATGCCCAGTCAATATCACCCACCCTGACACCGTTAATCTTTTTAACACGAGCAGGTGCACCCACACATGTAGAGTTTTCAGGAACCTCGTGCAGTACAACACTGTTTGCGGCAATAACAGAATTATCCCCCACCTTAAAGGAGCCAAGTACCTTTGCCCCTGCACCGATTAGCACATTGTTGCCTATGGTGGGATGACGTTTGCCTTTTTCCTTACCCGTACCGCCTAATGTTACACCCTGATATATGGTGCAGTTATCGCCTACAATGGCAGTTTCACCAATAACAACACCGCTACCGTGGTCAATTAAAAGCCCACGACCGATAGTTGCACCGGGATGTATTTCAATGCCGGTTAAAAACCGCGTCAGCTGGCTTATGAGCCTTGCAATGAAAAACAGTTTATGCTTATAAAGCCAATGTGAAATACGATGCAAACAAACTGCATGAAGCCCTGAATACAAGCACAAAACCATAAACCCGTTTTTTGCCGCAGGGTCACGCTCCATAATACTTTTTACATCATAACGAAGGGATTTAAACATCAAAAGCCTCCTACTATACATAGCTTTTATTTATTATATAATAATAAAGCCAAAAAAACAATACATTTTTTATAAAAACCTTGATATTTTTCCGACAAAAAAGCATTCGGATATTTCACCGAATGCTTTTTTTTGTATTCTTATGCTTATTTAGCATTAGGAACTGTGAATGTAAATGTTACACTGCCGTCAGGATTAATTTGAGAATCTGTAATGTTTGTCAAAACAGTTGTATGGTTATTGTTAATTCTTACAAATTCGTTCCAGTAGCTCATAATTGTTACCTTGTTGTTAAAGCTCTCCAAAGGTGTAACTGTAACTTTATAAGAGCTTTCGTCCAAACTTTCGCTTGTAACATCAAAGAAGATATCGCCGCTGTAGCTTCCAGTACCTTCTGTGCGTGCTGTAAAGTTGCCATCCTTATCCAATGTAA
>JBJDXJ010000028.1:0-1892 GCA_051866635.1 Clostridia bacterium | reverse complement strand
CAAAATGAACCCGTCCCCAGTGGTAAATCCACTTTATTTTTCTTGACAAATAAGGCAAAAAGGGGTATAATATAACTTACGTGAATTAGCGACATAAAAGGAGAGGATAACTTTGGCAGAAAAAGTTTTAATGACTGCAGAAGGTTTAGCAGCCCTTCAGGCTGAACTTGATGAAAGAAAAACTGTTAAGAGAAAAGAAATAAAAGAAGCTATAAAAATAGCTCGCGGATACGGAGATTTGTCCGAAAACAGCGAATATGACGAAGCAAAGGATGCTCAGGCACAGAACGAGCTTCGTATTTCGGAAATTGAAGAAACATTGAAGCATGTTGAACTTATTGACGAATCTATGTCAGGAAGTGATACTGTAACAATCGGCTGTAAGGTTAAGGTTTATGACATTGAATTTGACGAAGAAGTTACTTATAAAATTGTAGGAAGCACAGAAGCAGATCCTGCACAAAGCAAGATTTCTAACGAATCTCCAGTAGGCAGTGCTCTTTTGGGCAAAAAGGTGGGCGAAAAGGTAACAGCCGTTACACCTATGGGCACGCTTGAATTTGAAATAAGAGAAATTATAAAGTAAAAAACTTTCCAAAACGGTAGCTTTACAAACAAAACTCCCGGGAATTGAGCTTTAACTTAATTCCCGGGAGCTTCTTTGTGCCGTATTTGGTAAAAGCCTTTCAAAACAGACTTGACTTACAGCACTTTTATTATATTTTCCAAAGGTGCAGTATCAGCATCCTCTACATTGCCGCAGTCGCACATTGTTACAAAATTGGGGTCAATGGGAAGTGATGCAAAGGCAGGAATGTAAAAAGCATCAGCAGTTTCCATAGCCTTGCTTTCGCCAAATACTGAAATTTTCTTACCGCAGTCAGGGCAGATAAGATAACTCATATTTTCCACAAGACCCAATGTGGGTATATTCATTTTGCGTGCCATGTTAACACTTTTGCCCACAATCATATTAACAAGGTCCTGAGGCGTTGTCACAATAACGGTGCCGTCAACGGGAAGTGACTGGAAAACTGTCAGAGGAACATCCCCTGTTCCCGGAGGCATATCAACAAACAAATAATCAAGTTCCCCCCAGAAAACGTCTGTCCAAAACTGTTTTACAGTGCCGCCTATAACGGGACCACGCCATACAACAGGATCCATTTCGTTTTCAAGGAGCATATTAAGGCTCATAACCTTAATACCTGTTTTTGTTATTGCAGGCATAATGCCTTCTTCACAGCCCTGTGCCTTGTCTTTTATACCGAAAGCCTTAGGGATAGACGGACCTGTAATATCGGCATCCAATATACCAACCTTTTTGCCCTGCTTTGCCATTGCTACCGCCAAAAGGCTTGTGACTGATGATTTGCCAACGCCGCCCTTACCGCTCATAACGGCGATTACCTTGCCAATTTTGCTGAATTGGTTACATTCTTCAAGGAAGGACTGTGGTGCCTTTCGGCTGTCACAGTTTTCACCGCAGGAAGAACAATTGTTATTACATTCGCTCATGATTATTTTCCTTTCAAATATTATTGTATTAATTATATACCTGTAAAAATCAAATGTCAAGAAAAGAGAAAATCTATATGCATATCAGTGAAATATCTCGCTTTGCTCGATGTGAAATAATTTGCTTCGTAAATTATGAAATAGAAAGGAGTTCCCTTTCTGTGAAATGAAATAAATCCACGTGCCGTAAGGCACATTTCACGTTGCACAGCAACATTTCACACACGAAGTGTATTTCACAAATCCGACAGGATTTATTTCATTGAAAAAACGACCTGCAAATGCAAGTCGTTTTTTCTGGTGACCCGAGGGGGAATCGAACCCCCGATACCGCCGTGAAAGGGCGGTGTCTTAACCGCTTGACCATCGGGCCA
>JBJDXJ010000027.1:0-10985 GCA_051866635.1 Clostridia bacterium | reverse complement strand
ATTTGTTGGAAGCAAGGCTTTTAAAAATGTCCCCAAAAATCGCTCCACGATATAAGAGCGAGGTGGAGGATTAAACACTATTTTCCATAATCACACTTTATGTATTAAAATTTGATATGTTTTAATGAAAAAAGGCACACTCTATCGGCAGCACAGCAAAATGCTGTTGGCTCCCAATGGTTGAGTGTACCTTTACGCATCAGTGTATCAAAACTTGTCAACAGTGTCAAGATATAATTACGATACCAACATAGAGGTGTACAATTGTCAATGATGGGTGACACTTTAAAAAATAAAAGATTCACGAAAACCAACTTTGTCAAGGTGGAACTACTCTGCAACATAGTGTAAAATGATAATTGGCAAAAATAAACCCCCGAAAACAATGAGTTTCGGGGTTTGTGTATATGCGGTTTGTTATCTCTTTGAGGATTGAAGTTGGTGTTTAATGTTGTTCATTAATTCCAGAAAACGGCTTAAATTGTGGGTTTTGTGAAAATTGCTGTTGATTTTTGTATAATACAGTTTAGTCTTTTTTTGTGGTTTTAAATATCGTGTTGTGGCAGAGTATTATAAGATTATTGTAGTTAAAACATCGGTTTGGCATCATCATATTATTTAAGAAAGAGAAAGTTTCCTAATACGAGGGAGTGTTGATATAGCTTTGATGTTTGATTATATGATGCTCATTTCATGAGGAGTAATAAACGGCTTTACTATTTATATTTTCTGTGATATGATTACTTATATATATTTAGAAGTATGCGAGGAAAGATGTTGTTTTACAAGTGGAAATCTAGATGAATTTATGTCAATCCAAATGTACATTCGATAAATAATTTGTATGGGAAAACTTGTATTTAACGAGTTTTGCAAAGAAATTATTATGAAAGCGGACAAGTATTGTAGCATACGATACTTTAAATATAATGGATATAAGACTTAGCATGGGTGTTTAATAGCTGTAAGTTAGTAAACATTTGGTCAAAGAATGCTTTTGGGAGAGGATTATCGAGGAGGATAGGTTATGAACTGTATGTTAGACATTGCAATATGTGATGACGAGCAGATTTTTATATCTAAAATTTCTGAGTATATTATTTCAGCAACAAAGAATCAAGGAATAAAGTGTAGGATTCATAATTGCCAAATAGGAACAGAACTTATAAAACTATGTGAAGAAAAGAACATTGATGCAGTGTTCTTAGATATTGCAATGCCGGGAATTAATGGGTTTGAGACCGCAGAGCAGTTGCTGAAAATAAGGAGTAATTTGATTTTAATTTTTGTTTCAAGCAAAGAAACAATGGTATTTTCATCGTACGAATATAAACCCTTTTGGTTTGTTCCAAAGTCGCAAATTTCTATGATGGAAATAGTTGTTAATAAACTGATTAAAAAAATTGAAGCAGAAGCGAAAGAAGATCCTATTATAGCAATAAATGTAGAAGATAACAGAGTAGTAGAAATCGATATAAGAGAAATAGCCTATTTTAAAACAGACGACCATTATATTAGATTAGTTATGAAGAGTGGAAAAAAGTCAGATAGTTATCGATACAAATTGGATGCTATAGAAAAACAATTAGAAGACAAATGGTTTGTTCGTGTGCATAGTAGATATTTAGTAAATTGTAGAATGATTAGTCTAATTGAAAAGAATACTTGTGTTCTTACAAATGGTGAGCATATACCGATAAGTAGAGTTAATATGGCACATGCAAAATCCATATTTCAAAAATATTTGAGGAGTAGAAGGTAATGAGCATTGTATTTGAACTTTTGGCAAGTATTGTTCAAATGTTTATATGGCTGTGGTTTGTAACACAGTTTTTAGGGTATAAAACAAAAATGTCCGTTGGCAAAATAGGCTTCTTTCTTACGCTGTTAACACTGCAGATTGAATTAAGCTACATAAACAGGATTGTTGTATATGATGGGTTTTTAGCGATCATTTTTGTGCTGACAGTCATTGTGTACACGCTTGTCTTTTTAAAAGGGGAAATCCTTCAAAAGGTTTTTGTTGTAGCGTATTCAACAGCTATCATATTTACGATCTCAACATTGGTGTTATTCATGTGCTCCTATTATTCGGGAAGAAGTACCGGCAATTTAATTAGTGAATTTACTGCATTGAGGATTTTTATAATATGTATTTGCAGAGTGTTGGAATTTATCGTGTTTAAATGTGTTATTAAAATAAATGACAAATATGCATTAACGAAAAAAGAATGGATTTTGTTTATTGCCATGCCGGTATTGACATGGTCCGTCATTACAATGATGACAAATGTTGCAGTCGAAAATGAAGCAGTTATCCCGCAACTGTTTTATATTGCAGTAGTAATGTTAATTATAAACATTATAATTTATGTATTCATGTTTAAGATGAAACAAGACACCCAAACTAAAATTGAATATGAACTGCTAAAAATGCAACATGATAATATGAAAAATATGGAAGAAAATATGAAGGCATTATATGAAAGTACATATTCGGTAAAGCACGATTTAGAGAAGCATTTATTGGCGGTAAAAGCAATGGCAGAAAAGGATAGTTGTATGGAGATTTGCTCATATGTTGGAAAAATTATTGACACCGGATTAAATAATGTGCAGAAAATTGTTTTTACAAGCAACGATGTTTTTAACGCTATAATAAACACAAAATTAGCATTGTGCTATGAGAAAGGAATTGTACCAAGTATTAATATTTCTGATGAAGCCGTTATGCATATAGAATCTTCTGATATTGCTACACTTTTTGGAAATATCTTTGACAATGCAATTGAAGCGGTAGAAAAAGCAATTGATAAGATTATAATTTTAGATGTAAGATTACAAGGTGAATATGTGTCTATATACATGGAAAATAGTTTTAACAGTGAATTTTCCAGTATGGATTTGAAAACAACAAAGCAAAACTCTTCGACTCATGGCATCGGAATAAAAAACGTAAAAAAAGTTGTTGAAAGCCATGATGGTATGATTGAGTTTTTCCAAAATGAATCAGGACTGTTTTGTTGCGACATTCTAATAAGAAAAAGGGATTAATTACCAAATTCGACAAAAATACTACCAAATTCGGCATAAAATAGAAAATGCAGAGAAAAATCAGCTATATTTTTAGGTAAGGATAGGAGGTAACTTCTATGAACTACTTATCTAGATGTATAGCTGATTTTTATGTTGCACGGAATATAATCTGTGAAGAGGAAAAAGATGTATACGAATACGGGACGAATTTAATCCTAAGTGAAGCATTAACGTTTATCCTTATAATCTTGATTTCAAGGGTGTTTTTTAAAGTAATTGATGCAGTAGTATTTTTATTGACATTTTGTTTAGTCAGAATACATTGTGGTGGTTTTCATGCAGATAAGGTATGTGTATGCCGAGGAACCATGATAATAACTTTCATAAGCACTGTTGGGATGTCGTCGTTGTTGGAAAGTATAGAGCTGAGAACCTTTATAACAATAATGGCAATAGGGTTAGTAATAATGTTGCCAGTTATTCCCGTAAAGCATCCCAATAAGGTTCTTAGCAAAGAACAAAGAGATGTAAATAGGGCAAAAGGGATTATTACATATGTTGGATTTGCCTGTTTGGCGTGTGTGCTGTGGGTGAGTGGTGCTAAGCAAGTAGGGATTATAATTGGATTATCACTTGGTGCAGTTGTAGCACTTGCGATAATAGGATATTTTATGAATAGGAGGTGTAAGTATGAAGAACATAACAAAGAAAGCATTGGTAATTGCTGCAGATTGGACGCTGAAGGTGGCGACAATAGCTTCCGGTAAAGCATCGATGGCAGGTACATATCAGCCTAAAGAGCCTGAAAATTTTAAGAAGGTTGCAGCAAAACGCAACAAAAAAGCCTAATGCTTATATGATCATTAGGCATAGGTTAACATATACCTAAACATAATAAAATCTGTATTGGAGCCATAGCTTTATTGCTATGGCTCCAATACAGATAATAAGAATAGTATGAGAAGGAGAGGATATATTTAATTTGTTATATATAGTGTTTTGAAATTTGTTAATAATTAAAGACTTACAGAAAGAAGGATAAAAGATAATGAAAAGAATTGTAATATTAGCTTTGGTTATAACAATGGCATTTTCTTTATGTGTAAATGCTGAAGAAGGTGCTGAAATTGAAGAAACTACAGTATCCGAAACAGAAACACGGGAAAATTTAGCTCTTAATAAAGATGTTGAGGCAACTGATGAAGAGGACGATAAAGGGAATATAGCACCTAATTTAACAGATGGTAATGAGGTTTCCTATTGGGCATCTAATGTGAAGGGTAGTAGTGCAAAAGTAGACTTAGGCGAAGTATATTATATTGATACAATAGAATTTATTCCGCATGATGGGAGGAATTACGGATATAAAATGTCAGTATCTATAGATGGAATTAACTATGTTAGCATTGTTGAAGGTTCAAATTCCGAAAGGGCAGCAGTTGTAACTGAAGAATTTACGATGGTTGAAGCAAGATATGTTATGTTGACTATAACATCAATACCTTCGGGAACCAGCTGGATAAACATAAAAGAATTACGTGTGTACGGAGAAAAATATGGCACACCGTTATACTGTGGAGAAGAGGGACAAGGACTGTCTATTGATGTGGATGGGACCAAACTTACTGGTACATTTACAGGGACATCTCGTGCAGCATGGGGAAGAAAAATGACATTGATAGTAGCAGTTTTTGATGAAAACAAGATGATAGCATATAATGCCGAAACAAATACTATTCCCGAATACGGAACAGAATTTACAAAATCCATATCTTTAACGATTGATGACTCGAGCATTGATATGACGGGCAAAAGAGTTGAAATTTTTGTCTGGGATGATTTTGAAAATATGAAAACACTTGTTTCTCCTGTGGGAATAACGATTGAAGCTACAGAATAAGCAGTACAGCGAGGTGTTGAATTATGAAAAAGAAACTCATAATTATATTTGCATTATGCTTCGCATTCAGTACTGTAGTGAATGCAACGGCAAATGTTGCAACAGAAGAAACAACTGTGGCTGAAGATATTGTCGAGCCGGAGTTTTCTTTGTTTGTTGCAACAGTCACAGAGGTAGAGGGTGAAACTGAAACCGAAATTGAAGAAACCGAAAATCAGACAGATGAAGTTGAGAGCGAAACTATAGAAGCAACCGTAACGGAAAGTGATATTGTAGAGGAAGCTACGGAAGCAGTTGTTGAGGAAACAGAAACTGAACCAATGACTGAAGCGGTAGTAGAAGAAACTCCTTCAGAATATGAAACTGAAAGCGAAGGCGAACTTGAATCTATGCCCATGGGAGAAGTTACAGAGGCAGAAACGATGGAATTTGCTACAGAAATTTCTTCGGAGGTTATTGAAGAAAAACCTGAATATATTGAGCCCACAGTCAATGCTATTGTTATAGGCGATGAAACTACAACAGAAGGCAAAAGAATATTTATTCAGATTATGGGGGAAAACCTTTTAGATAAATGTGCAAATATTAAGGTAAGACCGATAAATACCTATAAAGATTTTTATTACATAAGAACAATTATATTGGATAATGACTTTAGCAATGATGTAAGAATAGCATTGCCGGAAGATGCTACCGGATTGTATCGAGTGGATATTTCGGTGGAAAATACTGCTCGTGAAACTAAGGTAGTTGCAATTGGAGAAAGTAGTGATAGTGAGCTTAAATGTGAGGCTTATAGAAAAACGGCACTTATCACGGGACAGAGCAAAACAGAGGGTGTTAAAGCCGTTAGCATAAAAATATTGAATGATGACGGAAACATTGTTTTTTTAAGACAGATTAATACAGCGGAGGATGGCAGTTACAGCTTGAATGTAACACTCCCGGCAGAAAGCATGAACTATGTTGTATGGGCAGTTGTTGAAGGTGAAAGCAATGGATATGTAAAAACAATGACGCTATTTGGACCAGACAGTGAAAAAGCCAATATTACGTATACATTGACAGGTGAAGAAAATGAAATAGCAGATGTTCTTGTTTACGGAAAAAATATTTTGGACAAGAGTAAGTATGTATATGAAATTGATTACTCAGAAAATGCAACGGCTTTTGAAATATTTGACCTATGTGCTTTTACAAGGGATAAGGAAACGGATAAAGGGTACACAGAAAACATAAAAATTGAAATTTTAAGCGTAAGCGGAGGAAAAATCCGTTTTGTAGTTGAAAATGACTCGGAATTTGATAATGAGAAGCTGTGGTCAGGTATTATTAATGTTGTAAGATTGAAAAAAACGACAAATCAAGGGGTAAATATTACGTTGAGAGTATATGAATAGGAGAGCGGTTATGAAGAGACGAATATCAATAGCGTTGATAATAGCATTACTTTTGTGTACTATAATTGGTCATGCATACACTGAAAATACAATCTCAGAAGTGGATAATTTAAGTGAACCCGTTTCTTCGAGTGAGCTTTTGGCACAAAGTGATGCAAATATAGATGAAATAGCGTCAAAAAATATAGAAATTATGGAAAATCAGTACCATACGAATATGTCTGCTGCATATGCAGGAAGGAATGCATCGGATGAAAGCGTGAGTAAGCTAAGTGGTACATTGACTGTCAGTCAAGTAGATTATGCCATTCCCTTAACTCAAGGTAGTTTTGAAATTAGGCGTATATTTAACAGTGAACTTGCAAGTGCGGATTACAGATATAATTCGGGAACAAATAAGATAGGCGAAGTAGAGTCATTTTATACGAAGACTTACAGATTAGGGGAAGGATGGAGATTTTCTTTTCCCATGCTTGAAGTAACAAGGGGTAGCTTTTCCGGTTATGCAGATATTGATGTGGGATATGACATTAAAAATATTATGTACCACAGCGAATCAGGAGAGGTGTATTCCATAACGCCCGTTATGACAAACTATACTCCCGGACAGGATAGCACTACGGAAGTGCCAACGACAACATTTACTATAGGAAATCATCCGTTGAAAGATATAGAAATCAAGTACGATTATGACGGAGACGAAGATGAAGACGGCGGAGAGGGCACAGAAAGTGAAACAGAAAAAACAGAATTAAAGAACATAATAATAACTCACAAAAAACAAGGAATTATATATACCTTCAGTACAGAAGGTAAAATAAAGAAGATTGAATATAATCATGCCGATATAGTTCGGTTTGAATACAAAGACCTTGGAAATGATATTGAGGCAATTGACAATATAACAATAGATTCAAATGGTACTAAAAAATACGTGGAATTTTTATATGGAACGACAGTAAACCAGAATTATAATACAGTTACAGATTTAAAATTTTATATAGAAGGACAAGAAGATAACGCAGATGTTGTAACATATACATATGATGCGTATGACGTTGGTGAATATTACTATGGTCACAGAGTTTTGACACAAGTAATTGATATTGACGGGAAACCAAAATATAAGTTCAATATGCAATCTGAGGCAGTGGCAAGAAGCACAATTGAACCGATACAAACAGTAACAATGAATGTGATGGAGGATATATTCTATTGCAGAGAAAACAAAATATCTCATTACGAGTATGAAATCATAGCTGACGGGCTGACAGACTGGGAATATGCAAAAGTAGTATTGCACCAGGATTATGAGGTTGTGGGCAGCACAACAACAGATTTAACAGATTCAACAGAAGAAACAGAGTCTGTTTTTGATTATGAATGTGTAAAAATCGGCATGGAAACTGCATATAATTACCCAACGGGTGATGATGTTTATAATGATGGATATTATAGATACACCGAAGAGTTCGGACATAAAGGAAGTTTTTGGAAAGAAGAATACTCCACAGGAAACGAACAGGGAACTTTCGATTTTAAGGACAATTATATGCATTCTTGGCTGAGAATGCACAGTGAAATCCTTTCAGAAAACATATACACAGATGTAACGATAGACGCGACAATAACTTTGAAAAGTGCGGCTATCGACGGAGGACATACATCGGGAGGTATTATATTTGCGGTAAATAATTTCGGAACAGGAAACAATAATTTTAATGGATACTATGCCAGATTAAGACCTACAAGCGAATTGACAGTTTTAGATGAGGCAGAACAATATGAACTTGCTCTTCTTAAGATGACTGCAGGCGATAATGGTCACTATCATAAGGGTGCAGAGGTTGTTGCAACGGCATCGTTTAGCGAAAAAGGTTTAGGTACCTGTGAGCTCGAAACGGCTTATGACATAAAGGTCAAGATGGTCGGAAATAATATTGAGATATATTTCGAAGATTTTAACGAGCCAATAATTGAATATACCGAAACTGAGGACTGCTCAATCTATTGTGAAGGTGGAAATATTGGTTTAAGAAGTTACCAAAGAAGAATGAATGTTACCCGTTTTGTGGTAACACGAAACGGGTATACGAAAACAGCTGTTATAAGTGAAGAGGGCGACAATTATATTGTTGAAACAACTCAGGTATATGACGCAGAAAATAACCTTGTAAGTGAAGATGTTATGCATAGAACACCTGACAATTACACACGTATTACAAGTAAAACAGAATATGAGTATGATAAAAACAGAATGCCAAGAATGATAAGATTATCAGAATCGGAGGGTGAGGCTGTATCTGTAAAAGAAGAATGGTATTACTATGATGATTGTGGTAATCTTACAGAATACAAAGGGCCTTTGGCAGAATTTGTATACGATGAATCAAATGTAAGTATTATAGAAGATGGAACAAATAATATTTTGCAGGGTGAATGTGTAAAATACGAGTATGATGACAAATGGTTTTTACCGACGAAAAAGACACTTGCAAAAGACAGTCAAACTCTTTCGGAAACAATATATGTTCTTGATGAAAATTTAGATAATACAAGAGTAAGTTCCGAAACGGTTAAAGAAAATGGTCAAACTGTGAAGTATACCACGTATGATTATGATTCATTAAAGAGAGTTGTAGAAAAAATCGAGGCACAAAATGAAAGTGCTGAGGGGTTTGTGACAATCTATTCCTACGGAAAAAATGATATAACCGGAGATTTGACCATAACAGAAAGCTTGGGCAGTGTAGAAAAGGTAACAGAGAAAAATCAGTTGAACGGTAATGTTACGGCACAAAGCATTGATGATAAGAAAACTACATATGCTTATGATGACGCAGAAAGATTAAGTGGCATAAGTTATGCAGACGGAAGCAGTGTTTCTTACAGTTATACGGAAAGCTATGTGGGAACAGAGGGAGAATTTGACTATTGTCCAATAAAAATTACCGTAACAGATGAAAACAAAAATAAAACGGAAACAACATATAACGCTTACGGAAAACCGATTGCGGCACGTTATGGTGTAGCGGTTGACAAAAATGCAAGTTCTATTGAATATGAATGGCATACTCACGAAGCAAGAAGCTATGACGATAGGGGCAATGTAATAGGTATTTGCGATGCAGAGAATAATGAAACAACATATGAATATGACGTAAAGAACAGGGCTATAAGCCAAGTGACCGGTGGTTTTGTAACGGAATATGATTATTCATATGAAGAAATTGCCGGACAGGTTTTATACGTTGTTACAACAAGTTATAAAAATCCTTCAACAACAGAGCCTGTTGGTATGGAAAAGGAATATTACGATGTTGAGGGAAAGTTGATATATAAGGATGCTATTTATAAGATAGAAGATGATGGCAGCTTAAAATACAACAGAACAACATATGAATATGACTATGCCAATAACAAAATTAAAGAAATCGACGGAAACGGAAACAAAACACAGTATGCTTATGATGCATTAAACAGAGTTACTAAGGTTACGTATGGAAATTCTAACACGGAAAGCTATACATATAATGCATTAGATGCTGTGAAAACAAAAACCGAAGGCGGATTTACAACAACTAACACTTATGATAATGCAGGGCGACTTATACGTGAAGAGGTTGACGGTTATTATACGGCGTATACGTATGATGACAGAGACAATGTTTTAAGTATTGAAAAGGGTACTTGTGACGGAGACGATAAAATAAGCGAAAAAGCCGATTATGAGTATGATGCAAGAAATCGAGTAATAGGCACATATAATTGGCGTAATGAATCAGGAACGAGCAGGAATAAAACTCTTTTAGTATACGACGGCGTGGGAAATACAATTAAAGAGGTTTTGTACACAGACATAGCATGGAATGAAGAAAATGCATATGTGACGGAACGTACATTTGACTACGCAGGCAGAGTTTTGAGTGAAAAAATAAGCCGTGGTGGAAATGTTCTGTCAAGTGCTCAATATGAGTATGACAAGGTGGGTAACTTAGTAGTTAAGAGGGCTTTTGTAAATGAAGAAGAAACAGTTTGCGAAACATATGAATACGATGCACGAAACCTTCTTAGTAAAAAGACAGCTGCAAATTTACTTACAACAGAATATGAGCATGACGCAAGAGGAGCACTTTTAAAGGAAAGCTATGAAAAAGACGGAGAAGAAATAACAAAAACCTACGCCTACGATTTGGCAGGAAGAATGATTTGTGAAACTGACGGCGAGGGAAACAATACACAGTATGTTTATGACGGCATAAATAACGTGATTAATAAAATTGATGCACGTTATGGGGATGGCAGTAATTCAATAAAATATACATACGATAAAAGAAACCGACTTATCAGCACTCAAATGGTTACAAGCGGCAAGGCAGACGTACTCGAAATCTTTTCGTATGATTCGAGAAATAATGTAACAAAAAAGCAACAGGGTAATATTTACACTATGTTTATCTATGACGGATTGAACAATGTAAAAACTCAGACCAAGCCCATCGGACGGGATGAGAATGGAAAAGTAATTTCAAGTAAAGAAACATTTGTTTATGACGGAAGCGGAAGACTTGTACAGCATACAGACGGTAACAACAATGGAAAGGCAAACGATGTTAAGAGCACAAGGTATGTTTACGAAGTGAACGGCA
>JBJDXJ010000026.1:0-121798 GCA_051866635.1 Clostridia bacterium | reverse complement strand
AAGAGGTAATAGTGAATAGTGAAGAAGTAAGGAGGATTTTCGCATATGGCGAAAATCTATCAAACTTATTACTTATTCACTTTTACTTATTACTTCAAAAAAGGGGAGAACATTATGGCAGTATGCAATGATAAATGCGGCTATTTGATTACAGTACATAAAAAACGTAAGCTTCGGTGTGCCTACTGCAAAAAATATAATATGTGGCTGAAGGCACAAATAGACGGAAGAGTAAAGAGGTGTAAAAGGTGCAATGAAATATGAGAAGAAGCAGGCAGAGGAAAGGTTTTGCGTACAGTGCGGCACAAAATTTATGCAGCCCAGGGCGAGAAGCTATATTTGCAAGACGTGCGTGGATTTGGGCACAAGAATTGTGAGTAGAAGATATTGTTCCAAGTGCGGTACGATTTTTACCCCAAAAAACGGTGAATGGTATTTTTGTAGCGACAAATGCCGTGGGGAAGAAGCTAATGCGAACCGGGAGAAGGTGAGAGCACCGCAGAGTAAAAAGAAAAAAGAGAAAAAGGAAACGATTACAAGCATACAAAGGAAAGCACAAAAGGAGCATTTGACATACGGTCAGTACGTACAGAAATACGGATTGTAAAATTATGATAATTAATAATGAAGAATGAATGATGAATAATTTCGGAAAATTTTCGCGTAATGCGAAAATTCACAATAATTATTAATTATTAAATATTAATTATTCATTTATAGACAGGGAGGCGGAGAGCGTGGCACTTAGAAAGTATAAACGAAAAATATACGCAGGCTGTGTGCTTGATGTTGAGGTTTACATTGCCAATGAAGGCGTAAAGGATGTAAGTGATATTGAAAGAAAGCTCTCTCGCCCCCGTACGGAAGAGGAAAAGAAAATTGCAAACGAAAGACAATCCAGAAAGAGGTTTATGGGAAATATGAACGCTACATTCCAATACGGTGGGCTGTATGTGACGCTTACCTATGACGATGAGAATTTGCCAAAAAGCTATGAAGAAGCTGAAAAAATCTTGAAAAGGTATATAAGAAAGTTAAGATACAAGTTCCCGGGTGTGAAGATAATGGCAGTTACAGGCTATGGCAGAAAAAGCGGAAGGCTGCACCATCATTTAGTTATCAGCGGTGCATGGGAGAGCTACATAATTAAAAAGTGGACAGGCGGTGCAGTTACAAGAATTGAGCCTTTAAGAGCCCACAATATATATGACGGCGTTGACCATGGGAGAGATTATACAGCGCTTGCCAATTACCTTTTTAACCATGCTATTGAAGTGCGCGGCAAAAGATGGATACAGACGAAGAGTGTAAGCCAGCCCGAGAAGGAAGCGGCTGCCGAAATAAAGAGAAATTACAGCCCGGAGAAGCCGCCTAAGACCCCTAAGGGATATAAATTAGTTAACGTTTACGAAGGTGTAAACGGCTTTTTAAATTTTAAATATGTAAAAATACCTACATATAGACTAAACCGAACAACGGTTTAGTCATCGATATAAATTCCTTACAGAATTTTCGATATATCCTTACGGATACGATATGCCTGACAGCTCGATATGTCCTGTCGGACGAGAAAAGGAATTTTTATCATATAGAATGCGAAAGGAATGAGCATATATCGAAATCGAAACAAGGTGAAGATTATATCGAATTTTACGAAGTAAAATATATCGCACATGCAAGAGTGGGTCTTGCGTGTAATTTAAGCCTTGTAAGTGGTGCGTTTTATAACGAAAACAGAAAGCGAGGAGAATATAATGCCGCATTATGGATTGTGTCCGTACTGGGAAGAGGAGAGCAGGGACCGTCTTGTAATGAAATGCAGAGCCGGGGTTATTAAGTTTCCTGATTTACATATAAGGAGGCTTGTTGTATTCCCGTTTTGTTCGGGGAGGTTTGCTGAGTGCAGTATTTATAAAGCCTTGGAGAAAGCAGGGATAGAACCGATGAATATGGATGAGGAACAGGCGGACTGAGTCCGTCTTGTTTGGCTGAAAAGAATGGTGAAAGCGTGCGCGTGGGTGTATGCGTGCGTACGCGATACATTAAAGGGGTGTGAAAAACTAATGTTTTTTACGCCCCTTTTTTTGAGGGGATAGGAAAATTGTTCAGAATTGACAAACCGAAGGAAAACGCAATATCCGCTTTGCGTTTGACCGTTGCCCGAAGGCGTACGTGTGTACGCCGAGTGGTGAGGTTTGTCGATAGCAAAAAGGAGTCAAAAATATTGCTTGAATGGGATGTTTGCATACTTTGAAAAGAAATTTTGTGGTTTTAATGAATAATTAGACTTATTTTGTGTTTATTCTTGCCTTTTTGCGGTCTGGGCTATTTTTACATCCCCTCATGCACGCAGGAAATTCACAACGGGTTTATAGTGCATATAGAGGTGAGAGGAATGGCTAAGCGAATAACTGACGAACAGAGAGAAATAGTCATTGCCGCACGGCAAAGCGGAGAGAGCTTTAGAAAATGCGCTGAAATGGCAGGGATAAGCGAGAGCGCTGCCAGACGCATATGTTCTCGTGAGCCTAAGAGAACCGAGGAAGAAGAAAGCGCAGAGAAAAAGGGAAAGGAAAAGTTTGTTGAAAATGCCTGGGAGATAATAAACGGCAGTATGGACGTGATAAGAAAAAGGCTTTGCATGGCACAGGCGGATGCAGGGGAACTGATGGATATTATTGAGGATATAATTGACGGTAAGGACCTTGATGAGAAGAACAGAAACAAGTTGGAATTTCTCCTTCAGAAGCAGGCGAGAGAGCTGACTGTGCCTACATTGAAAGAGCTTTCAAACACGGTGGCGGTCATGTATGATAAGCAGGCATTGATACGGGGAAAAGCAACGGAAAATGTGGGGCTTACGGATGAGGACAGAAAGCTTTTGCAGGCGGTGAATGGAATTGAAGGCGGCAATTAACGTAAAAGAGGTTTTAAAAAAAGCCAGAAAGAAAGCATTGAGGCTTGCAAAAGAGGATATTGTCGCCTTTATTGAGAACTTTGTTTATTTCGAGGATAAGGACAAAGGCGAAGTTGTTCTTTTTAAGTTTTGGGACGAGCAGAAAGAAGCGATTATATCCATTGACAAAAACAAAAAGACGGTGATTTTGAAAGCGAGACAGCTGGGTTTTTCTTGGTTGGTAGTTGCGTATGCGGTTTGCAAGATGATTGCATACCCGGGATATAGAGTTATTATCCTTTCGCAGGGCGAAAAGGAAGCGAAAGAGCTGATAAGACGTGCCGGCACGGTTATTCTTCCAAGAATGAGTTTTTTAATAGGCGAAGGTGGTATTGCTAAGATTAACCCAACGACAGAGAAGGTGGAAATAACACATCATGACGGACAGGTGAGTGTTATGGAAGCTTTTGCCACAAGTGGTGCAGGCGGTAGAGGTTTTTCAGGCGATTTATTGATATTTGATGAATGGGGCACGCATGCTCAGGCAGACAGTACATATGCGGCAGCATACCCGACAATTAACAGGAAAAACGGCGGTAAATTCGTAGGGCTCTCCACTATGAACAGGGGAACCCTGTTTGAAGATGTTGTTGTCAACTACGAGGAGAAGGGTTTTAACAGGATTTTTATACCCTGGTATGCGGACCCGAGCCGTGACGAGAAGTGGTACAACGAAACGGTAAATGCAATAGGGATTGATAAAACGTTACAGGAATACCCGGCAACGGTGGAGGAGGCTCTGACAATACCGGGTGGGGCGTTTTTTCCGGAATTTGATACGAGAGTGCACGTTGTTACGCCTATGGAAGAGAGCGAGAGGAAGCGGCTTATATATTACCAGAGCATTGACTATGGCTTAGATATGCTATCAATACGCTGGATTTCGGTAGACGAAAGAGGAAAATGCAGGGTATTTAGAGAGTTTGACTGCCCTGACCTTATAATATCCGAAGCGGCAAGGGAGATACGGCGGTATTGGGAGAGTGACGGAAAACCCAAGGCTGTATTTGCTCCGCCTGATATGTGGAACAGGGAGACGGGAAGCGGCAGGAGCAGGGCAGACCAGTTTTTAGAAAACGGCGTTGTGCTTTTAAAGAGCAGTAACGACATTGCGGCAGGCTGTGCGGCACTTAAGGAGCTTTTATACCACGAGGATGGGAAAAGCCCGAGACTGGTATTTGACCGTGACTGCACGGCAAAGTGCGTTTATGATTTGACAAAAATACAAAAGGACAAAAAGAGACCCGATATATACGCGAAAGACCCCCACTATTTGACACACGGTGTGGACGCTTTGAGATACTTTGCTGTTATGTACATTGAGAGAACCCCGGAGGAAGCGGTGCCGAACCCTGCGGTGCTGCATTATTGGCAGCAGAGAAGGTACAGAGGGCGGTAGATGAGGTATGAGTGAATAGTGAAGAGAGAAAATGGACAATCCCTCAGTCAGCAAAGCTGACAGCTCCCTTTACACAAGGGAGCCGTTGGGTGCACGCAGGAAATTCACAACGGGTTTATAGTGATTACGAAAATAAAAAGAGGAGGACAAAAACTATGGGGATTAATCTAAAGAGGGTAAGGACAAAGTGCATTGTTAAGGGCTGCAGGAATAGCGGTGCAAAGGTTGATACATTCAATGTGAGCGCTTCGAGAGAATTTGGCAGAGGCGTTATTATGTGCGAGGAATGCATAAAAGGCGCATATGAAGCACTAATGACTATGCATTCGGCAGTAGTACGGACATCGGCTGATGCAGAAGCGGAAGCCAAAGTAAAGGCAGATGAAAAAGCCATAGTGCAGACAGCGTCGGCAGAGGAAACGGCTGAAAAAACAAAGAAGAGAAGCACAAGAAAGGCGCAATAAGGTATGAAACTGATTTTGTTTTTTATTTTAACGCTGATACTTATTGCAGAGGTAATAAGTGATGTATTGCTTTTAAAAATAGTGTCGGCAAAGGCGAGGGCAGAACCCCAAAAAAGTGATACTTTGCCGATTGTCAAAAAGGCACGGGTAGATATGAATAATAAAACATGGCACGATGAATGGGAGGCAGAAAAGAAATGATGTTATATAAATTCCGCCACCAGAGGGTTGTGCCGGAGGAGCTTGAAAGGCAAGCAAGGGAACGGGAAACGATTGATTTTTTGTATAGTGAGTATGAACGCCGAAAATACGAAAGGCTTCCCTATGAAATGAAATGGACCTTGTGCGCTAACTTCTTTATGGGAAACCAGTATTGCGATATTAACCCGTACAGAGGTATGGGGATTGAGCAGTTCCCTGTAACAAATAAATCAAGGGAAAGAGAAGTATATAACCGCATAGCTCCCATAATTGAAACGAGGGTTGCCAACCTGCAGAAAATTACGTATGCATTGAAGGTTTCGCCTCGGCGTGACGATATTGACGATTGTGCAAAAGCGGAGGTTTCTACCAAGATACTCAGGCACTGGCAGGACGTTACTCATTTTGATTCACTGAAAAACAAGGCACTGATGTGGGAGGAGATAACCGGGAACGGATTTTGGGTTTGCGGCTGGAACAGCTTAAAGGGCAAAGTAAAAGGACGTAAACTTATAACTGAAAAGGACGCTGAAGGATACTGTGAAAAAATAATTGATGTCCATGAAGGGGATGTTGATTACGGACTTGTATCTGCCTACGAGGTTTACCCGGAGGACTGCATGATTGAAGGTGTTGAAAATCAGCCCAGTATGATGATTGTACAGGTTATGAGTGCAAGAGAAGTGTATGACCGATACGGCTTTAAGTGTGATGGAAGCAGCATACAGACCTTTACGATTACGCCGAAGCCACTAAGCTATGGCATGGAGAAGGAATGTACGGGTAATACGCTTAGCACAAGTACAAAAGAAAATGCGGTAAAAATAATCACCTATTACGAAAAGCCCGGAAGGGATTACCCCAAAGGCAGAGAGATTGTAATGGCTGACACAGACGGAGGAAAGATATTACATAACGGTGATTTGGTTTACGACTTTATTCCGATTGTGCAGTTTAAGTGCAAGAGTGTGCCGGGACAGTTTTATGGAAAAAGCGTTATAGAGGAGCTGATACCCCTTCAACGTAGCTACAACATGGTGAAAAACCTCACCCATGAGCATATTAAGCGAATTTCCGTAGGCGGATTGCTTGTTGAAGAGGGCAGTATGGATGTGGACAAGCTGGAAAAATACGGAACACCTGACGACGGCATTTTTGAATATAAACAAGGTCGCAATAAGCCTGACAGATTACAGATTGATAATTTGCCGGGTGAAGTCTTACAAGAGATGGAAAGACTTGAAAATGATATGGAGTATGTGGCAGGTGTGAGCCAGCTGCAGATGATAGGTGCGGCACCCAGCGGAATAACCTCAGGTTCTGCCATTGAGAGTTTGAGGGAAATAGACAATACCCGTATGGCAATGACAGGTGAATATATGCGTGAAAGCGTGATAAAGCTGGGTGTTATGGTGCTGAAACTGTATAAAAAGTTTACCAGGCTTCCGAGGGTTATGGAGTATACCGGTATGGGAGATATGGGAAATGCGCTTATATGGACAGGTGAGGATATACAGTCTTTTGAGGTGGATTTTGAAACTGAAAACGAGCTTGTTTTAAGCGAGGAAATGCAACTCCAGCGGTTCAAGGAAGCGGTTGAGCTGGGATATTATACCGACGAGACAGGGCAGACACCCCAAAGAGTAAAGAATATGGGGCTTGAAAAGCTTAAGCTTGGAAGATATTCGGAACTATTGGGAATAAATTCCCTCTCAATAAGCCAGGCGCAGAGAGAAACCACATATATGAGAAACGGAATGTTTTGTGACATAAATTCCTATGATGATGACCAAATACACGCGGAAGAACATAAGCGGTTTATACTTTCACTTGAGTTTGAAATGTTAAAGCGGAGGAAACCCCAGTGGGCGGAGCTTATATTAGCACATTATCAGGCACATGAAGCACGAATACAGGAAACAAAAGCAGCACAGACACCTGTGCAGATGTAAAGGATGTGAAAAAAATGAATAAAAGATTTAAAGAAGCCAGGGACAAAGCCATGCAGATTATGGCAGAAGAAAAGGAAAAGGAAGCTGTCCCTGCGTTAGATGATACCCCCGTAGAAGATGAAACGCCTCTTAATGAAAACCCTGTTGCGGCTGATATGCAGGAAGAACCTACAGAAGAAGTTCCTGCAGATAATGAAAACTTGCCTGCCCCGGAAAGCGAGGCAGGCAAGGAAATGTCCGATACCGAAGAAGCGGTTGACGTTAACGCGTTGAAGGGAGAAGTTGAAAACCTTAGGGGCGAAATTGAAAAGCTTACGGAAGAAAACAGTAAGCTAAAAGAGGCTTTGAAACAGGGCGGAGACCTTGCCAAGGAAGGTGTTGTTGCCGCTTGTGTGGATGACGGAGATAATTTCGATTTTTCTGCTTTTATATACGGGGACGAAAATGAAAAAAAGGATGCATCAGGTAAGCTGATGGAGAACATTATGAGCCGTCTTAGAAAGGAAGCGGCACCTATTATACAGGAAGCGGATGCGGCAAGGTATGAGGCGGATATGGCAAAGGCAATAAAGCTTTTGTCCTCAATGGAGGAGGATTTCCCCGGATTTGGCGGAAAGGTTGACGCTCTTAATGCACTTATAGGCAGAAACGAAATTTTAAAGGCACATAAAAATCCAATGGAGCAGATGATTACTGCCTACATAATGAATGCAGGGCTTGAAGCTATTGAAAAGGGCAAGACGGGCATGAGTGTGGACGAGCTTATGGATTTGTACCGAAAAAATGACGAGTTCAGAGGCGCTGTTGAAAAGGAAAGAATAAGCAACCTTGACACAGGGGACGATATTCCTCCCGTTCCCGTTGGCGGAAGCTTTTCATCGGCAGAGCCGTACACTGCACCCGAACCGCCCAAAACAATGGAAGAAGCCAGAAAACTGGTAGATAAAATGTTTAGAAAGAAAGGATGATAATTAATGAGTGAATTTAACTACATTGAACACGCAAATAATATAACAAAAGTGGCGTATTTGCCTGCAATGAGAAATGCAATACAGACAGACTGCAGTTATATATGCCAGAAGATACAGGACAGAAACGCAGGATATAACGGCGAAAAATGGATTGAAACACCTATCCCCGTAGGATTTTCCGGCGGTGCAGGCTACGGTGATATGAGTGGAAGAAAGACCCCTCATGCCGCTAATGTTAGGGTTGAGGATTTCAGAGAAGAGCCTAAAGAGTTCTACGTTAGAGTAGAGCTTTTGGACAGACTTCTGAAAAATAAGCCTGAGGCCCAGCAGATTGATTACCTGGAAAAGGAATTGACGGGTGCTACAAAGGTTGCCAAGTGGAACATGGGAAGAAGCATGTTCGGTAACGGAATGGGTGTTCTTGCCAACGTTGCAAGTGCGGCAAATAACACTAATATCCTTGTTGTAGACAACGCAAGAAACCTTGAAATGGGTATTGTTATTGATATTTATGCCCCGGGTGCCGCAGTCGGCAGCGAGCCTAAATACAGCAAAGCGAGAATTTTAAGTATTTCAGGCAAGCGAACAGATGCGCCGAAGGTGCTTCTTGATACAACCGTAACTGTGGCAGAAGGCAGCTTTATTACTGTCCAGAACTCTTACGGCAACGAAATAACAGGTATCGGTACGCTGTTCGATGACAGTATTCCTTATATTGCAGGTATTTCAAAGGCTGCTAACCCTTGGGCTGTGCCTACGACTATTGATGCTAACAATGACCTTGCGATGGATGTGTTTACTGCGGCACTTCGTGCAAGTGACGACCACAACGGCGAAATTGACGTGTTCGCTTGCTCCAGTGAAGCTTATGACGCCTTCCAGAGCTATGTTGAAGCGACGAACACCCGTCTTGTGGACAAGAATGAAGGAAAAAGCGGCTTTAAGAGCTTAAGCTTCATCCACGGAAACAGAGAGATTGAGCTTTATGAAGAAAAGTTTGTTCCGAAGGGTGAAATTATCGGTATTCCTACCGGTGATATTACACCCCATATGACAGAGCTTGACTACACAAGAAGCGCTCCCGACTCTCCTGCGTTCGTACTTAAGGAAGGCACAAGCATTTATACGGCGCTCTTTGCAAGCTACGGCAACTATACATATTCCAATCCCGGTGGATTTGTGAAGATTGTAAATGCGGCTTTAGCGTAAATATACATACATAAATAAATGAATAAACGAAGGCGGGCAAAGCCTTGCCTGCCTTTGTTTTTGTATATTAAGGTGGTTTTATGACTGTAAGAGAAGCATATGAAAAGGTTGGAATAAGGCTTGGACAGGCAATTGATGAGAGAGTGTTTATAAGCCATTTATATGACACGCTTTCCGAGCTTGAAACTATTGTGAAAAAGAAATATCTGTGGCTTAACAAAGGGGCACAGAAGCATCCGACACTTGTAAGCGATGATGAAATATGGTGCAATGAACTTTTCCACGTGGCGATAATAGACAACATTTTGTTTTTGTGCACCGGGAATGCGGAATTTAAAAGCGAATTTTTGAGGAAGGCTTCTGCGGCAGAGAAAACTGCTGAGGAAATAAGTAACGGAAACAGGATGAGAATTATGAGAAAACAAGGATGGTGAAAAAATGTATAAAAGCGGATACACATATAAATTTATGTTTAACACCGTTAAAAACGAAATAGAAAGCTATAAGGATGTGCCCGGTGATATTATGCTCCTTGCCTGCAACAGCGTAATTCAGCAACTGTATGGAGGAGTTATAAAGGAACAAGGGCTGATTACGGTTTTAGGTGTTGTGGCTGATGCAGGTTCAGCAACACAGCTTAATATTGAGTCAGTTAATTTTGAGGACATTGAACGCATAAGCGCTAACGGTGAAGATTTTACCCTTACTACCCCCAGAAGGGCAGGAACATATTCTAACACATACTACAAAAACGAAACGGGCGGAGTAAGTATTGTAAGTAAAGACGGGTTTGCCGGAACTGTTGATATATATTATAATCAGCGGCCCAAGCTTGTACAGAGCGTGGAAAGTGAGGAATTTATACCTCTGCCTAATGAATATGTGCCTATGCTTATAGCTTATGTCAGAGCCGAGTGCTATAAGTGGATTAATGAAGATAATCTCGCGGCGAAGTGGATGGGAGATTATAATGCACAGCTTGAAGGCTTTTCGGCATGGGTGGCAGGCACAAAACCCCAATACGGCTGATAAGGGTGTGTAATATATGGAAAATAAAAATCCATTTTTAAGGAATGTACCAAAGGGAAACAGCCAAAGCCCCGGAATAAAGCAAATTGCGGTTCGGGGCGGCTTGCCCGAGGTTAGTACAAATAGCCCTGAGGCAAGACAGATTGCCGTAAAAGGCAGTGTACCCGAAGGGAGTAGCAATAATCCCGTAAGACAATCGCCTGTGAAGGCGGCTGTGCCGGAGGGAAAAAGCAACAATCCTGTAAGACAATCACCTGTGAAGGCGGCTGTACCCAAAGGAAACAGTAATAACCCCGAGAATAGCCAAATTGCAATAAAAGGCGGTGTGCCTAAGGTTAATACTGATAACCCTAAAGCAGACATTGTAATCCCGGTTGCATCTCGCCCCGAAGCGGTGCAGACAAGTATACAGCATATCGGAGGCTGGAAGGGGCTAAATAAAAGATGTACAGTTGACTCGGGGGCGCTGAGCGAAGCTGTAAATGTTAGCTTTAAAAATTTCCCCTTTGTGGAAAGCGGAAAGGTAGCGGAAGAAATTTTAAGGATTACCTTTACCCTAGGGGGAGAAGAAAAGAGCATATCCGAAATTTACGATGTTGTTACAAGGGGAAAAAAGATATTCATTGCCTGTGATTTAGGTTATGTTTACGGAGAGGTTACAGATAAAGGTTTTTGTTATATACCAATAGGAAACAGTGCAAATACAAACAACCCCACAGAAAAGACAAGGGTCACATTTGCAGAAACATACGACACAAAAAACAGCGTTATTACAGTAAATGAAAATATATGTGCTTTCACAACGTATGTTCAGGTAGGCAGTAGCGAAAGGGAATATTTGCCTGTGCTTCCTTCGGGAAGCATACAGTTTGTGGATGAGGTTGTTGAGAGTACTTTTTATAAAAAAGCTGACGGCGCACTTGATACTTCGTTAATTTATGTTGTATGCAAAGATGGAAAAGCGGATGAAGTGTGGAGATATTTTTCGTATGTTCCTCGTTATTGCGACAGCAATTATAAGTATAGTGCATGGGTGGAGCTGAGAAGAAACATATATGTTGTTGCAGGAGACGGTGAAGCCTATGTAAGTTATATGGATAAAAACGGAGTTTGTATAGGTGAACTCCCGGAAACTCACTACATAGGGAATAAACTTTATTATGCCGGAAGTAAAAGTGAGCTAAATATAAAAACCATTGACGAAAAGCTTAGTGCAAAAGGAATTTATGCCGATGATGTGATAGACGGTAAAAAAGTTCACTACAAAAACAACACTGATTACCATTACGGACCCGGAATATTGAATTATGAAGCGGCGACGCCTCCTAAGTTTGACAGCGTGACTTTTTATAAGGGCAGAGTATTCGGAAGCAGCGGAAGTTTTATCATATGCAGTGAATACAATAACTATAAGGGCTGGACGCTTGACAACACAGACACAATAAATTCAGCAAATGCATGGATGAGTACTACCACGGCTAATAGTTCAGCTGACGGTAATATTGTTGCAATGCATGAGTATTTGGGCAGAATAAGCGTTTTAAAAAGTGGTTTCATGCAGGAAGTGTACGGCGGCAGTAACCCGTTTTCTGTGCAGGACGTATATGCTGTGGGAACGCCGTTCCCTTACGGCGTATGCGAGGCATACGGAAGATTGTGTTTTGCAGGAAAAACGGCGCTGAGAACATATGGCGGAAGTTTCCCAAAAGTAATAGGTGACGAAATCGGCGTTGATGTGTACGATGATGTTATTATGCTTGGAAACGACCGCAGCTTGCTTGTGAAAACAGGGGACGAAGTTTTTCTGTACGATTTTATATTGGGAATGTGGGTTCAGATGCAGTCCGAGCATTTTGAAGGTGTTAAACGCTTTTTTATGCTTGGAGGAGATATGTATGCTGTTACAAACGGCGGCAGCATTATAAAGCTTGACGGTTCTGATTATGGAGAATGGAGCTTTGCCACCTGTGCTATGACAGAAAGCACTCTGAGCTTAAAAAGGTTGCAAAAGATACGGTTAACGTACTCCCTTGAGCCAGGGGCCTCCTTTGATATGAGTGTTGTAAAAAGTGACGACAGTGAGATGAAAGCTCTGTCACGGGAAAACAGCACAGGGAAAACCGTTGTAAAAAGAGCTGAAGCGAGCTTTACAAATGCGGTTGACTGGTTTTTGAAGCTGAAATTTAAAGGAAAAGGTTATTTCAGGCTGATAAGTTTGGATATTGAAATTAAGAACGGAGGCTCAGCGGCTTATGAATGATATAAATGATAGAACCCTTGAAGAGCTTGGAGAAGAGTTTGACAAGTTTAAACGGGATACATTAAAAGAAATTGAGGATTTGAAAGAAATTATACAGAGCTTAAAAAATGGGGCGGTGACAGATAGTGGCACGTAAGGTTGTTATAACACGTGGGGAAAAGACGAGTTTAATGCTCTATTCCAAATATAAACTGTCTGCCGATGCTGTTGTTGACTGTGTGTTGAGACAGGAAGGAACGCTAATCTGTGAGAAAAGAAATTGCGATACAGCTGAAGACGGAAGCGGCGTTATAGTTGAGTTTTCGGAAAATGAAACGATGCGGCTTGTTGAAAACCGCTATGCTGAGTTACAGTTTAGGTGGTATTCTGAAGAAGATGCCGGTGTGAGCGATGTAATAATTTGTGAAGTGAAAGGGAACTTTGTTGGAACAGCGGCTTTGAAAGTGTTTAAATTTTATTACGGCAGTGTTTGTACGGAGCCTTCAAGAGAAAGCGAAGTTGAAGCACTAAATATGACGTGTAAAAAGACATTTACCGTAAGTAAAGGAAAGTATTGTATAGCTTCAGAAGGAAACATTAAAAAAATAAGAGACGTTAATATGTTTGACAATACGAACGATTTTAATGTAACTAAAGTAGGCAAGTATTATGTTTATACATATAAGCATAGTACCACTATACCGATGGAATTCTCGGTGTATTTATAAAACGAAGAGGAGATTAATATGGCAATTATAGTTAGTACAAATTTTAAGATTGGCGCAGCCTTACCTGTTGATGAAAGATTTGTAGTCAAAACCCTTGCTGCCCGTGATAAAATCACGACAAAGTATAAGGGATTGCGCTGTTATGTGGAAGCTGTTGACAGAGAGTTTTTGTGGAACGGTACACAATGGATTGACACAAGCCCACAATCTGTTGTTGTGGTTGGCAGTAATACCGAAGAACCTATTCTTATAGAGCCTACGATGCCGCATATCATAAACGTTATAGAAGGAATTGATGAAGCAATAACTACAGATGTAATTTATTCATCATATACTGACATGACTTTGTCAATAAAGCTATGTAATGGTGTAAACCCTGAAGGAACTGAAGTGCTTCCTGAAGGATTTACACTTTATATTAACAATCTATCAGATAAAAATGTAACTCTTGATATGCCTTTGCTTGGATTTACAGGTAGAAACTCAGAAGGAGAAATTGAGGGATTATACTATTATTCCGGAAAAAGTATGAGTATTCCCCCTTTAACGAGAGTTGTATTAAAATGGATGAATATGATTGGAAGAGATGTATATGGATTTCTTTATGTTCATGAATTCTATGAACTTACATACGAAGAAGTTGAAGAATTAAATGCGACCAAAGAAAGAGTTGAAGCACTTGAAACTTCTGTTGCTGATTTGCTCTACGTTCCCATTGAAATTTCTTCTTTTACTCATAATGCTGGGACAAAAGAAATGGGTGCAACTGTATCAGCATTGACTCTCTCTTGGAAGACAAATAAGACACCTTCGGCTATAAAGTTAAGTGAGTCTTTAACTGGATACGGATTTAATGTACCTGACGTTAATGATACGACATCTATATTGACTAATGTTGCAATTACAATGGACAGCAATCCGACATTTACGCTTGCGGTTACAGATGAAAGAGATTTAACTGTAACAAAAACAACAAAGGTGAATTTCTATAATGGTGTGTATTATGGAAAAGCAGCAGAACCTGAAGCTTATAATAGCGAGTTTATTCTTGGTCTGTCAAAGAACTTGAGAGCAAGCAAGCTGACAAGCTTTAGTGCTACTCCCGGAGAAAGCGAATACATATACTATTGTTTACCTAAGAGGATGGGAGTCTGCACATTTACTGTGGGCGGTTTTACAGGAGGCTTTACATTGGTTGACACAATCTCATTTACCAATGCTTCGGGATATACTGAAGATTATTACATTTATAAATCTGATACAACTAACCTTGGCTCTACAACGGTTAGTGTTTCTTAGGGAGGTGCTTAGACATGGCTAAAAACGAAGAATATAGAGGCTCGATTGACATTATATCAGGTTTAAGGCCGAAAAACGGAGCTAATTTTCCTGTGGCGGAAGCGGCAGATATTTTAACTGGAGCCAACGACAAAAGGCTTGACGCTGACTTGACCGAAATATTTGCACAGCTTTTAACAATGGCGACAAAAGCATATGTACAAGAAAAGATTTCCGATCTTGTAAGCTCATCGCCTGAAGCTCTTGATACTTTGAATGAGTTGGCTGCTGCACTTGGTAACGACCCGAACTTTTCAACGACTATCCTTAATATGTTGAGCAATAAGGTGGATAAAGTCGAAGGCAAAGGTTTATCAACAAACGACTTTAATACTGAATACTTGAATAAGTTACGTAAAGCTGTAACTGTTTATAATGGCGAATTTAATAAAGCCGACAGTATCACTGTTGTTTCCAGTGGTAGTGAAATTAGAGATACTGGAATAAGTATTGACTCTGTGATGAAATTTAAATATGTTTGGTTTGCTGATATAGATGTTATAGTTGATACATCCTCAATTTCTATAGTTAATCTTACTGCAACACCTATAGGCAGTATCAATGATTTTAAAGACAGTGTTAGTGCATTTGCCGTAATGTCCGGTACATATGACAGCGAAAACAATCAGGTAAAAATCAATTTAAGTCCTGAAGATGGAATTGTTCGGGTTGCAAGTTCCTCTTCCTATTATTCAACATTGTCTACCGGTGGAATTGCATCTGCAAAAGAGTTGGCAGTTATTAAGAGTTCGCTTTATAATTATACTATGTTTAATAACGGAGATTTACTCTTTACTACTGGTATAACTGGTGCGAATTATAAGCGAATTCCGTTGTATGAAGTCAAGTATAATTCCGAAAAGGGTATTGAACTTATGGGGTTTGCAAGTCCTTGGGACAAGCAACAAATTAATAAAATCCCCTCTATAGAAGCAATAGCAAAAAGCGCAGAAAGCACTGCTAATTCGTCATTAAGCACAGCAAAAGCAAGGCTTCCTATTTTCACAAGTCCTAATCCTGCCGAAGGATGGCAGACAGACTGGTTGTTTGACCAAGGTTGGTATTTGGGTGGCATAAAGTACAGTTGTGGAGGACATCCTCCTGTGTTAAATGGTAACTATACCGCTTGGGCCGTGCTTGTTCTCGAAAATATGCCTTTTAAAAGTACAGCAGGTTCTGATGTAACGGCAGACGCTACATATAGATTGCAGATTGCATACGACCTTATAAACTCTAAAACATATATGCGTATTTCCGAGACAAGAACAAGTACAGGCTGGGGAAGATGGATTGACACAAGTAAGGAAAACGAGTTCCTAATTGCGGATTATATGGCTTCTGCACAAACGGACGGAACTGATACAGGAAACCTTATTGAAAAGACTATTCCTGTTGACACCGATATAATTACGGTACAGCTGGCAAACACTTCTTCTGATGTTAGAATAACTATTCCTTCTGATGTTCCTGTTGGTTGGGAATGCTTAGTTCACCTTAATTCAGCTGTTTATAGCCTGTTTTCCTTGTTGCACAATGAAGTATCTGTGTTCTCATCCGAACCGAGTGAAGGCTATGAAGGTTGGTATAAAATCAAATATACAGCTAATGGATGGGATAAAATCAGAGGGGTTAATCCTATCACGAAAATTGGGGAAAAAGAAATAACTGCCGATAAATTGGCTGACGGTGCAGTTACGGAGGACAAACTATCCGACCGAGTAAAAAACAGTTTAGTTGAAGTAATTAATTGTACTGTCGGAGATAATGATTATACGTGGAGTTTCTCTGGAAATTACCGAAGCGTTATTTTTAATAACTATGCAACAGGAGACAAAGCTACTTTCGCATTTCCAACTGTGGCTCCTAATAAGACATGCTCAGAGCAAAAGTATGAAAGTTACAAAGTTATTATATATAACAATGTCATACAGAGAAGTTGTTCAATGTTTGGAATTGATTCCGGAGTAATAAATTCAACAATTGCAGGAAAGTTTGAGTTTGACATCGTTTATAATTTTGAAACCGAAAATTGGAGCGTTGTAAATTATACAATAGTTCCTTATTCGGAGGTTGAAGAATGAAAGAATTTTTTATGACAACCTACACTATAGTTCTCCCTGTGTTGTTGGGGTACATAGTGTGGCTACTTAAAAACCAAAAAAAGGACAGAAACGCCAACAGCAAGGGGACTATGCTTCTTCTTAGGGTGCAGCTCATAGAATATCACGACAAATATATGGACAAGGGAGGAATACCGTCATATGCTTACCAGAACTTCATTGAGATGTACGAGGCGTATCATGCTTTGGGTGGCAACGGTATGATAACGAAAATGAAGGAAGAGATTGAAGAATTACATTTGAAAAGGAAGGTGTAAAAAATGAAAATAACATTCCCTAAAGGTTTTTTTATGCGTGTTATCGTGATTTTTTGCATCGCTTACATAGTGTACCTCACCGAGCGAAGTATGGCTATAAGCGAACATATCGGCTCATCGGTAGATGGTATATATGCGGCAGCGATAGCTTTTTTTGGTGCTGAATTAGTTATGATGCTCATTAAAAAAATAATGAGTGGTAAAAAGAAGAAGGAGGAAGATACAGAATGACATTTACATTATTTATTGCCTTAGTAATGGCGTTCTCAGTTGTTACAAGCTACACAACAGAGGGAGTTAAAAAGGTGCTTGACGGATTATACATAAGTTATGCGTCTAACATGGCGGTGCTTATTGTATCGGCTGTTGTGGGTATTGCAGGGACAAGCGTGGCTTATGTGCTGCTTGGTATTCCGTTTACGGCGGAAAATATCATATGCATTGTATTAATGACGATTGCCGTGTGGCTTAGTGCAATGTTGGGGTATGACAAAGTGTTACAGATGATAGAGCAGTTCAGGAAATTGGGGTGAAAGCATGGGATTGGATGTAAACAAGGTCATAAATGTTGCAAGTAATGAAATTGGTTATTTGGAAAAGGCGAGCAATAAAAACCTTGACAACAAGACTGCAAATGCAGGAAGCGCCAACTATACAAAATATGGTGCATATTTCGATACAAACCCGGCTCAATGGTGTGACTTGTTTGTTGATTGGTGCTTTTGTCATGCTTATGGGAAAAATACTGCAAAAATTCTTTTAGGAGGTTTTTCAGCATATACCCCCACCTCGGCACAATGTTTTAAAAACATGGGCAGATGGTATACGAGCAATCCTAAAGTTGGAGATGTTATCTTTTATAAAAATTCAATGCGTATTTGCCATACAGGTATAGTTTATAAAGTTGATAATACATATGTATATACAATTGAGGGTAATACAAGCGGCGGTAGCCAAGTTATTTCTAATGGCGGCGGTTGCTGTAAGAAGAAATATTTACTTACAAATTCACGCATTGCAGGATATGGCAGACCAAATTATGATGGAATAATGGCTGTTGCAGAAAATGCAACAACCACAACCAAAGGAGGAAATACTGTGAATATTGAATTACCTATTTTAAAATCCAATAGTGTTGAAAAAGGATATGTCAAAACACTTCAACAGTTACTGATTGCATACGGTTACGATTTGGGTTCTTACGGTGCTGACGGTAGTTTTGGTAACAAAACGCTTGCGGCTGTTAAGGACTATCAAAAAGCACATAACCTCTCTGTAGATGGGAGTGTTGGCTGTAAAACATGGGAATCAATTCTCAAAAATGCAATATGACGAAGTGATAAAAAACCTCTGTACTTGCCGTACGGAGGTTTTTTTGCTATGCACGCAGGAAATTCACAATGGTTGTATTGTATAGATATAAAAAACAAAGGAGAGATATTAATGGCAAGAAAATATGACGAAAACACACAAAAGAACATTCAGGGAATTGTTAACGAAAAAAGCAAGTGGCATGCGGCGTATGATGCAGGCGACGAAGAGGGAATGAGCGCGGCACGGGAAGCGGCAAAGAGTTACTATAAATCCCTTACGGATTCGGGCAATTATGATGTTGCCAAGGAGCTTCAAAATAGCGATTACGATAAAGCACGCGGTTATCTGGAGGAGTACAAAGGCACAAAACCAAAGGATGATAACCGTTCGCTTGAAGTTGAAAATATGAGAAATGCAACCGACACTGCAAAAGACCATGGCGATTTTGCGAACCGCAGTGCAGATGAAATTTTTGAGGCGAACAAAAAACAGAATGAAAGAATTGACAGCAATCCGATGGATACTGATGCGGCAAGGGCTATTATGGATAGGTACAAAGGTTTGGGAGAAGATGCATATAAGGACACTTTGGCAGACGGAAGTGTGAAGAGTGACGGGAACCTTGATTCCTTCGCTAAGGCTAACGGGGACAGACAGAGAGAAGCATATGAGAAAGCAGGGATTGAGTCTGTTTTTGATTTGCATGAAAGAAATATCAATGCCGGAAATGAGAACAATAAAACTTTAGGTTCTAACATTTCTATAGTGGACAATGTATATTCTAATGCCGAAGCAGGTGCACGCAGTAACGCACAGGCGGCAAGCGAAAACGAAAACAATAAAAGGATTACGGATGTTAACGTTCAGAAAATGGAAGCGGATATTACCGGGGAAGTGCCTGAAGCATTGCAAAGAAAAAATAATATTTTCTTTAATGATGACGGTACGCTGAAGGATGAAAATCTTGATTATCAGGCTATTATCAACGATGCTAAAGCACGAGGCGATGAAAATACAGCACAGCATGCTGAATATGCAAGAGCGTGGAAGATAATTAACAACCCTGATTATGCAGAGTATGCTCCTTCTATAGTTGCTCCGAACCCCAACAAAACAGAAGCGGCAAGACAATTTGATGAAAATGTTCAGCTTGAGCGTGAAGGAAATGAATTGAGCAAGTACTCAATTGACACCTCTGCGACGCTGCAGCGTGAGAGTGAAGCAGCTGAATTGAGAAAGCTTGCGGCACAGGCTGAAGCTGACGGAAAGAGATATCTTGCCGCGGCTTACATAGCTGAGGCTGAAAGGATAGAAAATAGGAATAGTGGAGCAAATCCCCAAGTACAGGAGGGGAAGGGTGAAAATACAGCGGAACAGCAGATTGTACAAAACCCCCAACAGGATGGAACCGTTAAAATAGTGAATAAACCTGATTATGCGATTGCAAATCCCGGTATAACAAATCCCCAAGCTGAAGTGGGAAGTGAAAATATAAGACCTACCGTGGGAAAAGAATCAACTTCTGCAATAACGTCAGGTGAAGTTACACCGGCAGTTAAAACAAATCCCTACGCCGGATATCCGACAAAGATTACATATTTACCTCAAGGTGCGGAAGCTACAGAATCTACACCTGAAACTTTAAGCCCTGTGCCTAAGACTACAACCAAAACTACAAAAACAACGAATAAATCAAATCAACCTTTGTCAGACAAGGAGATCAAGGCTTTTGTGGATTCCGTTAACAATGAGGTTTCAAATTGGACAGACGGAAAATTAAAGGGCTTAGTGCCGGACGGTAAAAACGGCTACAAACGTACAAATGTGGAATCGGGATACGTAATACAAAAGGTGTTTGAATCAGAAGATTTAACCCAAAAACAGAAAGAATACTTGTTGTATGATAAGCTCGGAATTACAGAGGAACAGGTAAAAGCGGCATTAGAAGACCGAGACCGCAACCGTGGATAAGGAGAGTGACATAAATGGCAAATTGGAAAGACAGTGCGAGGAAAAGCCTTGAATCAAGGGGAGTTAAAACTGAAACAGAAAAAAAGACAATGGAGACTGATAAAAAAGAAACAGGATCCACTAAAAAAACAGCAACTGCCGGGTCAAGTACTTCCGGCAGTTGGAGGGATAGTGCGAGGAAAAGCCTTGAATCAAGAGGGGTTGACATAACACCTAACATGGGCAACTCAAAAAATAGTAACCAGAGAAAAACCTTGGATGATTATAAAAAAATCCCTTCGCTGAATTTATTTACACCCGGAAAAAATACGGTGCCTGTTGTGCCTGAATCAAGCATTAAGCCTAAGGGCTTGGGAGAGATTAAAGAAAGAGAAGAGGGGAATAACAGTAATAGCGGCAAAGGGACAAGCACAAAAACAGAAAAAAAGACAACGGAGACTGATAAAAAAGTAACGGAGTCTAAAACCTTTAACGGATGGGGGAAAGACCCTTACAGTAGAAATCCGGTAACATCTATGACTAAGGACAAGGTGGACGTTTGGGGCATTGGTTCCCAAATTATAGATAAGAGAGTTAACGAAAGAGTGGAGGAACTTAAGGGCGTTAAGCCCGAAGACTATGTGTATACTCCTGCTTCTGAAGGAGAAAGTGATTTCTTAAAGGGGTTATATAAACAAGCGGAAGAGATTGCACTAAGTAAAGTTTATTCTTTGGATGATATGGATAAAATTGAAAAAAACGTCCTGAAAAATACAAAGAAATTACAAAGTGACTATAATGCCGAACAAATAACAGGATATAAGGGAAATAGTGACTGGGAGGCAAAAAGTAAACTTCCCAAAGTACCTGAGTATTACTCTCGTACACACACTAAAGAGGAAAACTCCACCGAAGCGGCATTGGTGAATTTGATACATCTTCCTATGGATTATTTCTTTATGGAAGAAAATAAAACAGATAAATTCACCAAAGCAGAGCTTAGTGCCATAAAAGGTGCAACAAATGAACAGAAACAGGCAATTAGTTATTTATACCGTACAGGGGGCTCTGAAAAGGTCAAGGAATATATTTCAACCTTTGATGCTAAGACAAAGCTTAAAAATGATACATATTCTGTCAATGACGGCGCATTTTATCAGGCGTGGAAAAAGAAGACTGATGAATTTAAAAATACGGAGGACTGGGAAGAAAAAACTTCGCCGGATAATGTGATTAAAACACGTGATTATCTGCAGTATTACGCAAAGCATTATGATACCTCAGCAACACGATATGATTATTTAACAGAAGACGAAATTAAAAAACTGACGTATATCAGAAAAAGCGGAAAAGACGGGCTACAGGAAGGCAATAATTATTTAAAAAGCCTTACAAAAGAATTGGACCGTAGACAGGCGGAGGATACATATAGAAAGTCTGCCGAATTCGCCTCCAAGCATCCCGTTTTAGCATCTGCAAAGACAACGGGTGAAAGCGTTTTAGCCGGTTTATCGGGGGTGGGTTATGCAGTAAGCGACCCCATAGGTGTGGCTTTAACGGGGGTTGATAAGCCTATTGATACAAATGAACCAAGATTTAATATAGAGAGAAACCGTGAAGCTGTGATGAGTACGGTTAAGGACAAAATAGACAGCGATTTGGGCGATTTTGCCTATGATACTGTAATGAGTGTTGCTGATAATGTACTAAGAGTAGGGGTTAGTGCGGCAGTTGGATATGCAGTAGGCGGATCGGCAGGGGCTACGGTAGCCACCAAATACGCCGCTCCGGTACTGATGAGTGGCGGAGCATACCAAAGCGGTATGAAGGACGCACTTGACCGCGGTGCGGACAACAAAACCGCCATTGCCTACGGATATTTTTCTGCGGCAAACGAGTTTGTAACAGAACATATTGGGCTTGATAACCTGGCAAACAATGTGTCAAAGGCTTTAGTTGGAGGTAAAATCGGTCAGGCAGTGTTATCTTCAACGCTGTCAGAAGGCGGTGAAGAGCTTGCAAATGCTGTAATAGAATTGGTGTATGATGATATACTGATGGGCGAAAAAAGCACATATAACAGCCGTATACAGTATTATATTCAAATCGGTAAAACGGAGGAAGAAGCACATATACTTGCGATGCGTGACACGGCAATTGACTGTTTGGTACAGGCGGCATCAGGTGCATTGTCAGGCGGCATCATGAGTGCAGGCGGTGTTGCAATCGGACGAAAGGTGGGCGATTCAGACAGTACCGGTGGTGCTCCCGGTGTGGATAAAAAAGCGGCGGAAGCAGTTCAAGGAGATAAAACAGATAATACAGTACAGGAAAACCCCGACACAGGCATCTCGGAAGCAAGAGAAGAAAACATACAGGGGGAAAGAGTTAACACCGATAAAGCGGTTGAAGGTGTGCCTGCCAATGAAGAAGTACAGGAAAATTTCATTCCAGAGGTAGCGGAACAGACGTCAGACGAAGAGGTTTTGGAAAAGGGACAAGGTGAAAACATTGACAGCGTTGAAGATGTTGTTAACAATGCAGATAAAGCGGTTGAAGATGTTCGTGCCGATGATGGAGTACAGGAAACTTCGGATATGGGCATAATGGAACAGGCAGACGAAAAAGGTGACAACAATGTTGTTGATAATGAAGCCTCTCCTGTGGTTGACACGGTGGAGAATGTTATTGACAATGCAGATAATGTGGTTGATACTGTTGAGAATGTTGTTGACAATGCAGATAATGTGTTTAATCGTGCCGCCGCCTTTGCTGAAAGTTGGCTTGATAAAATTACTGTATGGGACGAGACCGTCCAAAACGCATATCAAAATATAAAACGTGACATTGAAGCGATAAAAAACAATGCACCTGAGAATATGCAAAGCGAGTATGACCGACTTTTGCAGAACTTTGAAAAAAAGGTTAAAAATAAAGTAACTAATATCGACAGCTTTGCAAGGCTGAAGATGGAAATACCTTCGGCTGAACCCTTGACAGTTTTAGATGCTATTGATAAAATAAAAGATGAAATAAAAGAAAATGAAAAACTTGCCGCTGAGTCTGTAGAAAATGACGGGAACGAGGCAATCGACAGCCGCATAAAGGAGCTTAGGAAGAAAGAAAGTCAGCTCAAGCTGATACAAAAGCTTAGCGATAAAGGTGTACGCGTTAATATGTACTCTGCTTCGGAAGCGAACGCTGAGGGCATTTTAACGCCAAACGGAGTAACCATAGGAAATGATATTTATATAAATATCGATTCTACGGATCCGCTTGCCAAAACAGTGGGACATGAAATGCTGCACCTTTTGAAAAACGAAAATCAAGAGGCTTATAATAACATAATTGATATAGTAAAAAAAGGCTTTAAAGGCAAAAATGCCGAGGCAAGAATAAGTTACCTTAAGGAAAAATACGGCGAAAGATACAGCGATTACTATACCCTTGACAATGAATTGTTCTGGGAAGAATATGCGGCAGACATTATGGGGGATATGTCTGACAAGAACGCATACGGCAGGGGAATTTTAAACGATATTTTAAATTCGGACCTTTCGCCGGAAAAGAAAAAGACTGCTGTTAAGGCATTTGCCGAGGGGTTGAGAAAGCTCATTGTAAAGGTAAGGAGCGTAATAGGCAAGAGTAAGTACAGAAATTATGCCGAGATGCAGGCCTACGAGTTTGTGAACAACGCAATTGAAATCCACAAGGAAGCGGCGAAAGCATACCGTGATTTGGTGGAAGGCAGAATAAGCGAAGGCAATAAAAAAACTGCCGCAGGGGCAGATGTGAAGGTTAGGTATTCTGTTGACAGTACAAATATTGAGCTTGGACAACCGATAGAAGAATATCCGTACAATATGCAAACTGTTATTAAAGAATATTTGGATGCGGTAAATCCGTTGCTACTTGAAAAAACAAAGTATTTTCGCAAAAACGGAGAAATTAAATTTGAAAGAGTAAATTTTGGAAAGGTTAGTGAAAAAGAAATTGAAGCTTTAAAAAATTTGCTTAATATTGATTTTTCTGGATATCTACATTCGACAAATTCATCTGCAATAATACACATAAATAAACGGCATGGAGTGAATGGAGAACATGACAGTAGCATGGCAAAGGCTGAGGATGCTGCAAGAGTCGATTATATATTACGTGAGTTTGATAGTATTGATTTTTTGAGAAATCAAAACGGGAAAATTGTATATAGTAAAAATTTTGGAGATAAAAACAATAAGCCTTCGCCGTTGCTTTTATATACAAAAAAAATAAACGGCACGTATTATGCTGTCGTTGCCGCTGGGGAAAATAAATATAATAAGCTTTGGGTGGAAACTTCTTTTATAGCTAAAAATAAAGAAGGTATTACACAAGCACTCCATGATGAAATATCATCCTTAGGCTTTACGTCCGAAACGCCTCTTGCTTCTCTACCTTCATACAACAATTTATCACAAGATAGTGATATTGTCAATACACATTCTATGCAGAATGAAGATGTAAAATACTCTGTTCCTTCCTCATCCACGATTGAACAAAGGGCGGAGTTGGAAAACCGTGGGTATGAGATTGAAACGGCTGTTGTAAAGAGGCTGGAAGCGGCACTTGATACTAAGCTTTCAGAAAAGACAAGGGAAGCTGTTAAGGTTTATTCCATAAGTGAAGCTATGGGCGACCGTGAGAGAATTTCTGCGAGCCGTGAAAAACTGGTTGACAGCATAGAAAAGAATGAAAACCCCATGTATGAAGCAAGAACGGAAGATGATGGATTCCTTGATTATATTAAACATGTTGGTAAGGTTTATGTTTCGGACTATGCAAGGCAGGGAATGAGCGCTGCAGATGTGAGCCGTACCTTTGGAGTTGGCAAGTGGAGCGGTAAGGAAGGACTTCCGGTTGATGTTTTGTATGACAACATGAAAGCTGATGGAATAACGCTCCCGGAGGCGGACACAATTCAGGACAAGCTGATTGCACTACGTGACAAAAAGGCAGAAATGCGTGATAAATTGCCGAGGAGCGAGATCAGGGACATTGTGGATTATGCAGTAGACCTCGAAAATTATACCCAGGAAAGAGGTATAAGCGAGAATGTAGAAATCCCCGGCTTAGACGGTGAGAGCAAAACCGTGCAGGACGCGGAATTTATGAACAAGCGCCGTGAGTTGGAAAGTGAGATTGACAGCCTTGACGATAACGATTATACACAAAAGCGAAAGCTCAGGGAGGAAAAGGACGCCCTTGAAAAGAATTTTGTTGAAAATTTTATAAGGCAGGGCAGGCGAAGAAGCGAAAGAGGTATATATACCGACTTTTGCAGAATGGACAAGGCAGAGGAAGCGGTCCTTCGTGCAAGGCTTGAGAGAAGCGAAAACGCCGCAAGGGAAGCTGACCTATATGCAAGGGTCCATGAAATGACACAAGGTATGAAAGCAACTGCAAGGGCCTTTGCAGAAGGGAGTATTGACGAAACAACAATTGACACTAAGTACAAAAAGGCTGAGGACAGGGCAAGAATTAAGGAACTTAGCGAGCTTTACAAGAGAGTTGACTATACCAATAAACAGCTTAGAGCAGAGCAGAGAGCGGCACTTAACGAGGCTTGCGATATACTTTTTAAAAATGCTTCTTATATGAGAGATATATCCATACCTGTGCAGGGGCAGATTGACACCTTTGAAGCATTAGTTAACTATATGTGCAAGGTTGACAGTATTAAGGAAAATATGAAAAGTGATATTCCTGTGGAGGTACGCCGTGAGCTTATATGGGCGGCAGAAAAGATAAACGAGATTTTCTACTATCCCATACAGGAAAACACAAGGGTGATGAACGAGTGGAAGGACGGCTATCTTGAAAAACTTGAGGAACTGGACATTAGGAAACGAAGTGCGGAAAGTGCGGCGGCACAGGCATTAGGCGAAGGCTTTTTCAACGAATACGACCTTGATAAGGCTGGGTTTAAGAGTGAGCAGAAGGCAAGAATAATCGCTCTTGCAAATTATTTGAGAGACAGCTACAAAGAGGTACTGCAGCAGATTAACGCTGTACGCTTTGCACGTGGTGAGGAAGATATAAAAGCACCTACCTTTAAGGTTAATAAACAACTTAAAGGTATAATTTCCGATATGCAAAGACAGGTTAAGTGGCTTAAAGATAAAGGAGAGAGCATAAGAAACCTTTCCCGGAGTGAACGTGAAAAAGTGCTTGAAACAAACGAAATTCAAAAATGTGCGGCAGATGCGTACTTCACTTACGGTAAGGATTTTGAAAAGAGGATTGATTGGAGGGAAAAGAACGCAGAAACCAAGTCGATTACCGAAATGCAGCAGTGGGCGTGGAACCTTTTAATGCGCGGCAAGAAGTACGACAGTTTGAGGGGGACTATAGAAATGGATTATTTCCCCCATATGGAAAAAAATGATACTCTTGATAACATATTGGCGTTTTTGAATGTTAATAAAACCATTGACAAGTTGCCAACGGCTATAAACGGAATGACGGAAAACTTCAGACCAACGAAGCAGTGGTCGCCCTTTATGCAAGAAAGACTTGGAAACAGTACAGAGTTTGATGCTGTGACAGGTGCGGAAAGATATTTTAACAGTATGGGAAGGTATATTTATCACTCCGGTGATATTGTGAAGGTAAGAATACTGGAGAATTATTTACGGCAGACATTTAACGCTGAGGGTAATGATAAATATTGTCTTTCTAATTTCGCATCTTACTTGCGTCAATATGGTAACACCCTTGCCGGCAAGCAGCATATGCTGGACAGAACCATTCAAGAAAATTTTGTAGGACGAAAAGCGGCACAGTTGAACAGATTGCTTATGAACAATGTGAGCAAAAACCAGATTTCTTACAATTTAGGAACTTCGATAACAAACGCTGCGGTTTATGCCCAGGGGATAGGATGGGTTATTAGAGAAAGCGTTTACGAAAAGGATATTGCCAATCTGCAATACACTTTGAGAAGAAATGACAGCATAAAAGAACATATTACGAAATCAACCTTTTTGACAAACAGATTTCACGATGATGTTGTTCTTAAAGACAAGAGCCGGTTAAGTAATGCTGTGACATCGGTGCAAAATGCGGGCTTTGTTCCGATGGCTGTTATTGACAAAGTTTATATAACAAGAGTGCATCAGATGATGACAGGCGTGTATATGAGCCAGGGAATGAGCGAGGAGGACGCTATAAGTGCGGCGGATATTGAAATTCGTAAGCTGGCGGCAAGCCGTGAATACGGTGAAACACCGCTTATATATTCATCAAATGCCTTAAGCGTGATTACCAAGTACACCTTGGAGCCTGTAAACCAGGTGCGGTATTATAAAAGTGAAATCGGCAGAATGACAAAGGCTATTATGAGCGGAGACGATGATGAGGCAAAGAATGCTATAGGAGCTTTGATAGCATTCCTTGCCGGATTTGCGGTTGATTTTGCTATTGCATATGGGGTAAACAAGGCGTTCAAAAAGTTAAAAGGCTATCCGGTATTTACCGACCCGGTGCAGATGACTATAGATACTGTGGAAGGCTTTAAGGACGGCAAGCCCGGAGGCGAAATATGGCTTGACATATTGGACGAAATACCGATTGTGTCAAATATAGTGAAAGCGGTTAACGGTAATATGGCTGAATTAATCGGTGTTGGAGCTGTGGCAAACTTTTTCGGCAATATTGCAAAAGCTTTTCACGGGGGAGATGAACCCGACTGGGGAGAGGTGATATGGAATGGAATTACGATATTTAATCCGTTGGGTGCAGGAGCACAGGCGAAAAAGATGGTCAATGCATATATGTATTTAACAAAAGGGTACCAGGAAAACAAAAACGGGCAAGTACAGCATGCTGTAGACGGCAGTGCGGAAGATTGGATTTTGGGCCTTTTGTTCGGTAAGAGTGCAATACCATCTGTGCAGGAATGGCACAAAAATAATTATCCAAAATTGTCAAAACAGAGCAGTGAAGTGTTCAAAACTGTGGTTGATGAATATGACCTTTCGCCTGAAGAAGTATACGATATGCTGACGGAGTATGACGATAAAAAGAAGGACGAGGGTTACAGCGTTTATAAATGGGTTACAGAGGATATTGACAAATACGGAAAGTTTACCGTTGAGGATAAATATTACCTTTGGAACAAAATGAGTAAACGCGACTGCCCTGTGCCTGACAAAATGGAAAACCCGGAAAAGAAGATAGCCCAGGTGTTTATTGCAACGGGAGATACAAATGTTCTGATTGACCGCATGAGTGATGAATTTTCAATAGATGGGCACAGAAATACTACAACGAAGTATTATTTGTCGGAGGAACAGCAAGATAAGCTGCAGGCGGAATACGAGAGGATTTTATTCAAAGAGATAATGCCCAAGTATATGAACCTTCAAGACAGCGAAAGCTTTGACAACGAAGAGTGGGTTGAGTTCATATCCAATGCAAAGAGCAAGGCAAAGGCGGCAGCACAGGAAAAAGCGGTGGCGGAAGGCTGGTATTACGATAGCAATGATACCGATACAACCCCGGAGGATACATTTGAAATAATGAAGCAGGATAGGGAAAAAACGGGACGGAGTTCAGTGGAGGCATTTTGGATATACTGCGATAAAACAAGCAATAGTTTTATTATTCCGGACTGGGAAAACCCAACAAAGGCACAGCAGATACTCGCAGAAACATTTGTTGCCTGCGAAAAAGAACCGGAAGGTGTGTTACCGTCACAGAGAAGTAAGTCTTTTTCACAGGATAAGGTTACTTACCTACTCAACGAAGAACAATATGAAGAGTTTAACAACATGTACTTTATGTATTATTGGGATGGCATTGAAAGTTTGGAGGGCTACTCACAGGAGGCACGAATAGGTCAAATTCCTAAGATTCGTGATAATGCACATAAATATGCCAAGCAGTATATTTTAGAAAAATATGCTGGGCAGATAGAAACGGAGGAATAAAAAACACCCCGGAAGACTTTTAATTTTTCTGCGTGGAAAAATGAAAGGTTTATAATTACAGTTTTAAAGGTGTCAAAAAGCTGTCAAGACCTTGATATACAGCTTTGTTAAAGGATTTTAAATTGACTTTTAATCAAGTTGTCGGGGGTTCGATTCCCCCGTGTCTCACCAAAATCGACAAGGTTCGACAGAATCTTGTCGATTTTACTTATTCACTATTACCAATTCACTATTCACTAATGGGTTGTCGATTTTGGAAAGTAATAAGTAATAGTGAAGATTGAAGAGGTATGGTACAAACTCACTAAGGCAAATTTGATTTTAAAATGAAAAAAAGAAGTGCAATAAACATCTTTTTGGGTGTCTGTTGCACTTTTTTGATATAACTATTGACAAGTAAACGCTCGTTCACTATAATTGAGGTGAACGAGCGTTTTCTAATGTGGAGGGATACAACATGGCTGATACAAAAGAAAATATTTTAATGACCTCACTTCGCTTATTTGCACGAGACGGATATGAGGCAGTTTCCGTAAGTACTATTGCAGGTGAATTAGGTATGACAAAAGGAGCTTTATATAAGCATTACAAAAACAAACGAGATATCTTTAACAGTATTGTTGAGAGAATGTATAAGGTTGATAATGAAAGGGCAAGACAATATGAAGTGCCTGAAGAAAAGTGTGAAGATAAACCTGAGGGTTATAAGAACATATCTATGGATAATATCCGAAATTTTACAATTGCACAATTTTCATTCTGGTATGAGGATAGCTTTGCATCTGATTTTAGAAAGATGTTGTCATTGGAACGGTATCATAGCAGTGAAATGGCAGAGCTATACAGCAATTGCATTACATCAGGACCTGTTAATTATATGGCAGATATATTTCGTGAGATGATAGAAGAAGGTATTTTACAAGAAGCTGACCCAAAACAGCTTGCTGTTGAGTATTATGCTCCTCTGTATTTACTTGTAAACATGTCTGATTGGTCACAGAATAAGGAAAAGGCTGTTGAAATTCTTAACAATCATATTGACCGTTTTATTAAGAACAATGCCGTAAAAAACTTATGGAAGGATGAAAATAATGAATAACATTAATATGGCTTCATTCGGTTTACTTAACCAATATGATGAATTAATGCAGAAATACAATGATAATTATGTAATAGGACGAATATTGGCACAGGAGAAAGATATGTACCGCTTAATATGTGAAAAAGGTGAACAGTCAGCAAAGGTTTCAGGTAAATTACGGTATAATGCCAAATGTATGTCAGATTTTCCTGCTGTAGGAGATTTTGTAGTATCAGATTGTAATTCTGATGAAGGCTTTGCTATAATACACAATGTTTTACCAAGAAAAAGTGTTTTTATCCGCAAAGGTGCAGGAACGGGCAATGTGGAGCAAGTGGTTGCCGCCAATATTGATACGGTATTTATTTGCATGTCATTAAACAATGATTTCAATTTGAGAAGATTGGAAAGATACCTGTCTGTTGCTTGGAATAGCGGTGCAACCCCTGTGGTGGTCTTAACTAAAGCAGATTTATGTTCAAATGTGGAACAGTTTATCGAATCTGTCCGTTCAATTGCTGTGGGTGTGGATGTTATTGTGACATCTTCTTTGGCAGAAGAGGGATTAACTGCACTTAACCCTTATATAAAAGAAGGAAAAACGGTGGCATTGGTGGGTTCTTCCGGTGTTGGAAAGTCAACGCTTATTAACCGTCTTCTTAAAGAGGAGAGATTGGCTACAAAGGGTTTAAGAAATGACGATAAAGGCAGACATACAACAACAAGGCGTGAGCTGTTTTTACTGAAACACGGTGGAATGCTAATAGATACCCCCGGTATGAGAGAGCTTGGCTTGTGGGATATAGATGATGGTTTGGACAAATCCTTTTCGGATATAGAAGATTTGGCATCTATGTGTCGCTTTAATAATTGCAGTCACACAAACGAGCCGGGCTGTGCCGTTCGGGAAGCAATTGAAAAAGGTCAGTTGCAAAAAGAAAGATGGCTGTCTTATAATAAACTTAAAACAGAAAACAGATATGCTGACGATAAAGATGGGTTTTTGGCAGAAAAGAAACAAAAGTTTAAAAATATTGCGAAAATTAATAAAAGTTTTCGCGGAAGATAAGGAGCAAGGAAAATGGAATATATTAAAAGCATAAAGTATAATACGCCTCAATTGCAATCAAAAATTATGGGACCTAATCCTGTTAAATTAGAAGAAGAACTTTTGATTAATCACAATATTAAAAGTGGTGCAATTGTTTGTGATTTAGGTAGCGGTCAAGGGCTGACCAGTGTATTCCTTGCAAAGGAGTACGGGTTTAGAGTATATGCCGCAGATTTGTGGAGTGATCCTGAGGAAAACCGCAGATTTTTTTCTGAAATGGGTCTGACAGAAAATGAAATTATACCTGTTAAAGCCGATGCAACACAGCTTCCCTTTGAAAAGAACTTCTTTGATGCTGTGGTAAGCACTGATTCATACAACTACTTTGGACGTGACGAAAATTATCTTGATGATAAATTGTTACCTTTTGTGAAAAACGGTGGATATATTTATATTGCTATCCCCGGCATGAAAAAAGACTGTCATGATAATTTGCCGAAAGAGCTTTTACTTTCTTGGAATGAAGAACAGCTTGATTATATGCACGATGTGAAATATTGGAGCAAAATGGTTGGTAAATGCAAAAATGCCGAAGTTATTTCGGTAAAAGAAATGGAAAGCAATGATGAAGTATGGGCGGATTGGTTAAAACAAGATAATGAATATGCCGTAAATGACAGAAAATCAATGGAAGCAGGCGGGGGACAATATTTGAATTTTATCTCTATAATTTTAAGAAAAAAGTCTCAATAACATTATGCAGAATAAAAATGTAAAATATGCTTGACATTTTTATTTGAGGTTGATATAATCAAAAATGTAAAGTTAACTGTACAAATTAACACAAGGGGGATATATGTGGAAAATAGAATAAAAGAATACCGAAAAGAGCGAAAACTGACACAGGATGATTTGGCAAGGGCGGTAGACGTGACACGGCAAACAATTATTTCCCTTGAAAACGGGAAATATATCGCATCTTTACAGCTTGCTTTTAAACTGTCAAAATATTTTGACATACAAATTGAGGATTTATTTATTTTTGAGGAGGAGTAATTGTGGATTTTGAAAAGAAATTAAAATTAAGACTTTATATGGCTATCGGCTATGTTATTGTGGGTGTTTGTCTGATAGGGATGTGTTTTACAGATGTGTTTACAAATGACTTTTTCTCGTCTTTCGGTTTGGTGTTATTTGTAATCGGCATTGCAAAAATAAGAAAATATCGCCTTATAACAAAGGATGAAGAAACAATACGCCGTCAGAAAATTGCAGAAACTGATGAGAGAAATATTGCAATATTACATAAGGCAAAAAGTGTGGCATTTGGCGTTTATTCATGCATTAGTGCTGTTATGGTTATTGTGTTTGAAATTATGGGGAAGGACGAAATCGCTATAATTCTTGCACTTATGTTGTGTGTTTTAGTGTTCGTTTATTGGCTGACCTATTGGATTTATCAAAAAAAGGGTTGACTAAATCTTTAATTGCCACTTGCAAATTTCATAATTTGGTGTAAAATATTTATATAAAACGAAAAGGGATGGTTAATGTGGATAAAAGTTATAAAATGAATATTGCAGGGTTAGATAGAGAGCTTCCTCTCTGTCCGATAAATGAAAACCTGTATATCGGTGCATTCATAATGTTCGGTGATGTGGAAATTACAAAGGCGAGTGCAAAAGCATTGCTTGAAAAAGCACCTGATTTTGATATTATGCTTACTGCTGAATGTAAGAGTATTCCTCTTATTTATGAAATGGCAAGGCAGATAAATGCAGATAATTATATAATCGCAAGAAAAGGTCCTAAGCTGTATATGAAAAACATTATTACAACCGATGTTGATTCTATTACAACAGCTCACAAGCAGACGCTTTGCATAGGTCAGGACGAACTTGATGCATTGAAAGGAAAAAAGATACTTATTGTAGATGATGTTATCAGCACAGGTGAGTCTTTATTGGCATTGACAGAGCTTGCTGAAAAAGCGGGCGGTATTGTTGTGGGTAAGGCGGCAGTCTTGGCAGAAGGTAAAGCCGCTGAGCGTGATGATATCATTTTCCTTGAAAAATTGCCCCTTTTTGATAAAGACGGTAATCCTATCGGGTAAAAGATAGCGTAAAGGAGTAAACTATGGTAAATTCACTGATTGCGATTTTAGTTGCCGCATGTATGTTGTCAGGATACAGTGGTGCTAAGGTGGAGAACTTTGTATCGACAGTGCCTACTGAAAGTGTTCAAAGCAATAAAAAAGGTGAAACTTCAAGTGTCGATGTGGGCATTGAATTTAAAGACTATGACGGAAATGTGATTCTTGATAAAAGTCACATAAAAGGTGCAAAAGTAAGCTTTGGTGAAGCAACTCAGTTTGGATCCCCTGAATACTTTATAACAATTGAGTTTACCGAAGAAGGCAGAATTAAGTTTAAGGAAGCCACCGAAAAGGCTGTTGAAAAAATTCCCCTTGGAGAGAATTATATATTAATTTCATTTAACGGAGAGCTTATTTCTTCACCGATGGTCACCACTGCAATAGATACATACACATGTAAAATAGCTGGTTCTTTTGATAAGGAATCTGCAAATAAACTTGCTGATATGATTAATTACGGAAAAAAGTGATTTTGAAAACTAAAGAATTATAAAAAAGTGCGAGTCATCGCACTTTTTTTATAACCTAAATTTTGTTTTTATGCTTTTCCATGTACTCCTTTGGTGTACAGCCGTAGCGGCGTTTGAAGGTGCGGAAAAAGTGGGGAATATTATTAAAACCACATGCTTCGGCAATAATGCAGATTTTAAGTGTCGGGTTACGGCGTAAAAGCTCTTTTGACCTTTCTAAACGTGTTAAAATCAAATCTTCCCTTGGTGTTGTGTGAAAAACTTCTTTATAAAGTTTATATCCCATATACCTTGGGACGGAGTATTTTTCAAACAAAAAATCAATGTCGGAAGGAGAGATGATATCCGATAAAAACTCACTTCGGATAAGACCGATGTTTCTTTGCATGTCTGCATTGATAATTAAACCTTCACTTTGAAGTCCACGGGCAACGGACACCATCAGCTTTATTATTGATGCGGCAATTTCGTGCTTATATCCAATGCCTTGGCGTACATTTATGTCAAGTATTTTGCTTATAATGCCGTTTATCTCTTCGCAGTTGTTGGGGTAAAAAACTTTGTCCGTTTCAATGTTTAAGGATGAAAAAAGCTCCTTTGGTGCATTAAATCTTATATAACTGTTTCTGAAACCCTTAAGTGAAATATAATCGTGCAATGAATTTGCAGGATATAATATACACGCTCCTGAATTAATTTCACTGCCTTTTATAATTGCGGGTCCTTGAAAATAAATAAGGGTGTATTCCGGGCATACCCAGTGGAAATGGATGTTTTCAGGCTCCGAAAGATTATATCCGGCTTTTTTTAACGAAATAATATCCATTGTGTCACCTCCCCGTATCGATTATATAATGCCGCATACAAAAATGCAATAAAAATATACGAAAATATATTGAAATAGGTAGCCTTATTTGGTAATATATAATAAAGTTTTTGTATAAAGGAGGATAAAAATGAAAAAGTTTTTATCAGTTTTACTGAGCTTATGTATGCTTGTTTCGGCTGTTCCCGCTTTTGCCGGAGAATACACAGCAGATGACGACACAGTTTTTTACATAAGCTTTGACGAAGAGCTTCCCGAAGGAAGTACAGGCTACAATTTATCAGTTTTAGACGAAGGCGTGTACGGCAAATGTGCATGGTTCAACGGTTCCACAAGCTATATCCACCTTCCCGACAATATCACAAAAGGTGTGTCGGATTTTACTATGGCGGCTTGGGTGAAGGTTACCGGCACAACAAAGGGCTGGCAGAGAGTGTTTGACTTAGGTAACGGCACGGAAAGCTATGCATTTTTGGGCATACCTTACACAACAACAGACATCCGCGGTGCTGTAAAGGTTAGCGGAGGAAATGAACAGAGGGCAACGGCAGAGGGTGTTGTAAGTAAAAACAAATGGATGCACATTGCATTTGTTCAGGAGGGAAATGTAGGTACAGTTTATGTTGATGGTAAGGCTATGGCTACAACTGACCTTTCAAGTACTCTTGATGCTATGGGAAATACTGCAACTAACTACATCGGCAGAAGCCAGTTTAGCGGCGACCCTTATCTCAATGCTTACCTTGATGAGCTTGTTTTTGCAAAGAGAGCGTTCAGCGAAGATGAAATTGCTACTATGGCTACTTTCCCCGAACCTGTTATAACAGAGGAAACAATTCTTGATGCAATTGATATCCCCGTAAAGGACAGCGTTAAGGAAAATGTTACACTTCAGACAGAAGCCTTGGGCTATCCTGTTACATGGGCAAGTAGCAACGAAGAAATTGTTTATCCTTATGATATTGAAAACGGCGACTATGTTATTCCCAAGGGCAAAGTAACAAGAGGCGATGAAGATACAGTTGTTACTCTTACAGCTTCGGTTGATTATAACGGTACAATCCTCACAAAGGATATTGACTGTAATATAATTGCAAAGCCCCAGCCTGTTGGCGAAACAGAAGCATATCTTTACGTATATTTTCGTGGTAATGTAAACGGTAGTCCCGAAAGGCTTTCAATTCACCTTGCAGGCAGTGAAGACAGTTATGAGTGGTTTGACCTTAACGGTAACTGGCCCATTTTGGAATCCACAATGGGTACACAGTGTCTCCGTGACCCATACTTACTCCGCAGTAAAGACGGCGACAGATTTTACCTTATCGCAACTGACCTTAATACACAGGATGGTCAGGGTTGGGGTCCTTGGAGCCTAGAGGGCAGTAAGTACCTTATGATTTGGGAATCTGACGATTTGGTAAACTGGTCTGAACAGAGAATGGTTAAATTTGCAAACGATGATATAGGCTGTGCATGGGCACCTGAGGCAACCTGGGACCCTGACACAGAAGAATATCTTGTGTATGCATCAGGCAAGGATTTGACATTGGGAAGCAGTGCAATCGATACTGTATATGTTGTAAGAACCCGTGATTTCAGAACATTTACAGAACCTGAATATTTCGTTCGCCCCTTTGAGGATAACGGCGTAACAACATACGGTGAAGGTACAAGGCGTATTGCGGCTATCGACTCTAATATTATTCAGGCGAATGACGGTAAGTTCTATCATTTCTATAAAAAGTACAACAGCGTTGTGCAGATGCTTGTTTCTGACCATGCATCAGGCCCTTGGGAAGAAGTCCCCGGCTACACGCCCATAGGTGGTGAAGGTCCCGGTAGCTTCCTTGTAAAGGGTACAGAAAATCAGTACTGTTTGATGATTGATAACTATTCTGTTTATGTGCCTTATCTTACAGATGATATTGCCTCCGGTATATTCAGAGCAGGCAGTGGCACAGTTAAGATGCCTACAGGCAGTAAGCACGGCGGATTTTTGCCCATAAATGCAGAAGAGTATGCAAGAGTAATGGAAAAGTGGGGCAATCCCCAGGTAGATGAAGAGGGTACAGCTGCAAAATATTCTTACGATTTTGAAGAAGATGCATCAGCGTATCTTAAGGGTAATGCAAAGATTGAATACAGCGAAGAAAGAGAAAGCAATGTACTTGTTTTGGACGGTGAAAATTCTTACTTTGAATTCCCCGAAGGCATTTTTGACCGTCAGAGCACATTTACACTTTCCTTTGATGTTAAAAATGACAACTCACCTCAGTCTAATATGACCTTCAGCTTAGGCACAGGTGAGGAGCAGTATGCATTTTTCAAGATTAACGACACAACAATGCGTAGTGCTCTTACTATTTCAGGATGGAGCTATGAAGAAAAGGCTATTTCAAATGATCTTGGCTCACTTACGGATACATGGATGCATATTGACCTGGTTGTAACACCGGATTCAATTACTATTTATAAAGACGGTGCACAGGTTGCTAAGAACGATGCCATGACAAAGACAGTTTACCATCTTGCAGAAGATGGCTTAAGTGCATATCTTGGTAAGAGTATGTTCTCAGCTGACCCTTACTTCAAGGGTGAGTTTGATAATGTAAAGCTTTACTACCGTGCTTTAACAAACGGTGAAATTGCAGAAGGTGCAGGATATGCCAGTGACGAACTGGCACAGCTTGATGCAGAATCAATTTCCTTCGGTTGTGATGTGAATTATGTTACAGGCAATATCACACTTCCTTCTGTAGGTACTTACGGAAGCCACATTACTTGGGCAAGTAGCGATGAAAGCATTATCGCACTTGATGGCACTGTAAATGTTCCCGAAGAAGGTGTTAAGAAAGTAACACTTACCGGTACATTTGTTTACGGTGATACAGAATATGTTAAGGAATATGTGCTTTTGGTAAAACCGGTTACAAGCTATCTTACAAGTACACTTGAATCCAAGTGGAAGACATATAATATCCCCGTTGCAACAAAAACTGTTACATATAAGTTTGACCTTACTGCCGCACAGGAAAAAATTGACGCAGGTGTGTCTTTCGGTGATAAGGATGTTACACCTACAGCATACGGTCATATGCCTATTTACGTGAGAGTCACAAAAGACGGTGTGTTTGATGCGTATAATGCTAATAGCTATCAAAAGACAGAAACAGTAAGCTACGAGGCAGACAAGACATATCCTTTTACAATAGAGGTTGATATTGCAAATAAGAAGTACTCCGTTTTTGTTGAAGTTGACGGCGTAACGAAAACTATTGCAAACAACTTTACAATGCGTACAAGTGCAACCTGTGATGATTTGGGCAAAATTATGGTTTATGCAGGTAATGGCGTTACTACAGAAGGTTTACTTAAGGTTACAGACCTTGAAGTTATCTTGCCTAGTGCAATCAGATTTGAAAATGTTATTCTTAGTGAAGGTAAGGTAACAGGTAATGTTATAAGTGAAGAAGCTTTAGGCGAAAGCGTTGTTATTGTTGCAAGCTATGATGCAGACGGTACACTTATGAGTGCAAAAGCCGTTCAGATTGTAAATACTGCATTTGAAGCTGATGTTACAACAGAAAACGTAAAGGTAATGCTTTGGAATTCGGTTTCCGGCATGATACCCTACATTGATTCAATAACAGTAGAATAAAACATAAACAAGGTGCGATTTTCGCACCTTGTTTAGATTGTGATAAGATTAACGGGAGGGTTTTTATGAGGAAAATTATAGCAAGTTTGCTTGCATCGTGTATGCTTATAGGTGCCGTAGATGTATCGGCAAACGTTATGGAAAATTCGGTTATATATTCTTTGGATTTTGATAAAGATATGGAATACGAGGGTTATAAGCTTACCATGTTTGAAGACGTGTCTATGGGTAAATATGCATGGTTTAACGGTGGTACAAGCTATGTGAAAGTGCCTTATAATATAACAAAAGGTGTTAAGGATTATACATTTACCGCCAGAATAAAAATGACAGGTTTACAAAAGGGGTGGCAGAGAATTTTTGATTTTGGTACAGGCACCGATAACTATGTTTTCTTCGGCATACCGTCTGACACTAAAAATTTGAGGGTTGCTTATAAAATAAACGGTATGGACGAATGGAATGTCGATGCTGAAAACGTGACAAAAGTTAATAGTTGGGTTCATGTTGCCGTAAAACAGGAGGGTAAAACATTAACGATTTTTGTAAACGGTGAAAAGTGTGCCGAAAAGGAATGTGAATACACCCTTGACGATTTAGGTGATACTTTTAACAATTTTATCGGCAACAGCCAGTTTTCCTCAGACCCTAAACTTAATGCATATGTTGACACTATTACCTTTTATAACAAGGCTTTATCCGATGAGGAGATTTCTAAGGACGCAGTGATGCCTAAGTGGGAAATAACAGAAGATGACATCTTAAAAGCTTTGGAAATCGGTGGCAGTGAAGCCATAAAAGAAAACTTAAATCTCCCTGATGAAGTTTACGGCTACAATGTTTCATGGATTTCATCAGATGAAAATGTTATATGTACCAAAGATATTCCTAACGGTGATTATGTAATACCTAAGGGTAAGGTTACACGTGGTGAGGAAGATACAAAGGTAACACTTACTGCAACAGTTTCTTTTGAAGATGGCAAAAGTTTAAGCAAGGATATCCCTGTTACTGTAATTAAAAAGAGCGAGAGTGTAGGCGAAACTGTAGGTTATTTTTACGTATATTTCCGTGGCTATGTAGACGGCAGTGATGAACACTTATCCATTCATATTGCCGCAAGTGAGGACGGTTATAATTGGTTTGACTTGAATGATAATAAGCCTATACTTACATCCCAAATGGGTACATATGAACTTCGTGACCCTTATCTTTTAAGAAGCCACAACAATGATAGGTTTTATCTTCTTGCAACTGACCTTAATACAAAGGACGGTCAGGGTTGGGGACCTTGGAGCCTTTCAGGCAGTAAGTATTTAATGGTATGGGAAAGTGACGATTTAATAAACTGGTCTGAGCAGAGAATGGTTAAGTTTGCAAATGATGATATAGGCTGTGCATGGGCACCGGAGGCAATCTGGGACCCTGACACAGAAGAATACCTTGTGTACGCATCAGGTAAGGACTTAACCCTTGAAAACCCCGGTGATACGGTGTATGTTGCAAGAACACGTGATTTTCGTTCTTTCAGCGAACCTGAGGTTTTTGTTGCACCTATGGATGAAAACGGCGAAAGAATATGGGCAATTGACTCTAACATAATTCAGGCACACGATGGGAAGTTTTATCATTTCTACAAACAGTCGGGTCATATTGAAATGATGGTAAGCGACCATGCATCCGGTCCTTACACGATTGTTGAAAACTTTACACGCCCTGCCGGTGAAGGACCCGGAAGCTTTATTGTTAAAGGAACTGATGACACATATGCACTGATGGTTGATGATTATTCTGTTTACGTGCCTTATTTAACAACCTGCATTGCATCGGGTAACTTCACAAAGGCTACAGATTCAATTACAATGCCCACAGGCAGTAAACACGGTGGATTTTTGGCGTTAGACAAAGAGGAATATGACAGAATAATGGATAAGTGGTATTATGTATCACGTGAAGAAGCACTTACAAGTATTATGAAAAAAGCCGGTCTTGGCGAAAGTGACGTAAAGGCTTTTAACGATACTGATAACGGTTATATAAACAAGGCTTTTGAAATGGGTATTGCAAAGGGTACAGAGAATGGTAACTTTGAACCTGACAGATGTATAACTAAAGGTGAAGTGACAATTTTCATGAATCGTGTAATAGGAAAAGAAGATGCGTGGGAAAATATACCAAACAGTACAAAAAAGCTTACATATGAAGATTTTGAAAACTATTTAGCACTGTTTGCCACTACGGAAGATGGTATGAAAATGAACTGTATAATTGAAGAAATAAGAGCCGAGGAAAGGGAAAACCCTGAACGAATAAAGGAATTTAACGATAAGGCGATAGTCTGCGGCGATGTTACCATGAAGTACACAATGAATGTGATGGGTGTAGAACCTCTTGAGGGGTACCCTGTTTACATTGCCCTTCACGGTGGTGGAGGCAGTGATACTCCGGATTTGAATGACTCCCAGTGGAAAGCTATGCAAACTTATTATAAGGGCAGTGTTGAATGTGGTATTTACATTGCACCCCGTGGTGTGCGTGATACATGGGACACACATTTTAATCCTGAAAGCTATTACTGCTACATGAGGCTTCTTGAAAACCTTTCAATTTACTATAACATCAACCCTGACAGAATTTATCTTGTAGGTTACAGTGCAGGCGGTGACGGTGTTTATCAGATAACTGCACGTATGGCGGACTTTTTTGCCGCAGCGAATATGAGTGCGGGACATCCTAACGGTGTAGATTTGACAAATGTTAAGAATATGCCCCTTTATCTTCAGTGCGGTGAACTGGATGATAGCTATGGCAGAAATGAAGAAACTGTAAAATATGGTGAAAATGAAAATGTTGCAGGGGTATTTATCCATAAAAACAAGCCCCATAATTTTGTGGATAACGGTTCAAATATGCAACTAATAACAGATGGTACATATAAAGACACCAATGCAATAAGGCTTGTAAGTAAACATACACGTAACCCATACCCTGAAAAAATTGAATGGAATATGTCACTTAAAAAGGACGATTTATTCTATTATGTGGAAAGTGCGGCAAATGAAGGTATGGTGACAGTTGAGAGAAATGGAAATACGTTTATTGTAACAGGAGATGTGGATGCAATTTATGTAAATGAGTCATTTATTGATTGCACAAAGCCCATAAAAGTTATTTACAATGGTGAAGAAATGGAGTTTACTTATAAGTATGACGAAAAAGTTGTAGTGGAAACTTATAAAAAGAGATACGACAAATCTTTGACATTTACATGTAAGTTAGATTTAAAAGCAGAATAAAAGAAAACGGGCTTTAAAAAAAGTCAGCACTGAGATAACAAAAAGACCATTTCGGGACTGTCCCAACAAAACCTAGCAAGGTTTCTTTGGCAAATTGTCTCCCAATTTGACAAAGGGGGACTGTCCCAAATGGTCTTAACTTATTTATCAGAGACTTTTTTTAAGCCCCTTTGTTATTCGGTGTAAAATTATTTAGTCAATACTGAACTTTTTGAAAACCTGAACAAGGATTACACCTAAAATCAATCCTGCAACACCCTGTGCTATATTCATGGGAATGCCTGCAACGGACGGAATAAATCCATAGAGAATACCTTCAAATAAGTAATAACCCAATACCATTATAATTTCAGCCGCTACAGCACTGATAATTCTTGAAAGTGTGCCGTTTATGTTACTTAAAGCCTTAAAAACGAAATGTGCACAAATTGCCATTAAGCCTTTAATAATAAACGTTACGGGAGCGTAAATTATGTAACCTGAAAAAAGATCTGCCAATGCAGAACCGATGCCTGCCGCAAGGAAAGAGTAAAAGGGCGGCAGGAGCCAACCTGAAAGTAAAACAATACAGTCACCTAAGTTAAGATAACCTTTTGTTGGGGTGGGGATTTTGATAACCATTGTTGCAACACATGCAAGGGCTGCAAAAAGTGCTGCCATTACTAATTTCTTTGTTTTTGAATTCATGATAAATCTCCTTTACAATTTGATGAAAAAAGGATATAATAAAACTGAACATATAACAATTGCCAAAAAAGGAGTTTTTTATATAACCAGATGAAATATTCAATAGATTTATTTTCAAAACAAAGTGCATATATGCAGCTTTATCTTCAATTAAGAGAGGATATAGTAAATGGTGTATACAAGATAGGTGACAAGCTTCCCTCAAAAAGGATACTTGCAGAGGAATGCTTTACAAGTGTGATTACTGTGGAACATGCATATGCAATATTATGCGATGAGGGGTATATTGAGGCAAAAGAGCGAAAGGGCTATTATGTCATATATCAGAAAGATGAAGTTGTTCCTGTGGGAGAAGCACATGAAACTATATTTGACAGTGAACAGGCATATTATCATACAGATGATGAATTCCCCTTTTCTGTTTTTGCCAAAACAATGAGGGCGGTAATAAGTAAATACTCTGACAAAATTTTAGTTAAGTCTCCAAATGCCGGCTGTTTGGTATTAAGACAGGCAATAAGCGATTATTTGCTGAGAGGCAAGGGGATAAATGTTACACCGGAGCAGATTGTGATAGGTTCAGGTGCAGAATATTTATACAGTATGATTGTACAGTTTATAGGCCGTGACAAAATTTACGGCATTGAAGACCCTTCATACGAGAAGATACAAGCCGTATACAAGGCAAACGGTGCACAGTGCGATTTGTTAAAGCTGGGTATAGATGGCGTACTTACAAGTGAATTAAAAAGAACAAATGCCAAGGTTTTGCACGTAACCCCATTTTCGAGCTTCCCAAGCGGTGTTACAGCCAGTGCATCAAAAAGGGCGGAGTATATAAAATGGGCTAAAAACAGAAATGCTGTTATTATTGAAGACGATTTTGAATCGGAGTTTACTGTTTTAAAGAAAAGTGAAGATACTCTGTTTTCTTTTAACAGCGAAAGAGTTATATACATCAACACTTTTTCAAAAACAATAGCACCTTCCATGCGTGTAGGGTACATGGTCTTACCAGAGAAGTATGTTGAAGATTTTTTTGATAAGCTTGGATTTTTTTCCTGTACGGTTCCTGTGTTTGAGCAATATCTGTTAACTGAACTGATCAATAACGGAGATTTTGAAAGGCATATAAATAAGGTCAGACGGATAAGGCGAAGAAAACTTAAAGGTGATTTGCCGATGCGTTGACAAAACAAGTTTATTATGAGATAATAGACATATAAATATTAGGATGTGAGAGAATGAAAAGAACTATTATAATTACAATATTTATTCTGCTTTTTTGGGGGATAAATGTCAGTGCCGCTCCTGAGGCACCCGTATTTAGTCTGAACGGCGGTGTTTATGAAAGCACTATTGAGGTTTCGCTATCAGGTGAGGGGGATATTTACTATACATTAAACGGCGATGTGCCCACAACGGCATCTGAAAAATATACAAAGCCTTTTGTTATTGAGCCAAGTACAACAACGCCACCTAAAGGCACTGTTATCCGTGCGGCTGTAATAAAAGACGGAGAAACAAGCTATGTTTCTTCAAATACTTATTTTGTAGGCAAAGGAATGTGGGACTATGTTGGTAACTACCCCTTTGTTAATCTTATTGCAACACAGTATGATTTGTGGGACAGTGCAAACGGCATTTATACAAATTACAATTATGAGCATAAAGTTCCCGGTGTGTTTCATTACATAACAAAGGACGGACAAAGTGAGGTTAACCGTACAATAGAAATGAAAGTTTCAGGAAACGGTTCTCGTTCTGAACCAAAAAAGTCACTTAGGGTATATTTTAAAAAGACTGACCCAACGCAAAGTAAGCTACTTGAATATGACCTTATCCCCGGTGATGGCGTTGAAGTTTATTCAAAGGTGACGTTCCGTATATCTGACTGGCGAAATACAAATCTTCGTGACCCGCTAGCACAACGTGTTGCCGCCAATACAAGAGTTGATACAGCATGGAGCACTCCTATGGTACTATTTTTAAACGGCGAATACTGGGGTCTTTATGAATGTCGAGAGCAGTATGATAAGGACTATCTTGAAGAACACTATGGTATTGACGGGGATAACATTGTGTTTTTAGACCGTGACTGGACGTTACCTCTTGATTATACCGAATACAACGGTCTAACCTATATTGATAGGTTGGAATACTCCGAGGGACCTGAGGATGATAATAAGGACGGAATTTTAGGCGAAACATATTATCGCACTCAATGGGCATATGTGAAGAGTCTCGTTTTGGACAACGATTTTACCAGTGATGAAGTTTATGAAGAATTCTGCTCGGTAGTAGATGTTGACAACCTTATTGACTATATGATTGTTTATATACATGCAGGCAATGATGACTGGCCCGGTAACAACATGAAATTCTGGCGAGTGACAGAAGAAAGCATAGACCCGAATGTTTACGGCATGGACGGTAAGTGGCGTTTTATGGTGCATGATTTTGATATTTCTTACGAAAACTCAAGTCATGAAACACTTTATCTTTCCACAATGCAGAAGGACGATAACTCACTTGCCAGACACCCTAAATTCGCAACAGATTTGTTTGAAGGTCTTTTCAAAAATGAAGATTTCAGAAACGAATTTGCACAGCGAAGCATGGTTTATCTCAGAACTATTATGAGCGGAAAAAGTATCTCTAAAGTTGTGGAGGAGCTTGCAAAGGAGCGTGAAGCAGGAAAGGCGGCGGATATTGCACGCTGGAATATTGGCAGTTTACAAGACTGGAAAAACAATGTTAATTATCTTAAAACTTTTGCATTAGACAGACCGACACCTTTCAGAAATCAGTATATGAATGTTTTTAACACCTACTATGACGCAGGCATAACAGGCACGGTACTTTTTAATGTTTCGGGCGATGAATGTTATATAGCAGGCGGCAAGGTAAATGATGGCAGCGAGCTTAAAATGTTTAGCGGTATTCCCGTTACAATCAAGGCGAAAAATTCATATATTGTTGCAATTGGCGATAATAAAGCAATTGTCAATTTCGGTGAAGTAACTTTTACTCCTAATAGTGACTATACAATAAATATTAAAAGAGTTAGTGCCGCCATTGTAAAGGCAGAAGTAAAAAGAAGTGAGCTTACTGCACACGTAGCGATTGAAGACTCTCTTAAAGAAACTGCAAAGCTGTATGTAGCAGGCTACAGTGAAAGCGGTGAGGTACTCTTTGCAGAAGAATTAAGTCTTGACAACCCCACGTTGATAGTGAAGGATGCAAAAGAATACAAGTTATTTTTATGGGACGGAACAAGACCTTTATGTAACAGTTATACGGTTATTCCTGAAATGACACATGAATAAAAACACCCCTTAAATCTATTTAAACAGACCTCTCAATAGTTAGACAAAAATCTAACTGTTGGAGGTCTGTTCGTTTTACAGCCATTTTTTGTGTGTTAACCTACACTTAACATACATTTGGTTTCGGTGTTAACATACCTAATGTTAAACTCAAACTGTGCTCAGGAAAAATAAAAAAATTAAGGAGTGTGGTTTTTATGAAAAAAATCATATGTGTTTTAGGAGCAGTTTGTTTGTTGGTGTTTGCACTTAATGGGTGCGGTGGCACAAAAAACGAAGATGAAAAAGTCGAAAACGAAAATGTGAATACTCCGGAGGTAGTCAGCGGAACAGTATCAACGGACGGTTCCACATCAATGGAAAAGGTTATCGGTTACTTAAGCGAATACTACATGGAAGAAAACAGCGAAGTTAAGGTTACATATAACCCAACAGGTTCGGGTGCAGGCATACAGGCAGTAGAAGAAGGCAGATGTGACATCGGTTTGTCAAGCCGCAATCTGAAGGATTCGGAAAAGGAAAACCTTATACAGACAGTAGTGGCAATTGACGGTATAGCAATTATTGTTAACCCCGAAAACACTGTATCAGACCTTACAGTTGAACAGATTGCCGATTTGTACATGGGCAAAATTACTTCATGGAAAGAAGTAGGCGGAAACGATGCACCTGTAGTTCTTATAGGCAGAGAAGCGGCAAGTGGTACACGTGACGGTTTTGAATCAATTACAGGTACACAAGATGCATGTGTATATTCTCAAGAGCTTACAAGTACAGGCGATGTTGTACAGACTGTGGCAAGTAACCCCAACGCAATCGGATATGCGTCCTTAGCTTCCGTAAAGGACACAGTTAAGTTAGTTAGTGTTGAAGGTGTTGTCCCCACAACTAAAACAATCCAGTCCGGTGAATACAAAATTCAAAGAAATTTCGTATTCGTAACAAAGAAGGGGACAGAGCTTACAGGGGCTGTAAAATCATTCTTTGAATTTGCAACAAGCAGTCAGGCTGATGAACTTATCGTAAAGGCAGGGGCAGTACCTGTTTCAAGATAAAGGAGCAAGGACATGAACAGAAATGGAAAAGCAGGGAATATTTTTGAGAAAATAATGAACTTAATATTCACCTTTTGCGGATTTTTAGCTGTTGCCTTTGTAATTGTTATCACAGGTTTTTTAGTGGTAAGCGGCTCTCCTGCCATAGGGGAAATAGGCATAAAAGAATTTCTGTTGGGAAGGTCGTGGGCATCCACGGCCTCAAGTCCGTCTTACGGAATTCTGCCTTTTATACTTACTTCAGTGTACGGTACTTTTGGTGCAATTATAATCGGTGTGCCGCTGGGAATTATGTGTGCTGTTTTTATTGCAAAAATGGCTGATGAAAGATTGGCAAAGGTTATCAGCTGTGCCGTTGATTTACTTTCAGGTATACCTTCCGTTGTTTATGGATTGGTAGGCATGATAATAATTGTACCCTTAGTCCGTGAAGCCTTTAATATTCCTGATGGTGCAACCCTCTTTTCGGCAATTATTGTGTTGGCGGTGATGATATTGCCATCTGTAATAAGTGTATCTGAAACTGCAATACGTGCGGTACCTAAAGAGTATGAGGAAGCATCGCTGGCACTTGGTGCAACAAAAACAGAAACTGTATTCAAGGTTACTCTGCCTGCGGCAAAAAGCGGTATATTAACAGCTGTCGTGCTTGGAATAGGCAGAAGTATAGGGGAAGCCATGGCTGTTATGATGGTATCGGGTAATGTTGCCAATATGCCGGGACTTTTCAAAAGTGTACGCTTTCTTACAACAGCGGTGGCAAGCGAAATGTCCTATTCATCGGGACTTCAAAGACAGGCACTTTTTTCTATCGCATTAGTATTGTTTGTATTTATACTAATAATTAACCTTGTATTAAATCTTGTGGTTAAAAATAAAAAGGAGTAGGCTATGAACGATAAAATATCAAACAAGCGGAAATTTAAGTGTGCAGTTTTAAATGTCTTAATGTGGCTGTCAGGGCTTATAATATGTTTTCTCCTTTTAGCTCTTATCGGGTACATAATGTACAGGGGTCTTCCAAATATATCTCTTTCGTTTCTTACAACAAAGCCCAGTCTGATACATGAAAGGGTTGGTATACTTCCAAACATTTTAAACACGGTGTACATTATTTTTATAACCCTTATTGTTGTATTGCCCCTTGGTGTTGGTGCGGCTGTTTATCTGAACGAATATGCGGAAAACAAAAAGGTTGTACGCATAATTGAAATAGCAACCGAAACACTGTCGGGTATACCGTCTATTATTTACGGATTGGTAGGTATGCTTATCTTTGTGCAGTTTCTATCCTTGGAAACAAGTCTTCTTGCAGGGGCTTTTACCCTTGTTATAATGACATTGCCAACTATTATACGTACAAGTCAGGAAAGTTTAAAAACCGTGCCTGACGGCTACAGAGAAGGTTCTCTTGCATTGGGAGCAGGTAAATGGTATATGATACGAACAGTTGTATTGCCCAGTGCTGTTGACGGCATTGTGACAGGATGTATATTATCAGTAGGGCGTATTGTAGGTGAAAGCGGAGCACTGCTTTTTACAGCGGGAATGGCAAACGAATTACTTAATATCGTTGAGGCTGTAAAGATAGGCAGTGCAGGTTCAACACTTACGGTTGCACTTTATATGTACGCCAAAGAACGAGGCGAATTTGAAGTTGCTTTTGCAATAGCGGCAATACTTGTTATCTTAACCTTTGTTATAAACCTTTCAGCCAAATTTGCCGCAACAGCACTTAAGAAGAGAGGTACAAAATAATGAGTATAATATCAGCTAAAAATTTAAATTTATGGTACAATACCAACAAGGCTTTAAAAAACATTAATATGGAGCTTCCCGAAAAGGAAATAACAGCTCTTATAGGTCCCTCGGGATGCGGTAAATCAACCTTTTTAAAAACACTGAACCGAATGAATGACTTAGTTGAAGGTTGTAGGATTGAGGGAGAAGTAAAATTTCAAGGTGTGGATATTTATAAGGATATGGACGTAAATATTTTACGAAAAAAAGTAGGTATGGTTTTCCAAAAGCCCAACCCTTTTCCAATGAGTATTTATGACAATATTGCCTACGGACCGAGAATACACGGCGTAAAATCTAAAGTTAAACTTGATGAAATTGTAGAGGTTTCTTTAAAACAGGCGGCAATATGGGATGAGTGTAAGGACAGACTTAAGAAAAGTGCCCTCGGTATGAGCGGAGGTCAGCAACAGAGGCTTTGCATAGCAAGAGCATTGGCAGTTTCCCCCGAAATACTTCTTATGGATGAACCCACCAGTGCGTTAGACCCCATATCCACGTCAAAAATTGAAGATTTGGCAATGGAGCTTAAAGAAAAATATACCATAGTTATTGTAACACATAACATGCAACAGGCAGTTCGTATAGCAGATAAAACAGCGTTTTTCCTTCTTGGAGAAGTGGTGGAATTTGATAATACCGACAAAATGTTCTCTATGCCAAAAGATAAAAGAACAGAAGACTATATTACAGGGAGGTTCGGTTAATGAGGAACAGGTTCGAAGAACAGCTTAAACAATTGAATAATGAACTTATTACAATGGGTGCATTATGCGAAGAAGCTATTAACGGAGCTGTAAGGCTTCTTGTTGAGAACGACAAAATGGTTAAAGAGACCGTATGGGAAACAGAAAAGCAGATAAACCAGATTGAAGGTGACATTGAAAGCCTTTGTATGAAACTTTTACTGCAACAACAGCCTGTTGCAAGTGACTTAAGGGTAATATCCTCCGCACTTAAAATGATTTCGGATATGGAGCGTATAGGTGACCAGGCAACGGATATTTCCGAGATCGCGGAATATACACAAAAAAGCGGGGTGCAAAGTAAATTGCATATTCTCGATATGGCACAGGCTACGACTAAAATGGTTTCAGACAGTATAGATTCTTTTGTGAAAAAGGATATTGAAATTGCAAGAAGCGTTATCCGTCAGGACGACACGGTTGATATGCTGTTTGACAAAGTCAAAGGGGAACTTATAAGTGCCGTCAATGTTGGTGACAAAAATCCCGAAGCTTTAGTTGATTATGTTATGATAGCAAAGTATTTTGAACGTATAGGCGACCATGCTGAAAATATTGCCGAATGGGTAATTTATTCAATTACAGGAAAACATGTTTGGGAAGATTGAAATTTTATAAAAATGCGTGTATAATAACATTATCCGGAGGTGAAAGACGTGATTTATTTTGTTGAAGATGATGCCAATATTCAGAAACTGGTGTGCTACGCTTTAGGTAAGGAAGGCTATGAAATTAAAGGCTTTTCCACACCTTGCGAGTTTTGGGATGCCATTAAAACTACAGTTCCTGCTCTTATAATGCTTGATTTGATGCTTCCTGAGGAGGACGGTCTTTCAATTTTGACAAAGCTTCGTGAGGATCCATATTATAGTGATATTCCTGTTATTATTATCACAGCAAAGGACAGTGAATACGACAAGGTAACAGGGCTTGACATGGGGGCAGATGATTATATATCAAAGCCTTTCGGAATGACAGAGCTTGCATCAAGAGTCCGTGCAGTGTTAAGACGCTACGAAAAGACACACGAGATGAAGGAATACAGAATAGGTGATTTATATGTAAATCCCAATAAGCATATAGTAAAGGTTAACGATAAGGAGATTAACCTGTCCTTTAAGGAATATTCCCTTCTTGTGGTGCTTTTGGAATCAGGGGGTAATGTTGTAAGCCGTGAAACCCTTCTTTCACGTGTGTGGGGTGAATTTTACGGTGAATCAAGAACCCTTGATGTGCATGTGCGAAAGCTCCGTGTAAAGCTGGAGAGTGCAGGGGAGCTTATACAGACTGTTAAAAATGTAGGCTACAAGATAGGGGGACAGATTTAATGAATAAAAAGATATTTTTTTCAAGCTTTCTTGCCTCCCTTATGGTTTTACTGATAAGCTTTACCCTTGTGGTGGGCGTCCTTTACGAGCATTTTGAAACACAGATTTTCAAAGAGCTTGAAAGCGAAGCCGGGTATATTTCCCACGCACTGGAAAAAGAGGGAATATCATACATTGAAAGCTATAAAAATGACGATAAAAGAATAACAGTTGTTTCCCCTGACGGTGTTGTTTTATCTGATAACCTTGCTGACGAAAGTACCCTTGACAACCATAGTGACCGTAAGGAAATCAAAGAAGCTTTACAAACGGGAAGCGGTACAAGTTACCGTTATTCTGACACACTAATGCGTAAAACACTCTATTATGCCGTAAAAATGGAAAACGGAAACATTTTGCGTGTTTCCACAACACAAAGCTCTGTTGTGGTTATACTTTTAGGTCTTCTGCAACCTTTTCTATTTATCGTAGCTTTGGCAATTGTTATATCTGCAATATTTTCACAGCGTGTATCAAAAGTTATTATTAAGCCTCTTAATGAACTTGATTTGGAAAACCCCTCAAGTAACGAAACTTATGAGGAATTAACACCCATATTACATAAGCTTTCCGCACAGAAGAAAACCATAGATAAGCAAATAAAAGATGCCAATAAAAGGCAGGAGGAATTTAAGCTTATAACCGAGAATATGAGCGAAGGATTAATTGTCATTGATACACAGTATAATGTGATTTTTTACAATCAAGCGGCTATTCGGCTTTTGGAAATTGACAACACACAGATTGAAAGTGTCCTTGCTTTTAACCGTACAAAAGGCTTTAGGGAGGCTGTGGAAAAGGCACTCAATGGAAACCGTGCAGAAAACAGTATTGCCCATGAAGACTCTACATACAATCTTATAGCTAACCCTGTTTATGAGGATGAAAGAATTATAGGTGCCGTTATTGTAATTCTTGATGTTACGGAAAGTGTAAAGCGTGAACAGTTACGACGGGAATTTACATCAAATATTTCCCATGAATTAAAAACACCCCTTACGTCTATTTCAGGCTTTGCGGAAATAATGAAAACGGGCAACACACCCTGTGAAACAGTAGTTGATTTTTCTTCATCAATTTATGATGAAGCCCAAAGGCTTATAAACCTTGTAAGTGATATTATAAAAATATCAGAGCTTGACGAAAACGCAGTGCAATTTACCGATGAAAAGATTGATATTTTTGAAGTTTCAAAAGAAGTCGTCAAAAGGCTTGAGAGTGTTGCAAAAAAGCAGTCTGTAAAGATTAATGTTATAGGCGACAGTGCATATGTATCGGGTGTAAGGAAAATCATTGACGAAATTGTTTATAACCTTTGTGACAACGCCATAAAGTATAACAAGGAAAATGGCATTGTGGATGTGATTGTGAATACCACCGAAGAAAAAGTCAATTTAACTGTTCGTGATACAGGTATAGGAATACCTAAAAACGAGCAAAACAGAGTGTTTGAAAGATTTTACCGAGTTGACAAAAGTCACTCTAAACAACTTGGCGGAACGGGTTTAGGGCTTGCCATTGTAAAGCACGCTGCACTATATCACAATGCACAAATCAGCCTTGAAAGCACAGAAGGCGTAGGAACAAGTGTTACAGTAAGTTTTAATAAGTTTAAATAAAAGAAAATGGGCTGTAAAAAAGTCAGCACTGAGATAACAGAAAGACCATTTCGGGACTGTCCCAACAAAACCTCGCAAGGTTTCTTTGGCAAATTGTCTCCCAATTTGCCATAAGGGGGACTGTCCCAAATGGTCTTAAATTATTTATTAGAGACTTTTTTACAGTCTCTTCTTTTATGTTGACGGGCGTCAATAAAACGTGTAAAATAGAAGTGTATTAACAGACTGTCGATAAACCTATTTTTATTCAGTCGCAAGGGGTTTGGGGAGCTTACTCCCCAAATAAAATAGGAGCCGGAAATCGCATTTTCGGCTCCGAAAGTGGTAATTTTAGGGGGTCGTAGACCCCTTGCACGAGAAATTGCCACTTTGTTCCTTAGAAAAAATACAGACCTCAAAGTGCCCAACGACGTAGTCCGCCTTTGAGGTCGCGTGTCGACATTTCGACACGATCATATTGATTCAGAGGGTGCAAATATGAAATTTATTCACGTGTCAGATTTACATATAGGAAAAAGGCTGAATGAGTACAGCCTTATTAACGACCAGAAGTATATACTTTGTGAAATTATTAAAGTTATAAATGATAATAAACCTGACTGTGTTTTCATTTCAGGAGATATATACGATAAAACCATGCCTTCTGCCGAGGCTGTAAGTTTACTTGATGAGTTTTTGGATTTACTTGCACAAACGAAATCAAAGGTTTTTATTATAAGCGGCAACCATGACTCTGCTGAGAGACTTTCTTACGGACAGGAGGCATTTAAAAGGCAGGATATTTATATTTCCCCTGTATTTTCAGGCGAGATTTCAAAGGTGGAAATCAAAGATTCTTACGGCAAAATAAATATATATCTTTTACCCTTTATTAAGCCGTCTAATGCACGGGCATATCTTGAAGATGAAAATATTGAAACATACACCGATGGGGTAGATGCACTAATAAAAAAACTTAATATTGATGAAGGTGAACGCAATATCCTCCTTTCACACCAGTTTGTAACAGGTGGGGAAAGAAGTGAAAGCGAAGAAATCTCCATAGGCGGATTAGACTGTGTTGATGCATCTGTTTACAAAAAGTTTGACTATGTGGCGTTGGGGCATTTACATAAGTGTCAAAAAATTAAAGATAACATTTATTATTCGGGCACACCTTTAAAATATTCCGCAAGTGAAGCAAGCGGTAAAAAGTATGTTTTAATAGGGCAGTTAAAAGAAAAAGGGAATTTGGAAATAACAAAACATCCCCTTGTGCCCATGCGTGATTACATTGATATTAAAGGACAAATAGAGGAAATTTTAAAAAGCGAAAACAAAAAGGACTTTGTCCGTATAACCTTAACAAATACCGAAACTGTAGTTGATGCATACGGAAAGCTAAGAAATAATTACCCCTTTATGACGGAACTTGTATTCCAAAAAAATGGCGTACAAGAAGTTCTGAAAGGAAACTTTTCCATTGAAAAAAGCCCGTTGGAGCAATTTTGTGATTTTTACCTGTCAATCAATAAAGAGGAGCTTGACGATGACAAAAAGAAACTTGTGGCAGAGCTGTTTGAAAATATAACGGAGGGTGAATAATGAAACCTTTATATTTAAAGATGCAGGCATTTGGCCCGTTTGCAAAATGCACCGAGATTGATTTTTCAAAATTGAACGGTGGACTCTTTTTAATAACAGGGGATACGGGATCAGGTAAGACAACTATTTTTGATGCAATAAGTTTTGCCCTTTTCGGAACGGTCAGCGGCGGCAAGGATAGGAAAAGCACAAAGACTTTGCGAAGTGATTTTGCCACCGGTGATACAAAGACTTTTGTCAATTATGAATTTATGTACCAAAATGAAATTTATAAGGTTGAAAGAACCCCTGAATATGTAAGAGATAAAAAGCACGGAAGCGGTCAGACTAAAGAAACTGCCGATGCTTCTCTTGTTATGCCGGATGGATATGTTTACACAGGGGTTGACACTGTAACGGAAAAAATCGTTGAAATATTAGGTGTTGACCAGTCCCGTTTTTCACAGATTGCCATGATTGCACAAGGTGATTTCAGAAAAATACTATCCGAAAAAAGCAAGGACCGTTCCGAGCTTTTCAGGAAAATATTTGACACATCCCTTTATGAAGAGTTTGGAAAAAGATTGTGGGAAAAATTCACCGATGCAGAAAACGAAAGGCGTTATATACATGAAAAGATAAACGATCTTATGGGAAATATTAAAAGCGATGAAGATATTGAAGCAAATATTTATGATGGGGAAAAGGTGATTAATCTTCTTGAAAAACTTAATACGGAGGATATAAAGAACCTTTCTGAAACAGAAAAGAAAATTGAAGAAAGCGAAACAATTCTTAAAGATTTGCACCTTAGAATACAAAATGCAAATGAAGTACAAATGCTTTTAAAACGTGTTGAAAAACTGAGAAGTGAGGTAAAGAGTCTTAATCTGAAGAAAGATGAAATTATAAAAAATAAGGAAAAACTAAAAATGGGAGAAAAGGCACTAAGGGTAAAAGTTTTTTATGACAGATACATAAGTGCGGAAAAAAAGCACAATATGACAGTTTCTGCCATAGAATTAAATGAAGAAAAACTCTCCTTAGAAAAAGAAAAGCTTGAAAAATGCAATATTGAATATTCCCTCATGATGGGAAAAGCACAGGAAACAGAAAACCTTAAAAAAGAAATAACCCAATTGTCAAATACTATGAAGGATATTGAGTTATATGCAAAAAAGGCACGGGAAAAAGCCTTAAATGAAAAAGCATATATGGTTGCAAGGGAAGAATATAATAATCTTAGCTTGGAATATAATAGTATTAAAATACAGTATTTTGACAACTTATCGGGAATTATTGCAAAAGGGCTTAAAGATAATACGCCTTGTCCTGTTTGCGGTTCTCTAAATCACCCTTCTCCTGCTGAAATTTCAGGTGAAGATGTAAGTCGTGAAACACTTGAAAAAGCGGAAAAGGCTACTGAAAAAGCTATGAATACACTACATAAAAAAGCCGAGACTTTAAACAAATTAAAGGGCGAATGTGAAGTAATTGAAAAGAAACTCACAGACAGTAAAATTGATTTTTCAGATTGCAAAAAAGCATACGATATCTGCAATGAAATTCTTAAAATAAAAAGTAAAACCGCACGGGAAAATGAAGAAAAAACCCTAAAGGCAAAAGAAAAGGCAGATACCTCAAGAACAACTGTTGCAAACCTTTTGGGACAAAGGGAAACACTTATTAATTCAGAAGCGGAAGAAAAGGCTTTGACAGAAAATACGCTTTCGGAATTTAAAAAAGCACTCCTTTTGGAAGGCTTTAAAAATGATGCGGAATTTAAAGAAAAAATCCTTGAAGAAAAAGAGCTTAACAGGTTAAAGACAGAAATAGATGCCTTTGAAAAACTTCTTAATGAAAAGGAAGCGGCACTTTCGGAAAATGAACAAAACGCCCAAGGCAAAGAAGCGGAGGACACATCTCTTTTGATTGAGGAAGAAAACAAAGTAACACAATTAAAGGCTGAACAGACTGCCCTTCGTGACAAAATTAATCTAAGACTTGCAAATAACAGAAATGTGTATGACAACCTTAAATATCTCTTTAAGAAAAGTGATGAAGCAGAAAAAACATACATTATGTTAAAGGAATTGTCCGATACTGCAAACGGAAAAATTTCAGGCAATAAAATAACCTTTGAGGCGTATATTCAGCAGTATTATTTTAATAAGATTGTACAAAAGGCAAATGCAAGACTTTCTAAGATGACCCTTGGACGGTACGCTCTCGAAAATAAAAGCGACGGCGGTACAAAAAGTCAGGGTGGACTTGATTTATTGGTGTTTGACAATAATACAGGAAAAGTACGTGATGTGTCAACCCTGTCAGGGGGAGAAGGGTTCATGGCATCTTTGTCACTTGCTTTAGGTCTTAGCGATATGATACAGGAAAGAAGCGGCGGAATACGCCTTGACACACTTTTTATCGACGAGGGCTTCGGAACATTGGACGAAAACCACTTGTCAAAGGCTGTGGAGATTTTGACAAACCTTTCTGACAATAACCGGTCGGTGGGAATAATATCCCATGTAAGTGAATTAAAGGAAAAGATTGACAAAAAAATTGTTGTCAAAAGAATATCTGACGGTTCAAGCACTATCGTGGTGGAAGTTTGAATAGTCAAAAAAATTAAAGGAAGTGAAAGCATGAATTATAAAATAGCAACACCTAAAGAAATTGAACACATATATGAAACTTTTATGAAAAAGGATTTTCCCCCTTTGGAATTAAAACCACTAGGTGCAATTATCCATTCTGTAAAACGAGGCTGGTATAATGTTTTTATTGCCTATGATGAAAATGAAATAAAAGGCTATGCCTGCATTGCCGATTGCGGTAACTCAATTGGTTTTCTTGACTATTTTGCAATTGTGAAAGAATGTCGCGGTACAGGTGTGGGAACAGAGTTCTTTAAAGAACTTGACAAATTAACTAACTTTGACTGTATACTTCTGGAAACCGAGAGCATTGAAAGTGCAAAGAATGACGAGGAGGACTTTATAAGAAAACGCCGCATTGCATTTTATAAGCGTTCGGGTTGTATTGATACAGGATGTATGTATAATGTTTTCGGAGTGGAGTACAATATTTTGATAAATAAGGAAAAAGAATTAACGCCCGAGTTTATAGCAACGCTCCTCTCTGCCTATGAGTATGCCTATGCGGCAATATTAAGGCGTGACGATAAGGATTATATTTACAGGGTAAAATAAAGGAAAATATTTTAATTTTTATGTTGAAATAATGGTATTGTAATGGTATAATATTTAAGATTAAATGCCAAGGAGGAGTTAAAGTGGAACGCACATATATAAAAGATGCTATATTAAATCCCGGTAAGGTTAAAATCCAGGGGTTTGTTGACATTATCAGAGATACAAAATATGTTGTTTTTATTATTCTTAAGGATATAACAGGAACTATTCAGGTAACAATTGAAAAAGAAGGTAACGAAGCACTTTTATCCAAGGTGGAAACCTTGACAGCTGACAGCGTTATTACAGTTGTCGGCAATGCGGTAGCAAGTGAATATGTTAAATTAAACGGTGTTGAAGTTATCCCTGAGGATATTGTTGTTGAATCCCTTGCTGATGCACTTCCCATCAACCGTAAGGAAATACCTGCCACAAAGAAAAAGGCGGCTGTTGAACGAAGCTCTATTGACCAGAGAATTGACTACAGATGGATAGATTTGCGTACAGAAGAAAATCAGCTTATGTTCAAGGTTCAGACTGTAATGGTAAATGCAATGCGAAAGTTCCTTCTTGAAAAGAACTTTATTGAAATTCATTCTCCCAAGCTTATCGGTACAGCAAGTGAGTCAGGCAGTGACGTTTTCGAAGTTAAGTACTTTGACCGTTTTGCATACCTTGCACAGAGTCCCCAGTTCTACAAGCAGATGGCTATGGCAGCAGGCTTTGAACGTATTTTTGAAGTAGGTCCCGTGTTCCGTGCAGAAAAGAGCTTTACAAGTAAGCACACAACTGAATTTACAGGATTTGACTTGGAATTTAGCTTTATCGACTCTTTCCGTGACGTTATGAAGATGGAAGAAGAGCTTCTTACTTATATGCTTAAAGAAGTTAAAGATGCTTACGGCGATAAGATTAAAGAGCTTTTTAATGTTGAAGTTGTTGTTCCAACAACACCTTTCCCTGTAATTAAACTTTGTGATTTGTATGACGAATTGGAAAAGGAATTCGGCTACACTGTCCCAGAAGAGGAAAAGAACGATTTAACAACAGATGCAGAAAGACTGAGCTTTGAATGGGTACAGAAAAAGTACGGTCATGAATTTTTATTTGTTACTGACTTTGGCCCCGAAAAGAGAGCTTTTTATCATATGCGTGACGAAAATGGTATTCCTCAGGGTTATGACCTTATCTGGAGAGGCGTTGAAATTACAACAGGTGCTCAGCGTGAACACCGTTATGATGTTCTTTCAGCTCAGGCTAAGGAAAAGGGCTTGGATGAAGACGTTAAGTTCTATCTTGAATTTTTTAAGTATGGTTGTCCTCCTCACGGCGGATTTGGTATCGGTGTTGACCGCTTGACAATGCTTATGCTTGGTCTTCATATTAAGGATGCCATGTTTATCTTCCGCGGACCTAACAGACTTAACCCTTAAACTCTAAATTAAAAACGGTCGGAGGAACAAAAGCGGTACATAGTACGGCAATTGTGTTTCCGACCGTTTGTTCATTTTTCATTGTTTAGTTTTTGTTTTGGTTGACTTTACCATATAATTGTTATATAATATTAAAATAAAATATAATTATGGGGGAGCATTGCATGAATAAAGTATACATTCCCGAAGGCTATAAGGCGAAGCTTGATAGCTACGAAACTCAAAGAGCGATATCTTACATTAAAAATACATTTCAAAAGGAATTTTGTAATGAATTAAATTTAAAGCGTGTTTCCGCACCTCTTTTTGTAACAGCGGACAGCGGGCTTAACGATAACCTTAACGGTGTTGAAAGACCTGTGTCTTTTGATGTTCCTGCGGTGGGTAAGGATGCACAGATTGTACATTCCCTTGCAAAATGGAAAAGATTGGCACTTAAACAGTATAATTTCAAACCCGGCAACGGTTTATATACAGATATGAATGCTATCCGCCGTGATGAAGAGCTTGATAATCTTCATTCCATTTATGTTGACCAGTGGGACTGGGAAAAGATTATTACTCCCGAAACAAGAAATATAGAATATTTAAAGCTTGTTGTAAAGGGGATTGTCAGAGCAATTTGTAATACAAACGACCGCTTGAAGGTTCATTTTCCTCAGCTTAACACAAATCTTTCTCCCGATGTAAAGTTTATTACAGCTCAGGAACTTGAGGATATGTACCCTGATTTAACATCTAAGGAAAGGGAAAATGCCATCACCAAAAAGTACAGAACAGTGTTTATTATGGGCATCGGCGGTGCTTTAAAAAGCGGCAAAAAGCATGACGGCAGAGCACCCGACTATGATGATTGGGAATTAAACGGTGATATTTTCTTCCGAAACGATACGCTTGATTGTGCCTTTGAAGTATCTTCAATGGGCATCCGTGTTGATAAAGAATCACTTGACAGACAGCTTACTATTGCAAATTGTGACGACAGGAGAGAGCTTATGTTCCACAAGATGCTTTTAAATGATGAACTGCCCTTGACAATCGGTGGCGGTATCGGACAGAGTAGGCTTTGTATGCTTTTGATTGGCTGTGCACATATTGGTGAAGTTCAGTCCAGCATATGGGACGAAGAAACTTTGAAAGTTTGCAAGGAAGCGGGAATTACCCTCTTGTAATGAAAGGAAAAAATAAAGATGAAAACATTGGTAAAAGATATATTTAAAAACCCTACAGAATATGCAGATAAGGAAATCAAGGTGTCAGGTTGGGTGAGAACAATCCGTTCCTCTAACGTGTTTGGTTTTATTGAACTTAATGACGGTACTTATTTTAAGAGCATACAGGTTGTTTTTGAAAGCGAATTTCTTGGAAACTACAAGGAAATTGCTTCCCAGAACGTTGGTGCGGCTTTGAATGTAACAGGTGTCCTTGTTCTTACACCTGAGGCAAAACAGCCCTTTGAAATCAAGGCAAAGTCTATTGAAGTTGAAGGTGCCTCCACACCTGAATATCCTCTTAAGAAAAAGCGTCACACTACAGAATATTTAAGAACTATTGCACACTTAAGACCAAGAACAAATATGTTCTCCGCTGTTTTCAGAGTAAGAAGTCTGGCGGCTTATGCTATACACAAGTTCTTCAACGAACGTGGATTTGTGTATGCTCATACACCAATAATTACAGCAAGTGACTGTGAAGGTGCAGGGGAGATGTTCCGTGTTACTACAATGGATATGGAAAACATTCCTATGGCAGACGGTCAGGTAGATTACAGCCAGGATTTCTTCGGTAAGAGTGCAAACCTTACGGTATCAGGTCAGCTTAGTGCGGAAACATTTGCAATGGCTTTCAGAAATGTTTACACATTCGGTCCCACTTTCCGTGCTGAAAACTCCAATACAACAAGACATGCGGCTGAATTTTGGATGATTGAACCTGAAATTGCATTTGCAGATTTAAATGATGACATGGCACTTGCAGAAGATATGCTCAAGTACATGATTAATTATGTTTTGGAAAATGCAGAAGAAGAGATTGATTTCTTTAACAAGTTTATTGACACAGGACTTAAGGAAAGACTTATCAGCGTTGCTTCCTCCGATTTCGGCAAAGTAACATATACAGAAGCAATTGAAATTTTAAAGAAGAATAACGACAAGTTTGAATATAAGGTTGAATGGGGCAGTGACTTACAGACAGAACATGAAAGATATCTTACAGAAGAAGTGTTCAAACGTCCTGTATTCGTAACAGATTACCCCAAGGAAATCAAGGCTTTCTATATGCGACTTAACGATGACGGCAAGACTGTTGCGGCAATGGACTGCTTAGTTCCCGGTATAGGCGAAATCATCGGCGGCAGCCAGAGAGAAGAAAGATATGATGTTCTCACTTCCAGAATGAAGGAAATGGGATTAAAGGAAGAAGACTATTGGTGGTATCTTGACCTTCGTAAGTACGGCGGCACAAAGCATGCAGGCTACGGCTTAGGCTTTGAAAGAGCTGTAATGTACTTAACAGGTATCAACAACATCCGTGACGTAATTCCTTACCCCAGAACAGTTGGTAATGCTGAATTCTAATAAATAACTAAATAAAGTAAAGACTGTGATAGATTATGTCACAGTCTTTACTTTATATAAAAATAACCCCAAAGCCTGAATAAATTCAAACTTTGGGGTCTTTTTATTGCAGTCTTTATTCGTCCCAGTTATGATATACGTTCTGTACATCATCGTTGTCGTCAAGCATTTCAATAAGCTTGTTCATCTTTTTCAAATCTTCCTCATCTGTAAGTTCAACCATTGTCTGAGGAACCATTCTTACTTCAGCTGTTACGAAGTTGAAGTCTTTACCTTCGGAAAGAGCTTCATAAACTGCACTGAAAGAATCGGGGTCAGTTAAAATTTCAAAGAATCCGTCTTCGGAAGTGAAATCATCTGCACCTGCATCGAGAGCTGACATCATAAGCTCGTCTTCGTCAATATCGCCATCATCTTCAATAACAATAACGCCCTTCTTGTCAAACATAAAGCTTACGCAACCGTTCTGACCAAGGTTTCCGCCGTATTTGTCGAAATAGTGACGTAAATCTGCCGCTGTACGGTTACGGTTATTTGTAAGTGTTTCAACAATAACTGCAACACCACGGGGACCGTAACCTTCGTATGTGATTTCTTCGTAATCAGCACCACCGGCTTCACCGCTTGCCTTTGCAATACAACGGGAAATGTTGTCGTTAGGCATGTTGTTTGCCCTTGCTTTTACGATAGCATCCTTAAGTTTGCTGTTAGAGTCGGGGTCGGGACCGCCTGCACGAACTGCAACTGCAAGTTCACGACCGATTTTTGTGAAAAGGTTGGCACGCTGTGCGTCAGCCTTACCTTTCTTATTTTTAATATTAGCCCATTTGGAATGTCCTGACATTTTATTTCCTACCTTTCTACGTGATAAAGGGCGGAGGCATAAGCCTCAGCCCTTTATTTTATTCCTGTTCGCCGCTTTCAATTGCCTTTGAGGAAGAGGGGTCCTGACGGAGCTCTACACGCATAGCACGGATTGTTTCCTGGCTCTTGTTAAGAGTAGCTTCGCTGTCAGCTAAGATTTTGTCAATATACTGTCTTGCACCAAGACGAAGTTCACGGGAATTCTTCTGTGCGGAAGCGATAATGCTGTTAGCCTGTTCATATGCACGTTTAGTGATAACATTTTCTTCAACCAACTGAGCAGCCTGTTCTTCGCCCTGTTTAATAATAGCATTAGCTTCTTCCTGAGCTTCTGCAAGGATTCTCTTTCTGTCGTCCTTTATCCATCTTGCCTGCTTAAGGTCTTCAGGGAGACGCAGACGCATATCTTCAATAGTAGCAAGAAGATCTTCTTTATCGATGATCGCACGATTTACAATGGGAATATTTTTAGCTGATTCCACCTTGTCTTCCAAGACGTCAAGTATTTCAAGTAATTCCATGATAATTCCTCCTAAATATGTTTGAAAATTTAAAAAGCATTTATAAATAATTTGATACAGGTTTTCAAAGGAAAACATTGTTCAATTTATTGGTGATTTCATTTTAGTTTTAAAAGTGTCAGCATAACCCGTCCGTATTTTCGTTCACGGTAAACCTCGAAGCAATCGGGAACGGGCAAAGAGCCTAAAGTATTGTCCCATTCAACTGACAATATACCGTTTTTGTTCAAAACATTGTACTTTGAAATAAGATTTAAGATTTTCTCATAAAAATCCCCAAAGTAGGGAGGGTCTAAGAAAATTAAATCAAAAGTATCCTTTGTGTTTTTTAAATAGCTTTCAGCATCCAATGTGTAAAACGAGCTTTTGTCTGAAAAAGAGGCTTTCTTTACATTTTCTTTTACTATATTCATAGCGTTGGGGTTTGAATCAACGAAAACTGCCCAATCAGCACCACGGCTTAATGATTCCACACCTAAAGCACCGCTACCTGCAAAGAGATCCAAAACCTTTGCAGAATATATATAAGATGCAAGCATGGAAAACAGAGCTTCTTTAACACGGTCCAATGTAGGACGTGTATCGTCACCTTCCAAACTTAACAGCTTTAAGCCACGGGCACTGCCTGATATAACTCTCAAACAAATCTCTCCTTAGCGAAATAGCCTCCTTCATAAGACAGAAAAAGACCATTTTCTACTATAGAATATTTTACATTATATAGCTGAAAAGTCAAGTGTTTTTTGCAAAAAAATCAGATAACACGTCTTGCACCAAGATAATGGGTGGTGTAGTAATTGTCAGAAAGGGAAGAAATAGTAACGGAAGCCGCACTGCCGCTGGAGGCATGAATAAACTTGCCGTCACTTATATAAATGCCCACATGGGCAACTCCCGAACGGCTGTTGGAATTGAAAAATACCAAATCTCCTGCTATAAGGTTTTCCTTCTCAACACTGATTCCGTAATTATACTGGCTTGCCGAATGGTGGGGAAGATCTATGCCGTGCATTGCCATAACGTACATTGTAAAGCCACTGCAATCAAAGCTTGAAGGACCTGAAGTTGCATAAACATAAGGTGTCCCAAGATACTGATAAGCAGTTTGTACAATCTCTTGACCTAAAACTGCGGATTTGCTGTGTGCCGTAGCTGAACTTACAGGTTCTAATGATATGTAGTCGGCACTTGCATAACCTATGGAACCGTCGCTGAGCTTCACACGGTACCAGCTTCCGTCATATGCCAAAAGCTCCAGCTGTGTACCGCAGGGAACCTTTGCAATTATGTCTGTGGAAATTCCGGTGGATTTACGGATATTTAAAGCGGATGCATCAACATATCCGTATATTGTGTAAGGCTGTGTGGGGTCAACTGCATCTGAAGTTACTTCCTGAGTTTCAGTTGCATAGCTACTATCGGTTGCACTTGCAACAGGAGGAGTAGATGTCGCAACATATGCGGCACACACATATCCGTACTGTGTATCGGAAATACGGATTTTGTACCATTCTCCTTCAAGTGCTAAAAGCTCAATTGTAGTGCCGTTTGTAAACTTTGCAATAATATCAGCATTAGCATTAGGTTCGGAACGGACCATAAGTGACGATGCGTAAACAACGCCGTAATAAACAGGACCCGGAACAATATAATCACTTAATACATAGCCCATGACACCGTTTGAAAGCTGAACTTTATACCAGGAACCATCGAAATTCAAAAGCTCAACAACTTCTCCGTTTGAAACTGTTGCCAAAATTTCAGAAGCTGTAGAAGAGGAAGAGCGTACATTCAACACGTTAGCCGATACAGTACCGCTTTGTGCAAATGCGGAAAAGGGAAGAGAAAACGAAAAACAGGAAACCAATATTCCCGTAACAAGCTTTTTAAAATTCACACTTTTTACCTCCTGAAAAAAAGAAATACATTTACTAATCATATAATACACTAAAAAAAGCCCCAAGTCAATGGCTCGGGGCTAATTGTTAAATAAAAATTAACAAAATGTTACGATTTGAAAATTTTGGATTTTTGAAGGCATTTACATAAAGGCAGTCCCAAAATGTAAATAACCAAGGCTTCACCGATACCCACAGTGACTATACTGGAGAGAACAATTAATGCTGTTGCATCCATGGAAGGGTCTGCATATAAAAACGGTACGTATGTACCCACAATAATTGCATTGAGGAGAACAGGGGGAAGAAGGGATAAAACGGCATTTCCTGATTTGTTGTGTATTCTTCTTGTGAGAATTGCGGCAGAAAGTGTTGTTAAAGAACCTAACACCATATCAAGCAGTGCCACTGATGTTCCGCCTAAAAGGTTTGATATAAAGCAACCTGCAAAAAGCCCTAAGGAGGCTTCCGGCATAAGAATGGGAAGCACGCAAAGTGCTTCGGAAATACGAAGCTGAATGGGACCGTAGCTGATTGGTCTGAACAAGACACAAAGAACTACATAAAGTGCTGCGATGATCGCACCGCGGGAAAGATGTTTTGCATTGATTTTCATGTTTTTTACTCCTTTTGGGACGACAAAAGAAAAAGATGGGCATAAAATACCCATCCTACTTTTGCAAATCCATAGTTTTGTTTAATGACAGGATGGTTTCGAACTGTCAGTTATTGACTTTAGTATACCCTAAAGCTATGTGTATGTCAAGTGCTCAATAAAAAACTTTGACAATATTACAGGAAAGTGGTAATATAAAGCTACAACAAAGAAAGAGGGAATATGTATGAAATTAGTATCTTTTGCTGTACCGTGCTATAATTCGGCAGAATACATGGACAGATGCATACAATCGTTGTTAAAAGGCGGAGACGATGTTGAAATACTTATTGTAAATGATGGCTCAAAGGATGATACAGGACGTATTGCAGATGAATATGCGGCAAAATATCCATCTGTTGTCAGGGCTATACACCAGGAAAATAAGGGCCACGGCGGTGCCGTTAATACAGGACTTAGTCAGGCAACAGGACTTTATTATAAGGTGGTGGACTCTGATGACTGGGTTGATGAGGCGTCACTTTTGTTATATCTTAATAAGATAAGAGAACTCACAAAAGACAATATTATTCCCGACATGATTGCCACAAATTATGTGTATGAACATGTAGAGGACGATTCCAGCAAAATTATGCGTTATACAAGCGTTTTCCCTGTTGAAAAGGTATGCACATGGGAGGAAACAAAGGGGCTAAAAACAAGCCAATATCTTATGATGCATGCGGTGACATACAGGAGGGAGATGCTTATTGATTGTAACCTTTCCCTTCCGGAGCATACGTTCTATGTGGATAATATATATGTTTATTATCCTCTTCCTTATGTTAAAAGCATATATTACATAAATACAGATATGTACCGTTATTATATAGGCAGAAGCGATCAGAGCGTAAATGAAAAGGTTATGGCATCAAGGGTTGACCAACAGGTTAAGATTACTTACATAATGCTTGATTGTCACGATTTAAACAAGGTAAAAGAACAAAGTCACGTGTTGTATAAAAACATGTTCTCGTCTCTTTCCATGATGATGGTTGTGTCAACTATTTTCCTCTACATTGCAGACGGTCAGGAAAATATTGAGAAAAAGGAAAAGCTGTGGGAGTATATAAAGGAAAAAGATGCACATCTTTATGCAACTCTGAAGTATCGCTCGTTAAATGTAATATCTTCTTTTCCCGGTTATCAGGGAAGAAAGCTCACAGTCAGTCTTTACAGATTGGCACAGAAAATCTATAAATTTAACTAAAATGCACAAAAATGGCAGGAAATTCAAAGATTTTCTGCCATTTTTTCATAAAAGATGCTTGACTGATAGGCGTAAAAGAGGTATTATAAGTAGAGATAACAAAATTCGTTTAAATATAAGGAGGAATACAAAATGGCAAGAAAAATGAAAACCATGGATGGTAACAACGCAGCAGCATGGGCATCATATGCTTTTACTGATGTTGCGGCTATCTATCCCATTACTCCGTCTTCCACAATGGCTGAAGTTACAGATAAGTGGGCAACGGAGGGAAAGACAAACTTATTCGGTAATACTGTAAAAATTGCTGAAATGCAGTCTGAAGCAGGTGCGGCAGGTGCAGTTCACGGTTCACTTACAGCAGGTGCACTTACTACTACTTATACGGCATCACAGGGCTTGCTCCTTATGATACCTAATATGTACAAAATAGCAGGCGAACTTTTGCCGTCTGTTATCAATGTATCTGCAAGAGCGTTGGCAAGCCATGCACTTTCTATTTTCGGTGACCACCAGGATATATATGCCTGCCGTCAGACCGGATATGCAATGCTTGCATCTACAAATCCTCAGGAAGCTATGGATTTAGGTGCTGTTGCTCATCTTACAACACTTGAAGCAAGTGTGCCTTTCATTCATTTCTTTGACGGTTTCAGAACAAGCCACGAATATCAGAAGGTTGCTTGCTGGTCTAACGAGGACCTTATGGACATCACACCCTTTGACAAGATTGACGAGTTCAGAAAGAGAAGCCTTAACCCTGAACACCCTGCACAGCGTGGTACAGCACAGAACCCTGATGTTTTCTTCCAGGCGAGAGAGGCATCTAACAAGTATTATGATGCTGTTCCCGAAATCTGCCAGAGCTATATGGATAAGGTAAACGCAAAAATCGGAACAGATTATAAGCTCTTTAACTATTACGGTGCACCCGATGCGGAGACTGTAATTGTTGCTATGGGCAGTGTGTGCGATACAATATGTGAAACTGTTGACTATATGAATGCAAACGGCAGCAAGGTTGGTGTTATTAAGGTAAGACTTTACCGTCCCTTCTCCGCAAAGCATTTTACAGCTGTAATTCCCGAAACTGTTAAGAAAATTGTTGTTCTGGACAGAACTAAGGAAGCAGGCAGTGTAGGTGAGCCCTTATACCTTGATGTGTGTGCTTCTTTGGTAGGCACTCCCTTCCAGTCTGCACAGCTTTACGGCGGCAGATATGGCCTTGCAAGTAAGGACACAACTCCTGCTCAGATTATTGCCGCATTTAAGAATACTGAAAAGAGAAGATTTACAATCGGTATTGAAGATGATGTAACCCATACATCTCTTAAAATTGAAGAAAATCCCGACACAACTCCAAAGGATATTACAAGCTGTAAGTTCTGGGGATTGGGTGCCGACGGTACTGTAGGTGCAAACAAGAACTCTGTAAAGATTATCGGTGACCATACAGATATGAACGTTCAGGCTTACTTTGACTATGACTCTAAAAAGTCAGGCGGTCTTACTGTTTCTCACCTGAGATTTGGTAACGCTAAGATTACTTCCACATATCTTATCAACAAAGCTGACTTTGTTGCTTGCCATAAGGCATCTTACATCAGAAAGTACGATATGGTTTCAGACGTTAAGCCCGGCGGTGTGTTCCTTTTGAACTGTCCTTGGCTTACAATTGAAGAGCTTGACAAACATATCCCCGGTCAGGTTAAGCGTTATATTGCAGAAAACAATATCCGTTTCTATGTAATTGACGGTATTGCTATCGGCAAGGAAATAGGTCTCGGAAACAGAATTAATACTGTTTTGCAGTCTGCATTCTTTAAGTTAGCTGACATTATCCCTGCTGAAGATGCAATTAAGTATATGAAGGACGCTGCAACGGCTTCTTACTCCAAGAAGGGCGACGCAATTGTTAAGATGAACCATGACGCCATCGATGCAGGTGCCGAAAAGGTTGTTAAAATTGATGTTCCCGATTATTGGAAGGACGCTAAGGACGAAGTTCTCACTGAACCTGTTAAGGGTGAAGGCAGACTTGTTGACTATGTAAACGAGATCCTTATGCCTATTAACTCCTTTGCAGGTAGCAAACTTCCCGTAAGTGCATTTGAAAAGTATGTAAATGGTGAAGTTCCCCTCGGCAGTGCGGCTTACGAAAAGCGTGGCATTGCAATTGATGTTCCCACATGGGAAAAGGATAAGTGCTTGCAGTGTACTATGTGTTCTTACGTATGTCCCCATGCTTGTATCCGTCCCGTAGCTCTTACTGATGAAGAAGCAAAGAATGCTCCCGAAGGTATGAAGTATGTTGGTATGAAACAGCTTGACGGCATGAATTTCGGTATTGCAGTAAGCGTGCTTGACTGTACAGGTTGTGGTGCTTGTGCATCTGTATGTCCTGCTAAGTGTCTTGAAATGAAGCCTCTTGAAGAACAGCTTCCCACTCAGGCAAGCTTTGACTATGCTGTAACACTTCCCGACAAACAGGAAGTTCTTGACAAGTTTAAGATAACAACAGTTAAGGGCAGTCAGCTCAGACAGCCTTATCTTGAATTCTCCGGTGCTTGTGCAGGCTGTGGTGAAACACCTTATGCAAAACTTGTTACACAGCTTTGCGGCGACAGAATGTATATTGCCAATGCAACAGGCTGTTCCTCTATCTGGGGCGGTAGTGCACCGGCAACTCCTTACACAACTAACAAGGAAGGCAGAGGTCCTGCATGGGCTAACAGCCTCTTTGAAGATAATGCTGAATACGGTTACGGTATGTTCTTGGCACAGAACACACTCCGTGAACAGCTTATTAAGAAGGTTGAAGCTGTTAAGGAAACAGCAGATGATTCTGCAAAGGCTGTTATTGATAAATACTTGGTAACTAAGACAGACGGCAGTGCAAACAAGGTAGCCGCAGCAGAGCTTGTTGAAGTTCTTACAAAGATGGGTACTCCCGAAGCTGAAGAAATTCTTAAGAAGAAAGAATACCTCTCCAAGAAGAGTGTATACATCTTCGGCGGTGACGGTTGGGCTTACGATATCGGTTTCGGTGGCTTGGACCATGTTATCGCATCTCATCAGGATGTAAATGTTGTAGTATTTGATACAGAAGTTTACTCGAACACAGGCGGTCAGGCTTCCAAGGCTACACCTACAGGTGCTATTGCACAGTTTGCCGCTGCAGGTAAAGAGGTTAAGAAAAAGGATTTAGCTGCTATCGCAATGAGCTACGGCTATGTATACACAGCACAGGTTGCTATGGGTGCTAACCCTGCACAGTGCTTGAAGGCATTTATCGAAGCTGAAAGCTATGACGGTCCCTCCTTGGTAATCTGCTACGCACCTTGTATCAACCACGGTATCAAGGGTGGCATGACAGCGGCTCAGGCAGAAGAAAAGAGAGCTGTTGAAGCAGGCTACTGGCACCTCTTCCGTTACGATCCTCGTCTTGCAGAAGAAGGCAAGAACCCCTTCCAGCTTGACAGCAAGGAGCCTAAGGCAAGCTATGAAGAATTTATCATGAACGAAGTAAGATATTCTTCTCTTGCAAGAAGCAACCCCGAAAGAGCAAAAGAACTCTTTGCATTTGCTGAAAAGACTGCAAAGGAAAAGTACGCAAAGCTTGCAAAGCTGGCAGAACAGAACTAATTTAAAACGACTGACTCTAAACGGACGGCGAAAGCCGTCCGTTTTTGCGTGTAATATTACAAAAAGGTGCATTTAAAATGAAAAACAGAGGTTGAAAAATAGAGCGATTATATGTAGAATAAAATCGATAGCTTACAGCTGTATGCTTAAAAACGAAAGGCGGAGAATAAATGGACAAATTCGGCACAATAACCCTTGATGAATTTTATGAAAAATTTGATAATTTTGAAATAAGCGACTATACGGTAACAAGTGTAAATATGCTTCCGCCCGTATCGAGCGATGCGTGGGAAAGCTATTCTTCTGCTGAAAATGCATTGAATAAACATAGTGAATATAAAATATCCCTCTCCGGCGATTGGGATTTCAGCTTTTCGCTGCACCCCGGTGAGAAAGCGATTGAAAAAGGGAAAATCACCGTTCCGTCAAACATTGAAATGAAAGGTTACGGCGTGCCTTTGTACCAAAACGTAAATACCGCCATGGGCATATATAACAAGGATTACAAAAAGGAAAATTATCTTACACTGGCTAAAACAATGAAAATGCCTACAGAATATAACCCCGTTGCAACATATGAGAGGAAAGTAAATATTCCAAAGGATTGGGCAGACAGAAAAACGTATATTGTTTTTGACGGTGCGGAAACTTGTATATACCTTTGGGTGAATGGGCAGTTTGTAGGTTACTCCACAGACAGTTTTGCTCAAAAAAGGTTTGATATAACAGCCTTTGTTAAGACAGGTGAAAATACAATTACATGCCGCACTTATGCATATTCAAACGGTGCGTGGCTTGAAGACCAGGATTATATAACATTTTGCGGACTGTCAAGAGAAGTAGCTTTGTATTCAAAGCCTGTGGGACATATTGAAGATTTTGAAACAGTAACAGACCTTGACGATAATTATGAAAACGGAACACTTACGGTTTATGCCGAAGGTTGTATAGGTGCTCAGTTATATTACAAAAACAATATGATAGGACATTTTGAAATTAATAACGGCTCGGGAACGCTTAATGTTGAAAAGGTGAAAAAATGGTCTGCCGAAACGCCGAATTTGTACACCTTGGTTTTAAAAAACAACACCGCAAATGAGATTCTCAGAGCAGAAGTTGGTTTCAGAAAAATTGAGATAAAGGGATCACGCATGACAATCAACGGCAAAAAGCTGATGATAAAGGGCATAAACCGCCACGAAAACTCACCTTTGAACGGAAGAAGCGTTACACGGGAGGAAATGATTTGCGATATAAAACTAATGAAGCAGTTTAATATAAATGCGGTGAGAACAAGTCATTACCCAAACAATTACCTTTGGTATGAGCTTTGCGACCAATACGGATTATATGTAATGAACGAGGCAAATATTGAAACCCACGGCTGGAGGCATGACTACCCCGGTGACAACGAAGATTTTGTACCCTTATGCTTGCATCGTGTGAGAAATATGTTTGAAAGGGACAAAAACCGTGCATCTGTCTGTTTGTTATCTTTAGGCAACGAAGCAGGTGGCGGCAAGTGCTTCTACGAGGCATATAAATGGTTAAAGGAAAGGGATAGGTCAAACCGCCCCATACATTATGAGGGGGATTTAAAAGCTTCGGACTTAGTTTCGTCTATGTATGCCGGGGTAGATAAAATGGAGGAAAAGGGAAAAAGCGAAACGCGACCTGTTATACAATGCGAATATTCTCACGCTATGGGCAACAGCCTTGGCAACCACAACGAGTATTGGGAGATTTATGAAAAGTACGAAAACCTTCACGGCGGCTTTATATGGGATTTTGCCGACCAAAGTGTTTTGTGGTGCGATAAGCACGGGGCAGTAAGCCAAGGAAGGTGTGGTGACGATTGCATTAAATACTATTCATACGGCGGCGACTGGGAAAAATGGGGTACAGAAAAATATAACCTTATATCATATTACGGAGAAGACGGTGTAGGAATAAGCGAAAACGGTATGTCAAACGGAATGTTCAATGCTGACCGCACGCCAAAACCCGGTGCATATGAGGTAAAATATGTTCAGCAGAATATTAAGGTGGAGGCAGTTGATGTTGACAAAGGATTGTTTAATATTATAAATAAATTTGCCTTTACTGATTTAACTGCTTTTTTGGGGAAATATGTTATTTTGAGAAACGGCAACGCTGTAAAATCGGGCGAATTTAATGTGAGCACAAAGGCGGGTGAAAAAGAAAGGGTTTGTATTCCGTTTACTGTTAAAGATACCGCGGAATATTATATAAACTTTGAATTTGTATTAAAAGAGGATACTGTTTGGGCAGAAAAAGGATTTTCGGTTGCAAGGGAACAAATTAAGCTGAATAAAAAGCTTCGTATTACACACAGTGACGGCTATAAAATATGGGGCGACAATTTTTCAGTAGAGATTGATCAAATTACGGGTGATTTAAAAAACTACATCTATAACGGAAAAGTAATGTTTGAAAGCTTAGAGCCCGATTTTTCACGTGCATACAGCGATAATGATATTGGCAACAGTATGTATAAAAGGGCGGCAGGCTGGAGCACGGCGGCGGAAAAGCGAACCCTTGAAAAACTGAATGTTACAAAAAACGGTGAACGCATAACAATACAGGCAGATTATATTTTGGGCAACGAAGCAAGCCTTAATATGATTTATGATATTTACATAGGCGGTGAAATCCGTGTGAAAAACATACTTGACCCTAAAAAAGTTAAGGAGGATTGCGAAATACCCATTATAAGTAACCGCATTACTTTAAAAAACGATTTTAAAAACATAAAGTGGTACGGCAGAGGACCATATGAAAATTATCCCGATAGAAAATGTGGCAGCTTTGTAGGAATTTATGAAGCTGACGTATTTGATATGATGTTTCCATATATCCGTCCTCAGCTAACAGGCAACAGAGGTGATGTACGCTGGGCTGAGGTAACAGACGGTAATGAAATGCTGAAGATTACGGCAGAGGGAGCATACTTTGATTTTACACTTCTTCAATATACTTCTAAAGATATAAACGGGGATGCACTTTACTACGGATATGCAAAGGATCAGCGTGAGTGCGTGAGGCATTTTCATTCTTTACCAAAAACGGATAATATTTATTTAAATATAACAGGCTTTCACGGGGGAATAGGCGGCTCTAACAGCTGGGGCGAAGGCGAAGAAGGCTATCCTTTAAAAAAATACAGATTGTTTAAAGATAAAGTTTATGAGTACAGCTATATAATTTCGCATACTCAAACGGGGGATAATGATGAATAATATATACATAACAAAGCAAAAAGGTGCAGATATTGAAAAAGGTGTTTTCGGGCTGTTTTTTGAGGATATAAATTATGCCGCAGATGGAGGCATAATGGCAGAAATGATTGAAAACTATTCCTTTGAATTTTACAACAGCGAGCCGCAGTTTAACTATGGCTGGTCTGTGACGGGAGAGGGTGTTGTTTTTGAAATTTCAAATGAAAAACCAATGAATGAAAATAATACACACTGTGCCAGAATTAAAACATCAAAGCTTAAGGAAGGCATAAATAACAAATGTTATGACGGAGTTTTTCTTAAAAAAGGTGATGTTTGTATTGTGAGTCTTTACGGACAAACTAAGGAAAACAGTATTTATTTTTCAGTGGAGAAAGATGGTAAATGCTTCGGCAGTGTTAAACTTGAAAAAACTGATGAAAAAGCCATATGTGTAAATGACGGGTGGGTTAAATACACCGGCGAGCTTACCATTTCGGAGGATATAAAAGGCGGAAATGCAGTAATCAGGCTTGAAAGGGCAGGCGAAGCCTTTATCGACATGGTATCTATGGTAAAAAGCGATGCTGTAATGGGACTCTTTCGCCGTGATATAGTGGAGGCACTGGGAATGATGAAGCCCGGGTTTCTGCGTTTCCCTGGGGGCTGTGCTGTGGAGGGAGGATGCGATTTAAGTACCGCCTACCGCTGGAAGGAAACTGTGGGAGAAAAAGAAGGGCGAAAACTTAAACGCAGCCGCTGGCAGAACGGTGAAGCTAAATTTTACTGCCAAAGCTATAATCTTGGCTTTTATGAATATTTTCTTTTGTGCGAGTATCTTAATGCACAAGCGGTGCCTGTTTTAAATGTGGGGCTTGCCTGTATGGTGAACGAAAACCCCGAAGGTGTGCCGGTATATAAAGACAAGGGAAAAACATATAAAACGGCAACTGAAAATGATTTGACAGATGAATTTAAAAAATACATAGACGATATGATTGACCTTGTGGAATTTGCAAACGGCACGGATTTTGAAAACAGTTATTACGCAGGACTCAGAAAGCGTATGGGACATGAAGCACCCTTTAACTTAAAATTTATAGGGCTTGGCAATGAGCAGTGGGAAAGAGGTGAAAGCCTTTGGCACGACAGATATTTTTGGGCTGAGCATTTTTTGCATAAAAAAGATAAAAATCTTAAACTGATTTCCTCTGCGGCGTGGTTTCACACAGGGAACGAATACCATACAAATGAATACAGTTTTAACCGTATTATGCTTAATGAAAACCCTAACTTCACATATGCATTGGACGAGCATTATTATGAAACGCCCGATTGGTTTTACGAAAACATAGATTATTATGATAAATATGGCAGAGATATAAATGTTTTTTTGGGCGAGGTTTCCGCAAGATGGGAGAAAAGACCAGGGGATTATACAATATGTACCCTTGAAAACGCCATTGCCGAAGCGGCATATTTTACAATGACGGAGCGGAATTCTGATATTGTAAAAATGATTTCTGCCGCACCGCTACTGTGCCGTGTTGGAGGGGAAAAGTACAGTCAATGGTCGCCTAATATGATATGGTATGACGCTGAAAGCGTGTTTTTAACGCCATCGTATTATGTGCAGCTTATGTATGCACAAAATTCGGGAAGCCACAATCTGATAACAAAAGTGAACGGAGAAGAAATATATGCAAATACAGTGTTTGACAATTTAAGCGGGGATATTATTATAAAAATTGTAAATGCGGCAGACGATAAGCAAACCGTTGTAATAAATATTGACCCCGACATAAGCTTTAAATCAAGATATGCAAAGGTTACGGTATTGACAGGCGGAAAGAATGATTACAACAGTATTGCAAACCAAAAAAATGTTGCACCTGTAACAGATGAAGAAAAAATTGAACATTGCACCGAAAAAGAGCTTTTGCCGAACAGCTTTACCGTTATAAGAATAAGCACAGAGCATATGTTACAAAACGGTATGTTTTAAGTGTAAATAGGATATTGAAACATAGAGTAGCTATGGTAAAATATAAAAAGGAGGCGATAGCATGAAAAAACTAATTTCTTTAATTTTGGTATTGGTAATGGCGGCACCTGTGTTTGCATTTGCCAATGACAATGAAACCTTTGATTTAAAACAAGACAGTATAATCTATCTTGATTTTGAAGAAAATGTGCCGGAAAATGTAACGGTGCACGGCGATTTTACATACACCGATGGCTTGGAAGGTAAGGCAGGACTTTTCAACGGCACTGATGCGTATTTAGAACTTCCCGAGGGCATTGGGGAAGGTGTGGAGGATTTCACAATAGGCGGATGGGTACGCTTTGACAATATTAAGCCTAATGTGTGGCAGAGAGTTTACGACTTCGGAAACGATGAGGGAAGCTGTCTGTATTTTGGCACCTGGCAATGGGAAGGCAGTAATAATGTGAGAACAGGAACCGTCATGAACGGAGGCGGTCAGGCTACGAGCTTTGGCGTGTATAAAATGGGCGAATGGGTGCATTACGCAACTGTTCAGCGTGGTGATTATATTGAGCTTTATATAAATGGCAGATTGGTTACATCCGGAGAGGCTTTGGGCAGAATAAAAGATGTGGGTATAACCAAAAACAACTTCATCGGTTATTATAACAAAAACACCGAACCTACAGAGTATTTTAACGGTGCAATTGACGAGTTTTTCTTTGTGCCTTTCGCTTTGGATAAAATGGAGCTTAACGAAATTGCATTTAAACACTTAACTGACGAAAAAAAGGTTGACTCACTTTCCGCAAGGGTTTATTTGAAAAAGAATAATGACAACACTTTTTCATATTATTCCTTTGATGACGGAAATTCATCGGTTACATGGACAAGCTCAAACGATAAGGCGATGACTGTTGAAGGCATTTTTACCTCTGAAAAAGAATTACAGGATGTAGTTTTAACTGCCCACATAAAGTCGGGCGATTGCGAAAAAGAAATATCCTACGAATATGTGGTTGGTGAATTTGACGGAGTGATTACCGCAAAGGAAACAACACTGGAAAAAGAGGAAATTGACAAAATACGCAAAAGTGCAATAGAAATTGATACTGATAAAACATATTACATAAAGTCGTGCGGTAAATTCCTTGCAGAAAATGATGGCAGTGCCGTATTAAAAGAAACGGCAGATGATAGTGCACTTTGGCGGTTTGCACCTTCGCCCAAGACGAATAATACATACGCAATTTTTAACGTAAAGAGCGGAAAATGCTTTGACGTTGAAAACTTCAGTACGGAAAAAGGTGCAAAAGTTATACTGTACTCGGGCGGAAAAAGCATGAATCAGCTTTGGTACGTTGTTGAAACAAAGGGTAAAACAGGTATAATCGGCTACCAGTCCGAATGGTTTTTAAATGATGATTTTACCCTTCATTCTCTTTCTGATTTTACAGATTGGGAAATTATCGAAACGGAAAATACACTGGTGCAAATGGGAAAAGAAGCAGTTGACCCATATGAAAAATATGCTGAGCTTGATAATAATTGGTACTATGTTCTAAGATGCAAGGACGGATACCTTGCGGCAACTGATAAAATAGCCTTTGAAGGGAATTCCTCACGCCGTAACGCGCAGTGGCTTGTTACAAATATTGAAGGGAAATACTACACCCTTGTAAACCGTGAAACAGGGCATAATCTGAATATTGCAGGGGGCAGTAAAGAAATAGGTGCAAATGTTATACTTTGGCACGGGGGAGCAGGCACAAACGAACAGTGGATTTTTGAAGAAACAGAAAATGGCTTTATTATTCAAGGAAGGGATAATAAAAACTATCTGGCTTATAACGGCACCCTTACAATGAGCAGTAGTCCCTACTACTGGACCGTATTTAAAGTTGCAAAAGTAAAGACGGAAACTTTGGTACAACCTGACAAGGCAGATTCGGCAGGCGAATACCTTACGGACTATATCCCTTCCGTATATGAGGAGGTCAGCACAGAAGGCTTTGTACATCCCGGAGTTTTAATTACAAAAGACGATATTTTACGTATGCAGACAAAGGTCAGAGAAGGTAAAGAGCCTTGGCTTACAAGTTTTAATAACCTTGCCGCCGCAACAAATAAAAATGTGAGAATATACGCCTACGACTCAAACGGCGACACTACAGCATTAAAAAGCGAAGCCAGACTTAAAAATATGAGCATGGATTCCAGAAGTGTTGTAAACCAAGCTCTTATGTATGTGATTACAGGTGACGAAGCATACCGCAGTAATGCAATGACAATACTGAGAATGTGGTCAGAGCTGAGAGATGTATACACAACATTAGGCTCAGACAGAATTGACCACGGTGAAATTGCCTTTAAAATGACTTTTGCGGCAGAGCTTATGAAATATACGAGCTGTGAAAATCCTATGCTTGAATGGACAGATGCGGATAATGAAAAGTTTGTAGGTATGCTTAAGACCATACAGCCAAAGCACGACTGCTGGTGGTACTGGATGAATCAGCACAGTATAGGCAATATGGGTACTATGGCAAATGCGATTTTCAGAAATGATACAGAGCTTTATAAAACGGCAGTTGAACGAACAACTGTAAACTCAAAGGGCGGCGGAAGCATTAACACGATGACAGGAAGCGGCGGTGGAATAACACAGGTGTTCCGCATAGTGGATTTTGATGCATTGAACGGCGATAAGATTGAACCAACCTTTGTCCATGCAGAAATGGGCAGAGACCAAGGTCACGCCTACGGCAATGTAGGTGCACTGTCAATATGTGCAATGATGACCTACCGCCAGGGCACAAAGGTTGACCCTGTTACAGGTGAATATTCCACAAAAGAGGACGCAGTTAATATGTTCCGCTTTGCCGACGAAAGGCTTCTTCAGGCGGCAAGTTATATAGGCAAATACAACCTTGGCTACGATGTTTCACACCCCACTATAGATGTGGGAAGCTTGTACTGCGATATTAACGACACAAACCGAGGTGCAATATATATCACTTTCGGCATTTTGTACAATTACTACAAATACGAAGAAGCAGTTGATATGAATGAGGAAAAATATCGCTACTTAAAAGAAGCACACGAATACCACTATCCCGAAGGCATGATGAACGATTTTTATGTAGGCTTTTCCGATTTGCTTTTCACCCCTGAAGATGCACAGGTTGATATGAGCCAATTTGAAAAGATGGGTGAAAGCAGTACTGTATGGCAGATCGAAACCTATACTGCATTAAACTACGGCAAAGCAGAAAAGCAAGATGGTTATGTGACAGTATCACTTGACCAAAAGGGAACACAGATTGCCGTAACTAACGGGTATTATCCTCCGTCAGTAAGAAATAAGGTTGTTTTAAAAGTTAAAACAACAAGCGAAGTACGGGTAGTTCTTCAAAATGAGCATACTGTTTATGCACCCTTTGTTACAGGCATTATTCCATCAACAAATGGTGAATGGATGGAAATTGCATTTGATGTACAGCCGGAAGGTGTTATGAGGCAAAGAGTATTTTTCCTGACCTTTTACGGTGAAGGGGAAATCCAAGTTGATTATATGAAGCTTACCGAGTAGAACAGAAACTGCAAATTGTATGCATCTTGGTGTATACAATTTGCAGTTTTTTTCCTGTTGCAATATATAGAAAATAAGGTTATAATTAGTATAAGAAGGGGTGTGTGATTATGAAAAAATTTTTATTTATAGTATTGTGTGCTTTATTGGTTTTGACAGCTGTAGGTTGCAGGAAGGAAAACAAAACGGAAAGTGTCAAATTATACTTTCCTGATGATTCCATGTACTATGATGTGGAAATAAGGGAAATTAATGCAGATATTAATGACCTTGTAAATCTTGTTGAGACTATTTGCCGTGAAGTTATAAAAGGCCCCACAAAGGAAGGTCTTAATGCATCTATTTCCGGTGATGTTAAGGTTTTGTCAGTATCTGTAGAAAACGGTATTTGTACAATTGATTTGTCAGAGGAATTCAGAACATATAACACAGGCGGCACAATGCGGGAAAGTATTGCCATTTACTCACTTGTAAATTCCCTTTGTGATTTGGAGAGAGTAGAAAAAGTGAAGATTAATATTGAAGGTGACAGTGAAGCAGAATTTGGCGGACACTTTTATTTAGGCGATACTTTTGAGTTTGAACCCAATATGGTGCGAAGTGAAGCTATACATGCAGAAACAGAGGTAGACTAAATAATTATTAATTTGAAATCTGTGTTGAAAAAGAGGCGAAAGCCTCTTTTTTTTTGCAAAAGTTATTGACAAGTGTTTTAGTGTGTGATATAACTGTATTAGTACAAATAATACAGTTAGGAAAGGAGGAAGAATTTTGATAAAGCTTGACTACAAAAGCGGCAGGAGCATACATGAACAGATTAAAGAGGGAATAAAAGAACTTATAATATCAGGTGCACTGAAAGAGAACGACAAGTTGCCCAGTGTCAGGGAATTGTCATTATCTTTAACAGTAAACCCCAATACTGTGCAGAAAGCATACAAGGAATTAGAATTTGGCGGTATTATTTATTCAGTACAGGGCAAGGGCAATTTTGTATCTCCCTTTAAAAAGGCTGACGATGAAACTGTTTTAAAGCTTTTTGACAATCTTGAAAAAATAGTTAAAGAGCTTGAGTTTTTAGGCGTTGACCGAAAAGAAATTGAAAAAATAATCGAAAAAGAGTATGAAAGAGAGGATAGTAAATGATAAAGGTAAATAATGTTACTAAACATTTCGGAGATTTTAAAGTTTTGGACGAAATTTGTCTTAATGTGCCTAAGGGTACTATTTACGGTCTGGTAGGACCTAACGGTGCAGGCAAAACAACTTTAATCAACCATATAACAGGTGCTCTCAGACAAGAGAGTGGTGAAATAACCTTAGATGGTGAGACAATTTATGAAAACCCAAAGGTGAAAAGCAAAATATTAAGCATTGCCGATGATTGGTTTTATTTTAATACTTTTACAATAAAGCAAATGGCAGGCTTTTATGAAAGCATGTATCCCACCTTTAACCGTGATATGTATAATAAAATAAAAGAAATTTTTAACATTGACGAAAAAAGGCAGATACGAAAACTTTCAAAGGGTATGAAAAAACAGGTGGCATTCTGGCTGAGTTTGTCTTGTGAACCTGAGGTCTTAATACTTGACGAACCACTTGACGGACTTGACCCTGTAATGCGAAAGCAGGTTTTAAACCTTGTTATTGCATTGGTTGTAGACAGACAGATGACAGTTTTGGTGTCCAGCCATAATCTTAGAGAGCTTGAGGATATTTGCGATTATGTTGGTATTATACATAAAGGGAAATTGATAACAGAAAAGCCCCTTGACGACTTAAAGGGCAATGTGCATAAGTACCAGGTTGTTTTTGACGGCGAAAAGCCCAATGAAATACAAGTAGGAGGGGATATTTTACACATTTCAAATACAGGCAGTGTTTATAACATTATTGTAAAAGGTTCCGCAGAGGAATGTGACCGCTTAATGAAAAAGTATTCTCCTGTATTATTTGAAAGAATCAGCCTCACATTGGAGGAAGTATTTATTTATGAGTTGGGAGGTTTAGGATATGACTATAAAAACATTCTTTAATAAAGGAATATACAAATCAACCGTAAAAAGGTTTTCCATAGGCTCTGTTTTGTATTTTTTGCTGATGTTTATGTGTACAGGGCTTATGATAATGCTCGCCTATGATTCATATATTTATCAATCGTGGGATAATGACCTTATATTGACAGACGGCTTTTTAATTCCCAGTATGCTTATGGGTTTTGTTGTGCCGACGATTGTTGCACTTTTGGTTTACAGGTTTGTACATTCAAAAAAGGCTTCTGTTTTTGCTCATTCAATGCCTGTAACAAGAATGCAAAACTACATTTCAACTTTAGCTGCGGCATTCACACTTATGGGCTTGCCCATAATTTTAAACGGAATTGTATTAATTTTAATGTCCCTTACAAAATACCATACGCTTTTTAGCGTAGAATCTGCCTTTGTGTGGGTTGGGGTAAATCTTTTAACTGTTTTCATAATGTTTGCCTTTTCCACATTTGTTGCAATGATTACAGGCAACAGCTTTGCTTTGGCGGCACTTAATTTATTTATATATATCGCACTTCCGGTAGTGGGTTCGGTTGTTGATGTTTTGCTTGATCAGTTTTTGTACGGAAGTGCACAGTCAACATCAATTGCAAACATTGCCATTGAAATGAACCCTGTAGCTACCCTTGCGGATTTTTCAAGCTATATTTCATACGGCGGCAATTTTAAAGATTTTTCTTCCATAATTGCATTTACTGTAGTGGCAGCTTTAATGTATGTGGTAAACTATTTTATTTACAAAAAGAGAAATGTTGAAACAAGTGAAGATGTGGCGGCATTTAAAGTATTAAACCCCATATTTAAGTATGCTGTAACATTTGTTGGAACACTTTCTGTATTTGCACTCTTTTCTTCACTTATAAGCGAAAAACCCATAATGGTATTTATTGTTGTGGCAGTTTTAGGTGCAGTTATCTATTTCGGAAGTGAAATGCTTTTAAGAAAACAAATTAAGGTATGGCACACTTACAAGGGATATCTTGTATTTGGCGTTATATTTTTCTTAATGGTTGGATTTATAATGTTCACAAGTGTTTTCGGTTACGAAACTTATGTTCCCGATGTAAACGATATTGAAACTGCGGCTATTTATAACTATTACTATCAAGACGTTGAACCTTTTACAGACAGCGAAAAAATAAACGAGTACATAGTAAATGTTCATTCCGAGCTTACGGGGAAAGAGAACATTATGCTTTTTAATTATGATACCCGAGGTTGGTACCAAGATGCGGATACCAGAATACACATCGTATATGAGCTTAAAAACGGAAAAACTGTTGCAAGGCGGTACCCCATAAGCAATGAAAAGCGAGACAAAATAATGGAAAAACTGTATAAATATCCCGAATATAAATATGCTTGCGAAGAAGTTTTCCGTAATGATGTTAATGACGTTGTTGCTGTCAGTGTTAACGGCTATGAAATAGAAGGAACAATTGCAGAGCTTAACGAATTTCTTGAATGTGCAAAAAGAGATGTGGAAAAATTAAGCTATACTGATTTGCATGGAGATAGTGATGAAAGTTATATAGGTGGATGCTATATTGAATGTACTTGCGGTGGTAAAGATGTTTATACATGTAGTATACATTTTGACCTTACAACAAAATACAAAGAAACCGTAATGTGGCTTGAAGAAAAAGGCTATGATATAAAAAGTTTTGAAGAAAAGGTATTAGGATAAAGTAACAAAAAAGACTTTTGCCTCGGCAAAAGTCTTTTTTGTTACCCAATCTGCATTTTATTAAGTTCATAAAATTTACCTTTCTTTGCTAAAAGAGCCTCGAAAGAGCCCTGTTCAACACATTTACCGTTTTCTATAACGGCAATTTTGTCTGCGTTACGTATGGTGGAAAGACGGTGTGCAACGATAAATGTTGTTCGGTTTTTGCAAAGTGTGTCGATGGATGCTTGTATTTTTCGTTCGGAAATAGTGTCAAGTGCACTGGTGGCTTCGTCTAAAATAATAATTTTTGGGTCACGGATAAGTGCTCGTGCAATGGAGATACGCTGTCTTTGTCCGCCGGAGAGATTAGAACCGTGTTCATTAATCATGGTGTCCAATCCATCGGGGAGGGATGAGACAAGTTCTGTAAGGTTTGCCGCATCCAAAACTTCACTAAGTTTATCTTCCGTTACATTATCCATTCCATAAGTAATATTGTCCCTTAAAGTGCCTGAAAACAAAATAGTGTTCTGGGGTACAACCGCAAGATGATGGCGGAGGGAGTTAAGATTAATTTTTGTTATATCGTTTTCGTCAATTGTAATAAGCCCCTTCGTGGGCTGGTTAAAGCCCATTATAAGATTAAGTATTGTAGTTTTACCTGCACCGCTTTCACCTACAAGTGCCACGGTTTCACCCTGATGTACTTTCAATGAAAAGTCGTCAAGAACAGGACTTTCCGCATTGTGATAAGTGAAGGAAACGGAAGAAAAGTCAATATCGCCTTTTATATCACGGAGGTTCTTTTTTCCTGAATTATTTTCAACATCCATTGCAGAGAGAACATCACCGATACTTCGGACAGATTCCAGCCCCTTACTCATAGACGGAAGAAGCCCTACTAAATTGGATACCTGATGCACAATTATGGAATAATAGCTTTGGTAAAGCACAACTTCGCCAACAGTTATTCTGTTTGTAAATGCCAAATATCCTGTAAAAGATAGGCAGGCAAGCTGGAAAATCTGGAAAGTTACCCATGTCATAGAACCGAAAAGCTCCTGGATAACGTCAAGCTTTAAACCCTTTGAAGCAACCTTTTTCATCTGTGTACCCATACGGTGTATTTCATAATTCTGCAATCCGTGTGCACGGGTTACGGGAATTAATTCAACCATTTCCATAACCATTGCACTTGTTTCTTCCATTTCACGCCTGAACTCGTTGTTACGTTTACGGATACGTTTACGGAAAAGAGTTATAAGCAAAACAGCAAAGGGAACAGTTAAAAGGAAGAAAAACAGTACGGCAATATTTTTTGTACCTGTTATAAAAAGTGCAACTGCCAAATCCATTACAATTTGCAGCATGCCGATAAAGAATTGTGTTGATAATGTTTCAACCGCTTCAACGTCACGCATGATTTTTGACTGCAATCTTCCTGATTGCATTTCTTTATGATAAGTGATTGAAAGCTGTTGCATTTTCCGCACAAGTGCCTGTCTTAGCTTTGACTCAACACTTCGGATTACATAGCGGTATGTTCTAAAATATATATAATTCGTAGGTACGTTTTGAAGGATAAAGAAAACCATTACTGCAGTGTTTAAAATAAGCTGATTTAATGTATGCTCAGAGGGGGAAGTGGCAATATTTATAATGTTGGCAGTAACAATTGGCAATACCCATTCCGGTGAACGTTTGATAATGAAAAACACAAGAGCAAATAACATTTTTATATAGTTGCCCTTATAAAGTGACAGTAAGGTTTTTAAACTGTGGTTTTTGTTTCGCTTAAAACTTTCTATCAGACTATCTTCAGCTTTAACTTGCATATATATCACTCCTTAAAAAGCACAAATGAACTGTAACACAGCACAAAAAGAAAGTCAATAAAATATTGAAAAAGGAATAAATAAAACAAATGTTGAAAATAAATACCAAAAAAACTCAAAAAAATGATAAATTTTATGAAAAACCTATTGAAATTCCCAATTTGATTGTGTTATAATAACGATGAAGTCGCGTTGACCAGAAATTAAATCGTGCCCTGTGGGTGCGATATATATTGACGCACTACAATATGATGGAGGTGAAAATGTAATGAACAAGACAGAATTAGTAAATGCTATTGCTGCTAAGGCAGGCCTTTCTAAGAAGGATGCTGATGCTGCCCTTGCTGCTACAGTTGACGCTGTAACAGAAGCACTTAAGAACGGTGACAAGGTTGCTCTCGTTGGTTTCGGTACATTCGAAGTTAGAGAAAGAGCTGCTCGTACAGGTAAGAACCCTGCTACAGGCGAAACAATCGAAATCGCTGCTTGTAAGGCTCCCGCTTTCAAGGCAGGTAAGGCTCTTAAGGATGCAGTAAAGTAATTTTTTACTCATAAATAAAAGGGTGCGATTTATCGCACCCTTTTTATTTTCCTAAAACTACATTTGTACAGGTGTGTGACGAAAATCCTCGCCTGAAGGATGACCTGTCGCAATGTTATAAATGTCGGTTGCAGTTGATTCCAATATAAATATATTATCTTTCTTTAACTCAACACTTTTCTGTACAATGGGAAGTGTTGAAACAGCTTTCATCTGTGACAAAATTTTGCTTCCCTGTTTATTCTGTGCCAGAATACGGATATAGGTAGGGTCAGTTGATGGTGAAATATTGTTCTTTAAAACCAAATTCCACAATATGCGTCTTATTCTGCTTTCGGTATAGTTTTTTGTTTTTACATAGGAAACAATATCGTTTACGTTTGTCAATTTGGATGCTGAAAGAAATCTTGATGCCAATTCACTACTGCAATCAGGTATTTTAATAAGGTCTTCAAATTTTGCAGACTTTAAAGCATAAAGGATTATATTTGAAAACTGCTTGTCAAATACCGGGACGGGGTAGGGGAAAGTAGGCATAAAGTTTTGTGTAAAACTGCCCTTTTCTATAAGGCTTCTTATATGTGATGCAGATGCCACCGAATTAGAAGCAATAAATGAATCATGAGAAGCGCCGAAACGTCTTAACGTCATAGGTGTTATGGTGGATTTTGTTTTAATAAGTGCTTTTATATATTCAATACCTAAAATGTTGTTAGGTGAGGTTACCAGCTTTTCGTCAATCCCTACTGTGGCATATGCTTTTGCCAACGCTTTGGGATAAGGCTCTCCGGAAGAAAGATGGAACTTTAATGTATCTTTAAATTCACTTGTTTCGTCCAATGCCAACATAGCCACTTCCCGAAGTGGTTCTATTTCACCAAGCTCCGAACCGAAAACTAAAGAATCAACAACATTGGTGCTGTTTAAAATTTTTATTGCTCCCGTTGCAAAAAACTCTGCCGAAGAAAGAGCATATATAATCGGTAATTCAATAACCAAATCAAAACCGTTGGCAATTGCAGCTTTTGCACGTGCAAACTTGTTATATACGGCTGCCTCACCTCTTTGGACGAAGTTACCGCTCATAACGGCAATCATGCCGTCATACTCTTCCCTGAAAGCACCGGCAAGATAGCCATGACCGTTATGAAATGGATTAAATTCTGCAACTGTGGCACAAATTTTCATGAAAATCACACTCTTTTTTGTAAAAATTAGTTGAAAGTTTGTTATTGGAGTAGTATAATATTCCCATATGATAATTATTATATGGAGGTATTGTTATGAGTCAGTTTTTAGACAATATGATTGCAAAGGCAAAGGCGAACAAGAAAAAGATTGTTCTTGCAGAAGGTTTTGACAAGAGAATCGTTAAGGCTGCTGCTGATGCATCAAACGGAGAAATCGCTGATATTATTATTTTAGGACAAAAAGATGAAATTTGCAAGATGGCAAATGAGCAAAATTGCGATATTTCTAAGGCAACTATTGTTGACCCTTTACAGAGCGATAAATTTGACGATTATGCATCGACTCTTCTTGAAATGCGTAAGGCGAAGGGTATGACTGAAGAAATGGCTGTAAAGCTTATGAAGGATCCTCTTTACTTTGGCGTAATGATGGTACATAAGGGAGATGCTGACGGTATGGTTGCAGGTGCTTGCAATGCTACTGCAAATGTTATCCGTCCCGCACTTCAGATTCTTAAGACTGCACCCGGAACAAAATTAGTAAGTGCATTCTTTATGATGTGCGTTCCCAACTGTCCTTACGGTGAAGGAGGTAACCTTATTTTTGCTGACTCCGGTCTTAACGAAAACCCCGATGCAGAACAGGTTAGTGAAATTGCTATTTCCTCTGCAAAGACATTTAAGGCATTTATCGGTGCAGAACCTAAGGTAGCTATGCTCAGCTATTCTACATACGGTTCAGCAAAGAGCGATCTTGTTGAAAAAATGCAGATTGCTACAAAGCTTGTTAAGGAAAAGGCTCCCGAATTACAGGTTGACGGTGAACTTCAGCTTGATGCGGCTATCGTTCCTTCCGTTGCGGCTTTGAAGTGCCCCGAAAGCACTGTTGCAGGCAAGGCGAATGTTCTTGTATTCCCTGACCTTAATGCAGGTAATATCGGTTATAAGCTTGTTCAGAGATTTGCAAATGCTGAAGCATACGGCCCCATCCTTCAGGGTATCAGAAAGCCTGTTAACGACCTTTCCCGCGGTTGCAGTGCGGAAGATGTTGTTGGCGTTATTGCTATCACTTCTGTACAGGCACAGGCACTTGACTAATTATGTTTGAAAGGAATAAATAAAAATGAAGATTTTAGTTATCAATGCTGGTAGTTCCTCTTTGAAGTATCAGCTTATAGATATGGATAATCAGGTTGTAATGGCAAAGGGTCTTTGTGACAGAATCGGTATAGACGGAAGCAAGCTTGAATATAAGCGTGCTGACGGTGATAAGATTACTACAATGGCACCAATGAAGGACCATTCTGATGCAATAAAGCTTGTGCTTGATGCTCTTGTAGCACCCGAAACAGGCGTTATTAAGTCTATGGACGAAATCGGTGCTGTAGGTCACAGAGTTGTACACGGTGGTGAAAACTTCTCTGAAAGTGTTGTTATAACTCCCGAAGTTAAGGCATCTATCGAAGCTTGCAGTGAATTGGCTCCTTTGCATAATCCTGCAAACATTATCGGTATTGAAGCATGCGAAAAGGCAATGCCTAATGTACCTAACGTAGCTGTTTTTGATACAGCTTTCCATCAGACAATGCCCTCTACAGCTTATATGTACGCACTTCCTTATGAATATTATGAAACATACAAGGTAAGAAGATACGGTTTCCACGGTACAAGCCATAAGTATGTTTCCAAGAAGGCGGCTGAAGTATTAGGTAAGGATATTTCCTCTCTTAAGATTATCACTTGCCACTTAGGCAACGGTAGCAGTATCGCCGCTATTGAAAACGGTAAGGTAGTTGATACTTCAATGGGCTTTACACCTCTTGCAGGTCTTCCCATGGGTACACGTTGCGGTGATATCGACCCTGCTATTGTTACATATCTTATTGATAAGCTTGGCGTAAGTGCTAAGGAATTTGACACAATCATGAACAAGAAGAGTGGTATGCTTGGTGTCAGCGGTGTTTCCAACGACTACCGTGACCTTGAAGCTGCAAGCAAGGACGGTAACGAAAGAGCAACTTTGGCATACAATATGTTTACATATTCCATCAGAAAGATTGTTGGTAGCTACATTGCCGCAATGAACGGTGTTGATGTTGTTATCTTTACAGGCGGTGTTGGTGAAAACAACGGCTGGGTACGTAATGAAGTTATGAAAAACTTTACATACATGGGTGCAAAGATGGACGAAGAAGCAAATAAATGCAAAGGTGAACTTAAGACTGTTTCTACATCTGATTCTACAGTTAAGGTAATGGTTGTTCCCACAGACGAGGAAATGATGATTGCCATTGACACAAAGGCTTTGACAGAATAATTAAATACTATGTTTAATTAACCTCCCGGGTGAAAATTGTTACAAAAAATGATTTTTATTTGGGAGGTATTTTGGTTTGAAAATAGAAAATTGTGAAAAAATTATAAAAACAAAGCAGATTTTATTGACTACAAATGAAAAAAGGTATAAAATAACTGGAAAGTAAACAATTACGGAGGCTGTAATGTCTGATAAAGATAAATATAAGCATATGCGTGCGGCAGCTTGGATTACTCAGTTTGGGTTAAGCATGGTTTCACCAATCATATTATGCGTAATATTTGCCCTTTGGATAAATAATACTTTTAATACAGGTACTTGGGTTGTGATTGTAGGTATGCTTTTAGGCGTAGCGGCATCGTTTACAACAATGGCATCTTTTATTAAAACCGTGAAAAAGGAAATGGAGGATAAGGAAGATGACAAAAAGCGTTCAAACTGATGTGTTACGGGTAACAATTGGCAATTTCATCTTAGGAATTGTCATGGTTCTTATTTTTGCTTTAGCAGGATATTTTTCAAAAGAAGTTGTTTTCGGAGCACTGCTCGGTTGTAGCTTTGTGTCCTTAAGCTTCTTGTCTTTGGCAATTTCCGTTTCTAAAAACGTTGAAAAAGATCCTAAAAATGCTCAGGCAAGGGTATCGGCGACCTATACCTTAAGGCTCCTTGCGGCGGCTGTTATGATAATTGTGGCAATAAAGCTCCCCGTATTCAATTGGATATCAGCGGTTATACCGCTTTTTTATCAAAGGTTTGTTATAAGTTTTGTAGGTCATATCCGTTCAAAAGAGAACGGAAAAGAAGAGGTGATTAATCCGTGAATATACAAATAACAGGACCTAAAGTTTTATTTAAAATAGGCAATATCTCTATCACGGAAACTGTTGTAAACGGATGGATTGTGGTCTTATTTGTAAGCTTGCTTTGCTTTATTCTCACCAGAAATCTAAGTTTAAGAAATCCGTCAAAAAAACAGCTTGTGGCAGAAAAAATATACAATATGCTTATGAACCTTGTAACAGGTGTTATGGGTGAGAAATGGTCAAACTTTACACCATATATATGTGCCCTCTTTGCTTATTCAATGTTCGGTTCTCTTATAAGTCTTACAGGCTTAAGAGCTGTTACAGGTGACCTTTCCACAACAGCGGCAATGGCACTTTTAACAACTGTTATGGTCATTGTCACAAATATCCGCACTCACGGTGTAGGCGGCTGGCTTAAAAGTTATACCGAGCCTGTGCCGGTAATTACCCCTATAAATATTATAAGTGAAATAGCAAACCCTGTTTCTATGGCGTTTCGTCATTTTGGTAATATAGCCGCAGGTATTGTTATTACAAAGCTCATTTATGCGGCTCTGGCGGCAGGAAGCAGTATGATATTGGGATGGATTCCTGTTGATTTTATTGCAACAATGCCTATACTGCAGGCGGGAATACCGGCAGTTTTATCAATATATTTTGACCTGTTTACGGGATTTTTACAGGCATATATCATTTCAATGCTCACAATGGTTAACGTTTCCGGTGCAGGCGACTGACAAAGTATATAATTAAAATTTCATATAAAACAAAAAAATTAACACAGGAGGTTTCATTATGGAATCAACAATTTTAGCAAAAGCGATAGTTATGGCAGGTAGTGCAATTGGTGCGGGCCTTGCAATGATTGCAGGTATAGGCCCCGGTATTGGTCAGGGCTTTGCCGCAGGTAAAGCTGCTGAAGCAGTAGGTCGCCAGCCTGAAGCAAAGGGTGATATTACATCTACAATGCTCTTCGGTTGTGCTGTTGCGGAATCTACAGGTATCTATGGCTTGGTAGTAGCTATGATATTACTCTTCGTAAATCCCTTTGTAGGTCAGCTTTAATAATTAGTATTCATAAGGAGTGAATTCCATGGTAAAACCGTTTGTTACACTGGATACATGGACTCTCATATTCACCTGGGTAAACTTACTGATATTATTTCTTCTTGTTAAGAAGCTTTTCTTTAAGCCTATACAGAAGATGCTGAAAGAGCGTGAAGATGAAATAAATTCTTCCTATTCTAAAGCTGAAACGGCACAAAAAGATGCGGAAGATATGCGTACTTCCTATCAGGAAAAGCTTTCAAACGCACAGAGCGAAGCAGGAAGAATAGTTTCAGATGCCGTTAATAATGCCCAGATGCGTTCAGACTCTATCGTAAAAGAGGCTGAAGAAAAGGCACAGGACATGATTACGAAAGCACAGAAGAGTATAGATGCACAAAAGGAAAGTGCGTTTAATGAACTTCAGGGTGAAATTTCGTCAATGGCTGTAGAAATTGCAGAAAAAATTATTAAAAAGGATATTGACGAAAAGAAGCATCATGAACTGATTGAAAGTGCCCTGGAAGGGTTAGGTGCTTCAAATGAATGAGAGAGTTGTGCTGTATTCATCATCTTTGTACGATTGTGCAAACGAGGAAAATTGTACAAAGGATGTATATGACAGCTTGAAAGTTGTTGAAAAAGTTTTAGAAGAAAACAAGGAATATGTGTCTCTTATGTCTTCTGCCGCTTTAACAGGCGAGGAAAGAGTAGCTTTACTTGAAAAAGCTTTTTCGGGACAAATTCATGATTATGCCATGAATTTTTTGAAAATCCTTGCAAAGAAAAGGATTTTTGATATAGCTATTCCATGTATAAAGGAATATGAAAAACAATATTTAAAGGATAATAATATTGAAAATGCAACAATTGTTACGGCAATACCTTTAAGCGAAGAGAAGCAAAAGGAAATTATCCGAAAAATAAGTATGTCTTCCCAAAAAACAGTTAACGCAAAATTTGAAGTTCGTGAGGATATTATCGGTGGTATTATTATTGAAACCGATAACTCCGGCATAGATGCTTCTGTTAAGAGTAAATTGCTATCTATTGAAAGACATATCAGTAAAAATTAACTATTGGAGTGATTGATTTGCGACTTAATTCAGATGAAATTGCAAGCATCATAAAAGAACAGATAAAGAACTACTCCGATAAAACAAAGGAAACAGAAACAGGACGTATTATCGAAGTAGGTGACGGTATTGCCACTGCAACAGGTCTTGAAAACTGTATGTCAAACGAACTGGTTGAGTTTGAAAACGGTGAAAAGGCAATGGCTTTAAACCTTAACGAAGGCACTGTCAGCCTTTGTATTTTGGGTAGTGATGCCGGTATTAAAGAAGGCAGTATTGTTAAAAGAACAGGCAGAGTTGTTGAAGTAGGTGTGGGCGATGCCCTTATAGGCAGAGTTGTTGATGCCTTGGGTAACCCTATTGATGGTAAAGGTGAAATAAAGTACACCGAATACCGCCCTATCGAAATGCGTGCGGCAGGTATTATTGAACGTAAGTCCGTTTCCGTACCCCTTCAGACAGGTATTAAGGCTATTGACTCCATGATTCCCATCGGCCGAGGTCAGCGTGAACTTATTGTTGGCGATAGGCAGACAGGTAAAACAGTTATTGCCACAGATACAATCATTAACCAGAAGGGTAAGGACGTTATCTGTATTTACGTTGCTATAGGACAGAAAAAATCTACCGTGGCACAAATCGTTGAAACACTTGAAAAGAACGGTGCTATGGATTATACAATCGTTGTAAGTGCCACTGCAAGTGACAGTGCACCCCTGCAGTATATTGCGCCTTATGCAGGTTGCAGTATGGGCGAACATTTTATGTATCAGGGTAAGGATGCACTTATTATTTATGATGATTTATCAAAACACGCTGTTGCATACAGAGCAATGAGCCTTCTTATACGTCGTCCCCCGGGAAGAGAAGCGTATCCCGGTGATGTATTCTATCTTCATTCAAGACTTTTGGAAAGGGCTGCCCGTCTTGCACCCGAATGTGGTGGCGGTTCACTTACTGCGCTTCCCATTATTGAAACACAGGCAGGGGATGTAAGTGCTTATATTCCAACCAATGTAATAAGTATTACAGACGGTCAGATTTTCCTTGAAACTGAGCTTTTCCATTCCGGTATTATGCCGGCAGTAAACCCCGGTATCAGTGTAAGCCGTGTTGGCGGCAGTGCACAGATTAAGGCTATGAAGAAGGTTGCCGGTAAGCTTAAACTTATGTATTCACAGTATCGTGAATTGGCATCCTTTGCACAGTTCGGCTCGGACCTTGACGAAGATACAAAAATGCGTCTTGCCCAAGGTGAAAGAATTGTTGAAGTTCTAAAGCAGGGAAGAAATAAGCCTGTTCCGGTTGAACTGCAGGTAGTTATTATTTACGCTTGTGTAAACGATTATCTAAAGGATATTGAAGTTAACCGTGTAAGCGAATTTGAACAGTTCCTTTTTGAAAATGTTACAAACAATTTCCCTAAGATTATTGAGAAAATCAATGAAACTAAGGATATTGACGGCGAAACAGAACAGATGATAAAAGATGCTCTTACTGACAGTAAGAATAAATTTTTAAACCTGTGATAGGAGGCAAATTATGCCCCAGTCTACAAAAATTATCAAAAACAGAATAAAGAGCGTTGAAGGTACGAAGCAGATTACCAAGGCTATGGAGCTTGTTGCTACAAGTAAACTCAGACGAGCAAAAGAAAGCATGGAAAACTCAAAGCCCTACTTTAATTCACTTTTGGATTTGGCTGAGGATATTATAGCAAACAATACCGATTTTTCGTCACCTTTTTGTAAAGGTGACGATGCAAAGCCCACATGCCATGTTATCATTGCAGGTGACAGAGGTCTTGCCGGTGGCTACAATGCTAACTTGTTCCGTTCATTAAACATAAAACCGGGTGATTATATTATCCCTATCGGTAAAAAAACAGTTGAATATTTCTCAAAGCGTGATGTGCATATTTTAACCTATGACTATGCTGTTGCAGGTGATGTACGTCTTACCGATTGCAGACAGATTGCCTCTCTTCTGGCAAATGACTACAAAGAAGGAAAATTTGGAAATGCAGTTGTTTCATATACTAAATTTGTCAATGTTTTGACATTTGAACCTGAAACGGAAAAACTGCTACCCTTTGTTCCGACAAATGAAAGGGAAGGAAAGTCAAGAGTTCTGACAATATATGAAGGCGGTGCGGAAAGCGTATTTTCACACCTTATACCACAGTATATTACAGGTATTATTTACGGTGCAGTGACTTCTTCTGTTGCATCGGAATTGTCCTCAAGACGAAACGCAATGCAGGCGGCTAACAAGAATGCTGACGAGATGATTGCTGATTTAACACTTAAATATAACAGATCAAGGCAGGCTGCAATTACTCAGGAAATTACTGAAATTGTGGCAGGCAGTGAGAATTGATTTTAAAGAGGTGACTAAAGTGGCAGAAAATATAGGTAAAGTTATCCGAGTTGAAGGACCTGTAATTGACGTCAGGTTTGAAAACGGAAAGCTCCCCAATCTTAACAATGCCCTTACGGTAAAGATTAATGATGATACTATTACGGTTGAAGTCGCACAGCATATCGGTGATGATGTTGTACGCTGTATCGCAATGAATTCAACTGACGGATTATGCCGCGGAGCAGAGGTTTGTGATACAGGTAACAGTATTACCGTTCCTGTAGGCAGAGGAACACTTGGCAGAATTTTTAACCTTTTGGGCGAACCTGTGGATAACATGCCCGCACCCGAAACAGAAGAAAGATGGAGTATCCACCGCCAGGCACCTTCTTACGAAGAACAGGAGGGCAGTGCCGGAATACTTGAAACAGGTATCAAAGTCGTTGACCTTATCTGTCCCTATGCAAAAGGTGGTAAGATAGGTCTTTTCGGTGGTGCCGGTGTTGGTAAGACTGTTCTTATCATGGAGCTTATTAACAATGTTGCCAAAGAACATGGCGGTCTTTCTGTATTTTCAGGCGTAGGCGAAAGAACAAGAGAAGGTAACGATTTATATAACGAAATGAAAGAATCAGGGGTTATTGACAAAACTGCCCTTGTATACGGTCAGATGAATGAACCTCCGGGAGCGAGAATGAGAGTAGCTCTTTCAGGACTTACTATGGCAGAATATTTCCGTGATAGGGAAGGTCAGGATGTGCTTTTGTTCATTGATAACATTTTCCGTTTCACACAGGCAGGCAGTGAGGTTTCAGCACTTTTGGGCAGAATGCCCTCAGCCGTTGGTTATCAGCCTACACTTGCCACTGAAATGGGTCAGTTGCAGGAGAGAATTACATCCACTAAGAAGGGCTCAATTACATCAGTTCAGGCAGTTTATGTGCCTGCCGATGACCTTACAGACCCTGCTCCGGCAACAACATTCGCCCATCTTGATGCTACAACCGTACTTTCAAGAGCAATATCTTCAATGGGTATTTTCCCTGCGGTTGACCCTCTTGAGTCCACGTCAAGAATTCTTACTCCTGATGTGGTAGGTGAGGAACATTACCTTGTTGCAAAAAATGTACAGAAAATTCTTCAGCGTTATAATGAGCTTCAGGATATTATTGCAATTATGGGTATGGATGAACTTAGCGAAGAAGACAAACTTATTGTATCACGTGCAAGAAAGGTACAGAGGTTCTTGTCACAGCCCTTTAGTGTTGCCGAACAGTTTACAGGTATGCAGGGTAAGTATGTTCCACTTAGTGAAACTATCCGCGGATTTAAGGAAATTATTGAAGGTAAGTGCGACGATGTGCCTGAATCAGCATTTTTGTTTGTAGGCACAATAGACGAGGCAAGAGAAAAGGGGCAAAGTAAATGAGCACTTACTTTTTAAAAATAGTGACACCCGACAAGGTTAAGTTTGAAGGTGAAGCTGAAAGTCTTGTTGCAAGAACTATAAATGGTGATGTGTGCATTTTGGCAAGACATACCGAGTATATTGCACCTCTTTCGATAGGTATTGTAAAGGTTAAACAAAACGGAGAATATAGGCGTGCATCATGCAGTGGCGGCACGTTGGTTGTATCAAACTCTAAAGCTACGCTGGTGGCAGATACCTTTGAATGGGAAGACGAAATCGACTTGGAAAGAGCCGAAAGGGCAAAAGCAAAAGCCGAAGAAAGAATAGCAAACCATCAGACTGATTTTGAATTAAAAATAGCTGAGCTTAAATTAAAAAGAGCAATTAACAGAATAAGAACAGGCAGCCGATAATGCTGCCTGTTTTCAGTTACAGGAGTTGTAAGTTATGGAAAATGTTTTAATAAGTGCGTGCCTTTTAGGATTTGCCTGCCGTTATGACGGGAAAAGTGTTGAATATGATTTAAAAGGAATAGAAGAAAACTTCAATCTTATCCCTTTTTGCCCTGAAATTTACGGCGGACTTCCCACACCGAGAACACCAAGTGAAATAATAAAAGAAAAAGTTATAAATAAAGATGGTATTGATGTAACAAAGGAATATATGAAAGGTGCCTGCGAAGCACTTAAAATTTGCAAAATGTTCAATATAAAAAAAGCTGTACTTAAAGAGAGAAGCCCTTCTTGCGGCAGTGGGGAGATTTATGACGGGACTTTCACTCATACTGTTATACAAGGTGACGGAATTACTGCAAAACTTCTGAAAGAAAACGGTATAGAAGTTTTTGGTGAAAGTGAAATAAGCAGCATTATAAACAGCAACATAAGAAACAGCCTTTTTGAGATGCAGGATTTAAAATACAGGGATTTTCATGCAAAATTAATGCCGAATGTAAAGAAAGATTTGATTATCGGCATACGTACACCCGTTTTAAGAAAATTTGCAAAAGAACTTAAAGAAGATGATGCCAATAGGTTTTTAGAAGTTCTTCCGCACAAATATTATGAAGAAAATAATCTTCATGCTTTTTTACTTGAAAATATTAAGGATTATGACTTATGTATTCAAAAAGTCAATGAATTTTTACCATATGTTGACAACTGGGCAACTTGTGATATGTTAAGACCGAAATGCTTTAAAAAACACAAGAGGGAACTTTTAGGGGAAATAAAAAACTGGTTAAATTCAGATAAGGTTTATACCGTGCGGTTTGCCATAGGTATGCTGATGACACATTTTCTGGATGATGATTTTGATCCTGTATACCCGAAGATTGTGTCAGAAATAAAAAGTGACGAGTATTACGTTAACATGATGATTGCATGGTATTTTGCAACGGCACTTTCAAAACAGTGGGAAGAAGTTTCACCTTATATAACTGAATTTTCTTTACCTTTATGGGTCCACAATAAAGCCATACAAAAGGCGGTTGAAAGTTTCAGAATAACCGGTGAACAGAAAGCCTTCCTGAAAAATTACAAATTGTGCAAAAGTTATAAAAACAATATGAATAATTTATAAAAAATAATAAATTTTGCACAAAATAGTTGACAAAAAAACAAAATAGTGGTTTAATGTAGACATAGGGAAGAGCAAATTGTTTGCCTACCCAATCAAAAAAGAAAGAAGAGGATGTAAGATGAAAAAGTTACTCAGTATTATGTTGGCACTGGTAATGGTATTTGCACTTGTTGCATGTTCCAACACAGGCGAGGAAGTTGTAGTTGAGGATACAGCTCCTGTCTCTGAACTCATTAAAGTTGGTATTATCAATAACGACCCTAATGAATCAGGTTACCGTACAGCTAACGATGCAGATATGAAGCGTGTATTCTGTGAAGAAAACGGCTATGATGCTTCTTTTGCATACTCCCTTAAGAATGATGAACAGATTGCATATGCACAGAAGTTCATTCAGGACGAAGTTGACTACTTATTAATTTCCGCCGCAGGTACATCCGGTTGGGATACAGTGTTGCAGGATGCCGCAGATGCAGGTATTCAGGTAATTCTTTTCGACAGAACAATTGACGCTGATGAAAGCTTGTATGTTGCTTCTATCGTTTCCGATATGGCACTTGAAGGCGAAACAGCTGTAAATTGGTTGGCTGGTCAGAATTTAGAAACATATAACGTTATCCATATCCAGGGTGTTATGGGTTCATCTGCACAGATTGGCCGTACAGGTGCACTTGACACAATGGTTCAGGAAAATGAAAACTGGAATCTTGTAACACAGCAGACAGCTGAATGGAATGCTGAAACAGCACAACAGATTGTACAGGCTGTTATCGACTCCGGTGAAGCTTTCAATGTTATTTATGCTGAAAACGATGACATGGCTAAGGGTGCTGTAGCAGCTCTTGACGCAGCAGGCATCACACATGGTGTTGATGGTGATGTTATTATCATGGGCTTTGACTGCAATAAGTGGGCTCTTGAAGAACTCCTTGCTGGTAACTGGAACTATGACGGTCAGTGTAACCCCTTCCAGGCAGGATATATTGATGAAATTATCGCAGGTCTTGAAAGTGGTTCTGCTCCCGCTGAAAAAGTTGTAGTTATGGAAGAAAAGGGCTTTGATGCTACTACAATCACTCAGGAAGATGTAGATAACTACGGTATCTAAGTTTTATATTTGAACTGCACACGCGGTACGGAGTGAATCCGCACCGCGTGTTTTTAATTAGATATAATGGAGGCGATAACATGGAAAAAGACAACGCTGTTTTAAAGCTGAGAGGAATTTGCAAATATTTCCCCGGTGTAAAAGCTCTCCATAACGTGGATTTTACATTGCGAGGAGGGGAAATTCATGCCCTTATGGGTGAGAATGGTGCCGGTAAGTCAACACTTATAAAAGTTCTCACAGGTGTGCATGAAAAAGATGGTGGTGAGATTTATATAGAGGACAATCCTGTTAATATTAAATCCCCTCAAGATGCACAAAGAACAGGTATAAGCACTGTTTATCAGGAAATTACCCTTTGTCCTAATCTTACAGTGGCGGAGAATATGTACATTGCCAGAAAAAAAGGTGCAGGAGTAAGCTGGAAAAAAATGAACGCAGATGCCGGACGTATTCTGGAAGAATTGGGTATTCCTGCAAAGCCCACTCAGCAGTTGGGAACTTGCTCTATTGCAGTACAACAGATGGTGGCAATTGCCCGTGCAGTTGATATGGATTGTAAAGTTTTAATTCTTGACGAACCCACATCTTCCTTGGATGAACAGGAAGTTGAAAAGCTGTTCAAATTAATGCGTGAGCTGAAAGCTAACGGCGTAGGTATAATATTTGTTACACACTTTCTTGATCAGGTATATGAGGTCTGTGACCGCATTACTGTTCTTCGTGACGGGCAATTAGTAGGCGAATATCCTATAGCAGAACTTCCCAGAGTGCAACTTGTATCAAAAATGCTGGGTAAGGAACTGGACGACCTTTCGGAAATTAAAAATCACGATAATAAGGCAGAAGATTTTGATAATGAGATTCCCGTTCTTGAGGTTAAAAACCTTACAAGCACATCAGGTATCAGTCCATTTGATTTTTCTGTGCATAAAGGTGAAGTAAATGGTTTCACAGGGCTTTTAGGTTCCGGCAGAAGTGAATGTGTCAGGGCAATTTTCGGTGCTGATAAAACCACCGGAGGAGAAGTTTTTGTAAACGGTGAAAAGGTTAAAATTTCAAAACCTTTGGATGCAATGAGGCACGGCATTGGCTATCTGCCCGAAGACAGAAAACGTGACGGCATTGTGGGCGATTTGTCTGTAAGGGAAAATATTATTCTTGCACTTCAGGTTATGAAAGGTTTCTTCAAACCATTTTCAAGGGCAAAAGCAGAGGCATTTGCTGATGAATATATAAAACTTCTGGAAATTAAAACAGCATCATCAAACACGCCTATTAAGTCACTGTCAGGCGGCAATCAGCAGAAAGTAATCTTAGCAAGATGGCTTTTGACAAATCCTTCATATCTTATACTTGACGAACCCACACGCGGTATTGATGTGGGAACAAAGATTGAAATTCAGAAGCTTGTTTTAAAGCTTGCCAAAGAAGGAAAGAGCATTACTTTTATTTCTTCCGAAATTGATGAAATGCTCAGAACATGTTCCAAACTTGTTGTCATGCGTGACAGAAAGGTTGTAGGTGAGCTTTCGGGTGATGGGCTGACACAAAATACAATTATGACTACTATTGCAGGAGGTGAGGGTTGATATGGCAAAGAAACAGCCAAAGGGGAATTTCTTATTATCACTGGTACGCCAACAGATTTTCATCCCTATTGCGGCACTGCTCATTCTGGTAATATTTAATTTAATTGCAGACCCTTCTTTCTTTAAAATTACATTAGGTCAGAACAGTGCAGGGGACCCTGTATTGTCAGGTTATTTAATAACTATTCTGAACAATGCTTCGGAGCTTGTAATCTTAGCTATCGGTATGACATTGGTTACTGCGGCATCAGGCGGTCAGGACATTTCTGTAGGTGCTACAATTGCTATTGCAGGCAGTGTTATACTTCGTATTCTTTGCGGTAATGCAGGTGCAAGACCTGAGACAATGCAGGCACCTATTATTGTGGCATTTTTAATCGCATGCCTTGTCAGTATGTTGTTCGGTGCTTTTAACGGAACACTTGTTGCATATTTTAAAATTCAGCCAATGGTGGCAACCCTTATACTTTTTACGGCAGGACGTTCTATTGCCGCATGGATTAACGGTAATCAGCTTCCGATTATAAAAGAGCCCGTTTTCGGATATTTCGGTAATTTTATTCCCGGAATACCTGTTCCTACACCTGTGTTTATAGCAATAGCTTGTATGATTGTTATTGCACTGGTGCTGAAATTTACAAATTTGGGCTTATATGTTCAGGCGGTAGGTATTAATTCAGAATCTTCACGTCTTAACGGTCTTAATCCACAGTTTATTAAGTTCTTATCTTATGTTATTATGGGTCTTTGCGTTGCTGTTGCCGCACTTATTAAGGTAAGCCGTATTTCAACAATCAACTATTCTGTAATAGCAAAGGACATTGAAATGGATGCCATTTTGGCAGTTGCACTTGGCGGAAATGCTCTTGGTGGCGGAAAATTCGATATGAAAGCGTCAATTTTAGGTGCATATGTTATTCAGTTTTTGACAACAACGCTCTTTAAATTTAACGTTGCTTCCGATGCATTGCCTGCTTATAAGGCAGTAGTAGTTATAATTCTTGTTGTTATGAGTGCTCCTGTTGTACGTGAAAAAACAGGTAAGCTCTGGAAGAAGATAGCTCCTGTAAAGAATGTAAAGGAGGTAGGTTAATATGTCAAAAATGGCTACTGGTAAAGGTTCTTTAAAAAAGAAGGGCGGTATTACCGATACAAACCTGCTTCTTTTAATTACAATTGTAGTATTTCTTGTTATGTATGTAAGTGCAGTTGTGTTATTGGGTTCAGGCTTTACAAAACCACAGACCTTCTTTAACATACTTAACGATAATGCCGCATTGATTATTCTTTCCTGCGGTATGAGCATTGTAATGATTACAGGCGGTATTGATATTTCCGTCGGTACTTTAACAGCACTTGTATGTATGAGCTGTGCCGTACATCTTGATTACGGCGGAGGCAATGTTCCAACTGCAATGCTTTTGGCACTTGGAATAGGCGTTGCCTTCGGTATAGTACAAGGTTATCTTGTTGCGTACTTAGAAATTCAACCCTTTATTGTAACACTGGCGGGAATGTTTTTTGCAAAGGGTATGACAACAATTGTCAACTCTACTCAGTTTAATGTGCAAAACGAAGCCTTTAAAGCATTGAAGGGAACACGTGTTTACGTACCCGGGATGGGTAGCGTCAATAAGCTGGGGAAATATGTTCCCGCTTATGTGGAACCCGGGGTAATTGTGGCAGTAGTGATTGTACTTCTACTTTTTGTATTTTTGAAATGGTCAAAAACAGGCCGTAACTTTTATGCAGTAGGCGGAAATTACCACAGTGCAAATATGCTTGGAATCAATGTTAAACGGACAAAGTTCACAGCACATCTTTTGTGCAGTATTTTGGCAGGCATAGGCGGTTTTGTATATTTCATGCACGTGGGTTCAGGTTCACCTTCTCATGCCAGCGGTGCTGAAATGAATGCCATTGCATCGTCAATCATTGGCGGTACAATGCTAACAGGTGGCGTAGGCAATATTATAGGTACTTTCTTTGGTGTATTAAGTTTAAGTACAATAAAGAACATCGTTTCCTCCTTAGGTTTGGACGAGGCTTGGTGGACAAATATTACCGTTGCGGCGATGATTTGTTTATTCCTTGTTATACAGAGCGTTGTTTTACTTAGAAAAAACAAAAAGAAATAATTTTAAACAATGCAAAATCCCCCTGACAGTAAATCTGTCGGGGGGATTTTATCTTATTTGTGATGTACCATACGGATGCCTTCCATAATGAATTCCTTTGCCTTATATGCATCCTGTGGTGTAAGTGCAGGCATACCCTCCAATGGATAGGGGATACCAAGCTCCTTATACTTATTCACGCCCATTGTATGATAGGGAAGAACGTCAAGTGCCTGAAGATTATGCAGTTTACCGATAAAGTTACCTAATTTAATTAAGTCATTTTTATCGTCTGTGATGCCTTCAACAATAACATGCCTTATCCAAAGTGGGATATTTTTTCCTTCTAAATATTTAGCAAATGCCAAAATACCTGAATTATCCTGCTTTGTTAGCTCCTTGTGACATATAGGGTCAATATGCTTTATATCAAGCATAACAAGGTCTGTTAATCCCATCAAAATGTCCAGCTTTTTTATATATTCCATATTATCAGGCTTGAATGTTATACCTGAAGTATCAATACAAGTGTGAATGTTTTCTTTTTTTGCCAAAGTGAAAAGCTCAATCAAGAAATCAACCTGCATCAAAGGTTCTCCGCCTGTAACGGTAATACCGCCTTTTTTGTAAAAAGCACGGTTACGATTGTATTCAGCGATAACTTCGGATGCTGTTATATCATATCCTCCTGATACTTCCCATGTGTCGGGATTGTGACAATACTTGCAACGCATGGGACAACCCTGCATAAACAGTACATATCGTACTCCCGGACCGTCAACAGTACCGAAGCTTTCGCTGGAGTGAATACGTCCGTTCATTAGATAGAGTCGTGGAATGTTCTGGAGATAACTTCATCCTGCTGTTCCTTTGTGAGCTTGATGAAGTTAACTGCGTAACCACTTACACGAACTGTAAGCTGAGGATAACGTTCGGGATGTGCCTGAGCGTCAAGAAGAGTTTCTTTTGTAAATACGTTTACGTTAAGGTGATGTCCGCCTTTTTCTACATAACCGTCCAAAAGTGATACAAGGTTGTCAATTTGATTCTGTGTTGCTGCCATAATGTTTATCCTCCTAAAATTAAAATTTAATTAAATGCAAATTATTCTGCGTCAAGACCTTCAAAAAGGGTAGGTGTGCCGCAAGCACCGTTAGAACAGTCGAGATCAACTTCGATGTCGCCTGCAAAAATCTTATCGTCCTTACCAAGTGCACCGGGGATGATAGAGAATGTGTTGGAAATACCATCCTGAGCATCGATGAAGGGAAGTTTAGCTACAGAAGAAAGGGATGCTACAGCACCGTGTGTATCTCTTCTGTGCATGGGGTTAGCACCGGGAGCGAAGGGTTCGCCCTTCTTTCTGCCATCAGGTGTAGCACCGGTATTCTTACCATAAACAACGTTAGAAGTAATTGTAAGAATACTTGTTGTGGGGATAGAATCACGGTATGTATGATTCTTCCTTACATGTTCCATGAAACGGTGTACAATATCATATGCAATATTGTCAACCCTGTCATCATTGTTACCGTACTTGGGGAAGTCGCCCTCAACCTTGTAGTCTACAGCGAGACCTGTTTCGTCACGGATAACCTTAACCTTTGCGTACTTAATTGCGGAAAGAGAGTCGGCTACAACGGAAAGACCTGCGATACCTGTTGCGAACCAACGTGTAACTTTCTTATCGTGGAGAGCCATCTGAATCTTTTCGTAGCAGTACTTATCATGCATATAGTGAATGATGTTAAGTGTATTTACATATACACCTGCAAGCCAACGCATCATTTCATCATAACGGTGCATTACTTCATCATAGTCAAGATATTCGCTTGTAATAGGACGGTATTCAGGACCAACCTGCTTACCGGAAACTTCATCACGACCGCCGTTTATAGCGTAGAGAAGACACTTAGCAAGGTTAGCTCTTGCACCGAAGAACTGCATTTCCTTACCAACTCTCATGGAAGATACGCAACAAGCGATAGCGTAGTCATCACCATGTGTAAATCTCATAAGGTCGTCGTTTTCATACTGCACAGAGCTTGTTTCGATAGAAGTCTTAGCACAGAATTTCTTAAAGTTTTCGGGCAAACGTGTTGACCAAAGAACAGTAAGGTTGGGTTCGGGAGCAGGACCTAAGTTTCTAAGTGTGTGAAGGTAACGGTAGCTCATCTTTGTTACCATGTGTCTGCCGTCAATTGCAACACCACCAATGGATTCTGTTACCCACTGGGGGTCACCGGAGAAGAGTGCATTGTATTCAGGTGTACGAGCAAACTTGATAAGACGAAGCTTCATAATGAAGTGGTCTACAAATTCCTGAATCTGCTTTTCTGTAAATACGCCGTTTTTAAGGTCACGTTCAGCATAAATATCGATGAAAGTAGAAGTTCTGCCAAGGCTCATTGCTGCACCGTTCTGTTCCTTAACAGCTGCAAGGTAACCAAAATAGAGCCACTGAATAGCTTCCTGTGTGTTGGCTGCGGGCTGAGAAATGTCATAGCCGTAGCTTGCTGCCATCTGCTTAAGAGCTTCAAGAGCACGAATCTGTTCAGCTAATTCTTCTCTGTCACGGATTACCTGAGAATACATAGCAGAGCGTGTTGTAGCCTTCTGTTCCATCTTGTCTTCGATAAGACGGTCAACACCATAAAGAGCAACTCTGCGGTAGTCACCGATAATTCTGCCTCTGCCGTAAGCATCGGGAAGACCTGTGATGATATGGCTGGAACGGCAAGCTCTCATTTCAGGTGTGTAAGCATCAAATACACCTGCATTGTGAGTCTTTCTGTGTGTTGTAAAGAATTCCTTTACTTCCGGGTCGATTGTGTAGCCGTTGTCTGCACAAGCTTTTTCAGCCATACGGATACCGCCATAGGGCATAAGAGCACGCTTAAAGGGCTTGTCTGTCTGGAAACCGACAATTTTTTCAATGTCCTTGTTAAGATATCCGGGACCATGAGAAGTGATTGTAGAAATAATCTTTGTATCCATGTCAAGAACTCCGCCTGCTTCTCTTTCCTGCTTACTGAGTTCAAGAACCTGATTCCAAAGAGCTAAAGTGTCTTCTGTAGGAGATTCAAGGAAGTCTTCGTTGCCATCGTAGGGAGTGTAGTTGTGTCTGATGAAGCTACGTACATTGATTTCTTTAACCCATGTACCTTTGTCAAAACCTTCCCACTGTTTGTAGTTTGTCATTTGAATCAAAACCTTTCTGCCCACGAATATTTTAAACGCTTAATCTTACCGTGGGCCGGTAAGGCGTATAAATATATTAAATCCGTATAAATACAGATAATTTAATAGCAAAATTAATTAGTTTTTAGAAGCGATTAAATCGTTCATGTCATACATACCCGGTGTTTTTCCTTCTAAGAATACTGCCGCTGAAATTGCACCCTCTGCAAAAACATCACGTGAAAGAGCAGTGTGTTTAATTTCAATAATTTCATCGTTACCGGCAAAAATAACAGTATGCTCACCGACTATAGTGCCGCCACGGATTGCATGAATACCTATTTCTTGCTTTTCACGCTTTTTACGGACACTGTGACGGTCATATACGTACTCTTTACATTCCTTGCAGACTTCATTTATAGAATCTGCAATATATAAAGCAGTCCCGCTGGGTGCATCCAATTTACGGTTGTGATGTGCTTCAACAATCTCTATGTCAAACTTATCTTCCAAAACCATTGTGGCTTTCTTTGCTAAATCTGCCATAAGGTTAACACCGAGGCTCATATTTGCAGAGAAGAAAATAGCAACAAATTTTGACTTTTCATAAATAAAGTTCTTCTGTTCAAGGCTTAAACCTGTTGTACATACAACTACAGGGATTTTATTTTCTGCACCGTAATTTATAATGCCTTCGAGGCAAGAGGGATGGGAAAAGTCAATTATTACGTCACTTTCCACATTAACTTTATCAGGTGATGAAAAAACAGGAAATGAAAGCGTACCATCGTCCACTAAATCAATGCCTCCGACGATTTCGCAGTTTTCATAATTCTGAGCAAGAGCAACGATTACTCTGCCCATTTTGCCGCTACATCCGCTTAATAAAATTTTTGTCATTGGTAACAATCCTTTCGGTAGGGTAAACCTCACAAAAACACAGATTGTACATCTGTGTTTTTGTAAGGATAAAATTTAAAATTATAAAATGCCGTAATTTAACATAGCCTTCTTAAGTACTTCCTGATTTTTATCTGAAATCTCATAAAGAGGCATTCTGAGCGTTCCGGGGCAAAGACCCAAAAGTTCACATGCTTTCTTTACGGGAATGGGATTAGTTTCACAGAAGAGAGCATCACAAAGCTCTATTGCTTCAAGCTGAAGTTTTCTTGCAGTTTCCACATCGCCGTTCAGGAAAGAAGCAATCATATCGTGAGTCTTACGAGGTGCAACATTGGCAAGTACAGAAATTGTACCTACACCGCCAAGGGACAAGATAGGAACATTCTGGTCATCATTACCTGAATAGATATCAATTTTATCACCTACAAGGGAAGCGAGCTTTGCCACTTGAGAAAGATTACCGCTTGCTTCCTTGATGCCTACGATGTTTTCGTGCTTACTAAGCTCAACCATTGTTTCAGGAAGAACATTCAAACCTGTTCTGCTTGGAACATTATAAACAATCATAGGACAATCAGATGCAGATGCCATAAGCTCAAAATGCTTTATTAAACCACGCTGGCTTGTTTTATTGTAGTAAGGAGTAACGGTAAGAAGTGCGTCAGCACCCAATGCGGCAGCTTCTCTGCAAAGTGCAACACCGTGACGTGTATCATTACTGCCTGTGCCGGCTATAACAGGAATTCTGCCATCAACCTTTTTAATGACGTATTCAACAACACTTAAATGCTCTTTATCATCTAAAGTAGCACTTTCGCCCGTAGTACCGCATGCAATAATTGCGTCTGTGCCGTTTTCAATCTGATATTCAACCAACTTGCCCAATGTGTCAAAATCAATTGAGAAATCCGGGTTGAAAGGTGTTACGAGAGCAACACCGGAACCTGTGAAAATAGGCTTATTTGTCATAGCAATAATCCTTTCTTAATGATTTTAGTTCATGTATTCAATAAGCTTTTCAGCAATCTGAACTGCATTTGAAGCAGCACCTTTTCTGATGTTATCGGCAACAACCCAAAGGTTTACACCGTTCTCAACGCTTTCGTCGCGTCTGATTCTGCCTACGTAAGTTTCATCAGTACCTGTAGCAGTGATTGCCATGGGGTATACATTATTATCTGTGTCGTCCTGAACAATTACGCCGGGAGCATTCTTAAGAACTTCACGAAGTTCGTCAAGATCAAAAGGTTTTTCAAATTCAACATTGATAGATTCACTGTGACTGTTAAATACGGGAACACGTACTGTTGTAGCAGTAATCTTCATGTCGGGTCTATTCAAAATCTTTCTTGTTTCGTTAATCATCTTTTCTTCTTCCTTAGTGTAACCGTTAGGAAGGAAAACGTCAATGTGAGGCAGACAGTTGCCTGCGATGGGATGGGGGAACTTCTTGGGTGCTTCGCCTTTAAGACCGTTTTCCAAATCGTTCCAACCGCCTACACCTGCACCGGAAACAGCCTGGTATGTAGAATATACCACTCTTTTGATTTTATACTTGTCATCAAGAGGCTTAAGAGCAACCATTGCCTGAATTGTAGAACAGTTGGGGTTTGCAATAATACCCTTATTCCACTTAATATCTTCGGGGTTAACTTCGGGAACTACAAGAGGAACCTCTTTATCCATTCTCCATGCAGAGGAGTTATCTATTACAATGCAGCCCTTAGAAGCAGCGATAGGAGCAAACTTTTCACTTGTGGAACCACCTGCGGAGAAAAGAGCAATGTCAATACCACGGTCAAAGGATGTTTCTGTCAATTCTTCAACAACATATTCTTTGCCCATAAAGGTTATTTTGCTGCCTGCACTCTTTTTAGAAGCAAAGAGATAATATGTTTCTACAGGAAGCTTCTTTTCTTCAAGAACCTTAAGGAAAGTTCTGCCTACCATGCCTGTTGCACCAACAACGGCTACTGTTAATTTCTTGTTCATTTCTAACACTACCTTTAATATGATTTGATTTCCAAGAGTCTTTAGAGTCTTTCGTATATAATACCATCTTGAGCCATTAATGTCAAATAAAATTTGACATATTTTCAAATTGGGGGTAGAATTTTTTGTCGAAGTATGATAGTATGATAAAAGGAGTTTTTCACCTCAGAAATAATTGAAAGGATGGCTGGTATGAAAAGGGTAACAGCTGTTGTTATTGCTATAATAATGATTTTGTCAATTGGTGTTTCTACAGAAGCATCAGACTATAAAGAAACACTGCGTATCGGTTTGAATTACGGTGAAAGTGCGTTAAGTAATGCGACCTTTTATTCGCAAAGTGATATTAATGTGTATGATGGTGTATATTATTCCTATATAACAACTATACCTGCATATACAAATGTCAATATAACTGCCTTAAACGGTTTGGTAACATCAGACTATTTTTCAGGCAGTAATGTTATAAGGCTTGAAAGTGACTCCGTTATGAAATATAACAACAAGGGTTACAAGGGTGTTTTTGAAATAAGAAACCAAAACAATTTGTTGACCGTAATAAATATTGTAAATACAGAAGACTACGTGGCGAGTGTGCTTGGCAAGGAGATGAGTGCATCATGGCCTATTGAAGCATTAAAGGCACAGGCTGTATGTGCCAGAAATTACGCTTTCACAATCAGAAACAAGCATACAGGTAATGGGTTTGATTTATGTGCAACCATTGACTGTCAGGTTTACGGCGGTGTTGAAAGTGAAGCTGAAAGCACAAGAAAAGCGGCAGAGGAAACAAAGGGTGTAACTGTTTTGTATAACGGAAGAATAGTGCCTTTGTACTATTTCTCCTGTGACGGCGGATATACAGAAGACAGCGAAAACGTCTGGGTCAGTAGTGAGGGGTATCTTAGGGGAAAGCAGGATATATACGAAAGCCCTCAGTATGCAACAAAGTATAATTGGTCCAAAAGTTATACAAAAACCGAAATTGAACAGATTCTTGCAAGTAAAGGTATTAATATAGGCAATCTTTTAGATATTACAATTGACGAAGTAAGTGCAAATCAAAGTGTTATGAAAATGACTTTTGTGGGCACTTTGGGCAACAAAACTATTACAAAGTCCCAGGCAAGAACCACATTGTCACTCAATAGTCAGACATATACAATCGAAAAATCATCAAACTCACTTTTTCAGCAAAATTCTGTTGCAGAAAGTTATTATGTGTTAAGCTCAAGTGGGGTAAGTTTTGTGGAAAGACCTGAAAGTTACCTTACAAGCACGGGTATTAAATTTTTTTCATATCCGCCAATATTAACAAATACCGAAGGCTATGACCAATATACATTTAACGGTCACGGATGGGGACACAGGGTTGGTATGAGTCAGTGGGGTGCGTATTCCATGGCAAAAATGGGATATACATATAAAGATATATTGAATTTCTATTTCACTGACATCACTATAAATTGAAAAATACATTACCTATATTATATATAATTAACAAAGGGCTGATAAATGACTATGACAACAGAAGAATTTGATTATTATCTTCCCCAGGAGCTTATTGCACAGCACCCCTTGGAGGACAGAGCTGCGGCAAGGCTCATGACTGTTGGTAAAGAAGACGGACAAATAGGACACGATTATTTTTACAACATTAAAAAATACCTTAAAAAGGGCGACTGTCTTGTTTTAAATGATACAAGAGTTATTCCTGCACGTCTGTACGGTGTGAAGGAGAATACGGGCGGTGCTATTGAATTTTTGCTTCTTACACGTAAAAGCACGAATGTATGGGAAGTTATATTAAAACCCGGCAGAAAAGCCAAAGAAGGGGCAAGGTTTGTTTTTGGTGACGGTAAGCTTATTGCCGAAGTTAAGGAAGTTTTAGAAAGCGGCAACCGTATTGTGGAATTTGAGTACGAAGGCTTGTTTGAAAACGTACTTGATGAACTGGGTGAAATGCCTCTTCCGCCATATATTACTGAAAAGCTGGAGAACAAGGAAATGTATCAGACAGTATATTCTGTACATGAAGGCAGTGCCGCGGCACCTACAGCGGGACTGCATTTTACTCCGGAGCTTTTGAAGGAAATTGAGGACATGGGCGTAAAATTAGCATTTCTTACACTTCATGTGGGGCTTGGCACCTTCAGACCCGTTAAGGTTGATAATGTAGAAGAACATAAAATGCATTCTGAGTTTTATGTGGTAACGGAAGAATGTGCAAAAACAGTCAATGATACTATAGATAACGGCGGAAGAATAATCGCCGTAGGTACAACAAGTTGCAGAACGCTGGAAAGTGCCGCTGAAAACGGACGGCTTGAGGCAAAATCAGGCTGGACGGATATATTTATCTATCCCGGATATAAGTTCAAAATAACTAATGCACTCATTACAAACTTCCATCTTCCCAAGTCGACTCTTATTATGCTGGTAAGTGCCCTTTCAAGTAAGGAAACAATACTTAACGCATATAAAACTGCAGTTGGGGAACGATATAGATTTTTCTCTTTCGGCGACGCGATGTTTATTGGATAATGGAAATCCAATAAACAAATGAAGACTGAATAATGAATAATTAATAATTATTGTGAATTTTCGCATTAGAAGCGAAAATTTTCCGAAATTATTCATCATTCATTATTAATTATTAATTTTACTAAACTGCCCCTGCCGATTTTGCATCCTCTATGTATTGGCGTAAGAATTTGTAAAAGTTTTCTGTGTGGGTATTATCCTTTTTTATGCTTTTATGTGTTATGATTATATCCCTTTTGCAGATTGGATTTGTAATTTTTAAAAGTTTAATCTGGCTGTTATTTACTTTTCCCCATGTAAACTGGGGCCAAAAGCCTATCCCCAAATTGGCACCTATCATATTCTTTACTGCATCGGGGCTGTCACTTTCAAAAATAATATTTGGTTCGAAGCCTGCGTGACGGCAGAATTTGTCACAGATAGTGCGGAGCTGTTTTGAACCGAACAGGGATATAAAGCCTTCCGTCTTTGTATCGTAAAGGTCTATACTTTCGATATCTTTATATTTTTCATTGTTGGGGACTGCTAAAAATATGTCCTCTGAGCAGACAAATATGTTATCAGAAGGCGTTTTATTATAAAAAAGATTTGTTGTTATCTCAATATCAAAAAGCTCGTTTTCGGGATTTTGCAAAACGTGGAAATTGATGTTGGGATATTTCTTTTTATATTCGATAATTGCCTGAGTAATTATGGTTGAAGCGGCTAAAACCAAAAGACGGATTGTGTGATTTTCGGTTTGAGTCATATGATGAAACTCCTCAGAAAGGTTGTCAATTGAATTAATAAGGGGGAGGAGTCTTTCTTTAAGAAGCTGACCGTATGGTGTTAAAATAACATTCCTGCCTTTTCTTGTGAAAAGAGGGACATTTAATTCCTTTTCAAGATTGTGTATTGATTTTGTAAGTGCCGGCTGTGCTATGTGCAGTTTGTCGGCACTTTTTGTTATGTGCTGTGTTTGTGCGGCTTCGAGGAAATACCGTATCTGTGTAAGTTCCATATATACCACTCTTTTCATAAATATAAGTTATTAATTACATAAATATTATATATTTGATTTTATCAATTGTCAATTGTATAATGACATTGTTCGGACAAATAATGTAAATTTAGGGGGATAATTATGGCAGAAATTTTAGAAACGGTGATGCTTGTATGTTTTGGGCTTTCATGGCCTATATCAGTTTATAAAAACATAAAGGCAAAGACGGCAAAGTCCATGAGCCTTGGTTTTATAATGATGATAACAATAGGATATATTGCAGGTATATCGGCAAAGTTTTGTACACATAACTTTAATTATGTGTTGATTGTATACGGAATAAATCTTGTAATGGTAATTATAAATATTGTGGTTTACTTTATAAACAGAAGCTATGACAGAAAGGGAAGTGCAGTAAAATGACTATGTAACAAACACAGGTGTTGTCAGTTGACAAAAGACGGGCTTTTATATATAATGTAACAAGATATTACGTTAAGGAGATTTCTATGTATACATTATTAAAGCAGGAAGGAAAAGCAAGACGCGGGCAGTTTGAAACAGTACATGGCACCGTACAGACACCTGTATTTATGAACGTGGGCACAAGTGCGGCAATAAAGGGTGCGGTATCAAGCCTTGATTTAAAGGAAGTGGGCTGTCAGGTTGAGCTTTCTAACACATATCATCTTCACATCCGTCCCGGAGATGATTTGATAAAAGAAATGGGCGGACTTCATAAATTCATGAATTGGGACAGACCAATACTCACCGACAGTGGCGGATTTCAGGTTTTCAGCCTTGCAAAGCTCAGAAAAATTACGGAAGAGGGCGTTCAGTTTCAGTCGCATATTGACGGTAAAAGGATTTTTATGGGACCTGAGGAAAGTATGCAAATTCAGTCAAACTTAGGTTCTACAATTGCCATGGCTTTTGATGAATGTATTGAAAATCCTTCACCCTATAAATACGTAAAGGACTCTTGCGAAAGAACATACCGCTGGCTTGTAAGGTGTAAAAAGGAAATGGAAAGGCTTAATTCCCTTCCTGATACAGTTAATCCCCATCAGATGCTTTGGGGAATTAACCAGGGCGGCACTTATGAAGATCTAAGAATATGGCATATGAAGGAAATTGCAAAACTTGATTTGCCCGGATATGCCATAGGTGGTTTGGCAGTAGGTGAAAGTGCCGATGAAATGTATAGGATTATTGATGCGGTGGAACCCTATATGCCTAAGGATAAACCAAGGTATCTTATGGGTGTCGGTACACCAATAAATATATTGGAAGCAGTAGACCGCGGTATTGACTTTTTTGACTGTGTTATAACAAGCCGTAACGCAAGGCATGCCAATTTATTTACGGACAAGGGAGTTTTAAATCTTAACAATAATAAGTTTGCCAAGGACGATAAGCCTTTAATGGAAGGTTGTCAGTGTCCGGCTTGCAAAAACTATTCCCGTAGCTATATCAGGCATTTGTTCAAAGCAAAGGAGATGCTTGGAATGAGGCTTTGTGTATTGCATAATCTTCATTTTTACAATAATCTTATGCAAGAAATAAGGGATAATCTTGACAATGGTACATTCGGTGAATTTAAGAGAGAAAAGATTGAGGCTTTTTCACAAAGAGTTTAAAAATATACAAAGAAGGGAGCGATAATATGAAAATCACATCACGTGGCAGATATGCCCTAAAAGTTATGATTGATATAGCAGAACAAAACAGTTGTGATTTTATCAAACTTGATGATATTGCAAAAAGACAGAATATAAGCGAAAAATACCTTGAAAGTATTATTGCACCTCTTACAAAGTCAAATATATTAATAGGTGTCCGTGGCAAAGGCGGTGGGTATAAGCTCTCAAAAAAGCCTGAAGAATATACTGTGGGAAGCATCCTGAAAATAACAGAAGGGTCACTTACTCCCGTAAGCTGTCTTGACTGTAAGCCAAATACATGTATTAACGAAGCAAGCTGTAAGACTCTGCCTTTATGGCAGGGTCTTGACAGCGTTATTGATAATTACCTTGAAAGTGTCACTCTTGCGGATCTTGTTTTAGGCAAATTACAGGGATAAAATCTACAAAGTTTGTAAAACCTATTGACAAACTAGGTTTATTGCAATATAATTTTGTGGACAGTATACGAATAGCAAGTGAAAGGAATATAGATTATGAGAGTTTATGCAGACAATGCCGCAACAACTTGCATGAGTGAAACGGCTATAAAAGCTATGTTGCCTTACATGGATAAGGTTTACGGCAATCCTTCGAGCCTCCATTCGGTAGGACAGGAAGCAAAGGAGCATCTGGACAGTGCAAGATGTACCATGGCAAAATTCCTCGGATGTGAGCCCTTTGAAATTATTTTTACATCAGGTGGCAGTGAGGCTGATAATCAGGCTATCATTTCTGCCGCAAACATAGGTGCAAAAAAGAATAAAAAGCACATTATTTCAACTGCTTTTGAACATCATGCAGTGCTTCATACCTTGAAAAAGCTTGAAAAGCAAGGGTTTGAAATTGAACTTTTAGATGTTCATGAAAACGGTATGGTAACAGCGGAGCAGGTAAAGGACGCCATAAGGGATGACACATGTCTTGTTACAGTTATGTACGCAAATAACGAGATTGGTTCCGTTATGCCCATTTCCGAAATTGGTGCGGTTTGTAAGGAAAAAGGTGTACTTTTCCATACTGATGCTGTTCAGGCGGCAGGTCATATCAAAATTAATGTAAAAGAGCAGAATATTGATATGCTTTCACTTTCAGCTCACAAGTTCCATGGCCCTAAGGGTGTAGGTGTTCTTTATGCAAGAAGAGGCATACTTCTTTCAAACATAATTGAAGGCGGTGCACAGGAGCGTGGTAAGCGTGCCGGTACGGAAAACTTACCTGCAATTATGGGCATGGCGGCGGCATTTAGTGAGGCATGCGAAAATATTGATAAAAATGCCGAAAAACTTACAAAAATGCGTGACAGATTAATTGAAGGGCTTCTTAAGGTTCCTCATTCAATTTTAAACGGTGATAGTAAATCAAGGCTTCCGGGTAATGTTCATATTTGCTTTGAAGCTATTGAAGGTGAAGCACTTTTATTAAGACTTGATGCCATGGGCGTTTGTGCATCTTCGGGTTCTGCCTGCACATCAGGCTCCCTTGACCCAAGCCATGTACTTCTGGCAATCGGTCGTCCCCACGATATTGCACACGGTTCTTTAAGGCTTTCACTTTCTCATTACAATACAGATGAGGAAATAGACCATATATTGACTGTTGTACCCAAAGTTGTTGAAACACTCAGAAATATGTCACCCGTATGGCGTGATTTGCAGGAAGGAAGAAGAGAATATGTTATACACTGAAAAGGTAATGGACCATTTTACTAATCCCAGAAATGTAGGCTGCATTGAAAATGCTGACGGAGTAGGCGAAGTTGGCAATGTAAAGTGTGGCGATATTATGAAGATTTATCTTAAGATTGAAGATAATATTATTAAGGATGTTAAATTTGAAACTTTTGGATGCGGAAGTGCAATTGCCGCAAGCAGTATTTCTACTGAAATGATTATGGGCAAAACAGTAGAAGAAGCATTGAAGCTTTCAAACAAAGAGGTTGTAGACGCTTTAGGCGGTCTTCCTGCTCAGAAAATCCATTGTTCTGTTCTTGCGGAAGAGGCAATTAAGGCGGCAATCAAGGATTATTACGACAAAAACGGTATTGAATATGATAAGACAATGTTCCCTGACTGTGCATCCTGCGGTCAATGTGATGCCCACGGCGAACACTGATATATTGAAAGGAGTTCATTATGGACATTTTAACTATCCGTGACGAAATTCTCCGTTTAAAAAAAGAAAAAGATGTTTGTATTCTGGCTCACAGCTATCAGGCAAAGAGCATTACCGAAATTGCCGATTTTACGGGGGATAGTTACCAGCTTAGTGTTATGGCTTCTAAGACAGATGCAAAAACAGTTATCATGTGCGGTGTAAGGTTTATGGCTGAAACAGTTAAGATACTTTCCCCTGATAAAACTGTTATTTTGTCCTCTCCCATTGCAGGCTGCCCCATGGCAGAACAGATGAGCCGTGAATACATTGAATCAGTTAAGAAAAATTATCCTGATTATGCAGTTGTTGCTTATATCAATACAACTGCACAGTTAAAGACAATCTGTGATGTGTGCGTTACAAGTGCATCTGCTGTACAGATTGTGAAGAATATCCCCAATGATAAAATCCTTTTCATCCCTGATTGCAATTTAGGCAGTTTTGTGGCAAAGAACGTGCCGGATAAAACATTTAAGCTCCTTCACGGCGGTTGTCCAATCCATGGCAGAATTACCGGGGAGGAAGCAAGAGAGGCAAAAAGGAAGCACCCTGATGCCAAGTTTTTGGTGCATCCTGAGTGTATTCCTCAGGTTGTGGCACAGGCGGATTTTGTAGGTTCCACAACGGCTATTATCGATTATGCAAAAAAGAGTGACGCAAAAGAGTTTATTATCGGCACCGAAATTGCAATTGCTGAATTTTTGCAGTTTGAATGTACCGATAAGAAGTTCTATGTTCTGTCACCTAAGCTGATATGCCCCGATATGAAGGTAACAACTCTTGTTGATGTTTATAACATACTTCAAGGAGATGGCGGCGAAGTGATAGAGCTTGACGATGATACTATAAAGAAAGCTCGAAGATGCATTGACAAAATGATAGAATTTGGTAACTGATACATAAAAGGGAGCTAAGAAAGGCTCCCTTTTTAAAATTTTAAAACGACTTGGATTTTGGTGATAAAAATGAAAAAACGAATTGCAATTACGACATTTTTCATATGTGTATTCCTTGCATGTTTCATTTCAGCTTCAGCTAATTGTGAGGATGTAATAGTCAGCTTACAGATTGACAATCCAATAATGCAGATAAACGGTGTAAACGAAGAAATTGACGAAGGACGTGGTACCGTGCCTCTTATTGTAGACGGACGTACATTAGTTCCAATAAGGGCAATTGTTGAAGCATTTGGTGGAGGTGCAAATTGGGATAACAGTACACGTTCGGTGATTTTATCTATGGAAGATGACACGGTACTACTGTCAATTGACAGTAGTATTGCATACCTTAACGGTAAAGCAGAAATGTTGGATGTTGTACCTACTGTTATAAATGAACGGACAATGCTACCTATCCGTTTTGTGGCTGAAAGCTTTAATCTGGCTGTTGCATGGGATAATGACACAAAAACCGTATTTATAATAAAGAACGGCTTTGATGAGGAAGAGTATAATTATCTTATAAATGCAGTTCCGGAATATTTTGGTGATGCTTACGTAAAAATCAACGACAACAAGCCATTTTTTAAGGATTACGAAATTATAACCGCTTCCTTTGAATATTACAGTGAACTTGACAATTTAGGCAGATGTGATGTCTGTTTTGCCTCACTGACAACAGATTTGATGCCAATAGAAGCCAGAAAAAGCATAAGCTCTGTAACGCCCACAGGCTGGATAAACAATACCTACGAAAATGTGGAGGGTGAATACCTTTACAACAGATGCCATTTAATAGCGTTTCAGCTGACGGGTGAAAATGCAAATGAAAAGAACCTTATTACAGGCACAAGATATTTGAATATTGAAGGTATGCTTCCCTTTGAAAATGCGGTTGCAGATTATATAACTGAAACAGGTAACAGGGTGATGTACCGTGTTACACCTGTATTTTCAAATGACAACCTTTTGGCAGACGGCGTTCTTATTGAAGCCTACTCTGTAGAAGATAGAGGCGAGGGGATAATGTTTTGTGTCTACTGTTACAATGTTCAGCCTGATATTGTAATTGACTATATGACAGGTGAAAATCACTCGTCTGAAAATGAAAAAACAGGTGATGAAAATTATCAATCCGTTTCTGTATACATAACACCTACAGGCAAAAGATACCATTTTGATAAAGAATGCGGTGGTAAGAACAGCTTTGAAACGACGCTTGAAAAAGCTATTAAAGCTAATCTTACACCATGTGCCAAATGTGCATCATGATAAAATAAATAAGTTTTCAGTATAAGGGGTTGTAAAAAAAGTCAACACTGATATAACAAAAAGACCATTTCGGGACTGTCCCAACAAACCTTTAGAGGTTTCTTTGGCAAATTGTCTCCCAATTTGCCATAAGGGGGACTGTCCCAAATGGTCTAACTTATTTCTTTAGAGACTTTTTAGAGCCTCTCTTTTCTTTTATGTGGTGATTGGATTTTAATACAATCTTAATGTTGTACCTTAAGCGTTAACACAATCTTAAATAATATTCGGTTAAAATGAAGTAAAGCTAAATGTATAAAGGGAACGGTGGGTCTTTCTATGGATTCAGGAATAAAAAAACATCTTTCTTCATCACAGGTTATTATATTCGGTTTTGCCGGTGCTATTTTATTAGGCACGTTGATTTTAATGCTCCCGATTTCATCTGCAAGTGGACATCTGACACCTTTTTCCGATGCATTATTCACAGCCACATCGGCGGTATGTGTAACCGGTCTTGTAGTACATGATACTGCAACATACTGGTCTACCTTCGGTCAGGCAATAATACTTCTCCTTATCCAGATAGGCGGGCTTGGAGTTGTAACAGTGTCGGTAGCTATGGCGATGATTGCAGGGAAAAAAATCGGTCTTATGCAACGAAGCACCCTGCAGGATGCAATTTCAGCACCGAAGGTTGGCGGTATAGTAAAGCTTACGGGTTTTATATTAAAATCAACATTTATCATCGAAATTATCGGTACAGTTTTGCTTTCTTCTGTATTTTGTAAGGAATTTAAAATAAAGGGGTTATGGATGGCATTCTTTCATTCCGTATCTGCGTTTTGTAATGCGGGATTTGACCTGATGGGACAGGTTTCAAAGTTTTCATCTCTGACAACTTATTCTACACACCCAATTGTAAATATTGTTATAATGCTTCTTATTATAGTCGGCGGTATAGGCTTCTTAGTGTGGGAAGATATAGTCACCAACAAGCACCATATAAAGAAATACCGTATGCAGACAAAGGTTGTACTTTCAACAACCCTTTTTCTTATAATTGTTCCGGCAATATATTTTTATTTCGGAGAGTTTAGCAAAATATGTGGAACAAGTCGTGTTCTTGCATCATTGTTTCAGTCCGTAACCCCGAGAACTGCCGGTTTTAACACGGTGGATATGACGAGTGTTAGCAGCATAGGTCACACAGTTACCATTATACTTATGCTTATAGGTGGTTCACCGGGTTCTACTGCAGGCGGTATGAAAACAACAACTGCGGCAGTATTGATATTTTCTGCAATATCAGTTTTCAGAAGAAAAGATGATGTTGAGTGCTTTGACAGAAGAATTGCAGATTCCGCCATTAAAAATGCATCCGCAATACTTTTAATGTATATTGTGCTGTTCTTGTCCGGTGGACTTATAATAAGCGGAGTGGAAAACTTGCCTTTGATTGATTGTATGTTTGAATCGGCATCTGCTATAGGTACTGTGGGACTTACGTTAGGTATTACACCGTCACTTGGTATAATCTCACGAATAGTTCTTATGTTATTGATGTTTTTCGGCAGAGTAGGCGGGCTTACAATCATATTTGCGACAATATCTTCTGCACATAAAAATTTATCAAAAAAACCTCAGGAAAGAATCACTGTAGGTTAAGGAGGAGTACATATGAAATCCGTATTACTTATCGGAATCGGAAGGTTTGGCAGACATATAGCAAAAAAACTTAATGAGCTTGGTCATCAGGTGATGGCAATAGATAAGCTTGAAGAAAGAGTCGACAAAATTTTACCTTATGTAACAAATGCACAAATAGGTGACAGTACCAACGAGGAGTTTCTCAGGTCACTTGGTGTAAGCAATTACGATATTTGCTTTGTTACAATCGGCAGAGATTTTCAGAGCTCTCTTGAAACAACCTCCCTTTTAAAGGAGATTGGTGCAAAGTTTGTTGTTTCAAGAGCAGAGCGAGATGTGCAGGAAAAATTCTTGCGTCGTAACGGTGCAGACGAAGTTATTTACCCTGAAAAGCAAGTTGCAAGATGGGCGGCAATCCGCTACAGTTCAGATCACATTCTTGATTTTATCAAGCTTGATGATGAGTTTGCTCTCTTTGAAGTAACAACGCCTGAAAACTGGATTGGAAAGACAATAGGACAGATTGACATTCGTAAGAAATTCGGAATAAATATCATGGCAATAAAGACACAGGGCAAGCTTAACTTAACAATCCATTCTGATACAGTTTTGGGAGAAGGACAGACAATGCTTGTTTTGGGAGAGCATAAGGATATACAGAAGTGCTTCCATATATAGCATAATATAGCCTTCAAATTTGGAGATGATGCTATGCGGGATGTTATTTTACTTATATGTTTTATAATATGTATAATAGCAGGATTTTTTGTTGTAGGAAAAATCGGAGGATTTTTTGACGAAAACTACAAAGGAACCGACTATGATGAGGGTGAAAAGTAAATAGAAAACAAAAAAATATAAATAATTCATTGAGAAAAGTTTGAAAACAATGTATAATAATTCGGTAATCTTACTTTTATGGGGGTGCTTGTTTGAATACAGAATTTAATACAGAAAAAGACGAACATATACTTGTCTGCCTTTCTTCTGCACCTTCAAACCCTAAAATCATAAAAACTGCGGCAAAAATGGCTGATGCATTTAAAGGGAGTTTTACTGCTCTGTATATTGAAACACCTGATTTTTCTACAACTGACGAAACTGATAAAGAAAGGCTCAGACAAAACATGAAGCTGGCACAGAAGCTTGGTGCCAAGGTTGAAACTGTCTGCGGTGATGATGTTCCGTACCAGATTGCGGAATTTGCACGGCTTTCAGGTGTAACAAAAATAGTTATCGGCAGAAGCTCTGTTGTGAAAAAGAACATAATAAGAAAACCCACACTTACGGATAAGTTGATTGCTCATGCCCCGAATATTGATATACATATCATCCCCGATGGTATAGAAATTCCCGGACACAAAACGCCTCAAAATAAAAATCGGAACAAATTCAGAATATCCTTAAGTGACCTTGTGGTAAGTGTGGGAATGTTGATTCTTGCCACCTTATTGGGGTATCTCTTTTTTAAGTGCGGTTTTACCGAGGCAAACATAATTACAGTTTACATTTTAGGTGTAATGCTTATTTCAATACTTACAAAACACAGAGCATACAGCCTTTTGTCATCTGTTGTAAGTGTAATACTTTTCAATTTTTTCTTTACTGTTCCGCATTTTACCTTAAAGGCATACGGAAACGGATATCCTGTAACATTTATTATAATGTTTATATCGGCGTTTATATCGAGTACCATTGCCATCAGGCTAAAGAACAATGCAAAGCAGTCTGCTCAGGCGGCTTACCGTACGAAGATACTGTTTGACACTAACCAGATTCTTCAAAGGGCAGACGGAAAAGAGCAGATTATAGCATTTACTGCAAATCAGCTTGTAAAACTTCTTAGAAGAAATATATTTATTTTTCCTTGCGAAAACGGAAGTTTGGAAAATCCCTACAGTTACAACGTAGATGGGGATGATACTGATATAGCAGAGCTTGCAAAAAAGGAAAAGAATGTTGCATTGTGGGTTTTGGATAATAACCATCAGGCAGGGGCAACAACAGATACTTTTTCCTATGCAAAATGCCTTTATTTAGCTATAAGGGTTAATGCTGTTGTTTATGGCGTGGTTGGTATCGAAATAAATAATGATACCCTTGATTCTTTTGAAAACAGCGTACTTCTTTCAATATTGGGCGAATGTGCCATCAGTCTTGAAAACGAAAAAAATGCAAGGGAAAAGGAAGCGGCAGCTATCCTTGCAAAAAACGAGCAGTTAAGGGCAAATCTTTTGCGTGCAATTTCCCACGATTTAAGAACGCCCCTAACATCTATTTCAGGTAATGCCGATAATCTTCTTTCAAACGGTAATACCTTTGACGAGAATACTAAAAAGCAGATATATACCGATATATATAATGATTCCATGTGGCTTAACAATCTTGTTGAAAATCTTTTATCCGTTACAAGGCTTGAAGACGGATATGTTAAGCTGAATAAATCAGCCGAATTAATGGATGAGATTATTTCAGAAGCGTTAAACCATATAAACAAACGCAGTACAGGTCACTATATAACAGTTTGTGACAACGATGATATTGTTCTTGTGGAGGTGGATGCAAGGCTTATTGTGCAGGTTATTATTAATATAGTTGACAATGCAATAAAGTACACCCCTACAGGTTCTGAAATAACAATAAGCACTCAAAGACAGGGAAATATGCTCAGCGTATGTATTGCAGATAACGGCCCCGGTATTCCGGACGATGCAAAAACAAAAGTATTTGACATGTTTTACAGCGGTGCCAATAAAATTGCCGACAGCAGAAGAAGCCTTGGATTAGGTCTTTATCTTTGTAAATCTATCATATCTGCTCACAATGGTGAAATTTCTGTGTGCGACAATGTTCCACACGGAGCATCATTTAACTTCACACTGCCAATAAAGGAGGTAGACATAGTTGAATAAAGTAATTACCGTATTGGTTGTTGAGGATGATTTGCCTATAAGAAATCTCATAACAACAACCCTGAAAGCACATGATTATAAGTTCTTAACTGCTAATGACGGAACCGATGCAATTATGCAGGCGTCCTCACATAATCCTGACATAATACTCCTTGATTTGGGTCTTCCCGACATTGATGAAAGAGCTCTTGGATTTTTATGATAGTATTCATTTTATCAGCCCAGACGGAAGTTTGAATATGACTGCTTCTCCGGTATATATAACGCAGCTTTTGGTGAAACACGG
>JBJDXJ010000025.1:0-48697 GCA_051866635.1 Clostridia bacterium | reverse complement strand
TATACCAAAAAACGAGGACTTTTGCTACTGCAATCGTCCTCGTTTTTTATCTTTTGAGCTGTTATTTTGCTACAGCCCCAATAAATATAGAAAAAGGCAAGACCTCAAACGGTTGAGCCAAAATCAGGTATTTATTATAAAATGACCGTGCTTTGGCGAGGCGGTCATTTTACTTTTATCTTAAATACTACAAATTTTGACAAGTTTCAATACATCTGCAAAAAGTAAATTAAAAAGCACAAACTGCTCATTTGTGGGCAATGTTTGTGCTTTTTTATACATTGTATTTGGCAAAGTTACTCTTTTAAAACTCTCTTATCACCATTTATTTGAATTTAAGGATTTACTTAAGATTTGTTTCCACTTCTGTGCCTTCGCCATAGCCTACAACTTCAAATACGTTAACCCAGTTATTTTCACTGTTGTGATAACCGTGGAACTTAACAAAACGTACATTCTTGCCGCAGTCAAAAATGTTGAAGTCTGTATCGTTATGGCTGTCACCGGAATAAATCATTTCATAGTTTTCTCCGTCTTCGGAAATATATAAATCAAACTTTGTGCTTCTTGTACCGCTATTGCCTCTCCAGATAGAAACACCGATTTTTTCCATGTACTGTGAAGAACCAAAGTCAACTGTAAGTGTTGCTTCAACATCACTTGCCCAGCGTGTACCTGTGTCACCGTCTATACTCATAGCAACGGAATTAAAGCTTTCAGGTTCTGCTGTAGCTTCAGCTGAAACTGCCTTTATAATCTTAGAGTCGGTAATTTCCTTTGGATACTGCATAAGGTTCTTGTATGTGGGGTTCTTTTGGGGTGCAACGCCTGTTGTAAGAACATCGGAAAGCATTTTTTCCATGTTTTCTTCGCAAGAGGAGAATACATCATTTTTGTAACCTACGATTATTAATTTTTCAGCATCGTTGTAGTAAACAATCTTGCCAAGTGCTTCTGCAATTGCACGGAGAGGCACGAATGTTCTGTCGTTAATAATTTCAGGTGCCGCATCGAGAGCAATCTCACGGCCCATAACGCTGATGGGTGTATCGCCGTCCTTTTCAAGGATGTCAATAACCTTGAGAACCTTACTTCCGATAGTCATTGCAACAACTGTGTCGCCTGTTGTAATTGTAACGGTGCTTGTTTCTCCGTTCCATTCAACCTTTGCACCCAAACCTTCGGAAATAACTCTTACAGGAACAAGGGTTCTGTCGTTTTTAATTACGGGAACAACATCAGAATTATTTTCGTCAATCTTTGTAACGTTGCTTTCTTTGAACACATAGGGAGAGCCAATCTTCAACCCAACCATGTTAACCATTCTTCTCTGAAGATAGGGGTAGAAATAACCCTGCATGCCGCCAACGTATTTTGCCATTTCACATCCTGCAAGAAGTGTTGCACCTACGGCAAAGTCCTGTGTGTTGTTGTAGGTTGCGGCTGAACCTGCTCTCGCACCAACGGGCTGAACATAGCCAACTCTGCCATTTTCGTGAATGGCAACTTTTGTAAGGTAGTTCCAGCCTGCGATAGCAGTTTCACGATATTCCGCTTCGTCAAGAATACCTGCGTTAATACCCCAAAGGAAGCCGTATGTAAAGAAGGCTGTACCGCTTGTTTCGTAGCCCAGTGGGTTATCGTCAGAGCAAGAATAATCATGTGCAAGAACAGACTGTGTCCAGAAACCGTTACCATCCCGGTCAAACTTCTGGCAAGCCTTAAGTGCCTTTGCCATACCTACGTATGCATCCAAAAAGTCTTGTCTGTGTTCCCAATCGTCGGGAGTGTCCTGCAGTACCTTACTGAGGGCGGCAAATACCCAACCGTTGCCTCGTGCCCAGAAGTTCTTCGTTGTTTCATTTCCGGGGATGGGGTTCTTGGGGTAAACATATTCCGCATCACGGTAAAAAAGATATGTGTAATTATCAGGATCGGAATACTGTGCACCACCCTTTAAACTTGCAGAAGTTGTGTAACCGTCTGCACTTGTCGGAATACCGCCGGGACCGTCATACATAAGCTCACGGGCAAACTTAAAGTATTCATAGAGCTTATCAAGATACAAATCGTTACCTGTTATATTGTGGAGCTTTACCATTCCGGGCATAACCATATACAAGCCATCTGCCCACCACCAGAAGCCGTCCTCATCTTTGCTCATCTGGTATTCCATGACTTCTCTTGCCCTTGCAATCTTGTTTTCATCCTTTACTTCATCAAATACGTAAAGGTCTGCATATGTCTGGAAACATGTCTGCCAGTCGCCGAAAAGTGCACCTGTGCTGTTCTGATCGCCTGTGTAGCCCCATGTCCACCGGCTCTTGTCGCCGGAATTATAGTTGCCCATCCAGCGGTTTCTTGCAGCCCATCTTTCAGCATAGTCACGGTATTCTTCAATACCTGTTAAAGCATATGCTTCCATGTTACCTGTGTTGTAAGCACCTCTTTCCCAGAAAGAAGAACCCACATCGTTTTTGTGTTCACTAATCCAGTAATCGTTAACTTTTTCAACTACTTGGATTACACTTTCGTAATCAGGTGCTGAGTATTCAGCCGCCTGAACTGTCGGTACTGTAAGTAATGTTACCATAACAGCTACAGAAAGTACCATTGCGAAAATTCTTTTCATTTTCTCTACACTCCTTTTAAAATTTATAACGAGTATCAGACTAATTCTGCCAAGTCCAATACCAATCGTTCTGTCTTTTCCCAGCCAAGGCAGGGGTCTGTAATGCTCTTACCGTAAACTCCTTCTTCAACCTTCTGGCATCCGTCTTCTATGTAGCTTTCAATCATAAGACCCTTTACAAACTTCTTCATATCGCTGTTTGCATTACGGCTGTTCATGATTTCCTTTGCAATTCTTATCTGTTCGATATACTTCTTGCCTGAATTTGAATGGTTTGTATCAATTACAACGCCCATGTTCTGAAGGTTTTTAGCCGCATACATTTCATGGAGCAGTGCAAGGTCTTCATAGTGATAGTTGGGAAGTGCGTTGCCGTGCTTATTAACGTAACCACGAAGTATTGCATGTGAATAAGGGTTACCTGTTGTTTCAACCTCCCATCCGCGGTAGAGGAACATATGGCTCTTCTGTGCCGCAACGATGGAGTTTAACATAACACTATAGTCACCGCCTGTGGGGTTTTTCATACCAACAGGAAGCTCGATACCGGAGGCTGTTAATCTGTGCTGTTGGTTTTCCACACTTCTTGCACCTACAGCCACGTAACCTAAAACATCGGACAAATAGCGGTAGTTTTCAGGATAAAGCATTTCGTCGGCACAGGTAAAGCCTGTTTCCTCAATAGCTCTTGTATGTAATCTCCTGATTGAAATTAAACCTTCGTACAAGTCAGGCTTCTTTGTGGGGTCGGGCTGGGATGCCATGCCCTTATATCCCTCACCTGTAGTCCTGGGCTTATTTGTGTAAATTCTGGGGATTATAAGGATTTTGTCGGAAACTTTATCCTGTAACAGTTTCAAACGGTGGATATAATCCATTACCGCATCCTCTCTGTCGGCACTGCAGGGACCGATAATAAGTGCCAGCCTATCATCTCTCCCGTCAAAGATTGCCTTTATCTCGTTATTTCTTTTTTCAATTACCTCTGCAAGAGATAAGTTTACGGGATATTTTTCTTTCACGTCCATAGGGATGGGAAGTTTTCTTATAAAATTCATGCTCATATGTATCAATCCTTTCTTTTATATCTAGGGGCTTTATGCAGCCCAAATTATTTTAATTCCACAACAGTTACGCCCAAATCACCTTCACCGAAAGCACCTTGTCTGAAACTTTTTGCATGGTGGTGTCTTCGTAAAAAGTCCTGAACGGCACTACGGAGTGCCCCGGTACCTTTACCGTGGATAATTCTCACACTGTCAAGACCTGACAGGACCGCATCATCAAGATACTTGTCAAGCTCTATGATAGCCTCATCTACCATATATCCTCTAAGGTCAATTTCGCTCTTTATGTTTATTGTTTTGCCAAGGCTTTGTCCTGAAATTCTGCCCTTCTTTTTATTGTCCTCGTTATTTTCTTTTATAAGCCTTAACTGGCTTATATTTACATTAATCTTTAAAATGCCCGTCTGGACCGTAAGATTGCCGTTTTTGTCGGGAAGGGACAACACACTGCCCTTTTGACCCATGCTTGTAACCTCAACGCTCTGTCCTAAAAGAAGGGTACTCGGGTCAATGGGGGGATTTTTCTGTCGGAACACATCCTCGCTTAACTTATCCTCAACCTTGCCCAAGCCTTTTTTGAGTTTCTGCCTTTCTGCGTCAAGCACGTGGGCGTCCTTTGCACCCTTTCGCATTTCCTTGATAATCTCATCGGCTTCACGCTTTGCAGCCTCATAAATACGCTTTGCGTCCTCCCTTGCATCACGAAGGATTTTTTCCTTCTGCTTTTCAATAGATGCCTTTTCCTTTTCTGCCTTTTTCAAAGCTTCTTCGCTGGCTTCTCTGGCACTTTGTGCTTCTTCAAGCTGTATTTCGGCAATTTTCCTTGTTTCCTCCAATGATGAAACAACATCTTCAAACTTGGTGCTTTCACCGTCAACTAAGGCTTTTGCCCGCTCTATCAATTCATCCTCAAGTCCCAGCCTTTTGGAAATTGCGAAAGCATTGCTTTTGCCCGGTACCCCGATAAGGAGCTTATACGTGGGTTTGAGTGTTGTAACATCAAATTCACATGCCGCATTTTCCACACGGTTTGTGTCCAATGCGTAAAGTTTTATTTCACTGTAGTGAGTAGTTGCGGCAGTTTTTGCCCCAATTACCTTCATTCTTTCCAAAATGGCAATTGCCAGTGCCGCACCTTCAACAGGGTCGGTACCTGCCCCAAGTTCATCAAAAAGAACTAAGGAGGAATAATCCGCTTCCTTTAAAATCCTTACAATATTCACCATATGTGCGGAAAAGGTGGAAAGGGATTGTTCAATACTCTGTTCATCGCCTATATCTGCAAAAACATTGTTAAATACTGCAATCTGACTGCCCTGCCCGGCAGGTATGTTAAGACCTGACTGTGCCATAAGTGTCAACAGTCCCAAGGTTTTAAGGGCAACTGTTTTACCGCCTGTATTAGGTCCTGTTATAACTAAAGTGTCAAAATGTTCACCTAAGTAAATATCTGTGGGGACAACCTTTTTTTCATCCAATAAGGGGTGGCGACCCTTTTTGATACTTACTATACCATCTGAATTTATATCTGGCCGTGAACCTTTCATTTTAAGGCTTAGCTTACCCTTTGCAAAGGCAAAGTCAAGGTTTGTTATAATGTCACAATCACGCTTAAGACCTACTGCATCTTCTGCAATAAGACCTGAAAAATACTGAAGAATTTTTTCAATTTCTTCTTTTTCTTTTATCTTACATTCACGTATTTTATTGTTAATTTCCACAACTGCCATAGGTTCCACAAAAACAGTTGCACCCGATGATGAAGAATCATGTACAATACCCGGCACACTTGCACGGTTTTCGCTTTTCACGGGGACAACGAACCTGTCACCACGCATTGTGACAATGGCATCCTGCAGAGCCGTTGAATACTTTGAGCTTTTTATCATATTGTTCAAAGTGTCTCTTATCTGAACTTCAAAGCTCTTTATCTTTCGTCTTATGCTCATCAATTCACTTGATGCGTCATCGGCAATTTCTTCTTCCGAAATGATGGCAGAAATAATCTTTGTGCTTGTCTTTTTATCGATAAAAAGACCGCGGCACAAATCTGCCAGCATTGGGAAAGACTCTTCAAAATCGTCAATATCAATATACGAGGATATTTCATAGCTTATCCTTAGTGTGTGGGCACAGTTTAATAATTCCCTTGGTGACAAGGTCCCCCCTGCCTCCGCACGCATAACACTGCCTTTAATTTCCCCGATAGGTGAAATGGGTACACTGCCCTTTTTTATTAAAAGGCTTTCCGCTTCGCTTGTTTCCTTTAAAAGCCGCTCAATAACATACTTATCGTTTTCGGGCAATAAATTTTCGCACAAGGTCTTCCCGTTTTGCGTTACCGCCATATCAGTAAGCATTTTCTTTATTTTATCAAATTCCAATACTTTTAGAGATTTTTTGTCCATAGCAATTCCTTCACAAAATTATATCGTTTTTATTATAACAAATTATTTTTTATTTGTAAACCCACCGTACACCTCTTTTATTCCGAAAATTACTAAAAAACCGCCAAAAAGTTTGCCTAAAAGCTCTGTTTTTACCATGAACGCAATATATGCTCCCAAAATTGAGAAGGGGACCCCCGTTATAATTATGGGCAGACTTTTCTTATACTCCACATTTTTGTTTTTCGTGTGCACCAGAAGGCTTACAGATGCCGTAGGTATAAAATACCACAGGTTTATCCCCTGGGCACTGTGCTGACTTAATTTTGCAAAAAATACCAAGGCCGGAATTAAAATCATACCTCCCCCTATTCCCATGCCTGATATTACACCTGAAAAAAAGCCTGCTATTAAATTAATCATATTATCATTCTTACTCCCGAAAAAATCATTACTGCCCCGAAAATGACCTTAAGCCATTTATCAGATATTTTTCCCATCAGCTTTGCCCCGGTAAAAGCTCCCACGCATCCGCCCAAAGAACAAAGGAGGACATGTTGCCATTTCATATCACCTTTTGAGGTATAAACAAAAAGTGACGCAACACACAGCGGCAGTATAATACTTATTGCAGTGGCATGAGCCTTCTTACTGTCCGTATTTAAAAATTTCTTTAAAACAAGAACAGCTAAAACCCCACCGCCCGAGCCAAAAAAACCGTTTGCAAAGCCTATGGGTATTCCCCATAAAATGTTTTTTAAATAATTCATAATCCTATTATGCACATTGACATGAAAATTTATTTTTTATATAATAAAGCCGAGGTGTGATTATGTTTACAAAAGAAAAAACCTGTGCCTTTACGGGACACAGACCTGAAAAACTTAATTTAACTGAAGAAGAAGCAAAACGTCTTTTATGCCATGCTATCCAGAAGGCAATTGATATTGGCTACACAACCTTTATCACAGGGCTTGCAAAGGGCGTTGATGTTTGGGCAGGGGAAATAGTCCTTGATTTTAAGAATATTTATCCCGAAATAAAGCTTATCTGTGCCCTTCCTTACCCCGGTTTTGCAAAAAATTCACCTCGCCTTATTGAAAATGCCGATTTTGTTCATACAGTAATGGACTCTTATTCCATATATTCCTATCAAAAACGAAACGAATGGATGGTGGATAATTCATCACTTATAATTGCCCTTTTTACAGGAAAAAAAGGCGGAACGCAAAACACCATAAAATATGCCGAAAAAAACGGTGTGGAAATAATGTATGCCACACAAAAACCTATTTTCTCACAAATAAGTTTTTATGAATAAAATGAAGACAAAACAAAGGTGTATGCACCGTAAAAGGTACATACACCTTTATTTTGCGATAATCACTGCCAAAACTTTTAAACGCTGAAATACTATTCTGCCGCCATAATCTTGTCCAAAGCACTTCTGTGTGCTCGCATATAACTGCTCTTTTCATAGCAAAAACGGCTGTATTCCGGATTTGTCTGCAACAAATCCATAAGCTGACACCATTTTAAGCCTTCTATGTAAAGCTTCAAAATAATAATATGTTCCAAAGGCGTAAGGGAAGGTGCAATCTTTTCCAAGGCTTCCTCCACCTCTAATGTTGATTTTTCCAGTTTCTCTAAAAGCGTTTGTGTTACACGAAGCCTTTCTTCTTTTATCTCAAGGAGAGTCACCACCTTATCACTGTTTTCATGTTTCCTCTCGGCTCTCTCCATCCTGTTTTCAAGCTCACTTATTTCTTCACGAAGCTTGTTAAGCCTTGCCTCAGTTTCCTTCTTTACGATCACCATTCCCGGATACCTTTTCATTTTTTCTGCTGTCATACATATTCTCCTTTCTTTTTTCTTCAAATTATCATTTGATGTGATAATATTACCATGATTTTTCCAAGTTGTCAACATTTAAAACAATATTTTTCGTGGTTTTTAGTGTCTTTCCCCTTGACTTTATCATTTCTTGTGATATAATTATGACATAAAACGACAATGTGTGATAAAAAGGTACAAAAAATTGTACAGGGGAGGTTTTTGTATGTTTGGGGAAAAATTAAAGGAGCTTAGGAAAAGTCACAATATGTCCCAGCAAAAATTAGCTGATTTATTGGGGCTCGGACAATCCACAATTGCCATGTGGGAAAAGGGCAAAAACAACCCGGAACATACAAGCCTTGTTAAAATAGCGGAAATTTTTTCTGTGAGCATTGATTATTTAACGGGGAATAAGTTTGACAAAAATTCATTTCAAATTCCCGTTTTAGGATATGTGCGTGCAGGTGTTCCCACAGAAGCTGTTGAAGAAGTTATCGGCTTTGAAGATATTGTTATACCGGAAAACAAGAAAAAGGATTTTTTTGCACTGCGTATAAAGGGCAACAGTATGGCTCCCAGATTGATGGAAGGGGACACAGTTATCGTACAAAAGCAGTCTGACTTTACAAGCGGTGATATATGTGTTGCACTGGTGGGTACAGGTGATGCAACGGTGAAAAAGATAATAAAAAAGGAATCGGGGATTATCCTTATGCCTTTAAATTCAGATTATGAGCCTTTGTTTTTCACACCACAGGAGGTGGAAAACACTCCCGTTACAATATTAGGACGTGTTACGGAATTAAGGGCAAAAATATAGAAAAACGTAAAATGAGCGTGTCTCGGTGAGACACGCTCATTTTACGTTAACGGCTGCATATGTGTTTCGCCGTTTAAATATTTAAGTTTTGCTTCTGTAGCACGCTTCATAATTGCCTTTAAAGTGTCGTAATCTTCTTCTTTGATTGCCCTTTCCATTCTGTCAAGGCTTTCCTTTAATTCGTCAATAAGTATACAAAGGGCATCCTTGTTTTCGATGAAAAGCTCGCTCCAAAGCACTTCGTTAATAACCGCAACACGTGTACAGTCACGAAGGGACCCTGCCGCAAAAGAGGATGCAATCTCAATATGTTTGTTGTCACAAAGTGCAACGGCAATAACATGCATAAGCTGGCTTGTATACGCAATCATTTCGTCGTGGTCGTGAGGTGAAATTCTGACAACCTTTTTTGCACCGATGTATTTTGCTATTTTTTCAATTTCAAGTATTGCTTTTTCACTGTTTTCGGGAGTAGGCGTAACTAAGAAATTACAATTTTTAAAAAGTGTGGGAAGGCTGTTCACATAGCCGTACACTTCTCTGCCTGCCATAGGGTGTGCACCTACAAATTCCATATCTGGGCGGATAACGCTATTTATATCCTTTACGAATTTCTCCTTGATACCGCACACATCTGTCAAAAGTGCACCCTTTTTAAAGCTATTTATATGCTCCTTTACAAAGTCCACACACAAGGAGGGGTATAAGCAAAGGACAACAATATCACTTTTACTAAGGATTTCATCATCCGTTTCACCGCTGTTTGCAATAACTCTGTCTGCAATTGCCATGTCCACAACGCTCTGACGGTGGTTAATACCGTAAACTGCAGTATTGGGGTAACCTTTCAAAGCCTTTGCCAAACTTCCGCCAATAAGACCAAGACCAACTATTGTAATATTCATTACATCCATCTCCGTTCCGTTTCTTTATTTTCAAAAATACAATCAGGGTTAGAATTAAGTAACCTTGTTATATAATCATTGTCAATTCTCCCAAGCTTTTCCACTGCCTTATACCTTTTTGAGGGCACATTGTGTACATCGCTTCCTAAAGTATAGATAACTTTATTTTCATAAAGCTCACGGGCAAAGTCGCCTTCATCTTCGTCCGTAAAAAGGCTTATGGCATTAACCTGTAAAAGTGCATTTCTGGACAAAAGTGCACCAATCAGCCCGGGGTTCTTCCTCACAAAGGAATAACGCTCCACATGGGCAATAAGGGGGATGAACCCTTCATCTATGATACAGTCAATATAATCCAAAAAAGTGTGAGGGGATAAATTGTGATACTTAAATTCGCAGAGTATTACCCTACTTTCCCCTAATGTAAGACGACCAAGGTTGTCCTCACCAAAAACTTCATCGGTTATATAAACCTCAGCCCCCGCTTTTATTTTTATGTCAATGCCTTTCGTATCAATCATATCACGGACAGCCTTTACTCTTTCATCCCTTATACGGATAAATTCCTCCACATTGTCACCAATGGAGAAATGAGGGGTCGCCATAATTTTTTCTATGCCGATTTTTTCTGCCTCTTTTAATATTTCAAGGGTCATTTCAATATTTTCTGCACCGTCATCAATGCCGAAAAGCACATGTGAATGTAAATCAACCATTTTTTATTCTCCCCACAATCTGAATCGCAACCCATCCTACTGCCATGCCGAACACTGCACCGGAAAAATCGATGAACACATCCTGTATCCGACCGCTTCTGCCTGACACAAAAAGCTGATGAAATTCGTCCGTAGCTGCATAAAGTGCCGAAAATACGGGCGATAAAATAACGCTTTTCCATGTGGTGATTGAATAAGCTACTTTCATTAAAAGGTATATAAGAAAGCCCAAAAGTGCATATACGGAAAAGTGTGCCAGCTTCCTTGTTGCAAAATCTAAAATTTCCAATGTGTCATATTCTACCTTTATGTTAAAGAATTTAAGTATTGTGCTTATAAAAGACCGGCTTAAATCTCCCGACTCGCTGCTTTCCTGTGCGGAAAAGGAAAAAATCATCACCATGCAAGAAATGACCAATATCCACAGAACAATCTTTTTTACCATTTGCTACTCTCCCGCCACTTTTCAAAGCCTGAAAATACACTTTCTCCGCCCAATCCGTTAGGATGGGCATCATCTTCGCCTGCCATGTATTCTTTTATAACACTGCCGCTGTCATCTTTTTCAAGAAAGGCTGCTATGTCAAAATAATTTTCCGTTGTTTTAATAAACTTATTTATTTCTTTTCTTTGTGCTTCTTCATATCCGCTCATGTTAAAGGGGGGAACGGTTAAAAAGTGCACAATTATGTTTTCATTACGACTCTTTAGGTTTTCTTTTATTTTCTTAAGGTCATTTATAACGCAGTCTGCTTCTCTGCCACCTGACTTTAAGTCGTTAACACCGTAGCAGACAAAGACTTCGTCACACATTGCACCTTTTTCAATAATTATACCGTTTTCTGCACCGTCGTATGCTCTTGCCCAGCCCAAGCCCAAATTCCAGAAGCTGATATTTTCTTTAAAGCTGTTACCTATCCTGTGGGTCCATGCTTCATAGGCATCGGGAGTTGTTCTTGTGCCTTGTGTGATGGAGTCGCCCATAAAGCCCACGGTTTTCTCTTTGTCTTTTATTACGCCAATAAATATAGGTCTTAAAGAGAAATTATCCGACCATATTTCTTTGCCGTTTTCAAAAATTCTGCCTGTTGAGGCACTTTCATTTGTGGAGGGTAAAAATGCACGGCTGTCCGTTTTTACCACAAAGGTTAAAACCATATAGCCCTCTTTTTTGTAATCAAAGACAAATTCATCCGTTGAAAACCTCTCGCCCACTTCCACTTTTTTCTCTTCAGATAAATCAAAGGTAATGTCAACCTTATTTTCTTCGGTGTTTTTGTCCCGGGAAAATGCGGCATAGGCATGCTTTATTGTATAGCTGTCACCCTTTTTACCTATGCGGAAGTTACCTGTGCTTTCAACTTCATTAATGAAGAAAAGCCTGAAGGTGTTTTCACCCTCTGCTCTTAGCTTATAGTAGCTTTTGAAAATATATTCGGTGTCGCTTTTTAAATAAATTCCGTTATTGTTGCCCGTGCCAAGGACGGTCGCACAATAATAATCCGTAAATTTTTTCATTTTTACAGTTCAATCCTTTTTTTGTTGTTGACAATATGAAAATTTTTTGCTATAATACTCTTGCTTGCCCGAGTGGCGGAACTGGCAGACGCACAGGACTTAAAATCCTGCGGCCCTTAAAGCCGTACCGGTTCGATTCCGGTCTCGGGCACCAGATAAAACGACAATTTTCGATAAGAAAGTTGTCGTTTTATTTTTTTCTTCTTGCAACTAACCTGTTTATTGTAAAGCCTAATCCCGAAAACTTTTCTTCATATTCTGTCATAATGTTACCTTCAAAACCGGAGTTATGCAAATCATACGTCACTTCATCAAGCTCCCAGCCGTTTTCACGAAAACTTTCCAAGGAAAAGTCAAAAAGTGGTCTATTGTCCGTCTTAAAGTGAATTTCCCCATCGGGAGCAAGAATTTTTCTGTACAAATCCAAAAAGTTTTTATGCGTAAGCCTTCTTTTTGCATGCCTGTCCTTTGGCCATGGGTCAGAAAAATTAAGATAAATCCTGTCAACGGAAGCCTCAGGAAGTGCATCTGCCATATACTGAACATTGCCTGAAATAAACCTTATGTTGTTTATTTCCATTTCCTTTGCCTTTTCAGCCGCAAGCACAATAATGTTTGCAATCATTTCGCTTGCTATGTAGTTTATACCAGGGTTGTTTTTTGCAAGAGTTGTTATAAACCTGCCCTTACCGCAACCTATTTCCATATGAAGTGGGTGGTGGTTTAAAAATTCTTCATCAAGTATATCCGCATTGTCAGAATAAAGGTCCCCACACATATTAAGTCTTTCGTCTAAATGTTTACGGTTTCTCTGTCTCATTTTTTCTCTCCAAAAAAAGCATATAATATATTTTAAAATATATTATATGCTTTTTCGTCTGTTTAGTCAAGGTTAAAACAATTGGCTATTTTGATTTTTACTTAAATAAAGCAGCCGTCAGACAGGGGTTTCATTTCCGGAATAACGTATTGTCGCATTTGTCAAATATTCATTTCCGGAAGAAACACTGATTTCTCCCCACTGTTCCTCACTGCCTGTATAGTATACATCTTTCAAGTTATCACAGCCGTAAAACGCGGAATAACCGATGCTTTTCACGCTGTCTGGGATTGTTATGTCGGTTAAGTTATTGCAGTAGAAAAACGCCCACTCACCGATACTCGTCACGCTGCCGGGTATTGTTACGCTTGTTAAGCTCGAGCAGCCGTAAAATGCAGAACAATCGATACTCGTCACGCTGTCTGGGATTGTATAGTGAGCATCCTGTTTTGCTATTGCGTACTGTATCAATTCTGTTTGATTTTTATCAAACAGATTTCCGTTAAGTGACGAATAGTTTTCATTATCGCTGTCAACTGTTATGTTTGTCAAGCTCAAGCAGCCGTAAAATGCACCGTCACCGATACTCGTTACGCTACCTGGTATTGTCACGCTTGTTAAGCTGTTGCCGCCTGAAAATGCATAATCACCAATACTTGTAACGCTGTCAGGGATTGTTATACTTTTCAAGCCGCTACAGTATCTAAACGCAGAATAACCGATACTCGTAACGCTATCAGGGATTGTCACGCTTGTTAAGCTACCACAGTATTCAAACGCAGAATAACCGATACTCGTAACGCTGCCGGGGATTGTATAGTGAGCATCTTGTTTCCCTATTGCGTACTGTATCAATTTTGTTTGATTTTTATTAAAAAGATTTCCGTTAAGTGATGAATAGTTTTCATTATTGCGATCTACTATTATGCTTGATAAGCTCACGCAGTAGTAAAATGCACCGCCACCGATACTCGTCACGCTGGCAGGGATTGTCACGCTTGTTAATCTCATGACGCCTGAAAATGCATAATTACCGATACTCGTCACGCTGCCGGGGATTGTTATACTTGTTAAACTGTTGCAGCGGAAAAACGCATAATCACCAATACTTGTAACGCTGCCGGGGATTGTTATGCTTGTTAAATTATTGCAGTTGTAAAACGCAGAATTACCAATACTTGTAACGCTGTCAGGTATTGTTATATTTATTAAGCCCACGCAAAATGAAAACGCAGAATTACCTATACTTGTAACGCTGCCGGGGATTGTTATACTTGTTAAACTGTTGCAGCGGAAAAACGCATAATCACCAATACTTGTAACGCTACTGGGGATTGTTATGCTTGTTAAGCCGCTACAGCCGAAAAACGCATAATTACCGATACTCGTCACGCCACTTTCTATTGTTACACTTACGATTTGTCCATCTAACGAATCCCACGGTGTACGCGTGTAATATGACCAATTATCCATTTCACCGGTGCCGCTTATAGTAAGCGTGCCATCGTCATCAAGGATCCATGTCAGATTTTCTCCGCAGGTGCCGCTTGTTTCCGCACTTACTGTAAGCGTAATGCCTGTCATTAAACTTACAATCATACAGATTGCGAGAAACAAACTAAAAATTCTCTTTTTCATAAGTAAATTCCTCCCTATAATTTAAAGGTGTATTATAACGGACACAATATAATACATCCATTATAATACACTTTTTAAATTTTGACAACTATTTATGATGAAAATAATTCCAATATCTTGAGTTTCACCATAGGGTCTGTTTTTACTAAGAAAACATTTCCGCAAGTTTAAATTTAATATTAAATTGTGGTTTTTCATCTGTTACAACAGCATAGTTTTTACCAAAGGTTTCTTTTAAAAGGTCTGTTTGTTCATCGGTTGCGGCATCTACCATGCATAATGGCGGAAACAACACGCACCACCAGTTTTCGCCCTTTCCCTCCCCTAAGATAACCCTTACGGCTTCATATTCCCCTTTGGGCAGAGCAAAGCCGTCATAATACTTTGTGGGGAAAGTAAAAACCCCAAATTGTACCTTTGCTTTATAGTCAAAGCCGTTGTCGCATAAAACCTTATTTGCACATTCTTCTATTAAAGGGAGATTTTTTTCAATATCTTCCTTTTTTTCAATTTTGCCCACTTCTTTAAGAACACTGTCACGGACCATCAGTTTAACCTTCTGGTCCTCCTTGCTGTCACTTTGGGCAATTACGTGAAGGCGGACAATGTCCTGCGATAATTCTTCTGACAAACCCTGAGAATAACAAACAATACAGCTTGTAATTAATGTACCTATCAACACACTTAAGGCAAATTTCTTCAAATATATCAACTCCTTGTTATAAATGAAGTATTGCCCCTTTTTATGTATTTATTCACACTGTTCCCTTAATAAGGCGTGAAACCCTTTTATAAATCACAATTGTTATAATTGAACAAATCGCACCTTTTACAAAAGTAAAGGGAACGTTGAAAATAAGTAAACATTCAGCCAATGAGTCACAGGAGGGAAGGATTGCTCTGTACATTCCAATAATAGCATCCATTTTTACCACAAACATGTCATATAAGGGATAAACAATAAAATAATTAGAGAAAAATCCCATAGCCGCCATAGTTAAACAGCCCACCAAAAGGCTTATAATGGCAGTCTTTTTTGTTTTGTTATGCTTGTAAATCAGCCCAACGGGGATAACGAAGGAGGCACCTAAAATAAAATTACTGAGCTCACCTACGCCACTTGTTGTAGTGTTTAAAAGGTGCAGAGCGTTTTTCAGTCCGCACACAGCCACGCCCCACCAGGGACCTAATGCCATAGAGGCAATAAGTGCAGGCAGTTCCGATATGTCAAGCTTTATAAAGGCGGGCATAATACCTATTGGAATTTGGATAAACATAAGCAGTGCACCTATTGCACCAAGCATTGCCGCTGATGTTAATTTTCTTGTTCTGTTAATTTTCATGATTTGTTTGCTCCTTTCTTAAAAGGACGATACGCTTCGTCCATGCTGCTTTTAAATAAAATTTATTTTTCACATTGCAGAAAATGGGAAATTTCCCAAAATGTGAAAAAAGCTCCGTATAATACGGAGCTTTTGTAATCAAATAAAACGAAAAACATATTTCGTACACACATCTTCTCACATCCGGACTATACCGTCGGTTGAGGAATTGCACCCCATCAGCCACAAAAGTGGGTCGCAGACTATCACTGCCGGTGGGGAATTACACCCCGCCCCGAAGAATATTAAATTGTTAAGGTTAACCCCACCGGGGAAGGCTATCCTTCCCCGGAAAAAGGGACTTAGATCTTTTCCTTAACCTTAGCAGCCTTACCAACTCTGTCTCTGAGGTAGTAGAGCTTAGCACGACGAACCTTACCGCTTCTAACCTTTTCAATTCTGTCGATAGAGGGAGAATTTACGGGGAAAGTTCTTTCAACGCCAACACCGTAAGATACTCTTCTTACTGTGATTGTCTCTTGAATACCGCCATGCTTCTTGGAGATGATTGTTCCTTCGAACATCTGAATTCTCTCCTTAGCACCTTCTTTTACCTTAACATAAAGCTTAATTGTATCACCAATGTTAAGTTCGGGAAGGTCGGATCTGAGCTGATCCTGTGTGATAGATTTTAAAATATCCATCGTTACACTTCCTTTCTGTTTTTATGCGTTCATGCGAAGGTTCTGCAGAGGACCGCTACGTTTGCCATAACATATTAACACACTTTATTTTATTTTGCAAGCATTTTTTTACTTTTATTTTAAATTTACTATAATCTTTTCAACTACGCCTGAAATAATGAACTTTTCTTCTGTAAGGTCAATCTTTTTAGTTTCAAAACCGCACCTTGGAGTATCGCTTGCAAGAATTACCGTATTGCCCTCACGGCGGTAACGACGGACAATTTCTTTCTCTGTTCCTATTAACGCAACAACAATGTCCCCGTCATTTGCATATGTTTGCCGCCTTACAAGAAGAACATCGCCTTTTTGTATTCTGGATTTAATCATGGAGTCATCGGGAGCGTAAATAGCGTAATAATCATCGCCACGCATTTCCTGTCTGTGTACAAAAACCGAACCTACAACATCCTCCATTTTAGGGATGCCGCTTCCTCTTTCAAGGGACTTCACCACGAAAACCTCCTTAATAAAAAGGTTTTCATTTACAGCGGGGTCGTCTGTCATGCACGCCATATAGTCTTCGTTTACACCGAAAATCTGTGCCGTGCGTATTAAAGTAAACACATCGGGCTTTGCGTAATTTGTTTCGTATGCTTCAATAACCGTTTCGCTCTTGTCTATTAAACGTCCCAATTGTTCCCTTGTAAGAGCAGAATTATTCCTCAGCTTGTATAATCTTTCACCGAAAGTTTCCATATTCCGTCTCCTAAAAGAAGCTGTCGGAAAATTTTTCCAACAGCTTCTTTAGACTTTCTTAATTTTCTTCTATCTCATACTCGTCTTCATCATCGTGAAGGGTGAGAACAGACTTAATTGCACTTCTTTCAAAAGTAATCTTTGTCTTGTTTGCACCGGTTTCGATAACAACGCTGTCATCCTTGATGTTAACTATGTTGCCCATAATTCCGCCGATTGTAACAACTTCGTCACCCTTACGCATGTCGTTGAGCATTCTTCTTGTTTCCTTTTCACGCTTCTTCTGGGGGCGGATAAGAAGGAAGTAGAAAATAGCAACCATAATCACCAAATAGATTAATGTACCACTCATTGCACTTACGCCACCTGTTGAAGATGCCGCCGCACCTGTGTCTGCTAATGCTGTAATCATTTCAATTACCTCTTTTCTTTCATATATACTAAGCTTTCGCTTAATTAACTTAAAATATATTTTGCTATATTCATAGCACATTGATGCTTTAAATCAATGTTTTTATCACTTACAGTGTCAATTTCACTTACAATACGCACAGCCATGTATAAGTTCTTTGTGTTTATGCCCATTTTTTCAACCTTTTTGTTGCCTTCAACATTTATTGCCACGACTTCGCCATCTGAATTTTTAAAGCCGTCACCCAAAGCTGACAAGTCACAGAACACACCTTTTGAAGCGTTATTTATAACAAAACTTTCTTCCAAAAGATACACCCTTGCCACCCCTGCACCTACGGCACGTGCCATTTTTTGGGAAGAGTTTTGCAAATCTGCCTGATTTAAAGAATTGTTAAATGATATTTCCATCACTTCCACAATCTTTTCGCCGTCTCCGTTCACATCTATGCAGACTTCTTCAAGAGATGCACTGTTTTCATCAAAAGCGTTATAATCAACAAAATCACTGCCGATATATGCCAAGATGATGTCCGCTTCCTTTTTATCGGAACAGCTTTTAACGCATACAATAACGCCGAATATTACAATAACGGCAACTATAATTTTTTGCCATTTTTTCATAATTACCGTTCCTTTCAAAAAGCTCTTGTTCTTGATTATATCCTATAAATTATGACTTTGTCAATACCTGATATTCTACACATTCCTTTATTTACAGGTTGTTAAAATATAAAGGGGCCGAAAAGCCCCTTTTTTGAATTTATTCAGCTGTTACTTCGGTAGGGCCGCCTACAAACTCTGTTGCAATAAGCTCTTCAAGCTCCTGACTGTAATGAACATAGTAAGAAACTTCGCCTATCATCTTGCCTTCACCGGGAACGGTAAAGGTTTTAAAGTTTTCCTTAGGAACTGCAAGAAGCTGTTTACCTGAATTAAGCATGTCGATAGGACGCATATTTGTGCTGGAATTACTGGAAATAATCGAATACACTTCCGGAATTTTTGCCACATACTTTGCGGAAAGCTTCTGGTCAACAATCGCCTGAAGGAAAGATTGCTGAACTGCTATACGGTCAATATCACCGTTTGCATAACGACGGAAACGTACAAGCTGTTCTGCCTGATTGCCGTCAAGATGCTGATAACCCTTTTTAAGGTGAATATACAAGTTCTGAAGGGGATCTTCGTAGTCCATATCCCTGGGCACATCAAAATCCACACCATCCAAAGCATTAATAGTTTCACGGAACGCCTTTGTATCAATCATGAAATAGTAGTGAATGGGAAGCCCTGTGAGCCCTTTTACACTTTTAACAACCTGTTCAACGCCGCCCATGTTAAAGGATGCATTAATCTTCACGGTTCTGTTGTTTACTTTAACCCTTGTATCACGGGGAACAGACAGGATTTTAACATTATGGTCAACAGGGTCAATTTGGCAAAGCATCATAACATCCGTCAGCCTTGCTTCAACGTCAACACCTAAAACCAATATATTATAAGGCGTACTTTTTTCAACTGCAGTCAACCCTTCAACATAGTCATCCACGCTTCCGTCAGGCAGATTTGCCCCCATGCTGAATGGGGTATACAACCAATTGTACGCCAATATGCCTGCCGCAAAAACTGTAAAAATAAGAGTCGCCACACATACTATTAAAAGATATTTTTTAACATTCATATTTATCGTCTCCGAAATAACATCAGCCTACATTACCACATTGTGATTATATATTAATATTTTAAACTTGTCAAGGTTTACGTATATAATACCTTTCAAAGGGGTAAAAAGTTGCATTATTTTCATTCTTTTCTAATATTTTCCGTTAATATGCAAAAATCCCCAAGGAACACAATGTGAACCTTGGGGATTTACTTTTAAGATTATTCTACTGTTGTGTACATAAAGTACTTATAACCGAGAGGGTTAGTAAAGAAGTTCTTTACAGAGTCATCAATCATGAATACATCTGTGTAGTAGTAGATGGGAGTAAGACAGCCTGTAGCCATAATCATGTCTTCTGCATAGTGCATAAGCTTGTAACGTGTTTCACTGTCTGTGCAAGACTTAATAACAGAGATAAGCTTGTCGTATGTTTCAGCCCATGTTCCGTTTTCAACAACTATGTCATAGCCGAAGGGTGTAAGGTCAATGGAGTAAGCCTTAAGATTTGCATGTTCACCCTTACCGAACTGAGCGTCGTTGTTACCGGAGAAGGATACCCACATGTCAAGGAATGAGATGGGGTCGTTATAGTCGGCTGTCCAACCGTGTCTTGAAATGGAGAAGTCACCACTGTTACGTGTGTCGATGAATGTACTCCATTCCTGGTTCTGAAGCTGGATGCCCATACCAACGTTTTCAAAGGAGTTCTGAATATATTCACCGATTGCCTGGTGAGTAGTTGTTGTGTTGTAGATATATGTGAGAGAAGGCATATCTGTGAACTTGCCTGTAGCTTCATCATATGTGTAGTACTTCTTGAGGATTTCAAGAGCTTCCTGATAGTTGCCTTCAACGTTGTCTACATCAAAGTAGCCTGTGAAGGAGTCGCTTACGCCTGTATTCTTGTAAAATTCAGAACCGTCACAGTCTGTAAGACCCATGGGAACAAATGTGGAAGCGGGAAGTTCCCCTGCCTGAGAAAGGTTATTTACGATATAGTTACGGTCAAGAAGAAGACCAAGTGCATAACGGATTTCAGACTGAGCCGCCTCTTTTTCGGCACCTTCAAGTGTGCTTGATGCAGGAAGAAGGTTTTCGTTTACGTTCCAGCATGCAAAGTATGTGCCAAGCTGACCGATTATCTGGAATTCGTCACCGTACTGAGCTTTAAGTGATTCCATTTCGTCAATGGGAAGAGTGTCGATAAGCTGCCAGGAACCATTCTTGAAGTTTGCAAGCATGTTGGAGTCATCATCGGAAAGGTAACAGTTAATAACAGGCATTGTTACATTTGCCGCATCGTGATAGTTTTCATTCTTTGTAAGAACGATAAGTGAATCGTGCTTCCATGAAGTAATCTTGTAAGGACCGTTACATACATATGTGGAAGGATCTGTAGCCCAGGATTCGTTTGCTACTACATCTTCACGCACAGGCATATATGTGGGGAATGCAAGAAGTTCATTCCAGTAGCTTACAGCATTGTAAAGTGTTACTTCCAATGTTCTTTCGTCAAGAGCTGTAACTGCAAGTTCACCTTCGTTGTAACCCTTAACAACTTCAAACATGTAGCCGTATTCAGCGGCTGTTTCGGGGTCTGCGGCTCTCTTCCAGCTAAATTCAATATCTTTTGCTGTGAAGGGCTGACCGTCAGACCAAAGGAGACCTTCTTTAAGTGTGTAAGTGTATGTTACTGTGCCGTCTTCATTTACAACACCTTCGGGAAGTTCTTCTGCAAGGTCGGGAAGGATAGTCTTACCGTCTTTATCCCACTTTGAAAGACCTGCAAAAAGGTGGATAGCCATTATAGAACCGTCAAGTGAAGTGTTAAGTGCAGGGTCAAGGCTGTTAGGTTCGGAAGCGAGACAAACATTGATAACCTGCTCCTTAGATGCCGCTGTGGGATCTGTGCTGTTGCCGCCATTGCCGCAACCTGCCATTGCAATGACCATAACAAGAGACAATGCAAGGGCTAAAATTCTTTTGAGTTTCATAATTTTTCATCCTTTCTTTTTTATCTTAAACCTGCAAGGTTTAAAAACTAATTAAGTTCCTCTGCCCTGTGACATGCCACAAAGTGACCCTTGGATATTTCCTTAAACTCCGGCATGGTTTCAGCACACACCTTTGTTGCATAGGGGCATCTTGTTCTGAAGGGGCAACCTGAGGGTGCATTCAAAGGTGACGGGATATCACCTGTAAGGATAATACGCTTATTTTCCCTTGCGATCTTCGGGTCAGGCACAGGCACTGCCGAAAGAAGGGATTTGGAATAAGGGTGAACGGGGCTTTCGTAAATTTCCTTTGCATCGGCAAGCTCAACCATTCTGCCTAAGTACATTACGGCAATTCTGTCGCTTATATGTCTCACAACAAGTAAATCGTGAGCTATAAAAAGATAGGTAAGCCCCATTTTGCTTTGCAATTCTTCAAACATATTAATAACCTGAGCCTGAATTGACACATCCAAGGCACTTACAGGTTCATCGCATACGATAAAATCAGGATTTAAAGCAAGAGAACGGGCAATACCTATTCTCTGCCTCTGACCGCCTGAAAATTCATGGGCATAACGGGAGGCATGTTCGCTGTTAAGACCCACATAGCCCATTAATTCAAGGATTTTTTCTTCCCTTTCCTTTTTGGACTTGTACATTTTATGCACATCCAAAGGTTCACCGATAATATCGGACACTGTCATTCTCGGGTTAAGAGATGAATAAGGGTCCTGGAAAACCATTGTTGCCCTCTTTCTGAATTCCTTAATATCGCCTTTTGTTTTCAAGGCTTTGCCGTTATAAATAACCTCGCCTGCTGTAGGCTTATAAAGGTGAAGAAGTGTTCGTCCCACAGTTGTTTTACCGCAGCCCGATTCACCTACAAGACCTAAGGTTTCGCCCTTTTTAACAGCAAAGGAAACATCGTCAACAGCCTTAAGATGCTTCGTTTGAAACATGCCTGTATTTATGTCAAAGTATTTTTTAAGACCCTTGACTTCAATTAAAGGCTTATTGTCATTATTCATTTGCTTCACCGCCTTCAACTGAAATTCTGCCTAAGTCAATCTGATTTTTCACACACATCCAGCATGCACTCTTGTGATTTTCGTTTAACTCGATGCAATCTGCCGCCTGTTCAATACAAATCTTCATTGCATTGTCACACCTGGGGGCAAATGCACAGCCCTTTGGCATATTCAAAAGGTCAATAGGCGTACCTGTAATGGGCTGAAGGCGTGTGCCGGCAGTTGCCGCAGAAGGAAGGGAACGCATAAGACCCTTTGTGTATTCATGCTGAGGGTTGTAGAAAATTTCGTCTGCACTGCCCTGTTCACAGATACCGCCTGCATACATAACGATAACCTCGTCACACATCTGTGCAACAACGCCAAGGTCGTGCGTAATCATAATAATAGCCATGCCCAACTCTTTCTGGAGTGACTGCATAAGCTCAAGTATCTGTGCCTGTATTGTAACGTCAAGAGCTGTTGTAGGTTCATCGGCAATAAGAATATCAGGCTCACAAGCAAGAGCCATTGCTATCATAACTCTCTGACGCATACCGCCTGAAAGCTCAAAAGGGTACTGCTTCATACGCTTTTCAGGTTCGTTAACGTTTACAAGACGGAGCATTTCAACAGCTCTTTCATAAGCCGCCTTTTTGTCACGGTCCGTGTGGAGAAGCACCGCCTCCACAAGCTGAGAACCGATAGTGTAAGTGGGGTTAAGAGAAGTCATAGGATCCTGGAAAATAATGGACACCTTGTTGCCGCGAACGGTTTTCATAACCTTTTCGCTGCTTCCGATAAGCTCTTGTCCGTCTAATTTTACACTGCCCCCAACAATTTTGCCTGCGGGAGCAAGAATTTGCATAATCGAGTAGGCGGTAACGCTCTTACCGGAGCCTGATTCGCCCACTATACCTAATACCTTACCTCTTTCCAAGGAGAAGGAAACACCGTTGACGGCCTTTACCTCACCTGCATCTGTAAAGAAGGAGGTTCGTAAATTGTTTACTTCCAATAATGCCATTTTAATCTCCTCCTTAGCTGTTTAATTTCGGGTCAAAGGCGTCTCTTAAACCGTCGCCTAAAAGATTAAGGGATAAAACGATAAGTGAAATTACAATTGCCGGAATAACCAATCTGTGGGGATATGTGTATATACCCATCAAAGCATCGGAGGCAAGAGAACCTAATGAAGGCATAGGTGCGTTAACGCCAAGACCTAAGAACGAAAGATAACTTTCTGTGAAAATAGCATTGGGAATCTGGAGTGCTGTTGAAATAATAACAACACTGATACAGTTTGGGATAAGGTGCTTTGTTATAATCCAACTGCCCTTTGCACCCATACTTTTTGCGGCAAGAACATATTCCTGCTCACGAAGGGACAAAATCTGACCGCGGATAAGTCTTGACATTGACACCCAGTAAAGTGTACCGAATACAATGAACAAGCTTATGATGTTACTGCCGATTTTTGCAAGAATGGTGCCTTCGATAACGGAAGCCAAGGTCACCTTTAAAACTGCTGAAAGAAGGATAATTATAAGCATATCGGGCAGTGAATAAATAATATCCACAATACGCATTATCACCAAATCCACCCTGCCGCCGCAGTAACCTGCAATTGAACCGATGGTCATACCGATAACAAGTACGATAAGGCTGGCAAAAAAGCCTACCGCAAGAGAAATTCTTGTACCGTAAACAACACGGATGAAATAATCTCTGCCCTGTTTATCTGTACCGAAAAGGTGAGGGAACACACTCTCCCCTGATTCAATCAGCCTCTGCTCGGTTGTACCGTATTCAAAAGGTGCAAGGTTACTGTAAGAGTTGTCCACAGGCTTTCCGGGCACGTTACCAAGCATCTGGTCATATGCATAGGGCCATACCATCGGAAGGATTATTGATGCCAGCGTTATAAGAATAACAACAATCATAGATATTGTTGCTATTTTGTTTTTAAGAAGTCGTTTCACGCCGTCTTTAAAGAAAGTGGAGGACGGACGCATTTTTACAAGATATTCCTTCTCCTGTTCGGAAGCAGGAATAAACTTTTCAAGATCCACGTGCATAGAAAACTTTTTATTCATTTTTTCTGCCTCCTTATTCAAGATTAATTCTGGGGTCAATTACTTTATACAAAATGTCGCTGACAAGATTCATAACAACGATAAGTGTTGCAAGAACAATTGTTGTACCCATAATAACAGGGTAGTCACGGTCGGTAATACTGGAAACGAAGGACCTGCCTATGCCGGGAACAGAAAAAATCTTTTCAACCACCAAACTTCCTGTAACAATATAGGCAAGCATAGGTCCGAAATATGTTACAACAGGAATAAGGGAATTTTTAAGTGCATGCTTAAAAACAACACCCTTAGGGCTTACGCCTTTTGCACGGGCTGTACGGATATAGTCCTGTCCCAAAACGTCAAGCATTGAGGAACGTGTAAGTCGTGTAATATATGCCGCAGGATAAAGTGCAAGTGTTATAACAGGCAGTATTAACCCCCTGGTGGTAGTACCGTTTGCCGGAAATATGGGGAAGGTTATTGCAAACAGTATAAGAAGAAGTGAGCCCATGATAAAGGAAGGCATTGACACAAATGCGGTTGTGAAAACCATAATAATTTTGTCAATAAGCCTATTTCGCCTTAAAGCCGCAACAGCACCTAAAATAACGCCTGTTACAAGGGCAATACCTGCCGCACAAAGGCCGAGAGGCATACTTGTTTTAAAGCCGTCAACAATAATATCGGAAACGCTTCTGCCCCTATTTTTAAGAGAGGGACCGAAATCAAACTTTGTTACAACATCAGTGAGATATGTAACATACTGTTCCATAACGGGCTTATCAAGACCGTACTTCGCTTCAAGCATTGCCTGTGTTTGTGCAGTCATAGTCTTTTCGCTCTGGAATGGACCGCCGGGAACGGCACGTGTTACAAAGAAGGTAACCGTAATAACAATCCATACAGTTACAATAGCTAAAAGTATTCTTTTTATGATATACTTAAGTGTTTTTGAGTTCAAGATTTACACCCCTTATAAATTTTCATAATAACCCAACGTTAATTCTATCATAAATTTGTGCAAATTGCAAGTAAAACTGTGTTTTTGGCAAAAAATAAGGGCTTTTCCACGAAAAACCCTTATTTTTTAATTTTCTGCAGGCAATTTGCACACATCTATCCAAGCGGTATAATTACTGTGCTCCTCAAGCTCGGGGATTGTAAGACAGATAGCACTGTTACTGCTTCCTGCCGCAGGATAAACAGTTTCAAACCTCTTTAAGCTTTCGTCAAGATATATCTTAACGCCTTCATTTACACAAAAGGGGCATACACCGCCTACAGCATGTCCCGTTAATTCTGCCACCGTGTCATAGGGAAGCATTTTTGCCTTTGTATTAAACTGTGCCTTGAATTTAGGGTTATCAATTTTAACATCCCCTGCACATACAATCAGAATACAGCCCTCGTCCATCTGGAATGACAAGGTTTTTGCAATACGGCAAGGTTCACAGCCCAAAGCTTTTGCCGCCAGCTCCACCGTGGCACTGGACACTTCAAACTCCGAAATTTTATCGTCCATATTAAATTCTTTAAAATATGCTCTTACTTTTTCTATGCTCATTCTTTGTACCTCCCAATTAAATGATCCTCTTACCAACAAGAAAACCCCACCAGTGACGATGAGGTTTTCTTGTTGGTGGGAGAGGGTGGATTCGGACCACCGAAGTCAGTGACAACAGATTTACAGTCTGCCCCCTTTGGCCACTCGGGAACTCTCCCAAATATTAAGTTAAATATTCACGGTGCCACTTATGACACCGTGAACTTATGGAGCTGGTGATGGGACTCGAACCCGCAACCTGCTGATTACAAATCAGCTGCTCTGCCAATTGAGCTACGCCAGCATTTCCAGCGACTTTTACAATATAACATACTCTTTATCATTTGTCAACAGTTTTTTTGAAAATTTTTTAAAACTTTTTTGAGCAAGTCCAATCGTGAAAGACGCTTAAAAATTTACGCCATTTTAGCAAGCTTTGTTGCAAGCTGAGACTTTTTGCGGCTTACTGTGTTCTTATGATATACACCCTTTGCTGCAGCCTGGTCAAGCTTCTTTACACAATATGTGAATTCACTTGTAGCAAGAGTCTTATCACCTGCTTCAACAGCAGCTTCAAACTTCTTAAGAGCTGTCTTAATAGCAGACTTTGTCATTCTGTTCTGGAGTGTCTTTGTTTCGATAACGAGCACTCTCTTCTTTGCGGACTTAATGTTAGGCAAAATACTCACCTCCTGCAAAAAAATATAATTTATCTAAAGGAGAACACGGCTTCTCCAAATAGGCAAGGTGTATTTTAGCATACATTTTTTAAAAAAGCAAGTCTTTTTTTGCACTTTTTTAAATTTTTCACAAATTAGTTGTATTAAAAGATGTTCTGTGCTAAAATACAGTCAATTACTACATATTAAACGTTGAAAGGGAAGATGAACTATGAAATTGCCCAAATTCAGACTTTTTGATTACGAAACAGAGGGACCCGGCGTAAGAAAGGATGAGCCTGAAAAGAAAGGTCTTGCCCGTTTTTGGGACATACTTTCCACAAGGTTTTGGAAATTGGTGTCACTAAACGCCATTTATCTGGTATTTTCAATCCCCGGCTTCATCATAAGATGGTTTGCAACCTATGTTGTTTTAGCGTTGTTTTTCTCGGAAATTATGACCGCTGAAAGCCAGGGTGCCCAGGCTATAACACAGCTTTGCATGTACATTTCATGTTTTATATATGCACTTTTCGGCGGCGGTGCCCCGGGGGCAGGTATGACATATGTTATAAGAAATTACACCAAGTACCGCCACAGCTGGGTATGGGCAGACTTTTGGGAAAAGCTTAAGGAAAACTTTTTAAAGGGTTCCGCCGTTTTTCTTATAGATACGGTTATACTTTTCCTTTTAGGTGTTAATTTCTGGTTCTACGGCTTGTACGCAGGGGAAAATATTGCCTCTTACCTTCTTCAGGGGCTTATGGTTGTTATTTTCCTTATTTTCCTTTTAATGCACGCTTATATTTATCCTATTATGATTTCCTTCGATAAAAAGGTTTGGGAAATTTATAAGTATTCTTTCATTCTTGCAATCGGTAAACTTCCCACAACATTTTTATCAATGGCTTTAGTTTCGCTGATAAGCGGCGTGGTAATTTATCTGGCATTTTTCGTTACCGTTTACGCAATGCTTCTTATACCCGTTATACTTTTCACATTTATAACATATGTGAACTTATTTATAACATATCCTGTGGTGGAAAGATATATGGTTCTTCCTAAAGAGAGGGACAAGGCATGAAAAAGCAGTCTTTTGTATCAGGTGCTTTTCTTTTGGCTTTGGCGGTAGGCTTGGGCAAAATCTTTTCTGCTGTATTTAAAATTCCTCTTGACAGGTTCTTCCTTCATGCAGAGGGCATGGCGATTTTTAACACCTCCTACAATATATATATGTTTTTCTTCGCCATGGCAACAGCAGGAATACCTATGGCAATATCTTCACTTATTGCTCTTTCAAGGGACAAACGCGAGGAAGATGAGATTTTTTCCACAGCACTTATATCTGTTTTGGTTTTAATGATTTTATCTTCCCTTGCAATTTTTATTTTTGCCCCGCTTTTTGCCAACCTTTCAGGCATGGAGGATGCAGTGCTTTCCTTAAAAATAATGGCACCTGCCCTTATTTTTATTGCACCCATTGCCGCTTTACGCGGTTATTTTCAGGGCAAGCTTTATATGACGCCCTCTGCTTTAAGCCAACTTTCAGATTCCTTGGGCAGACTTTTGTTCGGATTTTTGGGTGCCTTTCTCTTTTTAAATTATCCACTGCATATATGTGCCGCTTCGGCACTGTCAGGTGTTCCGCTGGGTGCATTTTTGTCCTTTTGTGTTTTGCTCATCTTTTTTGTAAAAACAAAAAACAAGTTATCCTTGGGCTTTTCGTGGGGGATTTTAAAGAAGATACTGTTTCTTGCAATCCCTATTACGCTAACGGTGTCGCTTCATTCAATTTTTAATATGATTGACACGGTAAGCGTGGTGCCTATGCTGAAGTCTTTCGGTTTTTCATCACCTAAGACAGCCTTCGGATGTCTGTCAAGGGCGGCAACACTGTACGCACTTCCCTTTTCCATTGCCTCGGCAGTGTCATCTGGGATACTGCCTTCTGTATCGGACAGCGTTAAATCCGGCAACTTAAAAGCACTTGTTTCCGATTCCTCAATGGCGATACGCCTTTCCTTACTTGTTTCACTGCCCTGTACGGCAGGGTTTATGGCGGTGGCAGATGATATACTTTTGCTTTTGTACGATAACTGCGACAATTATATGACCCTTGTTTTGATTGCACCTTCGGCAGTTTTCCTGTCGGTAGGGTCGGCACTTTGTGCCATTTTGCAGGGAATGGGCAAAACTAAAATGACAGTTATATCGGCGGTGACTGCTTTAGTGTGCAAGGCTGTTTTAAACCCCATTATTATGTACTTTTTCGGTGTAAACGGTGTAGCACTTTCAACAAGTCTGGCATATTTTTCTTTTATGCTCCTTCTTGTGATTTTCACTATAAAACAGCCCCAGCTGAAATACAGAAAGAGGGATGTACTTTTAAAGCCCTTAGTTTGCGGATTTTTGTGCTTTATATGTGCATTTTGGTTAAATAAATACATCCCGTTGTACATAACAATACTTTGCACAGCAATAGTTTACGCACTCTTGGTTCTTTTGACAAAGTTTATATCAAAGGATGAAATTACACAAATTTTTAATTCTTGATAAATTCCGGTGAAGATAAGGGCATTTTGAAAAATTTCTTTGCATTTTCGACAAAAATTTCAAAAAAACACTTGCCATAACGGAATATATTTGGTAGAATAACACCTGTTTGAAAAAATAACATACATCTTGGGTATTTGGAGGAATTAATAATCATGAACAAGGCAGCACTTATTGCAAAAGTTGCAGAATCTAAAGGTCTTTCCAAAAAGGAAACAGAAGAAATGCTCAACGCTTTTTTGAGCACAATTATGGATACAGTAAACAGCGGCGAAAGAGTTCAGCTTGTGGGCTTCGGTACATTTGAAGTCAAAACACGTGCAGGCAGAATGTGTAAGATTCCCGGAACAAATCAGGAAGTTACGGTTCCTGCTTCTAAGATACCTACATTCAAGGCAGGCAAGGTTTTCAAGGAAACAGTTCGCTGACAAAAAAACATGATTAAGCGGCAAAATCTCAATTTTGAGGTTTTGCCGTTTTTATATTTGAATAAGAAAACGCTAAATTTCCTATAATGTAAAAAATAGTTTGCATTAGTTATACTATTATGATATTATGTAAAGTAGAAATTTATTAATAATAAGAAGGTTTTTTAATGTCAGAAAATTTGTTTTCAAAAAGGTCTGCCCCCCTTTCGGGCAGTGCCATCAGAGCAACATTCAAGCTTTTGGCAGACCCTGAAATCATTTCTTTTGCAGGCGGTGCTCCCTCGCCCGATGTTTTCCCCAAAAAAGAGCTTGGGGACATTTCAAAAAGGATTTTTGAAAAAGAAGGCAACCTTGCACTCCAGTATGGAATTACGGAAGGCTACGACCCCCTCCGAAGGTTTGTTAAGGACAGGCTTGTAAAACAGGGCGTTATAGATGAAAGTGAAGATGTGATTATTACAACAGGCGGTCAGCAGGCAATCGACCTTACAACAAAGGTTATGGTTGACGACGGTGACAGCGTTGTTGTTGAAGCACCCAGCTTTGTAGGTGCTTTGAACAATTTCAGAAGCTACCGTGCCAATATGATCCCCGTAGCTGTCCGGTCCGATGGTATGGATTTGGACTATCTTGAAAACGAGGTTTTAAAAAAGCAAAAAATTAAAATTGTTTACACAATCGCAACATTTCAGAATCCTTCCGGTATTACAATGAGCTTAGAAAAAAGAAAAAGGCTTTTAAACCTTGCTTCTGAATATGACTTTTATATTTTGGAGGACAACCCCTACGGTGAGCTTCGGTACACAGGTGAAGTTGTGCCTACCATTAAGAGCATGGACAAGGATGGCAGGGTTATCTATGTGGGAAGTTTTTCAAAAACTCTGTCACCGGGTCTTCGTATAGGCTTTTTCACCGCAAGAAGAGAGATTTTGGAAAAAATGGTTGTGTGCAAGCAGGTAACAGACGTGCATACACCTGTTTTAAACCAGCTTATTGCATATCACTTTGTGACAGAATATGATTATGATGCACATATAAAAAAGAGCTGTGACATCTACGGCAGAAAAAATGCACTTATGCTTTCCTGTATGGATGAGTTTTTCCCAAAATATTGTGATTTCACAAGACCTGAAGGCGGTTTGTTTATATGGTGCAATCTTCCCGAAAAGTTTGACGCCGATTTACTTTTTAAGAAGGGTGTTGAAAAGAAGGTTGCCTTTGTTCAGGGTTCCTCCTGTATGGTTGACCAAAGTAAGAAGTATTCTTCATTCCGCTTGAATTTCTCAAATACATCAGATGAAAATATTAAAAAGGGCATCGGCATCCTCAGCGATGTAATAAAGTCCTTTGAATAAAAATGAGGTAAAAATAATGAACGAAAAGAAAACTATACTGTCAGGCATACAGCCCTCAGCTTCTTCAATTACATTGGGTAATTATTTAGGTGCAGTTAAAAACTGGACAACGCTTCAGGATGACTATAACTGTATATACGCAATGATGGATATGCACACAATCACGGTAAGACAGACTCCTTCTGAGCTTAGAAAAAACACTGTTTCCCTTCTGGCACAGTATATTGCATGCGGCATTGATGCGGAAAAGAACCTTATGTTTATCCAGAGCCATGTTCCTGCCCACGCAGAGCTTGCATGGATATTGAACTGTTATACACAGATGGGTGAACTTAGCCGAATGACACAATTTAAGGACAAGAGTGCAAAGCATAAGGACAATATTAATGCAGGCTTGTTCACATACCCTGTTTTAATGGCGGCTGACATTCTTTTGTACCAAAGCGATTTAGTGCCCGTTGGTGCAGACCAGAAACAGCATCTTGAAATTGCACGTGACATTGCAAACCGCTTTAACTCCATTTACGGCGATGTGTTCACAATACCCGAACCCTATATTGGCAAGGAAAGTGCAAAAATCATGAGCTTGCAGACACCTACTGCCAAAATGAGTAAGTCTGACCCCAACCCCAACGGCTGTGTATTTATCCTTGACGACATTGACACAGTGGCAAGAAAATTCAAGCGTGCGGTGACAGACTCCGAGGCTTGTGTTAAATATGCCGAAGGCAAGGACGGTGTTAATAACCTTCTTAACATATACTCCTCCGTTACAGGCAAAACTATCGACGAAGCAGTTAATGAGTTTGCAGGATATGGCTACGGTGACTTTAAAACCGCTGTTGCAGAAGCTGTTGTTGAAGAGCTCAGACCTATTCAGGAAAAATATAACGATTTGATGAAAAACAAGGATTACCTTGAATCCATTTACAGAAAAGGTGCTGAAACGGCAAACTATTTAAGTCGTAAAACTCTTTCAAAGGTAAAGAAAAAGGTTGGCTTTGTAATCTGACAATAGGAGGGAGAATTAACGTGAAAGTTTTCACGTTAATTCTTCCTGTGGATTTGATTGTCCGTGCGAGAATTTCCTCGCACGGCTCGGAAAACGCACATGGACACAATTCACATTATACGCCTTGTCCGCCATAGCAAGAGCGTAAAAACTAATTTTCATTACTATTTGTGGCAGAAAGGCTATGTGAATTATTATGGGACTTTTACATTCCACTGATTCGGCAATAATGTTTTCATTTTTACTGTCCTTTGTTATTGCATTTGCGGCAACGCCCATTGTAAAAAGGCTTGCATATAAAATCGGTGCTGTAGATGTGCCGAAGGACGCAAGACGTATGCACAAAACGCCCAAGGCAAGGCTTGGCGGTCTTGCAATATTCTTAGGCTTTATTGTAAGTGCGTGTCTTTTTTCTACCCTTCCAAAAACCATTGTGGGTATGCTTTTAGGCTCCTTTATAATTGTGGTTTTAGGTATATTTGACGATATTAATTCTTTAAGTGCAAAGTTTAAATTTGTAGTTCAGACTTTGGCGGCAATAATCCCCGTTTGTTTCGGCGTTGTGATAGAGCGTATAAGTGTTCCAGAAGTTATTTTCGGTGTGGACACCCTTGAGCTTGGTTGGCTTGCCTACCCATTGACAGTGCTTTGGATTGTGGCAGTTACAAACGCTTTGAACCTTATTGACGGGCTTGACGGGCTTGCAATCGGTGTTTCTTCAATTTCATCCATTACACTTCTTTGCATTTCCCTTCTTTTATCGGAATATATTCCTTTAGATGTTATTATAGTGTCAGCCGCACTTTCAGGTGCTTGCCTTGGCTTTTTCCCATACAACTTTAACCCGGCAAAGCTTTTTATGGGCGATACGGGTGCATTGTTCTTAGGCTACAGTTTGGCAAACATTTCTGTATTAGGTCTTTCAAAGGGTTATGCCATGATTTCTGTGGCAACTCCCCTTTTAATTCTGGCACTTCCCATATTTGACACAAGTTTTGCCATATTGAGAAGGCTTAAAAACCATCAGCCCATTATGGCACCTGACCGAGGTCATTTGCACCACAGGTTGATTGACCTGGGGCTTTCACAGAAGCAGGCTGTTATAATTATATATGCAATGTGTGCAATACTTTGCCTTTTTGCAATATTCTTACTTGCCTCCGGTGCAATAAAGCTCGTTTCACTGTTCTTTATCTTTGTGGCATTTATAGTATTTTTAGTTGTTGTACCTAAGATGATTCACCGCCTTGATGAGGATGATCACGGAAAAACAAAAAATAATAAATAAAAGACACAAGCTCCACTCAATTTGAGTTACATTGTGTCAAAATAAATTACGTCAAAAAAGATTGACAATCGGCGGATTAAGGTATATAATGACCATAGAAAAAGGCAGTTCGTTGAACGGCTCGCCAATATAGCATTAAAAGTTAGTCGCTACATTGTGGAGTGTGGGCGACTAATTTGCTTTTATATTGAAAAATATCAAAAAGATAATTGTAAAAATCAATATTCTTAATAATCTTTTTCCCATAAAGCAATCACCCCCTTTCCATTATGTAATGGGGTTGGGCGAGCCGTCCACGGAATGTTCATTCCCAAACTGCCTGTCGGGTTTCTCCGACAATGGTTATTATACTGCTTTTTCTGACAAAATTCAACATATTTTTACTAAAGAAAACCCACAAACATTACCCTCTCCGGTAACATTTGTGGGTCTTTTTATGTAAAATTATTTAACGGGAGAAATGACAAACTTATAGTTATAAGTGCGGTTAGTGGGGTTCTTATACTGAACAAGAGGACTGCTTCCCCAGCTGTCGTCGCCGCCAACACCCATCATACGGCAGTTCAGTTTGTAAACAACCTTTGAGTATTCGGGCAGCTTATAGTCATGGTCATATTCCTCTGTTTCGATAGGAGTATAGTAAGAAGGTGAAACTTCAAGGACATTTTCAGCATCAATACGAATACCCTTGCCGTCCTTGTTTAAAAATTCTGCCCATCTTACACCTGTCTTATTTGCATTTTCCTGAGGCACAAGATAATGTGTTCTCTGTTCATCGACAGTATTAGTGTAAATACCAAGCTTTGCGGAAACGTTACGGTCAATATAGTTTTCGTGAGGTCCGTTTCCGTAATAGTGCATTACATCATATTCCTTCTGCATAGGTAACAGCATACCTACAGCAGGAATATCTCCCTCCATAAGTGAAGGTGCAAGCGTAGCATCTACCCATACCTTACCGTCACCTGTAATTGCATAAGTGAACTTACTTACAGATTCCTTTTCTGTGGGAATGGTGTATTCACACTTAACCAAAACACCGCCACAGGAGCATTTTTCAACATTCATGCTTGTAAGAGTTGCATTGTTTCCTGCCTCTCTCCAAGAAGCACTTCTCTTGTAAAGTCTTGCACCCTTGTCGTTATCTGTCATGGCACGCCAGTAGTTCTGACACATAGGTGCGTAAAGCATTTCCTGTCCGTCAACTGCGTAACTTACCATATTACCTGTGTTTTTATCAAATACTACCTGTACGCCGTTTGCGGTAACTGTAACCTTTTCCCCATCTTCAAGCACGGCTTCTCCTGCACATTTAGGACTGTACGCCTCCTTGTTATAGGGAAGTACGAACTGTTCAAAGGCAACCTCGTGGCCTTTTTCTGCCCAAAGGGTATCGGACTTTAAATGAGCTGAAACAGTAACGGCATATTCACTATCCCTTTCTTCGGGGATTGTGAAGCCCATGGATACAACCTTCTTTGTAAGGGGTTCTACATCACACTCAAACTTTCCTTCTTCTACCGTTTCACCGTTTACTTCAATCTTGTACTTAAAGTCATATTCGGAAAGATTTGTGAAAAGGTTCTGGTTATGAATTCTCACTCTGCCGTTGCAAATATCGGCATCCTTAAACCACATATTCTGGTAGCACTTCTTTGTTTCGATAAGCTTAGGCGTAATCTGTCCGTCGGCAAAAAGAAGCCCGTTGCCTGCAAATGTGCCATCGTTAGGGCTGTCACCAAAGTCACCGCCGTAAGCAAGATATTCCTTGCCGTCTTCACTTGTTGTTCTTATAGCCTGGTCAATCCAGTCCCAGATAAAGCCGCCCTGAAGAGAAGGGTATGTATAGAATAATTTCCAGTAGTCGTGCAAGCCGCCGCAAGAGTTACCCATAGCGTGTGAATATTCGCAAAGGATAAAGGGCTTATCATTATTGCGGTTAATATTACCCACAATGTTCCAGGGGCGTGTATACATTTCACTTTCAACATCTGTAGCGTGCTCAAAGCGGCGGAAGTGACATGTTCCCTCATAGTGGATTATACGGCTCTTATCGTAGGAAAGAATATGTTCACGCATATCAACAAAGTTCTGTCCGCCGAAGGATTCATTACCCAAGGACCACATGCAGATGGAAGGATGGTTTTTGTCACGCATCACCATGGAGTTTGCACGGTCGATAACGCTGTCACGCCACTGGGGCTTTGAAGCGGGGATTGTTTCTTCTTCCTCACGCTGACCGTAGTACCATGTGCCGTGAGTTTCAAGGTTTGTTTCGTCAATTACGTACAAGCCGTAAATATTACAAAGCTCATACCATAAGGGATTGTTGGGGTAGTGGCTTGTTCTTACGGCATTGATATTGTGCTTTTTCATCATAAGGATAGAATATTTAAGGTCATCAATATCTGTTGCACGAAGGTGGTCACATGTGAAATCGTGACGGTTAACACCCTTGAACATAATTTCCTTACCGTTTACATACATTAAGCCGTCTTTAATTTCGTACTTAACAAAGCCCATACGAGTTGACACATAATGCGTTTCCTTGCCATCCTCGGAAAGTGAAACAACCAATGTATAACAATTGGGGTGTTCTGCACTCCAGAGCTTGGGAGAAGTAACATCTGCAAAAACAGTTACATTTTCATATTCTTCACCCGAAAGGCTTACCGGAAGAGCCATTCTATCTCCTACAAGGCTTTCACCATCGTAAAGAGATGCATAAACAGTAACATTTTTCTTAACGCCGTCAACATTTCTGATTGTTACATCAATATTAAGCTGTGCTTCGTCAAAGGTTTCGTTAAGCTGTGTTTTTGCAAACACATCATAAATTCCTACAGAGTTTGTATATTCAAGATATACTTCACGGAATATACCTGAAAGACGCCAGAAATCCTGGTCTTCAAGCCATGATGCATCGCACCAGCGGTACACCTGTACGGCAATTTTATTTTCACCCTTTTTGATGTAGGGTGTAATGTCAAATTCATGAGGAGAGAAGGAGTCCTTTGAAAAACCAACCTTTTCACCATTCACCCAAAGATAATAGCATGATTCAACACCTGCAAAATGTATAATTACAGGGCTGACACCGTCCCACTTATCACCGATTGTAATAGTTTTAACGTAGCTTCCTACAGGGTTGTAGCCCAAAGGTGCATAGGGTGGCTTAAGCTTCGGTTCAGCCTCGCTCCATGGGTAGCGTGTATTTGTGTACTGAGGATAGTCATAGCCTTCGCTCTGCCAGTTTGCAGGAACTTTTATCTCATCCCAATCATCTACAGAATAATCTGTTTTATAGAAATCGGAGGGTGCAGAGGAAGGATTTTCCGCAAAGTTAAATTTCCACATGCCATTAAGGCTTACTTTTCTGTTTGAAGCATCCCTATCAAGTTTTTTTGCTTCTGTTTCACTTTCATAGCTCACAAGAGTTGCCCTTGCAGGGAGAGTGTTAATATGTGTTATTTCAGGGTTGTTGTTCCATTCGGGGTAACCGTTTTTAGGATTTTGCCACATAAATTTTTCTTTCATGTTAATCATCCCTTTCTTTTATATTAAAATATTAATAAACTAATTTTTTTACATAGTCCAGGCTTTTAGGCAAAGTGCCAAACTGCAAGGATATAAATTCCTCCATTAAAGAGGAAACCTCAGTTGCAATATCTTTTGGGGTGTCAAAAGTCAATGCCCCTTTTAAATCTGCCTCCAATATATAATTCATAACAATTTTAGCATTTTTGCTTATGGGCTTGGAATGTACGCTTTTGTGCAAGGCACACATACATTCCCCTTCCTGAAAGTCAAAAAAGGTGCTTTCATTTCCACAGGGGCAATCCTCAACCATCGGGGCAATGCCGGAGAGCTCACTCAGCTTCATTTCAAATGCCGCACATAAAACATTGCACCTATCGTGGTTTTTGGACAAAACATACAAGGTGTTTAAAAGAAGCCTTACTTCTTCTTCGGCAGGGGTGTTCTTCCCTGTCATGAAAGCGGCAAGCTGTGCAAAATACACGCCGTATGAAAGTGCTTTTACATCCTCCCTTAAGGAATAAAAGCTTTCCTCCAAATCAGCGGAGGTAAGTGAATACACACTGCCCTTATCCTTCACCACAAAACTACTGTAGCATAGCGGTGATAGGGCTGAGGAATTCTTATTTTTAAGGCTTTTTATACCTTTTGCAGATATGCTTACAACGCCCCTTTCCTTTGTGAGCACAGTCAGCATACTGTCATTATCTTTGTAAGGTGCCGTTTTAACAACCACACCTGAAAGTTTTACAGGTTCACTCATACTTAATTCTCACCGTCGTTGGGATTTAAAATCAATCCGTCGTAAAGCTGGATGTTGTCATAACCGCCAACACCCTCGGCACCTTCCTTTGCAAGAACGAAATCGTCTGTTTTGTACACAGAAGTGATGCTTCTGAAACGGACAGCCTTTTCATTCTGCACATAAACGCCTAAAACGCCGTCCTTAACACGCACGGCAGATGCAGGGATATAAATACCCGTGTACTTTTCCTTGCATATTTTCACATCTACACAACGCATACTGCCGATGGACTCAATATGATGTGTAAACTGAATAACCACAGCCCTTCTGCCTTCCTCATCTTTTTCGGAAATACGCACTATTTTGCCCGGGATTTCGCTGTCATGTTCTTCAAATGCAACAGAATATGAATTACCAACAGATAAACCTTCGGCATCATTTACGCTCAGGTTCATAACAAGATACCATTTGTAGTTATTTACAACTTTACAAACGCCACTGCCTGTACGCTTTTTCATAAGTTCAAGGTACAAGTCCACCGCAGGAGGAGAAACGCTGTCAACCAAATCAAAGGTTAAAACCTCCTCCATGCCGTCAAGGTTTTTACTGAACATACCTGCACAGGGTGCATAAATATTCTGATGTGCACCGCCCAAGGAGGCGGCAACGCTGTCACGCTGTGCAATAAGACGATTTAAGTTGTCCTTTGCAATATCATTGGAAGTGGTGCCTGATTTTCGCTCGGTTAAGATTTTGATATCGGAACTGAGCTTTACCGCCATCTTAATATCGTCCCTTGCGGAGTAATAAGTAAGATTATCCAAAGATAACCGGAGCGTTGCCTCAACCTTATTGTCATCAATTGCAAGGACGCCTGCATCGCTTATATTACTGTTTAATGCTTCAATTTCTTTATTAAGTTTTTCAAGCTCGTTGAGCTTTTGCTGGTCCACATCGCCCGTTACCACGGTGCCCAATTTCATATATGCCGAAACCTTATCCCCTTCGGAAACGGAGGCTTCAAAAACACCTGTAGAATCAGGGTTTATTACATATTCGTCCCTTATGACAAATGCCTGTGCGGAAATGGAATTAGTGTAACTGCCTATTTTCGCAGTTTGCTTCACATAAGGGGAATTTGCCTCCCTAAAGAAATTTGCCGCCACCACGATAATACTTACAACCAGCAGTAGTCCTATAACAGTATTCTTTCTTTTCATGAATTATTCTTCAACTGCTTCCTGTTCTGCGGCTACAAAATTCACAGGTACCATAGGGCTGATAGTTGAAACGGCATGCTTATAAACCATCTGCTGTTTGCCCTCAGAGTCGAGAATAATTATATAATTGTCAAATCCTCGCACAATACCGCGGAGCTGATAACCGTTTACAAGAAAGATTGTTATGGCTGTGCGGTCTTTTCTTACCTGATTTAAAAATACGTCCTGTAAGTTTGTAATTTGTTTCATTTTAATCAAACCTTTCGTTTATTATATTTTTCGCTTCTTCAAATGCATTTTCTTGTGACAGATAATTTATTTCTTCGTTCCTTCGAAACCATGTTAACTGACGTTTTGCGTAGTTACGGGACCGCTTTTTTATAAGAGCCTTCATTTCCTCGAAGGAAAGGATACCGTCGGTATACATAAGAACTTCCTTGTATCCGATGCCTTGAAGAGATGTTGTGCATTTATCCCTGATAGGTATAATCACACTTCTTACTTCTTCCAAAAGCCCCTTTTCAAACATAACATCCACACGTCTATCTATTTTATTATACAGTGTATCACGGTCAATATCAATAGCAAACCACAAAGAATTATACTCTTTTTTTACATTGATGTCTTTTTTTTCATAACCGCACCTTGCTCTTTCAATAGCACGCATAACCCTTTTTATGTCATTTTTGTGGATTTTGTCTTTATATTCGCCCGCTTCCTTTAAGAATATTTCATAAAGGGCATCCGTTCCCTCTTTTTCATAAAGGGCAGTAAGCTCCTCCCGTACCTTTTCATCGCCGGCAGGGGCATCAAACCCCATTCTGCCCGTTAAAATATCAAGATACATTCCCGTACCGCCCACCACAATGGGGAGCTTGTTACGGCTTGTTATGTCTTCTATTGCTTTTTTTGCCCCTTCAATAAAATCCTTTGTGCTGTAAGAATCTGTGGGTTCTGCCACAGAAAGCATATGATGGGGTATATTTTCCATTTCTTCCTCATCGGGCTTTGCAGTGCCTATGTCCATGCCCTTGTACACCTGCATGGAATCGGCAGAAACAATTTCCCCGTCAAATTCCTTTGCAAGACGTATGGAAAGAGCAGTTTTCCCCGATGCGGTAGGTCCTGCTATTACAACAATATTTTTCATCATACAATCCTTTTAAACATTTTTTCAATCTGATATTTATTCATTTTCACCATAATGGGTCGTCCGTGGGGACAAGTTGAAATGCCTTGCAGTAAAAATACTTCCTTTACCAAGTTTTCCATTTCTCGTTCACTTAGCTTTTTATTTGCTTTAATAGCCGCCTTACAGGCTATTGTGTAAACTGCCTTGTCCCTTAAATAGCTAATCTCGCCCGTTCCCTGCCCCATAAAGGAGTTGATTATTTCTAAAAACAGCCCTTCCCCGTCCTCGTAGTCAATATCCGAGGGAAGTGTTCTGACAATTACGCTGTCCTGACCGAAATCCTCCCCCTCAAAGCCCATGGAGTCCATAAAGGAGCTATTTTCAAGCCATGCTGCTTTTTCGTTTGGCGAAAGGTTAACAATCAGAGGCATAAGAACGGTCTGTTTTACACAGCCCTTGTTTTTTATTCTTTCGTAATTTATCCTCTCGTGTGCCGCATGCTGGTCAATCATTATCATTTCGTTGTCCATTTGGATAATAATATATGTTGCGAAAATCTGACCTACAACCAAAAAGTCGGGTATCTCAACGGTTTTTTCTGCCTTTTCTTCTTTGGGAATAATAACGCTTTTTTCCTTCTTTAAGGGTTTTTCCGCCAAAGGGATAAAAGAGCCGTCCTCACGTGCGGCAAGGCTTTCAATTTTCTTTACGGGCAAACTGTCTTTGCTGTAGGCAACTTTTTCAGTTTTTATGGGGGTAAAGCTTGTTTTTACTTCCTTTGGCTTTTCTTTTTCAAAAATCGGTGCAAAGGACGTCTCAGGCTTCACGGTTACCTTGTTTTTAAAGTTTTCCTGAACAATATTTTTTGTTTCCACAGGCATTTTAAATGCCTTTTCAGCTTGCCGAAGTTGCACTTTGGGTGATGATTTTTTCACAATTGCATCCTTTGCGGCAAAAACCACACTTCTGTAAACCTCGTCCTCGTTTACAAACTTAACTTCTGTTTTGGCAGGATGTACGTTAACATCCACCATATCACAGGGAAGGTTTATATGAATCATGCATACAGGATATCTTCCCACCATAAGCTCGTTTTTGTACGCCTCGCTCATGGCAAGGGACAAAATTGCACTTTTCACAAGTCTCCCGTTTACAAAAAAATACTGCATATTCCTGTTGGGACGAGAGAGGTTATTTGTACAGGTAAGACCTGTTATGTGACATAAGCCGCCCGTGTAGCTGACCTCTGTTAAGGCATTTGAAATATCCTTTCCGAAAACTGCCCTTACGGTGTTTTTCAAAACATTGTCACCTGGGGTGAAGAAAATTTCTTTTCCGTCACGGATATACCTAAAAGACACCTCGGGATGACTTAACGCCACCCTTTGGCAAACATCGGTAATATAGGCACTTTCCGTAGTGTCCTTTTTCAAGAATTTGTACCGTGCAGGGGTGTTAAAGAAAAGATTTCTCACGGTAACAGTTGTGCCTAAGGGACAGCCCGTCTGTTCACATTTTACAGTTTCGCCGCCTTCAACCACCATGAAGGTGCCTAAATCCTCTATGGCTGTTTTTGTGATAAGCTCTGTACGGCTTACAGCACTTATGGAGCAAAGTGCTTCGCCTCTGAAGCCCAACGTTCCGATAGATTCAAGGTCAGTCTCATTTTGTATTTTACTTGTGGCATGGCGAAGAAAGGCAACAGACACATCCTCACTGTGGATACCTGTTCCGTTATCCGTTACACGGATATAGCTTGTGCCGCCCTTTTCAATCTCCACAGTAACACTTGTGGCAAGTGCGTCAATGCTGTTTTCCACAAGCTCCTTTACAACGCTCTGAGGCCTTTCAACAACTTCACCGGCGGCAATTTTTTCGGCAACTGATTTATCAAGTACATTTATTCTTTTCATATTTTCACCTCACTTAAGGCTTTTTTACATATTTTTCGCCTTTTGGCAAAGCTCGTAAAGCTTATTCATAGCTTCAATGGGAGTTAAGACTGTAGGGTCAATGTTCTTTAAATCCTCCACCACCTGATTTGTCATGGAAAATCCCATCTGCATACAATCGTCCTTTTTCTCCTCTGTTGCAGGCTTTTCACGTTCCCCGTTTTCAACACTTTTCAATATTTCCTTAGCACGTGATACAACAGAATTAGGCACCCCTGCAAGAAGGGCAACTTCAATACCGTAGCTTGCCTGTGCACTGCCGGGTACAATTTTTCTTAAGAAGGTAATTTCATCCCCACGCTTTTTGCAGGCGGTGTTAAAGTTTTTAACACCCTTTATCTCCTGTTCCAAAACCTCTAATTCGTGGTAATGGGTTGCAAAAAGTGTCTTTGCTTTCACCTTTTTTGCAAGATGCTCCATCACTGCCCAGGCTATTGAAAGGCCGTCATATGTTGATGTACCTCTACCTATTTCGTCAAGGATTATAAGGCTTTTCCCTGTTGCATTATTTAAAATGTAGCTTACTTCGCTCATTTCCAGCATAAAGGTACTTTGTCCCCGTGTTAAGTCATCGGAAGCACCTATTCTGGTAAAGATTTTGTCAACAACGCCTAAATTACATTCCGCCGCAGGAACAAAGCTTCCCATCTGTGCCATAAGCACAATAAGGGCATTTTGCCGCATATATGTGCTTTTACCTGCCATGTTCGGTCCTGTTATGACCATCGCAAAATTTTCTTTACTTAAATTGGTGTCGTTAGGTACAAATATGCCTTTTGAAATATGTTCAACAACGCTGTGTCTGCCGTCTTTTATAAAAAGGTGGTCACCTACTGTTACAACGGGCTTTTTGTAGTTATTTTTTACGGCAACAGTTGCAAGGGAATATATGGCGTCAACCTCGCTTATTGCCTTTGCGGTTTTCATAATACGTTCAAGGTTTTCACCAACAATGTCACGTATTTCAACAAAGGCATTGTATTCTAATTCAACAAGCCTTTCCTGTGCACCTAAAACTGCACTTTCCGCTTCCTTTAATTCAAGAGTGATATATCTTTCATTATTAACCAATGTCTGTTTACGGATATAATCATCAGGCACCTTATCAACATTGCCTTTGCTCACGTCAATATAGTAACCAAAGACCTTGTTAAAACCAACCTTAAGGTTTTTTATGCCCGTTCGCTCCCTTTCCTTTGCCTCTAAGGTTGCAATAAATTCCCTGCCGTTTTTACTTGCCGTTTTTAGCTTGTCAATTTCTTCGCTGTAGCCGGGTCTTATAATATTACCTTCACGAAGGGATATGGGAACCTCGTCCAAAAGGGCTTTGTCCAAAAGGCGGCATATATCCTCCAAGGGGTCAATCATGCCTTCACGGTAGGAAAGGTATACCCCCTTAAAGTTTTTAAGAAGCCTTTTAATTTCTGGTATTTCACGAAAAGAGCTACGTAGTGCAACCAAATCCTTGGCGTTTGCCATTTTTAAACTTACACGTGCCATTAACCTTTCAATATCCCAAACTTTTTTTATACATTCGGAAATGTCCTCACGTAAGGTAAGGTTATTAACCATTTCTTCAACGGCGTTAAGTCTGTTTGTAATTTTCACAGGGTCAACCAAGGGGCGTAAAATCCAATTTTTGATTGTACGTGAACCCATGGCGGTTTTTGTTTTGTCCAAAACGCCGTAAAGTGAGCCGCGTTTTTGTTTGTCACGCATTGTTTCCGTAAGTTCAAGGTTACGCCGTGAAGCGGCATCGATTTCCACAAATTCCCCGGGTGTATAAATTGAAATGTCACGCATATGAGGGATTGCACCCTTTTGCGTTTCCTTTATATAGGCAATTATGGCACCTGTTGCAATAAGTAAGTCACTATCTGTAATTTCAACTGCGTTACGGATTTGTTCTTTTACAATATCTGTTGCCTTGTCCTTTATTTCATTTTCATCAAAGGAAAAACAAAGGGCATGTGTGCTTAATTTAATATATTCTTTCAGTAGGCTGTTTTCTGCCGCCTCTGTGCTTAAGGCAATTTCAACAGGGGAAAATTTTGCAATTTCATTTATTAAAAGGTTCCCTGTCTTGTCCTTCTCAATAACAGTTCCTGAAAGCTCCCCTGAGGACACATCTGCAAAAACCACTGCGTTTTTCTCGCCTTTTCTTAAAATTGCACATATATAATTTGTGCTTTGGCTGTTTACAACACCGTCGTCAAGGTTTGTGCCCGGCGTAACAATCCTTATAACCTGTCTTTGTACAATACCCTGTGCTTCCTTAGGGTCCTCCACCTGTTCGCATATGGCAACCTTGTAGCCCTTTGCCACAAGGCGTGTTATATAGACTTGGGCCGCATGGAAGGGCACACCGCACATGGGTGCACGTTCCTCCTGTCCGCAGTCACGGCCTGTTAAAGTCAGCTCCAATTCCTTAGATGCGGTAACTGCATCCTCGAAAAACATTTCATAAAAATCGCCTAAGCGAAACATCAATATTGCATCTTTATTTTCTTCTTTTATGCTTAAATATTGCTTCATCATAGGGGTCATTTCGCCCATGGTAATCCCTCCCCACTTTAATACTATAATTATATCATCGCAATACAAAAAAAACAAGCAAAAAAAGGCGGCACACGAAAAATGTATACCGCCTTTTTACCAAATTTACTGATTAATATGATGTGAAAATTCTGATTACTCTTACCCTACCGCCGGAGGCAAGACTTCTGTCTGAATGGAATGTGATGTCACCTGTGAGGCTCATTGCATCGTCAAGAGAAATTGTCTTAAGCTCTGTAGTGTTACGTCCTGCATAAACTGTAACATCGTCTGCCATAATGTAGCTCTTTCCGTTCATGTAGATTACATTATCAACGTAGTTTGAGATTTTTATGCCTTCGCCGATTTTCTTCATAGGTTCTATATCAGTTCCGTTAAGACCTTGGTAATATAATACACAGTCACCCTTTGAGAAAGATGTGTAGGTACCGCTTTGTGAATATTCTTCTGTGCCGCTAAGGAGGGTGTATGTACCTGTCTTTGTACCTGTAGGCACTGAAATAATCACGCCGTATTTATTTTTGTTACCTGAAACGTTGTCAAGATAAAGTACCGTAATTTCGCCCATGTTGTTCTTCTGTACATGGATTACATCGTTCTTTGTAAGTGTGATGTTGTCAACATCTGCAAGGGTAAGTGTTGAAACAACAGCCTTAGTAGAGTTACCGTCACAGTATTCCATAATTGCATAATCATTTGCAAATTTGAATGTACCCAAAGTTTTCTTATCCTTAAGGATTAAACCTGTTTCCACAACCTTCTGGGGGAAAGAAAGAACGGCATATGTATCCTCAAAGTCAATACTGCAAAAATCGCCGATATTGTCTTCGTATTCATCATCTTTTACCAAATGCTTTGTTTCAGTGCCATCGGTACTCATAACTGTTACATAATAAACAGTTCTGCCCTTTGTGTCTTCATCTTCGGAAATTTCCTTGCTAAAGCCTGTAACAACGCCATAGTTTGAAACGTGGTCCTCGGTTAAACTTACAACGTCTACAACATCGCCGCTTTCACCAAAGAGAAGCGTTACTCTGTCGCCGATTTTAAATGCACCCTCTGACTCGTTAAGCTTATTTATAGCAGTCTTTGTGGCAAGCTTATATTTGTTTCCCGATACTGTTACCTCTGTAACAACACTCTTCATGGGGTATGCATCTTCGTATACGCCTGTTACACGGTCTGCATAAGCATAAACTGTGTTTGTCTTTTCGGAATAGTATACAACATCATGCTCACTAAGATCGGATGTCGATGCTAAAAGGCCCTTTCTTATTACCTTAAGGGTAGCCATATCTGCAATTTCAAAAATATCTTCAATACTTTCCTTAGCCTTTATTGTTCTTGGTCCTTCGTACTTGTATTCGTCAACAACAGCACGCTTTATGTTATCATTTTCAATGAAAAGGACAATTTTACTGCCTGAATTAATGCCTTCTGCAAGTTTTGACGCAGTATATGTACTATCACCCATATAAACAACTGTTTTATTCTTTATTTCCACAGTTTCCCCTGTTTCCATAACGAGAGAAACACTGTCGGCACCTTCTTCTGTATACACTGCGGAAATTGTGTATTCAACCCCCGTTACATCCTCCGAAGGTTCAAATACGATAATTTCATCTTCGTCATTTACCAAAAATGTGCCTTCGTGTCCAATAAGAGCGGAAAAATCCATATCACTCTTATACTTAAATGTTCCCTTATCTGTTTGCACCTGGTTGGAAAGAAGTGTAACATCCTCTTTCTTTGTTGCAATGATAACAGCATCTTCATACACATTCTTTTTCATCTTTGTAACAAGGTTACTGTCGGTGTTTTTCATATCTGTGAAAAGGGCACGATAAATAAGAAGGGCGGCATCCTGACGTGTAATTGGGCTATTTGAACTTATGTTAAAGCCTTCCGTCAGTCCCAATACATTTGCCTTGTCAATATAGCCCTGAGGCCATTTGTAGCCTACATCGGAGGCATCATAGCCTAAAATGCGTACAAGAACCGTCACCGCCTGTGCATAAGTTATGTAGTCATTTGCCCCGAATGTACCATCGGGGTAGCCTGTAATTATACCTTCCGTTGCAACCAAATTAACATAGCCTGAATACCAATCTGTATTTTTTACATCGGAAAAGGCATCTGTAGTTTCAACCGCTTCCTCTGTTCTGCCAAGTATGCAAACTGCAATTTTTGCAAACTGTGCACGTGTCAGATAATTGTAAGGTGCAAATCCGCCATCGCCCATGCCTGACAGTACGCCTAAGTCACTGAGAACATCAATTGCATAGCCATATTCACTTGTATCTGTCACATCGTAAAAGGTTTTTGCACCCACATTTATGGAAAACATCATCGCAAGGGCAAGGGTCATTGCTATTATTTTTTTAACCATGTTTTTTCTCCTCTATATATGATTTTAGTCAAATCTCAATGCATCTACGGGGTTAAGTTTAGCCGCCCTTCTTGCAGGGTATAAACCAAAGGCTATGCCCATTGCCGCAGAGAAGGCAAAGGAACCTAAGATTGTATTCATCTGCTCTGCTACAGTAAGCGATTGCATACCCATTGCCTGACATAGGACCGTGCTTCCCGCCACGCCCAGTATAATGCCTATTATACCGCCTATACAGCTTATGACGGCACTTTCCACCAAGAACTGTGTAAGAATTACGCCTGTTCTTGCACCGATTGACTTACGTATACCGATTTCACGTGTTCTTTCCGTTACTGTAACAAGCATGATATTCATAATACCGATACCTGCAACAACAAGTGAAATGCCTGCAATACCTGCCGCAAGGACAGCCATTATGCCCAGGGCTTCATCAATGGAATCAACAATTGCCGCCTGGTCCATTACGTTATAGAAATCATCGTTTTTAAACTTTTTGTACAAAAAGTTTTCAACAGCTTCCGTCGCATCACCTGTATAGTCGGAACTTGCCGCAGAAAGGACAAAACTTGTAATACCCGCATTTCTTAAAAGTCTTTGTGCCTTTGTATAGGGAATTAAAATAATATCATCTTCACCGCCTGAAGAAACGTTACTGCTCTTCTGGTCAAGAACGCCTATAACGGTAAATACTTCGTTGTTGATTTTCAGTTTCTGGTCAACGGGATCCATACCCTTAAAAAGCTCCTGTACAAGATATTCACCAACAAGACACACGCTTGTTCTGTTCTGTGTATCGTTTATGTTAAAGTTACGTCCTGACACAACCTCGCGGTTTCGGATGTTTATGTAATCGGAGCTTACGCCGTAAAGAGTAGATGTAACATTGTTACCGCCGTACTTTATTGTACCTCTTGATGAGATGGCCGGAGAACAGTATGATATAATATCGCTGTTTTCCTCACAGAATGCCTGAAGCTCATCATTTGACACGCTTCGTCCTGTGCCCCAGCCACGGTTGATACTTACGGTAATAAGGTTTGTACCCATGCTTTCAAGCTGTGTTTTCATATTCTTCTGTGCGGCTGAAACCATGCTTACCAACACAATAACCGCCGCAACGCCGATAATGATTCCAAGCATCGTGAGAAAGGAACGTACCTTACTTGACCACACAGAGGATATAGCCATTTTAAAGCTCATAATAAGATTCATTCGCAAACAACCTCCCCTGTTTCTGTAGTATCGCTTGTAATTTTACCGTCGGCAATTCGTATAACACGCTGTGCCTGACGGGCAATATCAGTATTATGTGTAATAAGGACAACAGTGTTGCCGTCTGCATGAATTTCCTTTAACATTTCCATAACCTGTATACCTGTTTTGGAGTCAAGAGCACCTGTAGGTTCATCTGCAAGAATAAGGGGTGGATGGGGAGCCAATGCACGGGCAATGGCAACTCTCTGTTGCTGACCGCCCGAAAGCTCCTTAGGTTTATGGTACATACGTTTGTCCATGCCTACCTTTTTCAAGGCTTCAATTGCCATCTCACGCCTTTTTGAAGCACGGATACCCTGATACACCAAGGGAAGCTCCACATTTTCCAATGCCGTCAGTTTAGGTAAAAGGTTATAAACCTGAAATATAAATCCGATTTTTTTATTACGTATTCTTGCAAGCTCGTTTTCGGACAAGTTTTCAATAGGAACACCGTCAATAAGATACGTTCCGCTGGTGGCGGTGTCAAGACAGCCTATCATATTCATAAGAGTTGATTTACCTGAACCTGATGGACCTATAATGCTTACAAATTCCTTAGGTTTAATATGTAAGCTTACACCGTCCAATGCCCTTACTTCACTGTCGCCAACCTTGTATATTTTATACATATCTTCAATTCTTATCATATACCCGGTCTCCTTTTAAGTTATCTCATACCGCCCATGGGCATTCCGCCGCCACCGCCGCCGGGCATACTGCCATGCATGCTGCTCGCACCACTCATGCCGCCCATGCCGCCAAAGAAGCCGGAAGAGCTTGACTGTGATGAGTCTGTAACATTA
>JBJDXJ010000024.1:0-2210 GCA_051866635.1 Clostridia bacterium | reverse complement strand
TTGTACCTGCAAGGCTTGTTTGTGTTGTAACTGTGCCGTCTGTGTCGGTAAAGCTACTTGCCCCCGCCCAGCCCGTTGCACCGGTAGACACCAATACGTTGTCACCGTCTGTTGATTTCCATTCTCTTTTTGTCTCATCTGAGTTTGAATTAAAATACGCTGTTCTAACTGCACTTATGGTAGTATCTGCCGCAAAAGCAACTTGCGGCACAAATGCCATAGTCATGCACAAAGACAGCATCATTGCCAAAATCTTTCTCATTTTTTACCCTCCAAATACAAATATGTGATAATTATACTACAAGTCTCACCTATATGCAAGAAAAAAAACCGCACAGTACAAAAATGTACTGCACGGTTTTCAACTGATTATTCAGCTGTAGGAGTTGTAAATGTAAATGTTACACTGCCATCAGTGTTAATTCGAGATTCTGTAATGTTTGCCGAAACCTTTGTGTGGTTATTATTAATTCGTACAAATTCATCCCAGTAGCTCATAATTGTTACCTTGCTCGAAAAATCTGTCAAAGGTGTAACCGTAACTTTATAAACGCCTTCACTTACCTTTTCGCTTGTAACATCAAAGAAGATATCGCCTGTATAGCTTCCCGTACCTTCCGTACGTGCTGTAAAGTTGCCGTCATTATCCATTGTAAGACGAATACCAACCATATTTACATATGCGTTGAGGACTTCGTACAAGCCCTGCTGACTTTCTACACTGTAATCATCATCCTTATCCTCAAGACCGTTTGAGTTTGTCTTAAGAAGACCTGTAGCAACCTGATAAATGCTTCGTGAAACGCTTTCTGTTCCGTAAATCGTAGCTGTCGTACCATCTGTATACTTAACATTTACATAAGGTGTTGCTGTATATTTACGGTTATAGTTACCTGTCGCCATGTTTGTAATTGCAACAGTAAAGATTGTTTCATTTTCGCCGTCCTGCCAGCTTGTTGCAGGAACATCAACATAAGAATCGCTATCTTCGGCGGCAATTCTCATACCGTAGCCTGTTACTTCTCCGCCTATTTGGCTTCTGTCAACCTGTGCAATAAATCTTAAGCCGTTGCCGTCTGATACTTTGCCGTTTTCGTCTAAGCCGCCGCCGTAACGTACCTGGGCACCTGTTACCATAGAAACATTGATAGGTGTTGTTGTGATAATATCACCGTCGGAAACTGTAAGTTCACCTGCAGTAACAAACTTTGTTACATCACCGCTTATAACAAAGTAGCCTATTGCATTTTCGGGAAGCTGACCACCCTCGCCCAATGTAACCGTGCCGTATGTTTTGACCTCTTTACCGTCAATTGTCACGTTGGCAGTTTCAACATCTTTAATTTCACGAACTGCAAAATCGCCGTAATAGAGTTCTTTGTTACCCCATCCACCGTAAGAAAGCATAATATTCTTAGCCTCTTTTGGAGTTGTGAGAATATACTCAATCTTGTTTTCACCGGGCACTGTTGTAATATCCTGTCTCGTTGTTGCAGAACCTACAAGGGTTGCATCACTGTTACCATTATGCCAGCTTGTTACACCGCCATAGTCAACATCAGAGTAGATTGTAAGACCGCTAAATGTACCGTATACTGCATCACCCGTAGCAATAATTGCACTCATACCTGCACTACCCTGATTTGTGGTTGTAGCACCTGTGTTGTTGTAAATCGTATTGGTTACATAATATGTCTTACCGCCTTCAATAGGCACGAACGTTCTCATTGTGCTTGCCGCAGTACCGCCACCGATAGAAGTTGGATGGATATATGTTCCTGAGAGGGAAGGATCAAGAGTGGACTTGTCAACCTCTTCCCAAGCTAACGCTCCGCCGTTACTTGCATTTGTAAGTGCGTCAAGACCGCTTATAAGGTTTTCTCCATATTCCGTTGTTTTATAGTAAACTGCTGTGTATTCGTTACCGCTTCCGCTGAAAGAGTCAAGTGCATAAATTGCGTCTTCTTTTTCAATTGTTTTTTCGGGAACAAAATTATAAACATCAGTGCCTGCAGGAAGCGTTTGTATCACTGTGTCAATCGCTGTGCCGTCAATATCAACATAGTGCTTTGTAATCTCTACACTGCCTGTATTTTCGGGTTTTTCCACAGCCTGATCTGCTTCTGCAAGAGCTTTGATTTCGTCGTGGTTTAACACTCTGTCATAAACCTTAACATTGTCAGCCAAGCCTTCAAAGCCGCCCACCTGTA
>JBJDXJ010000023.1:0-49628 GCA_051866635.1 Clostridia bacterium | reverse complement strand
AGTTTTACTCAAATATTATTTGAGCCCTTATACTATTTAATTTTCAAGGTTCACATCGCCTGTTTCATCAGCGACCTTGGTTATATTAACACAGCATTTTTCATTTGTCAACACTTTTTTGAAAGTTTTTTCAATATTTTTTGGTGACTTTTGAAACTTAGCCGTATTCATGGGGATTTGGACACAAAGATTTAACACAGTTTCTATTGACCTTTTTTGAAAAAAGTATTATTATTTGCAGTAAAGGAGGGGAATAACGTGAAAAATAAAAAATTTATTTCCGCATTTACGGCATTGACAGTTGCACTTACCCCCATTTTTTCTTCTGCCGCTGTAAATGTAACTGACATTAATATATCAGGCAGTACAGCTACAATCACCATTTCTTCAGATGAAGACAGAAATGTAAATGTATTTTCCGCTTCATATGAAGGTGGCAATTTCAAAACCGCTTCAAAACAACCCTTTAATATTACAACGGGCGAAAATACAATTACCTTAGATAACGTAAGTACAAATGACCGTGTTTACATATGGGACGAAAACATGGAGCCTTTGACAGATGTTATTTCTGTCCCCCAAATAAGTGACGGCATTATTCATCTTTTAGGCGACAGCATAGATGCAACAGGGGTTGAAAATGTAACGGTTGACGGCAGAGTTCTTACTATTGAAGCAGCAGGTTCATATATAATAGAAGGAACGCTGGCAGATGGTGAAATAGTTGTATCTGAAAGTCTTGGCAAAAAGGATGAGGTTGAAATAACCTTAGATAATGTAACAGTTACCAACACTGCCACTGCTCCCTTTAACGGTGCTAATGGTAAAATAACAATTGTAATGACCGATAATTCAGTGAACACATTTACATATGGCGGCACTAAAAAATATTCAGGTTATACATCTACAGATGCTCCTAAGGGTGCATTTTATTCAAAGCGTGACCTTACAATTTCAGGTGCAGGCATATTATCTGTTACAGACAATTATAAGAACGCCCTTGTTTCAGGCAGTGATTTGGAAGTAAAGAAAGACGCTTCTTTAACTGTTACAGCAGTGAATAATGCCATCAAAGGTGACAACGGCGTAAAGTTTTCAAAGAAAACAGGCACAGTTACCGTATATTCTTCTGAAGGTGACTGTATTAAAACAGATGCTGTTGATTCTGACACAGGATTTATGGAGCAGGACAAAGGATGTGTTGAGATAGGCGGCGGCACATTTAGCCTTACAGCTCTTAGGGGCGACGGTATTCAGGCTGAAAACTATATTGAAATTTCAGGCGGTACATTAAACATTAATTCAGGTGCCGAAGGCTTAAAGGCAAACGAGGTAAATGTTCCCCTTTCCCTTGACGATGCTCCATTAACAGATGATGACGGTAGCCCAATTTTGGGTAACGGCAAAATAAATATATCAGGCGGAACAGTTATCATCGTTTCAGGCGAAGACGGAGTTAAGGCAACAGAAGATATAACAATTTCAGGCGGGAATATAACAATCACTGCCGAAGGTGCAGAGGGATACGACGGTATTCAGGTCGGTGAAACGGAAGAAACTGTTACAGGCAACGTGACAGAGAAAACAATTATCGTTCCAGGTACAATAACTGTATCAGGCGGAAATATTAATATTTTAAATGTTTCCGATGATGCTATTACCTCAAACCACAACATTGTAATTACAGAGGGCACTGTTTCAGGTAAGTCTTCAAGTGACTTTTTAAAAGCGTACAACAGTATTGATATATCAGGCGGTACATTCAATATTGAAAGCACAGGTGATGCAATACAGTCAGGCAATGCACTAACCGATACTGAAACAAACGGTACTGTTACAAGCACCAACTATACCTTAGGTAATGTAAACATTTCAGGCGGTGACTTCACCATTAAGACAAATGGCGGATATACTGCTACCCTTTCCTCTGATGCAGACAGCTGCAAGGGTATAAAAGGCGTTACGGAGTTGAATATTTCAGGCGGTACATTTAATATTAACAGTGCTGATGATGCTCTTCATTCAAATTATAACCTTACTGTCACAGGCGGAGATTTTACAATATATTCAGGTGATGATGGTCTTCATGCTGACTATATCCTCACATTAGGTACAGAAGGTGGCAGTGATGACAGTCACGTAATTGATGTTCTTCATTCCTATGAAGGATTAGAGGGTTCTGTTATTAAGGTTCTTAGTGGTACACAATATGTATATTCTACCGATGACGGTTTAAATGCCGCAGGCGATTATGCGGAGGACGGCACACAAGCTATGGGACTCTTTGCATGGAACGACGCTTGGGGTCAAGGACCGGGCGGAGGTGGATTTGACGATTCCTCAGCATACGGCATGGCTTATATAAAGGGCGGTAAAACATATATTGAAGCATACGGCGACGGTCTGGATTCTAATGGCAGTATTGAAATGACAGGCGGTGTTGTTATAGTAAACGGTCCTACAAGCGGAGGAAACGGAGTCTTTGACAAAGGGGATTCTGCCGGCAGTTACTTTAACCATATGGGAGGAACTCTTATAGGTGTAGGCACAAACAGTATGACAATTACTATAAATTCCTCTCAGGGTGTGGCAACCTCCTCTTCTTCATCATCTGGTTCCAACAGACCCGGCGGGCCGGGCGGCGGAGGCGGAACATCTGCTTCTGGAAGTGCAGGAGTGCCCATTAAGATTACAACCAATAGCGGAAATATTGTAATTGTGCCTAAGGTTAACTGGAGTTATCTATATGCATCAACACCTGATATGACTAAAAACGGAAGTTACACATACCAAACCATGACAAGCTATACAGGTGGCACAAAGATACTTGGTAAAACGGTAAATAATACTTTCTACGGATTAATTGAAAATGTAGATTAAAATGAGGGGTGTTGCGATAAGTGCAACACCCCTCAGACCGTTGAGTAATAAGAATGCTTAATACAATCATAAATTCAAATCAGCATTAAATAAGCATTCAGCAATTCGTAGCACCAATAAAGATATAGTTTTTCGACAGTATGACATCCCCAATTACATTCTAAGGGGAGTATATTACTTTCGCGGGCGGTGCTTTTGTTTAAATGTTGATTGTAATTTCGCCGCTTTTAAAAGGCAACATCATTTATCAAAGTCACTTATTAAAAATTTTTTCCAAGTCCTCTGCGGCAACATAAGTTCTGTTGTTGAATATCACAGTGCCAGAGGTAAGAATAATTTCTTCATCGTCAACAACAGCTTTAGCTTCGCCTATTGTAAGCTTTATAGTATTTGTGTCTTTTTCGGCGGTGACAATTTTGCCGACAGTATCATATATAAATGAATATCCCCGTTTTTCTCCATAGGGACGGAGCATTTCCATATTGCTTGTCAGGCCGCTGTTCATTTTCTCCGTTTCAATTCCGGCGAGCATAACCGCACCCGCTGCGTAACCACCTGTGGCGGAACCGTCAAGGGCAGTTCCTTTCTCTCCGCCGCTACTGTCTCTCGGTTGCACAAAGCCAACCTGACCGCTGTCTTTAACAGCGCTGGCAATGAATTTAAAGCCTGCGTTTATTGAGCCTGAGTATGTGTCTTTGTCAAGAAGCCCCATATTTATTCCCTTAGCAAGTCCATAAATTATATATGCCGTACCTCCTGTTTCAAAGCCGGGATAATATTCGTGGTCGGTAAGGCGACGGGTATAATATCCGTCTGTGGTGCGGCAGGCAAATACAGCCTCTGCTAAGTTAAGATAATCTTCCGTAAGTTTGCTCTTTAACTCACCCTCCGGCAAAATTTCAATAAGATCTACAAGTCCGCTTAAAGCAAATCCATTGCCCCTGGACCAGTAAACTCTGTCGGCAGTAGCCTGAGCGTTTTCAAAAAACAGATGTGAACCTTCATCGTATAAAACTTCCCGAAGATGAGAATAGTATTCATCAATTTTCAACATATACTTTTCATCGCCGGTTATTTCATACATTTTTCCCAACAGAGGCAGGGACATATAAACAGCTTCGATAGTTTCACAGCTTTCTGCGGTTACTGAATCCGCCGCATTTCTTGCCGCCTCAAAAAGCTTTTGGTCGCCGTTTTCCATATAAAGCTCGGCATACACATCTGCGGCAAGCAATGACTTTGGTGCGGGAGTTGATGTGTCAACGGAATACCCCGTTCGCTCTGCCCAACAAAGAGAATACTTCAAATAATTTTCGCTGTAGGTGTTGGTAAAAACGGCCATATTGCCCTTCTGATACATAGCCTCTCCCCATGCGGTGGAGTTTGGTGTACTGTGGGCATTGTTGCGGTAGTCTACAACGCGGAACACCGTTTCCATGGGCTCTGCGGCGAAAACTACTGTTGATAGCAGTGTCAATGCCAATAATAGAGATACAAATTTTTTCATACAAAAACCTCCAAATTTATAAAATTTTTTATTTAATTAAATGCAGGTTGGAAATTTAAATTCATTATGATATAATTGTTTTGTCACAAAGCACTACCTATTAAATTCAACAAAAAGGAGCAGTAAACATGAACCGACAAATCACTAAAATTGCACGTGCTGCCACCAGGTATTCCTGCGGCTCCATGGGAGAAAACAGCATAAGCGAAACTGAATATGAATGTCTTCACCTCATCCGCAAAAATGACGGAGTTAATCAGATGTTTTTGAGCAAAAGGCTTCATGTTGATAAGGCAATGATAACCCGCATTGTGGCAAACCTCGAAAATAAAGGTTTTATTGTTCGCATCCGCAGTGACGGCGATCGGCGTTCATTTGAACTCCACGCCACCGAAAAAGCATGGAAAATGCGGGATAACGTCCGCTGTGCTGAAACTGATTTTTATAACTGGCTCGTTGAAGATATTCCTCCCAAGGAGCTTGAGCCTTTCCTGGTCACATTACAGAAGTTGTATGACAAATCGAAAAACGAACGGGGCTGTAATTATGCCAACTTCTTAGCTTGGCTTAATAATAACAAAATTAGTTGATATAGTCAACTAATTTTACATACATTTTACATTAAAATGCAGGCTTAAGCGTACTCGACTTAAGCCTGCTAAATTATTTCTCTGTCATTTCTATGTTCGTTGTTAGCTATTTAATAAGGTCGATAGCACTTTGGGGGACATATGTATTTAATCCGTTAAACACCGTAACGCCGTCGAGCTTAACCTCTGTGCCGTTTACATAGGCAATGTTTTTATTTATCGGTATTTTTATTTCATTGCCGTCCTTTGTTATAATGATAACGGGATTTTCTGCATCATCAGCATTCCATTCAACCTTGGCACCCTTTGCTTCGGCTGCATCTCTTACCGGCACAAACAGCTTGCTTGTAGCTTCCGAAAGCTCTATGCCGAATAATCGAGCCATATAGTTTGCTATATCCGTGTTTTCCACAACTCCGCTAAGCTTTTCGCAACCCTTGGGAGCGTATATATAAAGCGGAATGTCCTCTCCTGTGTGTCCGTTTGTTGTCCAGCCGATATTCGCTCTCTTTGAAATCATTGGACCTACTGTGTAATTCATAGAGCCGGCTTCCGTATTTTTAATTTCCTCAATTTCTTCTTCTGTAAGGTCGTCAATGCCGTAATACTCTGCCATAACTTCGGCAATATTGCTCATATCATCATTGAACAGCTTTTCAATACCTTCTCCTGTCTTTGTTGCTTTTTTGAGAGGTTCTATAAATTCATTAAGTGTTCGCTTGTCATAGTCGTTATCAGTTGCCTTACTTCCGATAGTCATACCGCCGTTGCCGTGATCTGTTACCGAAATTACAACTGTATTGCCGTCTTTTTTTGCAAAATCAAGGGCAACCTTTACTGCATCGTCGTAGGCGAGGGTGTCGGATATAACACCTATAGGATCGTTTGCGTGGGAAGCCCAGTCAACTTTTGAACCTTCTACCATAAGGAAAAAGCCTTGTTCGTTTTTGCTCAAAACATCAATAGCTTTTTCTGTCATTTCAGCAAGAGACGGTTGTTTTGACGCATCTCTGTCCATTTCATAGGAAAGATCCTTTGGAGCGAACATTCCCCAGATTTTTGAGCTTGTTGTAGTTCTCATTTCTTCCGGTGTCGTTATGTAATCATAGCCCATATTTTTTAATGCCTCAACAAGATTTTCACCGTCTTTTCTGCCTTCGGGTGTTAAATAATATTCGCCTGAGCCGAGAACAACGTCAATATCCTGATAAACTTCCTGCTCACTTAAACTGTCGTAATTCTTTCTGCTGGGGTCGTGCGAGGTGAAATCCGCCGGCGTTGCGTGCATAATTTCCGATGTGGCAATAATTCCGGTGCTTTTGCCAAGCAGTTGGGCTGCTTCAAGAATGGTTGCAATGGGTTTTCTCTTATCGGATGTAGCAAGCAGTTCCATTCCAGGCATAGTGTTGACATCAGGAAGAACTCCCACGAAACCGGTGTGAGACTTAAAGCCTGTTGCGTATGCCGTTCCCGACGGTGCCGAATCGGCTATGGGAGCATCGGAGGAATAAGTTCTGACAAGACCGCAAGCCATTTCATCAACTGCCAGCGGCTCGCCGCCTTTGTACCAGCGTGCAAGCGTGGTGTCCGTAACAGACTGTCCGTCGGGAATCATAATAATAATGTTTTTTACCTGAGTGTTGCTTTGAGTAAGCGTTTCCTGCACAAGAACCGCTTCAATGCCTTCGGTATCTGCACAGACCGAAACATTAAAAATCGTACCGGCAAGCATAGAAGCCGCCAAAACTAATGAGAGTATTTTCTTCAACTTTAATTGCCTCCTTCATGACATCTTTTGTCATTCTGTTTTGATATTGTACCTATCAGTACAATATCATTGTAACAAAAATATGTAAACTCTAATACCTTACCATAGTAAATTTTAAGTAAAAATACATAAAGGCTGTTTTTGTGAAACTGGGCGGTGCTTTGGTTTCAGAAAATAAACTTCATTGACGTATCATTCAAAATATGATAAAATACTTATATATTTTGGAGGTGTCTTTATGCGTAAATCAAGACAAATAAAAGTGGGAAATATATTAATAGGCGGCGGCGCACCCATAAGTGTGCAGTCAATGTGCAACACCGATACAAGAAACGTGGAGGCTACCGTTGAGCAAATAAAGAATTTAGTTGCCGCAGGGTGCGACATTGTACGCCTTGCCATTCCCGATGAAAGGGCGGCAAAGGCAACAAGAGAGATTAAAGCACAGCTGCCCCAGGTGCCGCTTGTTGCGGACATTCATTTTGATTACAAATTGGCACTTATGTGTGTAGATTCCGGCATGGACAAAATTCGTATTAACCCGGGAAATATCGGGTCTATGGATAAAGTTAAGGCAGTTGCCGACAAATGCGGTGAAAAAGGAATTCCCATCCGTATAGGCGTAAACGGCGGCTCACTTGAAAAAGAGCTTCTTAATAAATATAGCCACCCCACCTCTGATGCACTTTGCGAAAGTGCAATGAACCACATTCGTATTTTAGAGGACTGCAATTTCCACGATATTGCTGTATCTATTAAGGCAAGCAATGTTCCTATGACATATGAGGCATATACAAAGTTCAGTAAAATGGTTGACTATCCCTTGCATCTTGGTGTTACCGAAGCAGGGACTGAATACAGCGGTGTTATCAAAAATGCCATGGGCATAGGGTCACTGCTTTTAAACGGCATTGGCGACACACTGAGAGTATCTCTTACAGCTGACCCTGTGAGAGAGGTTAAAGCAGGGCTTGAAATACTTAAGGGGTTGGGTCTCAGAAAAGGTGTTACCATGACTTCATGCCCAACGTGCGGCAGATGCAAGGTTAACATGATACCCGTTGCAGAAGAAGTAAGCAGACGGCTTGAAAATGTGGATAAAGAAATCCACGTTGCCGTTATGGGATGTGCCGTAAACGGGCCCGGTGAAGCACGTGAGGCAGATATAGGCATGGCATGTGGTGATGGCTGTGCGTTGCTTTTTAAAAAAGGTGAAATTCTTCGCAAAGTGCCTATCGAAAATGCCGCTGATGAATTGTTTAAGGAAATTGAAAGTTTATAGGAGATAATTAAATTGGCAATAAGTACACCCATTAGTGAGATATTTAAAAGAGTTGATTTTGATAATGACGCCGCCAACGGCATTGTGACCCAATTAGTTGCTGACAAGCTTACACGTAGTTTTTCAATACATGTTACATACAAAACTGTACTGCCAATAAATACGCTTGAAGCATACTGTGAAGAAGTCAAGAAATGTTACAATGCAAACCATGCAGAGATTGTGGCAACATATGATGTTGAAAACCCGTCAGAAAGAGATATTATAACCGTTACGAAAAATTCAGTTTACTGCATAAGTAACGAAAATCCTTTTTTCGGTGCTATTTTTGATTCCTGTGAATATGAATTTTCAGGCGGTGTTGTAAAAATTATTCTTAGGCACCAGAATGTTGACTTTCTTTTGGAGGACCATATTGATACAAGAATAGGCAGTGAGGTTTCAAGGGCGTTAAACACTACAATTAAGGTTGAATTTTCCGATGAACCTATGGATGTGGACATGAGCCTTACGCCCATTTACGAAAAGGAGGAAAAGGTGCAAACTACCTCCTCACTTTCGGAAGATGAGCCAATAATCGGTAAAATGTTTACGATTAAGGAAATAACGCCCTTAAACCATGTTGACCAAGGTTCAGGCATTGTAACTGTAAAGGGTAATGTGTTTGCAGTTTCATCCCACTATCTTGAAAAGAATAACAAATATATAATTTCATTTTATCTCACCGACAACACAGGCTCTGTTGCTGTTAAGTTTTTCACCCCCGCCGAAAACTCTGATGCGATAATTGAGGCACTGAAAAATACAAAAACCCTTATTGCAAACGGAAAGTGCGAATTTGATTCATATTCTGCGGAGCTTACAATTATGGCAAGAAACATTCTTCGGGCGGAAAGCGAAGAATTAACAAGTAATCCCGATACAAAAATGAATGAGATTAATGAGGACAGCGGATATTGCATCACTCACGGAAGGGTTCATTTTATTGACGTAAAGGACATTCCAAAGGCCGCACGTTCCATAATCACTTTTTATATGAACGACGAAACAGGCTCTGCTACTTATCGATTTTCAGTACCTATGGCAGATGCAGATAACATGAAGGGCTTTATAAAAAAATCAAAAGCCTTATTAGTCCGTGGCATTGTTGTAAAGGACCGTTTCACCCAGGAGGTGTATGTTTCTGTCCGTGATATGGAAAAGCGTGCTGTTCCTTGTCGTCCCGACAATGCACCTGTAAAGCGTGTTGAACTTCATGCCCATTCAAAATCAAGTGCAATGGATGCTGTTGTAACTGCAGATGCACTTGTGAGCCGTGCTATCGAGTGGGGGCATACGGCAGTTGCACTTACTGACCACGGTTGTGTACAGGCGTTTCCTGAAGCTATGCATACAAAAGAAGGGGCTAAAAGTGACATTAAGGTTATATACGGTGTTGAAGGTTACCTTATAGATTCGCCTGAAAACTATAAATCAAAGGAAACAAAGAGGTATCATATAATACTTCTTGCGAAAAATCTTGTGGGGTTAAAGAACCTTTACCAGCTTATAAGTATATCAAACCTTGAATATTTTTATAAAAGACCGCTTATGCCACGCTGTGAGATTGAAAAGCACCGTGAGGGCATTATTATCGGTTCTGCCTGTGAAGCAGGTGAACTGTTCCGTGCAATAAAGGACAAAAAAAGTGAAGAAGAAATTGAAAAAATTGCTGGATTTTATGATTATCTTGAAATTCAGCCTATTGGCAACAACGAATACATGCTTCGAAACGGCAGCGTGCAATCAAAGGAGGATTTAATTGACTTTAACAAGAAAATTGTCGCATTAGGCGAAAAGATTAATAAAAAAGTTGTGGCAACATGTGACGTTCATTTCCTTGATGCAAAAGATGAAATTTACCGCCGCATATTACAGGCAGGTCAAGGCTATGCAGATGCGGACTTCCAGCCTCCTCTTTACTTTAGAAACACAGAAGAAATGCTTAATGAATTTCAGTATTTAGGTGAAGAAAAGGCGTATGAGGTTGTTGTCACAAATACAAATCTCATTGCTGATATGATCGAAGATATAAGACCTGTTCCCCATGGTCAGTTTTCGCCCAAAATTGAAGGCAGTGAGGACGATATACGAAACATTTCCCGTGCCAATGCCGAAAAGCTGTACGGCACTCCCCTTCCCAAAATTGTGGAGGACAGACTGAATGCGGAAATTGAAAGTGTTGTTGACCATGGCTATGCGGACCTTTACAATATTGCAAGACTTCTTGTTGAACACTCCGTTGCAGACGGCTATATCGTAGGTTCCCGTGGTTCTGTAGGTTCCAGCTTTCTTGCATATCTTTCAAATATCACGGAGGTTAATTCCCTTTGTGCCCATTATCGCTGTACAAAGTGTAAATACAGTGAGTTTTTTACCCACGGTGAATATGACTCGGGCTTTGATATGCCTGATAAAGCGTGTCCAAAATGCGGAACAATGCTTACAAAGGACGGCCATGACATCCCCTTCGAAACATTCCTTGGCTACGGCGGCGGCAAACAGCCTGATATTGACCTTAACTTTTCAGGTGAATATCAGCCTGTGGCACATAAATATACAGAAGAAATTTTCGGTGAGGGACACGTTTTCCGTGCAGGCACTGTTTCAACCGTTGCGGATAAAACAGCTTACGGCTATGTTATGAAATACTGCGAGGAAAGAAACCTTCATTTTAACAATGCTGAAATTGAAAGGCTTAAAATAGGTTGTATGGATGTGAAGCGAACAACAGGTCAGCATCCCGGCGGCGTTATAGTTTTGCCTAAGGGGCATGATATTCACGAGTTCACTCCCGTTCAGCACCCTGCCGATGATACAGAAACAGATATTATTACAACTCACTTCGATTACCACAGTATTGACGAAAACCTTTTAAAGCTTGATATATTAGGTCATGACGACCCAACCATGATAAGAATGCTTGAGGATTTGACAGGTGTAAATGCCCGTGAAATTCCCCTTGATGACCAGAAGATTATGAGCCTTTTCTTATCCCCCGAAGCATTGGGTGTTACAAGTGAAGACATAGGCAGTGAAACAGGCACCTTTGCCATACCTGAATTCGGTACACGTTTTGTCCGTCAGATGCTTATGGACACAAAGCCAAAAACCTTCTCAGATCTGGTTCGTATTTCGGGCTTGTCACACGGTACTAATGTTTGGACAAACAATGCACAGGACTTAGTCCGTGCAGGCATTTGTACCCTTAGCAAATGTATCTGTTGCCGTGACGATATTATGATTTACCTTATACATATGAACATTGATCCGGGTCATGCATTTAAAATAATGGAAAAGGTTCGTAAGGGTAAAAAACTTCAGCCCGAAGATGAGGTGGAAATGCGTGCGGCAGGTGTTCCCGAATGGTATATTGACTCCTGTAACAAAATTCAGTACATGTTCCCCAAGGCACATGCGGCGGCATACGTTACAATGAGTTTCCGTGTTGCATTTTTCAAACTTTACTACCCAGTGGCATTTTATCAGTCCTACTACACTGTACGTGCAGATACATTTGACTATGAAATGATGGCACAAGGACAAAACAAGGTAAAAGCAACTATTAAGGAGCTTTCAATGAACGAAAAGCCATCTGCCAAAGACAAGGTTACAATGACAATTTTAGAGGTAGTAAACGAAATGTACGCTCGCGGAATTGAATTTGCCCCCATAAGCATTTATGAATCACACCCCACTAAGTTTTTGAATAAGGACGGAAAAATCCTCCCTGCTTTAAACTCCATTTCAGGCATGGGTACAGCGGCGGCTGAAAGCGTGCTGAAAGCACGTGAAGAAGCACCTTTCCAATCAATTGAAGATTTCCGTGCAAGGACAAGTGTTTCCCAAACCCATATAGACACATTAAAGCGTCTTGGTGCATTCGGAGATTTAAAGGAATCAAGTCAGGTAACAATATTTGATATTTAAGTTTAATCAAAACATAAAAATGGCAGTTGCAAAACGATTTAAAATCAGTTTTGTAACTGCCATTTTTTTGGCTATTACCAAAGAGTGCCTCAGACACTTTGTTCTAACCAAAACTTATTCAGCTATTGATTTTATCTCTTGGGTTCGATAAATACTACAACATCTGTAATATCGTCTTCTGAATTGATATCTGTTTTTACGAATGCCGATCTTTTATACTTTTCTGTGGAAGCGTTTATTGAGGAAACCGTACCGGAGGAGATAGCTATATCTGCTTTTGTATAATCTACAACCGTTACATTACAGTCATTTGTATAGTAAAATCTTTGAGCTTCTTCAGCTGAACCTAACTCGACATAATGACTTCCGCCATATGTGATTTCACCATAGTGAACTGTAACTTCTTTGTCAGAAACAACTGTTCCCAGACCTCCTGTAATTTCACCAATACCATCTTTATTAGATGTGAAGAGAACCTGAATGTCTGTGGCGTAACCTGCGTTAGTAGAGTAAATGATTACATTGCCGATTTCAACATCCACATTGCCATATTCCTTTGGATCAACAATTACATATGCTGTTGAACCTTTCACGATACCTGTAAGCTTTGTTGTCTTTTGACCATCGGATACTATTGAAGAAACCTTTGTAACAACCATTACAGGCCCTTCATGAATGTTAACATCTGAATTTTCAGCTTTTTTTGAAAGAGTTGAATGTAAAGGCTTCATATTGTCGTCCCAGAAGAACACCTTTACATTTCCGCCTAAATCAAAGGAAACTGTTTTAGTCAATTCTTCGTAAGTAATATCAACAGTCTTTACCATTGCATTAAGGATTTCTCCATCGTCATTATAGCTTGCAGCATACACTTTAAGATTTGTAATATCCTTATCTGTTAAATTCTCAATTCTTACTTTTGTAGTAAGATCTGTCACAGAATCTATACTTGCCGCAAAAGGCTGCTGTTCAAGTTCAAAAACCTTGAAGTTGTCAAAATACCAGTAAGGTCCGTTGCCTGCATTATTACTGCTTCCAAGATAGGAGAAGTGGAAGTAAATATATCCGTCTTCTTCTGCCTCTATTGCGAACTTGTTTGTCTGCCACTCTTTTTTAACATTCTTAGGAATATTATTTCCCGAAGCATTTGCACTCATTGTCTTATCCGTTACAAATGAAGTGCTTATGTAATCACCACTTGTGCCTTGGGTGGTATGCATATAATCATATGCAACAAAGTATGTCTTTCCGCTTTCAACCTTTATAAAGTTTGCCAAAGAGCAAAGACCCAAGGAGCCATCATTCCAGCGAGTACCTAATGCATAATCATCAGCTGTAATTTTTTCAGTAGCGTAAAGAGCAGCATCTAATGTATCATGGTTTACTTTATAGAACCAGTCGTTACATGTATCCTTAAAGTAATTACCTGTTTCGGGACTCTGCCATGTGCCCCAGCTGAAGTTACCATCTTCATCTTCAAAGGAGCCGTCAGGTACAAGGTTTGTACCTATGGGATTATACTTTTTGTAAACGCCATAACCTTCTAATGACTCTTCATAGAACACTTTGTCTACAAGTTCATACATATTGTCCCCTACAAATACCTGTGTTTGGGGTGTAAAGTCATACACATTTGTACCCGGAGCAAGTATAACTGTTTCGGAAGGCATAAATTCATTGCAATCAGCAGGTAATATACCTTCACCGGAATATTCGGCATAATGTATAACCACATTTATATCGCCATCAAATCCGGGATCTTTAACTTCGTAATCATTATCTGAAAGAAGCTTTAATTCATCATGGTTAATTGCCCTGTCAAAAACAGTAACATTTTCTGCATAACCTTCAAAGCCACCTACAACTACCTTTTCAATGCCGTAAATATTTATCTTTTCCTTAAAGTCAATAAGACCGTCACGATAAATTGTTAAATATTCTCCGTCATAGCTTACTGTAAGATTTACAAAGCGGTCATACTTTGTGAAATAGTAGTCACCTGTTGTGCCTGTGGAGTTATATTTCCAATCGTCACTTATACCATATACGTTATATGTAAGATAATCTTTTCCGTCCACAGTAACTATAACTCTGGGTCTTTGTGCTGTAGCATCATCTGCATAACGTGTTTCGGCATTTTTAACAGAGAGCTTTATATCTCCCATATCAAGTATTTCGCCCTGATAGTCACCGCCAAGATAAATATCGGCAGATACAGTAAATTCATCTGCAATAGCGTATTCTGAAACAATATTTCCCGTGCTCTTTGTTGATACAAAAGCACCGCCTATATCTTCATAGTCCTTCTTGTCAACGTAATTATCAATATCAGTCTTCGCTACAGGCAGAGGAACATTTGACATTGCCGCTGTGGGATAACCTTCGGGATAGCTTGTTTTAACCATCCAATAATAATAGTCACCGTTCATCCAAAGAACTCTGAGGTCGTCTCCTTCTGAATTTGGGATTACCCAAGGACGGACATTGTTCTTTTGGGAATTCTTTGTAATTTGTTCAACGCTTTCAACCTTTGTGCCGTCAAGGCTCATTGTATATTTGAAAATTTCAAATATATTGCCGAAAACGCCCGCTACCGGCTTAGAGCAATACATAACATTGGGGTTATCTGCATCAATACTCATACCGCCACTGTAGCAGTATTCTGTATTTGAAGGATGGAACTTGCCTCCTGCATTTGTGACAAAGGTTTTAACCCATTCTGTTCCGTTCCACTTTACATAGTAGTAATCGTGGCTTGTTTTGCCGCCGTTAATGCGTACATTGGCAATAACGGGGTAACCGTCCTCTGCTACTGCAACCTGCCAAAGCCAGTTACGAACACCGCTTGTTCTGTCAACAATATTAGACTGACTTGTGTTACTTTTATTGACACTTAATGGACCGTTTGCAATGGTACTCATCTTGTTACCATTAATATCCTGCATAGTCATGGTATTAATGTCAATTTGGTTAAAGTAGAGCCAGTTGGGGTCCTCGTTATCGGGGTGACCTGTTGTGTAAGACATGTAAATTTTATCTTTACCGTTGGAGGCATATTTTGCGTAAGGACGAGCACCTGTACTCTGTACCATCTGGTAAGGTCCGTATGTAAAGTGCATATCGCCGTTTTCATCGGGAATAGAAATTTTTGCGATTGTGGGGTGCCAACCTATACCTCTCCAGCAAAGGTAAATATTATCCGGGTCATCAGAAAGAAGGAAGGGTGACGGATATGTAGTATTTGCACTTGTTGTAAGGCACTTTTCTTCACCAAGTGTTGTCAAATCACCCTTTTCTTTTGTAACACGGTACCAGAAGCAGGCTTCGTCTGTGTGACGGGAATAGAACACAACAATTCTTTCATCGGGTAAAATGAGGAATGTGGGGTTGTTGTGGTCGTCAGGCTGAAGGTTTGTTCTGATTAAAACCTCGTCAACCTTATCTGTCAGATTATTTACCTGTGTTGCCTTTATATTGCCGTGTACATCAATATAACCGATAATCGTTACGTCAATTGTACCCTCTTCGTTTTTATAAGAAATACTTCTGGGGTCTGCAAACCAGCACCAAGCACCCTCATCGTCAATTTCATAGCCCTTAAAGGAGTGTTCCTCCATGTTAAACTTGGAATATGCAACTGTAACAAATCCGCTTCCGTCTTCTTTTGCAACTGTGGATAAAGTTGATTTTTCACTGTTGTAAAGATAAATTTCGCCATTTTTTTCAACAGTTTCTATATTAGAGTCATCATACACAAATTCGCTTTCCAATTTAACCTGATTGAGTTTTACTGTTTCTGTATCAATTACAGTATCGCCATCATAAAAAACATGGTTAACCTCTACACTTGCAGTTTCCCCTTCTTCAATTGTAAGAGTGGGTGCATCAGCTACATTATAACTGTAAATTCTTATACCGCCCAAAGGTGTTGCCACACGGAAGGTTACTTCACTTTTGCCATCTCTTGCCATTTGGCAAACATATTCTGTAAGTGCTCTTGAGGAAAGTGTCACTGTTTCACCTGACGCACTCTCCCCTGTTTGGTTACCTGTGGAAATTGGGGTTGTAAGACCCAAACAAGTAAGATCAGACAATCCTGAACTGTTACCTTCGGCACCGAAAGTTGTTTTATCGTCAGATTCTGACCAGACACCGTCAACGCTATTTCCATATACGGCAAGTTTTACACCGCTTGTAACCTGTTTTACATTTTTAATCTTCATAGAAAGGGTTACGTTCACCGTTTTGTCAGGGTCAAACCCTTCGGGAATTGAAAATGCAACAAGGGCATTTCTTGGAGTCGCAAAACCTGTACCGTTTAAATAGCTCTGACTTGTAACAGTTCCGTCCAAATCTGTAAAACTGCCCTCTGCCTGCCAAGAGTCGCTACCGTTTGATGCAACAAGAATATTGTCGTTACCTGTTGAATTATCATACAGCTTCCACTCTGTAGTAGAGTTAAAATACGCAGTTCTCACAGCTTTGTAAGTAGAATCTGCCGCCAAAGAGATAACAGGAATAATGCCGATTACCATACAGCAAACCACTAAAATTGATAATACTTTTTTCATTTTTTAAATCCTCGCTTTTATATTTAATTTAGTTTAACACTGCACCCTTTGCACCGCTTGACACCATTTTTGAATATCTTGCAAGGTAGCCTGTTGTAACACGGGGTTCACGAGGTGTCCATTCAGCCTTTCTCTTAGCCATTTCTTCATCGGAAATAGCAAGCTCAAGTGTGCAATTATCTATATCTATCTTAATAATATCCCCTTCCTGAACTAACGCAATGGGACCGCCTACTGCCGCTTCGGGTGAAACATGACCTATGGAAGCACCTCTGGATGCACCTGAGAAACGACCGTCAGTAATAAGGGCAACAGATGAACCTAAGCCCATACCTGCAATGGCAGAAGTGGGGTTTAACATTTCTCTCATACCGGGTCCACCCTTAGGTCCTTCATATCTTATTACAACAACATCGCCCGGTACAATCTTACCGCCCTTAATAGCTGCAATTGCATCTTCTTCACATTCAAACACTCTTGCAGGGCCTTCGTGCTTCATCATTTCGCTAACTACCGCACTACGCTTTACAACACTGCCTTCAGGAGCTAAATTACCCTTTAACACTGCCAGACCGCCTGTTTGACTGTAGGGGTTATCCAATGTGCGAATAACCTGGGGGTTCTTATTTACATGACCCTTAACTGCTTCGCCTATTGTCATTCCTGTTACAGTCATGCAGTCCTCATTTAAAAGACCCTTTTCCCTAAGCTGGTTCATAACTGCATATACGCCGCCTGCTTCGTTCAAATCCTCCATGTAAGTGGGACCTGCAGGTGCTAAGTGACAAAGGTTAGGTGTTCTTGCACTTACTTCATTTGCAAGAGATATATCAAAATCAAATCCTATTTCGTGAGCAATGGCGGGAATATGTAACATGGAGTTTGTGGAGCAACCCAGTGCCATATCAACAGTTAAAGCGTTCATGATAGCATCCTTTGTGATAATATCACGGGGACGAATGTTCTTTCTGTACATTTCCATAACAGCCATACCTGCATGCTTTGCAAGTTTAATTCTTTCGGAATATACCGCAGGAATTGTACCGTTACCGGGAAGACCCATACCAAGTGCTTCTGTAAGGCAGTTCATACTGTTTGCAGTATACATACCCGAACAGCTGCCGCATGTGGGACATGCTTTACATTCAAACTCGTTAACATCCTCTTCTGTCATAGTGCCTGCCGCATAACTGCCGACAGCTTCAAACATTGAGGACAAACTTGTCTTATGACCTTTTACATGACCTGCAAGCATTGGACCGCCTGACACGAATACAGTGGGAACATTAACTCTTGCCGCCGCCATAAGAAGTCCGGGCACGTTCTTGTCGCAGTTAGGAATCATAACAAGTGCATCAAACTGATGTGCAGTTGCCATACATTCTGTAGAATCTGCGATCAAATCTCTCGTTACCAATGAATACTTCATACCGATATGACCCATTGCAATACCGTCGCACACTGCAATTGCAGGGAACATAACAGGTGTACCGCCTGCCGCCGCAACGCCTAACTTTACTGCCTGAGCAATTTTGTCAAGGTTCATATGTCCGGGTACAATTTCATTGTAGGAACATACAATACCAACGAGAGGCTTTTTGAGTTCCTCTTCCGTCATTCCAAGGGCATTAAACAGGGATCTATGGGGTGCCTGTTGCATGCCCATTTTTACGTTATCACTTTTCATTATAAACAACTCCTTATCCATCAACAAACAATTGATAAAATACTGATTTTATTATATCACCACATGTTTATCCCGTCAAGAAAAACGCAAAAAAAGAGGCGTATGGGTTGTACAATTGTCAATGATAGGTGACACTGTCCACTTATTTTCTTCACAATTACTATCTCCCGGGACGTCAGGCTGTGCAAAACAGGCACATACTCAGATCCATACAAACGCAATTTAAAAATGGAGGATTGATGTTTTCAATCCTCCATTTTTAAGTAATCCGAAAGTCCTTTAAATATGACTATATCTGTAACTTCGTCTTCTACGGCTTTTGCTGTTTTGATAAACGCATAACATGGACTCTTTTCTGTGCTCACGGTAATATCTTTCTTACTGCCGCTGATACAAAAGGCACATAAGTAGTATAGTCCACAACAGTATAGTTAACATTTTCGCCGTAGTAGAATTGGCTCGTCAAATTATTCCATCTTGTCAACTATTGCTATATAGGCATCCTCTGTTTTTATGCCTTCTTCGGGTGGCATAAGATATGCAATAACATTCTCGTTTACAAGGTTTTGTATGTTTTCATCGGCAGATATGAAGCTAATCTTCTGACCTGCTTCATAGTAAGGCTCTGCTGCATAGTTTCTTTTAATAGTTATTTCACCGGTGATATCAAACTCCCACACAAAGCCTTCTATCTTCTGATAACCCAAATGCTCTGTAAGTATGCATTTATCTTCAAGTATTCTATACAGCTTCCCATTTACACCCGAGCTTGTTTCAGCCTCTTCCATTAAGTCAACTGTCAATGCTCTGAATATAAGCCTTGCGGCTTTTTCTCTTGTTATATTCTCATTGCTTGTTCCGGTAATACCTTTTGTTAAACCAATCTTACTACCGGCAAATATATATCCAAAACCTGCCCAACTGCCATTTGCTTCAGCCATGGGTTCATACCCAAGAGCACATACAAGCATTTTCACAAACTGATGATATGTCACTTTTTCCTCGGGTGCAAATGTTCCGTCACCTTGTCCATTTATAATACCTTCTTCTACTGCCACGTTTATGTAACCTGACGCCCAATGACTTGACTCAACATCAGTAAATATAGTTTCACCCGGCAGTGCTTTCTCTTCAAGATTTAAAATCCTTACCATTATAGCTGCCGCTTCGGCTCTTGTTAATGTTTTCTCGCTCTTAAAGGTATCATCGTCATATCCTTGCATTAGTCCTAAAGACTTAACAATATTTATCTCTCTTTGATACGGAACATCCTTTATATCTTCGTACTTCTCGTCTCCTTTCTTATCATCTTGATTAATTTCAATTTCTGTTTTTCCGCTGTCAATGACATCCTGTCCAAAGTTATTTGCAAATAATTCACTTTGGAGTTTGCCGATTTCTTTGTAATCTTCCATATCTATAATTTCTTTTGTAAAATCACTTTCGCTCTTGTGTTTATAACTTACAACAATATCTTTCGCCGTCTCATTGCCGTTCAAATTAACTTTTATTTTATAGTCGTAAAGATAGTTTACTGTTTGGTCAAATTCAAAACCCTCGTCACTGTCTTTTGCAATGGTTATCTGCTTGCCTTTTTTGTTTGTAAGGTTAAATATAACAGTGTTTTTTACCCTGTTAACCTCGTCAGAAATGAATAAATATTCCTCATTTCTTGTTTCTCCGTATTTCAGATAAAATGTTGTGACCTCTTCTACATCACGGCAGTATGTACACAAGCCCCATTCAAAATCTTCCTCAAGCTTTTCAAGATACATTTCTCCGCTGTAAAGCTTTTCAAAACTATCAATTTTTACGAGATTCTTCCTCTTGTCAACTTCATTTTTTTCAGTTTCATTTTCGGTAGGCTTCTCTGTGGGTTCTTCATTAGAGGGTTCTTCTTCGGGTTCCTCTGTCTTTTCTTCAGAAATCAAAGCATACAAATATTCAATAAGCTCGTCATAAATTTTACTGTCCTTGTATTCAAAAAAGCCTTCATAATATCCATCTTCTACTAAGGGATTCCATGTGTAAATATACACGATTTCGCTGTCAAAATAAATGTGATAATTAATATTATCTTCTTTTATCACCGGATTAAAAAAACCGTCTTCGGGCATTTCCCTGTCTTGATTATCACTGAAAATCAAATTCTTGTCCGAAAACACCTCTAAAACAAACTGAAGATCAGACTCTCCCATTTCGGTATATTCAATGCAGTATTCCTTACTCGCGTATACAAATCTAATCTCGTATCCCGCTTTTTCGTCAATCTCAATTTCACCAATCTCGGTTAACGGCTTAACTGCATCGGCAAAAACACTACACGGTGCAAACACTGTAATCAAAAGCACCAAACTCAAAATAACGCTTGTTAATTTTCTCATAATAAAACTCCTTTCAACATCTCTACCGCCATTCGTTTTTCGCAAAAATAAAACCAGCTATACTCACTTTTAATATAGCTGATTTTAAATACATATTCTATTAGCTTGTCATGTTTGGTTGTATTTTTGTCAAGTTTTGCATTTATGACTTCTTTTTGAGCAAAATATCACAACAAAACATACTGTTATCGTTTACGAAATAGTCTATCATTCCATTATTTTCTTGTACAATTCTTCTGATATTCTTTGTTCCTATTCCGTGCACAGCATTATCGCTTTTTGTAGTGTTAAGCTTGACATCCGAATATTCACTATTAAAACTGTTTTCCATGTATACAGAAACGTAGTCACGTTTTGTGGACACATTCAGAATTATAATTTTATCACTCGTTTTCTCAGTGGCTTCAATAGCATTGTCAAACAGATTACCAAACAGCACTACAATGTCAGACGGGTTAATAAGGCTGATTGCTTCATTGGATACATTTATATTTGGAAAAATGCCCTTGCTTTTGCATATTGTAAGCTTAGTGTTAATTATTGCATTAAAAATATCATTATCCGTAAAAATTACCCTTTGAACATCATTTAACCCTGCGACAATATTTTCAATATAGCCACTCACATCACTGTATTTTCCCGTTTCAACCATTGTTTTAACAGCAATCAAGTGCTTTTCCAAATCGTGCTTAACCGAATATGTGCTGTCGTACAACGCCTTCATATTTGTTTCCATGGTTTTTACATTATCTTGTTGCATCCTAAGAAGCTCATAGTCCATTTTAGTCTGAGCATCCTCTTTTATCTTAAACAAGAAAAAGAATGTGATTATATTGATAACAACCATAATTATTGCAATATAAAACATCTCAGTCAGCACTTTGGGAGCATTAATTGTAGCATTAGTCATGAAAACAACTGCAATCCATGTAGCTAAGGGCATCGCTGTAAATAAAATCCATTCCTTTTTCGTTAAAGCTGATTTAGCATTGATTTTCACAATGCATTTAAATGCCAAGAATTCAAACAGCCTGCACAATATAATTGCAACAAATCTCCACATTGTTAAATCAGCAATTATTCCCTCCGTATTAATGCCTGAAAAATACGATGCAATAAATATAAGCACGCTTGAAATTGTAAATATAATCGCAATAGCGTACACATTTATAAAAATATGCTCACCCAATCCGCCTTTCAAAAAAAGTCTCGAATATATTATGTATGTAAGTATAAGAAGTCCCGATAGTAATCCATCATAAACCACTATCATATTTATGTAAGAAATCACAAAAAAAGCAATTAGCGTTACCCCTATAAAACTTAAATTTCCTACTATCCCGTCACGTTTACGTCCAAAGAAACTCGTTATAAACCATGTCCAAATAAGCGTCTGCAAAAAATTTGCCGCTAATTCAACAACTTGTTCCATCATAATGTACTCCTTAAATGTTTTTGAAAAAGCTCTTTTGTTTGTGCCATATTTGCACGGCTAATGGGAATTTGGGTCCCTTCAAGCAAAACACAGCAGGACTTTTCAATAACACTAATCATTCTTAAGTTGACGAGATATCTGTTGTGTACCCTCACAAAGCCGTGTCGTTCAAGTTGCATCCCTATAGTGTCAAGCTTACTTCTATAACTGTCACTTCGTTTTTCACCTTTTGAAAATATATTCACATAATGTCCGTCTGCCTTTATATACATTACAGCTTCAGTATCAATCTCTACTACCTTTTTGATTTCTACCTTCAAAGGAATAACAGTCTGTTTTTCTTCATTCTCTTCAACAGCTTTAATAAGCCTTTCAACAACCATTTCAAGCATTGCAATCTTTGACTTTGGCACAAACCAAAATGGTTTATACGCATACGATGAAAAAACCATTGCTTCCTGACTTGAAACAAAAATTAAAGCTATGTTGTTTCGGATTTGCAAAAGCTCATCTGCTGTTTCAAAGCCGTTTATCCCGGGCATAGCAATATCCAAAAACACCGCATCAATTTTCTTTTCTTTGCATAAATCTATAAGTTTTTCACCATTATTACATGTATGAATATCGCACCGGATACCTTGCTTATCCGCTACTTTATTTACACATTCCGAAATTTTATCAATATATAATTTTTCATCATCACAGATTGCTATGTTCATAAAATATACCTCTTAATCTTGTTTATATGGCTGTGCAAATGAGTCGTCAGCCTGTCGTCCCCCAAATGGCTCCACTTTTTCAAATGACTCACCGCACAGTACATTTTTCACCTTTCAAAAAAGGAGCCCTGAACAACCCGTTTAAAAAATCGTTTTGACACAGCTCCTTGAACCAACCTTCTAATTGTCAGATTTTTTAATCCAACTTTTCATGTCACTTTATTTTATTTTTTTATTTTCTTTTCTGCTTTTGCGGTAGCTTTTTCAGCCTTTTTTTCTTCCTTCTTCTTTGCCTTATTCGCCTCACAAAGTTTCATAAGTTCTAATACAGAGTCAACGCTTCCTTCTATTTTGAACTTGCCTGTCAAAAATGAAGCCACGGGGTCGATGCTTCCTTCAAGGAGCTTTATAAGTACATCGGATTTAATTATCAACCTTGCACTGCGGTCGTTATAATCATAAGGTTCGCATTTTAATACTCCGCCCTTATGTTCCACATAAAATGTACCGCCACAATCAGGGTCTGTCATATTGATTTCTATTGCGAAATCAGAATTGAAATCAACCTGTACATCTGCAAACTTTTTAATTTCTTCAAACTTTTCCAAAAATGTCATTTTAAATCATCCTTCCATTTTTATGTGCTTATTATATAACAAATCCCCTTAAAGTTTATATCTAAAATTCTATTTCAGGTATGACTTTAAGGGGAATGTATCTTTTTTAATTATTTTAAATTAATCAACAACTGTTACAGAAGTAATATGGGGGTTAACACCGTTGTACCAGTAAAGGAAACCTTCCATATCAACCTTGTCGCCAACATTAAGTGCCTTAACTGCTGCATAAACATCTGTTGTGTTGTCGCAGAGATAAGATTCAACAGTGAATGTATAAACATTTTCGCCGTCTGTTACATCAAAGTAAAGGTCACTGCCGTCCTGACCGGAACCGTCATAGCTGTAAAGGAAAGCTACTTCGTTACCTTCAGCATCTGTCTTGGCTACAACTTCAAGACCTGTGAATTTTACAAACTGGTTCTGATGATTGATAAGTTCTTCTGAACCGAGAATTTCTGTTACATCAACTGCTTCTGCAACGAAATTACCTTCCAGAACTTCAAAAGTTGCATCAATTATTTCAATTTCACCTGACCATTCAGCCTTGTAGCCTGTTACAAGGATTTTTGTACCGGGTGTAAGAAGCTCGTAATCAGCTTCGCTACAAGCCATGTTGTAGATAAAGTATGCACCATCTTCATCCTGTGCATATACTGTTGCTGTATCTTCCCACCAGGACTGCTTTGCCTGAACATAAGCTTCAACTGCTACAGGTGAATCGATTTCAGCAGCCATGTATTCTTCATAGCTCATTACTGCCACAGCTTCTTCAGTAGGAAGAACTGCATCTGTTTCAACTTCTGTTGCCACTTCTTCAGCACTGTTTCCGCAGCCTGCAAAAGCAAACATAAGGCAAAGTGCCAAAACTAATGATAATGTCTTCTTCATATTAATCTGCTCCTTGTATAATTTTTATGTCTTTTATATTATACACCTAAAAAAATATAAGTCAAGACAGGATTTTACACATTACGCTTTTTCTTTTTCAAGCTGTCAATGATGTTGCAACAACACGGGCATTTTATATTGATTTTTCTAATTAAATTTGTTATAATATCATCGTAAGGAAGTGATTTTATGCCCACGATTTGTGTTTTTTACGGAATTATAGTAAGAATGTATAACGAAAAAGGTGGAAAACATAGTGTACCTCATATTCATGCTGAATATCAGGATCAAAATGTTGTAATGGATTTTGACGGAAACATTTTGGAAGGCGATTTTCCAAAGTCAAAGTTGAAACTTCTTGAAGCGTGGATTGAAATTCACAGAGAAGATCTGGAAGCAAACTGGAAATTGCTTTCAAGTGGTGATGGCTTCTTTAAAATTGAACCTTTAAAATAGGAGGTGTCTTTATGAAATACCCTATAGTTTTAAGTGTTGTACCACAGGAAGATTATAGTGTTGTGGTTACATTTGAAACCGGTGAAATAAAGAAATTCAATGTTAAACCATATATTTGCGGAGATTGGTTTGGTCAGCTTAGCGATGTTTCGGTATTTAATACAGTTCGCCCATGCGGAAATACTATCGAATGGGCAAACGGGCAAGATATCGCACCTCACGAATTGTATGAGTTATCGGTGGCTATATAACTTATAAGTCAAAAAATCCCTCAAGGACATTGCTCCATGAGGGATTTTAACATTTATTCTGCAAATACTTACTGCTTTTTCTTTTTCAAGCTGTCCCTTATCACATAGAGTATAATCCCAACCCAAAGAACTGCCAGTGAACATATAAGAACACGGGATTCTTTAGGTAAGGGGCCCAAAGAAGCCTTTCTGCTTTCCAATCCCCCTGTTTCGTTAAGGCGGTACAGTGACACCATATCATTAAAAAGATTGTCATAATATTCATCATCCACCGCTTCTTTTCGCCTTACGGATTTTGCAACACTTTCAATCATCTGACCTGCCGCATTTCTTAATGATGCAGAACCATTAAATACAGGAGTTACAAAAGTGTTTTCCGTATTTTCAAGGAGAATTTTTGCCGCTTTGATTTTAACCTCATAGTAGGTTTCGTTATCTTCACCGCATCTTGAAAGGTAGTCTTGATATTCCTCTGCACTTTGTGCTTTTTTAGTCACGGGAACATAGCCTTCCGTTTTGGAATATGCAATCTGCACATCGTTAGTTAAAAGATACTGTGCGAAAATCCAGGACGCCAGAACTTCGTTATTATCTGCCTTGTTAAAGACACAGATTGAAGGACCTTGTGAAATCATCTTCGGGTTTTCACTATCCACCTGGGGAATCATCATAACCTCTGTTTCAAACTTTGCTATGTCCTCCTTTGCAATGTCCGAAAGGGGTGCATCGTCACCTATCCATGTTGCACCTGCTGTGGAATCGATTGCAAAAATGCACTGATTTGCGTTTAATAAGTTACCCGGATAGCTTGATATTTTAAAAGTTGAAAAGGCATAGCTTCCCGCATGGATTTTAACTTGTTCCAGTAGCTTTTTTGTAGTGTCATTAAAAATTAAAATATCACCGTTATCGTTGGAATAGCCTGCATTGTTTTGCTTTAGCCACTGAATCATCATATTATCAGTTGACTTATAAATAAAAGGTATAAGTACATTTTGGGAATTGACCTTATATGTTCCGTCCGCATTTTTCTCCATTGCTTTTTCGCTTACTTCCCATATAAAGTCCCATGTTAAAGTTTCGGGAAGTGTATATCCCAAGTTTTCAAGCAGTGTTACATTTATATAGCAAACTTCACTTGACCGCATAAAGGGAATTGCATAACTTGTATTTCCAAGAACACATTCATTCAAAAACTGTGGGATAATTTCTTCTTTTTTCGGGGAATCAAACTTTATCTCACTTCCCCCAAGTCCGTATTTTTCATCATCGAACAAATCATCAAGGGGCACAACAACATTGTCCCCTTCGATATATGTTGCTATATGGTCAGGGTATGTAATACACACATTAGGTGTTGTATTTGTTGCAATATTGGTAATGACATCGTTATAAATTCTTGAATAGTCCGTATATAACTTAAGGTTAACCTTAATGTTAGGATAAATCTTTTCAAAATCTTCGATTGCTTTTTCATATATGGCTGTTTGCACCTTGTTGGTGTCGTTTTTTGCCCAAAAGGATATTTCGTAATTCTTTGATGTGTCAAATTCTTCAGGAACGGTAAAACTTTCGGTTTCCCTATTGCCATGACAACCTGCAAAACTTAACGCCATGCATAATATGAGAATAATCAACAAAGTTTTTTTCATCATCCCTTAGTGCCTCCTCTCGCAACACCTTCCATAATTTTCTTTCGGAAAATGAGGAACAGTACAATAAGCGGTATACTGATTACAACAACTGCCGCCATCATGGCTGGAATGTTTTCACGGCCGAAGCCGTTTTCTCTGATTTCCTGAATACCGTTTGAAACAAGGTAATAATTTTTATCGTCAGTTATAAGACGGGGCCAAACATAGCTGTTCCAACATTCAATTACCTTTAAAATAGTTACGGTAATAACAGTTGGTTTACATATGGGAAGAAGCACCTTTACAAGATACTTAAAGTCCCCCGTGCCGTCAACCTTCGCCGCATAGTACAATTCGTCAGGTATCTGAGAAAAATTTTCTTTAAGTAAATAAATATAGAAAACCGATGTAACGCTTGGCAGAATAAGCCCTGTAAAGGTATTACGCAAATCAAGGTTTGTAACGGTCATAAAATTTGTAATAATAACAAGCTCGTTGGGTATCATCATAAGGGAAAGGAATAATGTAAACACAACATTCTTCCCCCTAAATTCAAGACGTGAAAAAGCAAATGCCGCAGGTATGATAACAACAAGCATAAGTGCTGTTGTACATAAGGTAAAAATCAAAGTGTTTACCAGATACCTTCCCAACGGCACGGCAGTGAATGCGTCAATATAATTATTGAATGTGGGATTTGTTACATAGAACTTAGGCACAAATTCACCGTTATAGGAACTGTAGCTTTTAAAACTTGTCAGAACCATCCAGTAGAAAGGAAAAAGTACGCTTATTGCCCACAGAGAAAGAAAAGAATATGTAATTGTTTTAGTGATTTTTTCTTTCATATTCTCACCGCCTTAATAATGCACATGCTTTTTGCTGACAAGAAGATTAATACATGTAATGGTCAGCACAATTGCAAAAAGTGTTATGGCCGCCGCAGATGCATATGATGGATAACCTCCGCTGTCACCGTAAAGCATATCGTAAATATAGCCTACAATAGTATTCATTTCCGCACTGTTTAAGTTTGTTCCAAACAGTGCCACAGCATCGCTGTAGGCTTTGAAAGCTCCGATAAAGCCCGTAATTACAAGATAAAACATCATAGGTGAAATCATAGGCAGTGTTATTTTTGTAAAAATACGTATCTTCCCCGTTCCGTCAACCTTTGCGGCATTGTAATAATTTTGGTTTACACTTGCAAGGGCACTTGTAAGTATCAATATTTTAAAGGGCATAACAACCCATACGGTATATGTGCAAAGCACAAGCATTTTTGCCCAGTAAGGACCTGTGATAAAGTCAACCCCCACTCCCCCGAAGAACTTTATAACTAAATTTACAAGCCCGTCAGAGTAAGGTGTTTTCTTGAAAAGCACCATGAAAACCAAGCCCACTGCCAAGGTGTTTGTAACATATGGCAAAAAGAATATTGTACTGTATAATTCCCGTAACTTTTTAATTGAGCTTAAACCTACGGAAATTAAAAGTGACAGAAAAGTAGATACGGGAACTGTTATAATAACTAAAATAAAGGTGTTTTTCAGTGCCTGCAAGAAATACGGGTCGTGCAATATGTAGGAGTAGTTATATGTCCCCACACCAAAATAGGTTTGGGAAACAGAGTTATATCCTTCCTCAAAGGAATATATAAAAACATCAATAAGGGGATATACCATAAATACCCCAAGAAAAAGTATTGCAGGAAGTAAATACAGCCATGCTTTCAAATTATTTTTTTTCATATCAGAACACTCTTTCTTCAGTTAATTTATCAAAGATAAACACCTTATCTGCTTTAAGATTAAACTTAACAGTTTTACTGTTTTCATCAATTTCTGTTTCGGAACTGATAATTGAACGGATATTTGAATTTTCACAATTTTTATGGTTTGAAACAATTGTAATATCTCTGCCCATAACTTCAATTTCATCCATATTACACGTAAATGCACCGTTTTTATCTACGATAAAACCTTCGGGTCTTATTCCCACGTAAACCTCACCCTCTGAAACAGAAGGCGTATCAAGAACACATTCTTCACCTATGTAAAGTTTTCCGTTTTTAACCTGACCTTCAAAGACATTAATGGGAGGAGTGCCCAAAAACTTAGCCACAAAAAGATTTACGGGATTTCTGTAAACCTCCTGAGGCTTTCCCACCTGTTGAACAACGCCCGACTTCATAACGATAATCAAATCAGAAATACTCATGGCTTCTTCCTGGTCATGGGTTACAAAGATGGTTGTAATCTTTGTCTTTTTCTGAATTCTTTTTATTTCTTCACGTGTCTTTAGTCTTAATCTTGCATCAAGGTTTGAAAGAGGCTCGTCCAAAAGAAGGACTTTAGGAAGCTTTACAAGAGCCCTTGCAATGGCAACTCGTTGCTGTTGACCGCCTGAAAGTTCCCCGGGCTTTCTGTCAAGAAGCTCTTCTATCTGTACAAGAGAGGCGGCTGTTTTCACCTTTTCCTCCATCTGTGCTTTTGTAAGTTTATCCTTACCTTTTAAGTTTTCAAGGGGGAACATTATATTACCTTTTACAGTCAAATGAGGATATAAGGCATAATTCTGAAACACCATACCAACGCCCCGTTTTTCAGGGGGAAGGCTTGTCACATCACTGTCACCAAAATATATCTTTCCCTCTGTAGGCTTAATTAAACCGCAGATAAGATTTAATGTGGTACTTTTACCGCATCCCGAAGGGCCTAAAAGCCCTACTAAGGTTCCGTCGGGAATTTCAAAATCGAAATTGTCAACTGCGATAACATCGTTTCCCTTTTTATTCCTTGAAGGGAATGTTTTTGTAAGATTTTCCAGTACAACCTTCATTCTACCACTTCCTATTATCTTAAACTGAAACTAATTATATCATAATCTGAAACATTCATCAAGATTAATATTCCTTCCTCAGAACAAAGTGTCTCCTCGCTTTTGGCAATAACTTAGCTAAGGTAGACAGAGGAGAAACACTTTGTAATGCCATGTGCGTTTTCTGAGTTTGCGAAGAAATTCTCGCACGGCAATAAAATAACGCACAGGGACAACCCTGTGCGTTATTTACGCTTTCTTAAGTTTTACTATCGCTTTAAACAAGTCCCCGTCTGTTACAATCTCGAACTTTCCGCCGCATGCTTCCGTGTAACTTTTTGCAATGGCAAGTCCCAGTCCGCTGCCTTCTGTTGTACGGGATTTATCACCACGAACAAATCTGCCAACTATTTCATCTGTGTCAAATTCTATCTGATAAGATGCAATGTTCTTAAGTTCAATAACAATTTCTCCGTCCTTTTCAACTGCAGATATAAACACCCTTGTATTTACCATGGAGTATTTAAGAATATTACTTATCAGGTTACTCATAACTCTTGACATTTTTCTGCCGTCCGCAGAAGCGTATAAGTTTTTTCCTTCATCAACACAGAAAATAAGATTTGAGTTTTTAATCTCGCTGTCATGTTCGCCCAAGGACTGATTAATGAGCATGCTCACATCAAGCTTTTCAATATTGATAACTTCGTTTCCGCTTTGTACCTTTGAAATATCAAATAAATCCCGGGTAAGGTTTTTAAGCCGTTCACTCTTTTGTTCTATTATCTTTATGTAATCTTTTGCCTCCTCGGGAAGGTTTTCCACATTTGATAAAAGCTGTGTATAGCTGATTATTGATGTGAGCGGTGTTTTCAAATCATGTGATACGTTTGTTATAAGCTCAGTTTTTAATCTTTCGGCTTTTATTTTTGCCGCAACTGACTCATCAAGTCCGTTGCCTATTTCATTTATATCATTTGCCAAACATTTTAAATCACTGCTTTTTATCATATCTATCTTGTATGTGATATTTCCGCTTTTTATTTCATTCACCCCTTGTCGGATGCTGTCAATATCATTGGCTCGATGTATAATTACAAATGCGGCAAAAACGAACAGTGCTATTCCCAAAAACAATCCTAAGCCTGTATCGGGGGTAAATATTCCGCACAAGCCAATCAGCACAGTGTATACAAACAACATGCATATAAGGATTGCTCCGGTTTTCTTGTTTAAATTGCTTTTCAACAAAGCTGTTGTGCTAAGCAATCCCGCACGCAATTTCTTAATTTCTTTGACAAATATCCTATATACACATGCAAATATTTTGCAGATTACAGAGGTTTTAGACAACACTCCGCATTTAATCTGGCGTACAATCGACAAAAACGATGTCATAATAAGCACTGTTCCTATGCAGACCATACTGATAGTAATTGTCTTTATCATGTAAAATGGCACATGATTATAAAAATCTATTTCGGACATCATTACTAAAGCACATATTTCCAACACGCATACAAAAACTATATCTGCAATATGTACCTCTGTCCATATTAAGTCAGTCCACATTTTTTTATATTCACCTGTACTTGTCTTTCCGGAAACCGCAATCAAATAAATCATAAGTAACAGTGCTACTATACACAAAACTGTTGCAAATATAAATGTATCCTCAATATATTTTCTCTGTTGAAGCCATATTGTCTCACACTCGTTTACATAATCTTCTTTGACACTTACCGCCACAACAATATTGTCATCACTATCATATTCGTTTATGCAGGGATTAAGACCGTAACAGCTTTCTTCATATACTGTTTTTCTGTTGGGAATCCTTGTTTCGGTAAAGAAATACTCATCTTTTTTAATGTCTTCTTTTTTAACTGCACCGCAATTTGTATAAACATCATCATTGATGGAAATGAAATAGTTTATATTTGAAGAATCGATGTTTTCCAGTTTTATTTTTAAAATTTCATCTACACTCAACTTATTGCCTTTGCTGTAAAACTCATTATATGTTTCACTGACACATACAGAAGGTTGTGTAAGTATGTCTTGGTAACAATCTACCGTGTCAAATCTTTCCCCTAAATTGTAAATTTTCTCCTCCTCATTTATATACCTGTATATTGTATCGGATACATTATTGATACATAGTATTAAACACACTAAAATCAGCACCACTGCTGTGAATTTTGTATAGGTTGAATATATAATTCTTTTCAAGTAAATTCCTCCTTAATCAATTTTGTAACCTATTCCCCAGACGACTTTAATGTACCTGGGTTCTTTTGGATTTATCTCGATTTTTTCACGTATATGCCTGATATGTACTGCGATTGTATTATCCCCCACAACTGTTTCTTCACGCCAGACATGACGGTAGATTTCTTCAAGAGAAAACACCCTTCCGCGGTTTTTTGCCAATAGCTCCAAAATTCTGTATTCGATAGGAGTAAGACGCACCTCTTCACCGTCTACCTTAACAGTCTTGTTTTCTGTATTGACACAAAGCCCGGATATTATAATCTCGCTTTCCTGCTTTTTTATAGACCCTAAACTTGTGTAACGTCTTAGCTGAGATTTGACTCTTGCCACCAATTCCGACGGATTAAAGGGTTTTGTAACATAATCGTCAGCACCTGCGGTAAGCCCAAGTATTTTGTCATTATCCTCACTTTTTGCCGAAAGCAAAATAACAGGGATGTTTTTGTTCTCTCTTAATTTCATAAGCGTTTTTATGCCGTCCATTTTCGGCATCATAATATCAAGTATCATCAGATGTATTTCATTTTCCGACAAAATACTCAGTGCTTCAATCCCATCATAAGCCTTAAAAACTTCATATGATTCACCTGATAAAAAAATTGAAATGCTTTCTACAATTTCTCTGTCATCATCAACAACCAATACTTTCATTTTCTCACCTCGTCTTTATTGTAGCACTAAATTCTTAATATTTTACAACAAAAATTATTAAGTTTTCTTAATAATTTGAAAAAGGGCCGTTACTTAAGTAACAACCCTCAGATTTATGCCCTTGCGTATTCAACCAAATCCTTTATTGCTTCTTTATCCGTAAAATCACCGTCAGTATCACAAAGCTCTATGAGCAACTTTTCCATGTCGGTAGGATTTTCCTTATTTGCCATCATTTTTTTCAAAGCCTTTATTGCCATTTTGTGAGGAAGAGATAATTCATCAACAACCATTTTGCCCAAAAAGTTATATACTTTTATATTTGACAAATCCATATCTTTAAAGTTTCTATCCATAATGAGCTTGTCGTAATATTCACGGCAGGTAACAGGAGTTAAACCCGTTGTATATACTATAAGCTTCTTCCCCTTCAGTTTGTCAATATTCTTTGTAATAAGGCTTATGCCTGCAATCATCTCGGCATACAACCCTCCGCCGAATATAATGGTGTCATAATCCTTTAAATCGTCGATCTTTACACTTTTTGCATCAACTGCTTTACAGTTAAGCTCCTGACTTATCCATTTTGCATATATTTTGGTTGCTCCGTATTTTGATTTGTAAATTACAATTGTACTCATTTAAAGTTCTCCTTTTATTTATATTTATTATTAATGTTGAATTTACTTATACAGGGTGTTATAATATATCAAAACACCAAAGGAGGAAATACTATGAAAGAAACGAAAAAAATAAATCCTCTGCATATAGAAAAACTTAAGGAGGTTATAAACCAAAGCCCTTATTCCGAGCTTTTAGGCATGAAAATAGCTGACCTTGGCCCCGGCTTTTCAATTATTGAAATGGATATACAAACAAAGCACTTAAACCCCTTCGGCTCTGTTCACGGCGGTTGCTACGCTTCTATAATCGATTCTGCCGCTTACTGGGCGGCATATTGTAACAAGGATGAAGACAGCGGTTTTACCTCCCTTGATTTGGAAGTTACAAATCTTGCAATGGCATATTCGGGTAAATTGACTGCCACCGCCACTGCTATTAAAGAAGGCAGAAGCGTTGTCCTTTGTGAGGTTACACTGACAGACGAAAGCGGTAAAATCATAGCCCACGGTACAAGTAAATTGCTTTCTCTTAAGGGCCGTCAATCAGTATCGGACATTTTAAAAAGTATGGATTGCGACCCGCTTCCTGTTAAATTTTTGTAATAATCATAAAGGAGATATGAAAAATGGATTTTTTAAAACTTGCAGAAGAAAGATACTCTGTACGTAAATTTACCGATGAACCGATAGAAAAAGATTTGCTTGACAAAATCCTAAAAGCAGGTCACGTGGCACCTACAGCCTGCAACTATCAGCCACAGCGGATTTTCGTTATTAACTCCCCTGAAGGGATAGAAAAATTAAAAGACTGTACCCGTTGTCACTTTGACTGCACCGCCGCACTTCTTGTTTGCTACAATAAAGATGAATGTTGGGTGAGAAAATATGACGGTAAAGCATCAGGGGTTATAGATGCCTCCATAGTCACAACACATATGATGATGGAAGCTACATCCCTTGGCATAGGCACCACATGGGTTATGCATTTTAATCCAGAAAAAATAACCAAGGCATACAATATTCCCGAAAATATCATTCCCGTTGCACTTCTTGTAATGGGTTACCCTTCCGAAGATGCCAAACCTATTGAAATGCATTCACAATTTAAAAATGCAGATGAAATAGTTAAATATATTTGAGCGTGTCAAAAAAGTCGACACGCGACCTCAAAGGCGGAATACGTCCTTCAGCACTTTGAGGTCTGTAATTTTAATGAACAAAGTGGCAATTTCTCGTGCAAGGGGTCTACACCCCCCTAAAATCGCCACTTTCGGAGCCAAAAATGCGATTTCCGGCTCCTATTTTATTTTGGGGAGCCTTACTCCCCAAGCCCCTTGGGGTTATGCGAAAATAGGTTTATCGACAGTCTGTAAATTTAATCCCACAGCCAAAATGAATTTATCATTTTGGCTTTTTTATTTGCCCAATTCTTCTGTAACGTCTTCCAAAAAGTCTCTTATGCCTAATTTCTGGGGACACAAACTTTCGCACATACCGCACTTTATGCAATCGGAAGGTCGACTTCCTTTCTTTGAAAGGAAATCAAATTTTTCCTTAGCCTTATCAAACCCCTCTGACTTTAACATGTTATATGCTTTGAAATACTCCGGAATTTCAATACTCATGGGGCAATCTGGTACACAATAACGGCAAGCTGTACATGGCACTAGAACATCTGCCCTGATCATTTTAGCCGCTTTCATTACTATATCAATCTCATCTTTTGTAAGGGGTTTAAAATCTTTCATATAACCAAGGTTGTCATTCACCTGTTCTTCACAGCTCATACCTGAAAGCACAGTTGCAACACCATCTAAAGTTGCCGCATAACGTATAGCCCATGATGCAATACTCATATCAGGTTCTTTTGATTTAAACATTCTTCTTACATCACCACGGACATTTGCCAGACTTCCTCCCTTTACAGGTTCCATTACAAGGACGGGCTTATTATACTTTTGTGCAACAGAGTAACACATTTTTGACTGAACGTTTTCATCCTCCCAGTCAAGATAATTAATCTGGAGCTGTACAATTTCCATTTCAGGCTCATTTGATAAAATTTCATCTAACACCTGTACACTGTCATGAAAGGAAAAGCCTATATGCTTTACTTTTCCCTCTGCCTTTTTCTTTTTCATGAACTCAATTGCACCTTTTTCACAGGCTTCCTTGTAACCGTTTTTATTAACGGCATGCAAAAGATAATAATCCAGATAATCAACACCAAGTCTTTCAAGCTGGGAATTGAAAAAATTTTCAAACTTTCCGTCCTCTACCATCCAAAGTGACAGCTTATCGGTAATCGAATAGCTTTCACGGGGATAACGACTGCTTACAGCCTTACAAAAAGCAACTTCACTTGCACCGTTGTGGTAGCAGGCGGCAGTATCAAAATATGTAAAACCAGCCTTTAAAAACTTGTCAGCCATTTTGCAAACGTGGTCAATATCGATACTTGTTTGGTCCTCCTTATTTAATAAAGGTAACCGCATAAGTCCAAAACCAAATTTTTTCATATACTTCTCCTTTTATTCACTAAAATCAAATACGGCACGGCCGTTTTCAAGTTTTAAATATGCATCGAAGCTTTTGCCGTTTTTAGGGGAAATAAAGCCTGAAATTTTATAAGTCTTTCCCGTTTCCAGCAGTTTTCTCATATTTGCAAGTGAAATCACCCTGGAACATATAACATTATTTACACCAAACTTACACCCCACTTCACGATACCCAGAGCAACCGTAGCCGAAGCTTGTTCTTACAACATCATTTTTACATAATGGGCATTTTCCCACAATATCGCCAAAAAATCCGTCATCGGTGTCGGTTTCGGGCGGGTTATTCTGTTTAGTAAATACTTCTTCAATTTCCTTTTTTGCAACTGATATGCTGTCACTTATGCTATATTCGCCCCTGTACACTTTTTTAAGTGCCTTACCCACTTCCGCCGTCTTATATTTGTCCATGCTTATGTTCATTCTTTTCAGGGCTTCAATAAGATTTATGCCGTCGGGCAGTATTTTATATACATCCTTTTTAAGCTCGATATATCCGCTTTTCTTGGCATTGTCAATTATTCCTGTTCTTGTTGCCTCGGTGCCAAGCTCAAGACCTTCAAAAATAGCCTTGTATTCTTCATCGTCATTTTCCTCATCGGCAGCTTTTTTCTTATCATCCTTAAAGGGATTTTTCAAATAATTATTAAGGGTTTCAATTGTATAGTGCTTTGGCGGATTAGTTTCCTTTTGTGTAGGTTTAAACATGATTTCCACCCTGTCGCCTTTTTCAAGAGGCGGCAGAATTTTATCCTTTTTGGAATAATCATCATATTTTGTCCAGCCGGGCGAAACAATTACGGTGCCTTTTAATGAAAACTCCTCAAACTCTCCAACATTAACTTTAATTTCTGTTTTTTCAACAACACATTCATCAATGCAAAAAACCGCTACAAACCTACGCATAATGGTAGAATACACAGTAAATTCATCGGGTGTTAAGTCAGTTTTCTTCGGTATTTTGTACGTGGGCGTAAGTGCTGAATGTGACTCAATTTTAGAATCGTCAAATATATCCTTTGAGTCCTTGAATTTTACAGGATATCCGATTTTGCTAACCGCATCTAAAATTGTTTTTATCTTTCCTTTTTCGGCAGTTGCCAGATACTCTGAATTTGTTCTCGGATATGTTACATAGCCACGTTCATACAAATCCTGAACGATTTTCAAGCTTTGCTCCATTGACATTTTGTATTTCTTCCCAAGCACATTTTGCAGTTTTGTTAAGGAGTAAAGTTTTCCGGGCTTCAATGTGTCCTTTTTCTTCTTTTTATCCGTAACGGTTGCTACGGAGGCATTATACTTATCGCACAACGCCTGTGCCTTTAAAAAATCGTTTTTATTAAACTGCTCTTTACTTGTAAGTTCAATTTCTTCACCATTTGTAGCCTCTTTACTGACCAAGGCATAATAAATATCGGGAACGAAATTTTTGATTGCCATATCCCTGTCATAAACAGCTTTTACAATAGGCACTATAACACGCCCAACACGAAGGAGTTTACCGCACTTTAATGTTGCATACCTTGTTAAATTCACCCCGTAAAGCCAATCAATATATGTACGGGCATAGCCTTCGTCTGCAAGGCGGTCATATTCTGTTTCATCCTTCATGTCTGAAAGTGATGCAAGTATAGTTTCATTTGTCTGGTCAGGAAGCCACAGCCGCATAAAGGGTTTGTCACTTTCTTTTGCCTCTTTCACACAGGTTCTTATAATTATCTCGCCTTCCCTGTCAGCGTCCCCTGCGTTTATAATCATGTCAACATCACTGCGGTTTATAAGTGCTTTTATTGTTTCAAACTGTTTTAAAACACCACTGTCCACTTTTTTGTATTTGCATCCTTTTTCAGTTCAAAGACAAATTCATCGGGAAAGCACGGAATATTTTTAATAGTCCATCTGTTTGTCCCGTCAGGGTTAGGCGAATATCTTTCAATATCTGCCAATGAAAACAAATGTCCAAAAACCCATGTAATAATATATTCTTCACCGACCATAAACCCGTCGGCTTTTTTCATTTTTCCTATAGCCCCTGCAATGTTTCTCGCCAAGCTGGGCTTTTCCGCTATTATCAGTTTAATTTTAATTACCGCCTTTAAATTTTCTCCCCACTATTCTACCACAAGCACAGGTAAAATTCAATATTTCATTACAATTCATACGGCAAAAAGCCCCGAAGGGATTACCTTCAGGGCTTTTACACATTTTGTTATTCTGTTATCGCAACTCTTCTTGCTTTCTGATTCCAGTTAACTTCGCAACCGAAACTTTCGGCAATTGCACGAACGGGAACCATTGTTCTTTCGTTGATTATCATAGCAGGAGTATCGATTGTAACTGCTTCACCGTTTACGTAAAGCTGGTCAGATCCGATTGTAAGAGAAATTGTTATATCATCTCTCACGGCTGTAACCGTCTTAGTTGCATCGTCCCAATTAACTTCTGCACCCATTGCTTCAAAGATTGCACGGAGAGGTACCATTGTTCTGTCATTTACAATAACAGGTTCCTGACCGTAGGGAGTGAAATCAATATTATTCTGACCGTAGCCTACAAGAATTTCTTCCTGTGCGGACAAATCATAGTATTCAGCTACCCAGCCTTCGGGCTTACCATAAATAGCAACTTCAAGAGGTTTACCGCCCCAAAGAGCAGACTTATTACCGCCCTGAATATTGTTTACTTCCAAAACTTCTACCTTGATGTAGCGGAACGCCTTGTCTGTGTCTACCCAGCAGGAACGGAATGCAGGATCATCGTCATCCTTGTCTGTTGCATCTGCCAAGAATTCCCAATTATTCTCATCGTTACTGCCGTATACCTTAAAGTAGCTTGCACAGTTAGAACCGTTATAAATATCGTTTGTAAGGTTTACTTCACTTACTACTGTGGGAACTTCCAGATCTACGATAATATCATAAGGAAGGTGATCTACATCTGTAACACCTGTTCTTTCAAGCTGTACATTGTCTGTAAGGTTGGGACAAAGCTTGCCGTCGATATAAGCCTTTTTGCCAAGGGAAACTGTTTCACCTGACTGAACGGCGATAGCACCCCAATAGGGATGATATTCCATCTTATAGCACCAGTTACCTGTAGCTACACCGTCATTGAGTGCCATGTGGAAGAAAATCTGATAATTGCTCTTTCTCCAACCACCTGACTGACCCCAGTTGTAGCCGTGACCACGCTGTACCCAGCGGCCCGACTCACTGCCGTAACCCCAAACACCGTTTGCCTGAGAGCCGAATGTACCGGCATTTGCAATGGGTCTGCCCGGTGACCATACACCGTCAATAGAAGTTGCAGAGGAATATTTTGCCTGAGAAGCAAACCAACCGTTTGCTATTGAAGTGTAGATATAGTATCTGTCCCCTGACTTAAATACAGAGGGTGCTTCTCTTCTTTGACCCTTGAGGATAACATTTGTAACCTCAACAGGCTTTGTCCAGTTTTCGTCAAGTTTAATAACCAGCTTATCCTGGTTCATATTTGTAGACGAGAATGTGTACATTGTATCGCCTTCTGTGAACTTAACCATGTCTCTTGAGTCATAGCCGAAAGGACGGCCAATATAGAAGGAAGACATCTGGTTGCTGCCTGCCTCATCGCCGTAGTTTTCATACTGTTCCCAGGGGCTGTCCTGAGGAAGGATTACGTTACCGGAAACTGTATATGCGTAAGGCTTTACAGGTTCTGTATTTCTTCCGGGCTTAAATGCCGCAAAGAAAAGCTTTGCCACGTTGTAGCCGTTTGTGCCTTCTGCGTGAGCAGACCAGATAACCGTTTCCTTATCGTAGTGCAAGCCTGTCGTCTTACCTTCAAAACGAAGGTCAATAAATACAGGATAAATGGGCGTCCATTCTTCAGGCCAGTTGATACCGTCTTCACTTTCCATATAATAGAAAGCTACACAAGTACATTTGTTGTCCCAAATTGTGGGGTCAAAGCCGAGAGATTCAAAGAGTTCACGAGAAACGCCTTCGTTCTTAACCTTGTAGTACTTGCCGTTAATTTCATAACCTGAAGGCTTGGGAGTGGGGTCATCATCACCGTTTTCGTCTGTGGGCACCCAACCGCGTCTTCTGTTATCGTCATAGCCTGTGACTTCTGCAGTATCGATTGCAAAGGTTGTAACTTTATTTGTAGTACCTTCTGCAATCTGCACATCGCCGTTATATGCCTTTACTGTGTATACAAAGTTCTTATTTACGGGAAGATTATATTCGTCCACAGCATCACCGATTGTTGTACCAACAAGTACACCGTCACGGTAAACTTCATACTTTGTGGCATTGGGGTATAAAGGCCATGCTATCTTTATATTGTTTACTGTGTTTTCCCCGTCAATACGGAATTCAGCGGCTGTAGCTGCCCAGGGTCTGTTATAAACCCATGCTTCAACTATTTCGCCCATTGTTCCGTTATTTGAAATTGCTCTCGCTTTAACATGACCTACATCACCAACATAGAAGGGTCCTTCGTATTTGTTACTTTCTTTTGTGGGGTCTGTGCCGTCAAGAGTATAGTAAATAAATTCATCACCTGCAGGGTGTGAAATGGTAATAGGTTCAAATGTATCTATAAGATAATCTTCACTGCCACCCTCTACATTCATAGTGGGAGGTGTGTTAACAAGGGTATATTCCCGGATTTCCTCGTCGGTAACAGAATTATTTTTAAGATATGATACCTTAAGATTTAAAAGTGCAGCCGCACCCCACTGGTCGTTATATCTGGGGATTTTAGCTTCAATTGCTTTAAATCCGTTTACGCTGTCAACCTCTTCAGATGTTATTATTGCACCGTCAACAGTATATGTAACAGTATACTTTCCGCTATTGTTCTTTTTAGCTGTTATAACAACTTCCTGTCCGCGGATTTCGTATGCCTTATCCTGACCTGTTACAACATCTATTTCGTTTAAGCCAACACTTACCTTGGAGTTTTTGTCAAAATAGAATGTTGCAAAAGTATTATTGTCGTTATCTATGAAGTTCCATCTCTGATAAAGATTTTCTTTTTCCTGACAAGCGAAGTTAAAGGAAATTACAATATTTTCGCTTTTTAAGGTTTTAGCGGAACCTTCAAGACTTGCCTTAACCGTACCGTCGGCAGTATCACGTGCCTGGGATGCAAAGAACATAAGTCCGTATGTACCCTTTCCAGTGCTGTTCCATTTTCCGTCTGCCGTCCAGTTTTGGTTCCAGCGGACACGGGCATTTGTTTCCGCCGCCAGCCAACCTGTACCGGTAAGCTCTTTTTCACCACTAATGGTGAGAGATTTTGTGTCAAATGCTACTGTGAGAGCATCGTCGGCTGAAACTACTACGGGAATCATTGAAATAACCATAGCAATTACAACTAAAAGTGACATGATTTTGCGTATTTTCATTAGTTTTCCTCCTCTTTTTGCTAAACATTATCAGTCATATATTATACTAACATTTTTCACAAATAAAATCAACAAAAAAAGTGCAACTATGTGCACTTTTTTCTCTTCTTTCTTTTTCACACTCTAACTTCCATGGTTTCTTTTATCTCAATATCATCTTTTGAAACACTGCATTTAAACGCCTTTATGTTTACGCCTTTATCTTTTGCATCTTTAAGTGCCTTTGCAAACTCCGGATGTGTGTTATAATTTGGCGTAAAGTATTCTCCCGCATCTGCCTGAATAATAAACACCGCATATGCTTCATATCCGTCATTTATACATTCACAAAGCTCATTTAAGTGCTTCACTCCACGCTCTGTAGGTGCATCGGGGAAAAGCATAATATTGTCCTTTTCCAGCGTTACGCCCTTTACCTCGATAAATGCCTTTTTGTTTTCATACTCCACATAAAAATCGAAACGCGAATTTTTGTATTTACATTCAGGCTTTATAAGTGTGACAGAGTTAAAAAACTTGTCAATATATTCGCCAAAGACCTTATTTGGTGCCTGGGAATCAATATTATAAAGCACATCGTACTTGTAAACCGAAACAAGGTCATACTTTGTTTTTCTTAAGGGATTGTCGCTTTTTTCAAGAAAAACCTTTACCCCTTCATACAAAAGTTCTTTGCATCTTCCTGTGTTTTTAACATGGCATACTACATTTTCTCCGTCTATTAAAACATTTGCAATAAACCTGTTGGGCCTTTGTAAAAATATGCCCTCTGTTATATTTTTGTACCTCATAATTTTCTATCACTTAATTATTTCAGAAATGTTTTTTTGTATGGCTTCTGCCACATCAGGCTTATTCATGCTGTACACATGTACTGCATTTACCCCGTTTGCATAAAGGTCAATAATCTGTTCTGTTGCATATGCAATGCCTGCTTGCTTCATTGCTTCGGGATTATCTCCGTAACGGTCAACAAGCCTTAAAAACCGCTGGGGTAAAGTATTGCCCGAAATGGAGCATATACGCTTTATCTGGCTTGCATTTGTAACAGGCATAACACCTGCCACCACAGGCACATCAACACCTGCACGGTACAATCTGTACATAAAGTTGTAAAGTATGTTGTTATCGAAAAACATCTGTGTTGTTAAAAACTCACATCCGTTTTCCACTTTGATTTTTAAGCTTTCAATATCTTTTACGCTGTTTTCGCTTTCGGGGTGATTTTCGGGATAGCACGCACCGCCGATACAAAAGCCGCCAAATTCTTTGATTTCTTTTGTAAGCTCGCTGGCGTAGCGGTACTGGGGATTTTTATTTTCCATGCCGTTTGGGATATCGCCCCTTAAGGCGAGAATGTTTTCAATACCTTTGCCACGGAGCTTTTCCAAAAGGGAATGTACCTGCTCTTTTGTTGATGAAATACAGCTTAAATGTGCAAGACTTGTTACGCCCATATCGGAAACCATCTTTGCAATTTCGGCAGTATATTCACTTGTACCGCCGCCTGCACCGTATGTAACGCTCATAAAGCTGGGCTTTAAGCGTGCAATAGCCTCCGTTGCACTTTTAACAGACTCAAATTTATCCGTTGTTTTGGGTGGGAACACTTCAAAAGATAAGCTGGGCTTGTCCGATTTTATAATATCTATTACTTTCATTTAATCATCTCCGAAACTTTTTTTCCATTGTAGCACAAATCAATTATATTTGCAACGATAAAAACAAGGCTGTCGCAAGTGAGTAAATCACAAGGACAGCCCCGTCTTTATTGAACATAAACAATTTCCGTCGTTTCTGTAGGTGCTTCTTCATCTGCCCATATTCCGCAGCCTGCCAAAAGCCCTGTTATAAGTGTGCCTATACATAATATTGCAATAATCTTTTTCAATTCACTATCCCCTTTCGCAAAATACATATGCGAAAAAGGCTGTATTATTCCAATATTTTTCGTACATCATCAAAAGGCTCAACACTTCTTTTTAAAATACCGTGCATATAAGCGATTGCAACACCGTAGTTAACAATAGGCACAGATGCATCCATACAACATGCCATACGGTACTTCATTTCCTTTTCGTTAAGCATACATCCGCCGCAGTGTACAACAATGGAATATTTGCTTAAATCTTCGGGGAACTCCCCACCTGATGTAAATTCAAAATTCAAATCCTTGCCTGTGTATTTTTTTATCCACATAGGCATCTTTACAGTGCCTATATCACCGCACTGGCGTCTGTGTGTACAGCCTTCGGAAATTAAAACAGTGTCACCGTCTTTAAGACTGTCCAACTTTTTGGCACCTGAAACATTTGTTTTCAAGTCACCCTTGTACCTTGCATAAAGGATTGAAAAGCTGGTCAAAGAAATATCTTCCGGTGTGTCTTTGTTCACCCTTTCAAAAACCTGAGAGTCACATACTACCATCCTGGGTTTTTTCGTAAGGCTTTCGATAGTTTCCTTGATTTTATCCTCTTTTATAACAAAAGCGGAGGCATCATGGTCCAAAATGTCACGAATTGTCTGCTGCTGAGGAAGTATCAGCCTTCCCTTTGGTGCCGCAGAATCAATGGGCACAACTAAAATGATAACATCACCGGGGCTAATCAAATCGCCCAACAGAGTTCTTTCAGGACCATCACAATTTGCCGCTTCTGCAAGCTTTTGCCTTAAAAGGTCGATATTTATATTTTCCTTTGCGGAAATACAGACACCGTCAGTATATTTTTCTTCACCGCTGTCACATTTGTTATATGCAATAACATATGGAATATTTTTTTCCTTTATTGTATCAATAAGTTTTAATTCTTCATCTGTAAGCCCATCTTTCATGTCAGCAACCAAAAGTGCAACATCGCATTTATTCAAAACACGGTAGCTTGCCTTAACACGCTCTTTTCCAAGCTCGCCTTCATCATCAATACCGGGGGTATCAATAAGCATAACGGGACCAAGGGGCAAAATTTCCATCGCCTTGTACACAGGGTCTGTTGTAGTTCCTAAAACATCACTTACAATAGAAAGTTTCTGACTTGTAATTGCATTTATAACGCTTGACTTACCCACATTCCTTTTTCCGAATATACCTATATGCAGTCTTTCACCTTTTGGAGTATCATTAAGTCCCATAATATCACCTTATTCAAATATTATTTTACCGTCTTTTGTAATTTCTTTAATCTTTGCCAAAGATTCAACTCTGTAGCCCATTTCTCTTACTTTGTCGCCGCCCTTTTGGTAAGCCTTTTCAATGGCAATACCGCAACCTGCAACACGGGCACCTGCCTGGTTTACAATGCTGATAAGACCTTTCAGTGCTTCACCGTTAGCCAAAAAGTCATCAATAATTAAAACAACATCATTTTCGTTAATATAGCTCTTTGACACCTTAACAGTGAAGGTTGTAGCCTTAGTATAGGAATAAACCTCAGCTTCATATACATCAGGGTCTTGATTTTTCGCCTTGTGCTTCTTTGCAAAAACAAAGGGCACTCCGAATTCTAATGCCGCAAATGATGCAATTGCAATGCCGGAGGCTTCAATGGTAAGTATTTTTGTAATACCTTCATTTTCAAAAAGTCTTTTAAATTCCCTGCCCATATCCTGCATTAAAAACGGGTCAACCTGATGATTTAAAAAGTTATCAACCTTGACAATATCAGTACCTTCACGGAGCATACCGTCTTTTAAAATTCGCTTCTCAAGGCTTTCCATAAAAAAGTCCCCCTCAGTTAAGTAAATTTATAAATTACATTTTACAACATTTTAAAGTCAATTACAACATTTTTTTACAAAAAATAATGTTGTTTTGTGTATTATTCCTTTTTAGGTTTTTTGTCGTAAAAAAACATTACAACCCCAATGCCTATAATTATCACATAACCTAAAATGCTCCACATATCGGGGAAGTCTGAAAACACAATTATGCCCATCAATGCCGAAAAAATAATCTGCGTATAGTCAAAAACCGATATTTCCTTTGCAGGAGCATATGAATATGCACCTGTTATTGAAAACTGACCTCCGCAAGCACAAAAGCCTGCACATATAAGCATGATAAGCTGGCAAAGACTCATAGGCTTAAAGTTAAAAATCAAATAAGGAATTGTCACAAGACAGGAAAAGGTCGAAAAGAAAAATACGATAAAGGCTTTCCTTTCACCACGTTTTGTCATAAGGCGTACCAAGGCATATGCCATGCCTGCACCCATACCACCCAAAAATCCCACAAACCCGGGGAAAAATTCTGCCGAAAAGCCGGGCTTAATTATAAACAAACTGCCTATAAATGCAATGATAACTGCCCCAATCTGCACTTTTGTCGCCTTTTCTTTAAGTATAAAATATGAAAACACAGTAGCAAAAAATGGAGAAAGTTTATTAAGCATTGATGCATCGGCCAGATGCATATGGTCAATTGCGTAAAAATTTCCCAGTATACCTACAGTTCCGCAAACAGCTCTTCCAATAAGAAGATGTAAGTTTTCTTTTTTAGTTTTAAACTTTTCTTCGCTTTTCAAAAGGACGAAAAATGAAAATATTGCGGCAACAAAGTTTCTGAAAAAGCTTTTCTGTATGCTTGGTACATCACCTGAAAGCCTGACAAACATACCCATTGCGGCAAAGAAAAAAGCCGCAGATATTATAAGTAAAACGCCTTTTGTTTTGTCGTTAATCTTTTGCATTATAAGACCTTCTTTTTATGCAGTGTAAAACAAGCACGGAAAGCCTTAGCCCTCCGTGCCCTATGTTTGTTATATTACTTCAATCAAGCCTTGTTTACAGAACCGAAAAGTTCCATCTTTTCCTTTACGATTGTCTTGATGCCTTCAAAACCGGGAGCAAGAAGCTTTCTGGGGTCAAAGCCCTTACCCTGAAGGTCCTTACCTTCTTCGATATACTTTCTTGTTGCTTCCTGGAAGTAAAGCTGACATTCAGTGTTAACATTAATCTTAGCAACACCGAGAGAAATTGCCTTTTTAATCATATCTTCAGGAATACCTGTACCGCCGTGAAGAACAAGGGGAAGATCGCCTACAAGGTCCTTAATTTTAGCTAAAGCATCAAAGTCAAGACCCTTCCAGTTTTCGGGGTACTTACCGTGGATGTTACCGATACCCGCCGCAAGGAAGTCTACACCCAAATCTGCAATTCTCTTACATTCCATGGGATCAGCGATTTCGCCTGCACCTACAACGCCGTCTTCTTCGCCGCCGATAGAACCAACTTCAGCTTCGATGGAAAGTCCAAGGTTATGAGCAACGTGAACAAGTTCAGTTGTCTTTTCAACATTTTCATCAATGGGGAAATGGCTACCGTCAAACATAATGGAAGAGAAGCCTGCCTTAACGCACTTATAGCAACCTGCATAGGAGCCGTGGTCAAGGTGAAGTGCTACGGGAACTGTGATGTTTAATTCTTCCATCATAGCCTTAACCATAGCGGAAACTGTCTTGAAACCTGTCATGTACTTACCTGCACCTTCACTAACACCGAGGATAACAGGTGAGTTGTTTTCCTGTGCTGTAAGGAGAATAGCCTTTGTCCATTCAAGGTTATTGATGTTGAACTGACCTACTGCATAGTGGCCTTCAACTGCTTTTTTGAGCATTTCTGTTGCAGAAACTAACATGTTTTTTACCTCCGTTATCTTTCATATGTACTACTTATTTTTATCATATTTTTCACTTTTAGTCAATATAATATTTTAAGAAAGGACTGCCGCCGATGAAAAATTTTCGAAAAATCAACATTTTTCGCACAATTGATATGCGAAAATTCCCTTTATATTTACTAAGTGCCGTTGTTTTTTTTATTTTAATTTGTTTTTTGAAAACATTAAGCTTTGACAAAATAACTGCAAATATGGCATCAATCATACTTAAAACAGGACTTCATGAGCCTTTTTCAGTATCGGAAGAGGACATGGTTCTTTCAATTTTTAATGTATCTGCTCCTCTTTTAGAGGTGTTTAACGAAGAAACTGCCAAGGAAGCTACATCCGCCTTACCTGATGCAGAAGAAATTTCCACAGAGCCACCTGTCATTTTTGAAAACACCGCACAAAATGTAACATACAGCAGTGCCGAAGAAAAAGGCTATAAAAGCGTTGAGGGAATATATATAAACAACCAGACAAAGAAAGATATTGATGTATCCTCCCTTTTAAACAAAAATCTTGACCTTTCCCTCTCTGATTCGCCTTCTGTTCTTATCGTCCATACCCACACAAGCGAAAGTTATACACCATCGGCACTTTACAACTACACTCCCACGGAAACGGACAGAACAACCAACTTAAATTTCAACATGGTATCAGTTGGTGAAATTATATACCAAAAACTTACCGATAACGGTATAAACGTTATCCATGATAAAAGCATAAACGACCATCCTTCCTACAGCGGAAGTTATTCAAAAAGCCTTAAGCTGATTAAATCATATACGGAAAAATATCCTTCCATTAAAATTGTTATCGATGTCCACCGTGATGCCATTGTTACAAATGAGGGTGTAAAAATGCGTCCTGTTACAGCCTTTGACAGCGGAAGTTCTCAGGTTATGCTTGTTATCGGCACAAACGAAAGCGGACTTGACCATCCTGCTTGGCAGACAAATTTAGCCTTCGCTCTGAAACTTCAGCATAAGATGAACACACTTTACCCCTCCCTTGCACGACCGATAAATCTGAGAAAGGAGCGTTTTAACCAACACACAGCACCTTACGCTTTTATTTTAGAGGTGGGCACGAACGGAAACACCTTAGAGGAAGCAAAAAAAGGGGCTGAATATTTTTCCGAGGCGTTAATTGCTCTTTTGAAAGAATAATGCAAACTTTGTCTTGCATTATTCTTTTTGTTATGTTAAAATAATAGAAATTTAGTAATTTTCGCAAATTCAAAATTTTAAATATTCTTTTACAGAAAGGAGCGTATTTATGAAAAACTGCGAAAAATATCAAAGAACCTATTTCATGCCACCCACCCCTTGTTTTGATTGGGTTAAGAAGGAGTACATCTCAAGTCCCCCAATTTGGTGCAGTGTGGACCTACGTGACGGCAATCAGGCACTTATTGAGCCTATGAGCCTTGAAGAAAAGTTGGAGTTTTTCACACTCCTTGTAAAATTGGGATTTAAAGAAATCGAGGTTGGCTTCCCCGCCGCCAGCGATACTGAATATGAATTTCTCCGTGCACTTATTGAACGCAATCTTGTTCCCGAAGATGTAACACTTCAGGTACTTACACAGGCACGTGAGCATATTATTAAAAAGACATTTGATGCCCTCCGTGGTGCACCAAAGGCTATTGTTCACCTTTACAATTCCACATCCGTTGCACAGCGTGAGCAGGTGTTTAAAAAGGATAAGGCTGAAATTCTGAAGATTGCTACAGACGGTGCAAAGCTTCTTGACAAACTTGCTAAAGAAACAGAGGGCAACTTCCTTTTTGAATACAGCCCCGAAAGTTTCACAGGCACAGAACCTGAATATGCATTGGAGGTTTGCAATGCTGTTATTGACATATGGCAGCCTACAGAAGACCGAAAGGTTATAATTAACCTTCCCGCAACTGTTGAAACAAGCCTTCCCCACGTTTATGCATCGCAGGTTGAATATATGTCCAAGAACTTACATAACCGTGAAAATGTTATTATTTCACTTCACCCCCACAATGACCGCGGTACAGGCGTTGCCGATGCTGAATTAGGTATATTGGCAGGCGGCGACCGTATTGAAGGTACACTTTTCGGTAACGGTGAAAGAACAGGTAACTGTGACATTATCACACTTGCTATGAATATGTTTTCACACGGTGTTGATCCCGGTCTTGATTTCTCGGATATGCCCTCCATCTGTGAAGCATATGAACGTTTCACAAATATGAAGGTATCCGACCGTGCTCCCTACTGTGGCAGTTTGGTATTTGCCGCATTCTCAGGTTCACATCAGGATGCAATCGCAAAGGGTATGGCGTGGCGTGCAGAAAACAATCTTTCAGTATGGTCTGTTCCCTACCTTCCCATTGACCCCAAGGACGTTGGCAGAACATACGACTCTGACGTTATACGTATTAACTCTCAGTCCGGTAAGGGTGGCGTAAGCTACATTCTTCAGCAGAACTTCGGATTGAAACTTCCCAAGAAGATGCAGGAAGATATGGGTTACACAGCAAAAGCTGTTTCCGACAATGCTCATAAGGAGCTTTCACCTGATTGGGTGCATGAAATATTCCTTGATAAATACGTTAAGAACCGCAAAGTATTTGACATTGCCGATTCGCTCTTTACTCAGCAAGGCAATGTATTCACGGCTACAGTAACCGTTATAAAGGACGGAAATGATACTCTTATCCGCAGTCGCGGTAACGGACGACTTGACGCAGTTACAAATGCACTTTGCAAGTATCTTGGCAAAGAATTTGCCGTTAAGGACTATGAAGAACATGCCCTTACGGAAGGTAGCCAGGCAAGTGCAATTTCCTATGTAAGCATTGCCGACAATGACGGCAATATTTACTGGGGTGCAGGTATTCATGAAGATATTATCACATCTTCAATCGAAGCACTTGTTTCAGCAATGAATAACGCAATGTAAAAACAAAATGGCTGTAAAAAAGTCAACACTGATATAACAAAAAGACCATTTCGGGACTGTCCCAACAAAA
>JBJDXJ010000022.1:0-51816 GCA_051866635.1 Clostridia bacterium | reverse complement strand
CAGTTGTAACAAGGTCAAGGTTAAATTCCCTTTCAAGTCTTTCCTGGATAATCTCCATATGCAAAAGACCTAAAAATCCGCATCTGAAACCAAAGCCCAAAGCCACACTTGTCTCAGGCTCAAACAAAAGTGCCGCATCGTTTAATTGCAGCTTCTCCAATGCGTCACGTAAATCACCGTACTTCGCACCGTCTGCCGGGTAAATACCGCAGTAAACCATAGGATTTACCTTTCTGTAGCCGGGCAGGGGTTCGGATGCAGGGTTGTTGGCATTTGTTATAGTGTCACCAACACTTGTATCCCTTACGTTTTTAATACTTGCGGCAACATATCCAACTTCACCGGCTGAAAGTCTTTTTGCACTCTGAAGTCCGTTAGGCATAAGGTAACCCGTTTCCACAACATCAAATTCAGCACCTGTTGCCATAAACCTTATTTTCATACCGGGCTCAATATAGCCGTCAACAAGTCTAAAATATACTATAACGCCCTTATAAGAATCGTAGTAAGAGTCGAAAATAAGTGCCTTTGTGGGGGCATTGGGGTCACCCTTAGGTGCGGGAATATTATTCACAACATATTCTAACACACTTTCAACATTAAGTCCTGTTTTCGCACTTATCTGAGGTGCATCCTCTGCGGGTATACCGATAATATCCTCAATTTCTTTTGCAACATATTCAGGACGTGCACTGGGAAGGTCAATTTTATTTATAACGGGAAGTATTTCAAGATTATGGTCCAAGGCAAGGTATGTGTTTGCCAAGGTCTGTGCTTCAATCCCCTGTGCCGCATCAACTACTAAAAGTGCACCCTCGCACGCCGCCAGAGAACGTGAAACCTCGTAATTAAAGTCAACATGACCGGGGGTATCGATAAGGTTCAAAACATAATCTTTGCCGTCTTTTGCCTTATAATTAAGTCTTACGGCCCTGGCTTTAATTGTAATGCCTCTTTCTCTTTCAAGCTCCATATTATCAAGAAGCTGTTCTTCCATATCACGGCTTTCAACCACACCTGTCAATTCCAACAATCTGTCGGCAAGTGTGCTTTTACCGTGGTCAATATGTGCAATAATGCTGAAATTACGAATATTATCCTGCATTGTATTAATCCCTTTCAATCAAATCTATAATCTCATAAGGGGTGTCAACCATTACCATAGGCTCATTTTGTGACAAAACTTCCTTATTTACGAACCCCCATGTAACGGAAATGCCTCTCATGTGGGCGTTTTTCGCTGTTTGTATATCCACCTGACTGTCGCCTATGAAAATACATTCATCCTTTGTAATACCCATCTTGTCCAAAAGATAATTTACTCCATCAGGAGCAGGCTTACGTGGGAATGTATCAACCTCACCTAAAACGAATGAAAATATATCACCAAAGGCTTTTTCAATCATTGGCTTTGCAAACAAATCCATTTTATTTGTGTTAACCGCAATCTTTATGCCCTTATTCAAAAGATATTCTAAAAGCTCGTTTATTCCGTCATACACAGGCAGAATATCAAGCATTGTTTTTTCATAATGCTTTTCAAATACCTTTCTTGCCTCTCCCACCATATGCTTCTTTCCTTCGGGTAGGGCACGTTCAACAAGTTTGCCCACACCGTTCCCCACAAATGTACGGTATTCTTCCACAGTATGATTTGGAAACCCGTAATAATCCATAGCGGCATTTACCGAATTTGCCAAACCGGAAATAGTGTCTATCAATGTGCCGTCAAGATCAAAAATAACACCTTTTACCATACATCGTTACATCCTTTATTTTCAATTAATGCCTTTATATTCTCACCTACGATATCAACACAACGCTGTCTTGCCTCGGTGGATGCCCATGCAATATGGGGCGTGAACACAAATCTTTCGTGGTGCTTAATGTTCATGAAAGGGTCATTCTCCGAAGGCGGTTCAGAGGGGTACACATCAATTCCTGCCCCTTTTATTACGCCCTTGTCAACAGCTTCAACCAAATCGTGGGAATTTACAATTGCTCCCCGTCCTACATTTATGAGAAAAGCGTCCTTTTTCATCATTGACAGTTTTTCGTAATTTACAAGGTTTTCCGTTTTATCATTCAAAGGGGAATGTATGGACACAATATCGCTTGTTTTAAAAAGTTCATCTATTGTAACTTCCCGATAATCTTCCTTACGGCTTTTGTGAGATATTGGTGCATAAATAACATTTGCACCGAAAGCTGTTGCCACCTTTGCAACTTCTTTCCCGATACCGCCAAGACCGATAATGCCCCAAGTTTTTCCCGAAATTTCACCAAAGGGACGGCCTATGTGATTTGCAAGCCCACTTTTTGTATAGGAGCCGTTTTTCACAAAGCTGTCATAATAGGTAAGTGATTCCATAAGCGACAAAAGAAGGGCAAAGGTGTGCTGGCACACGCTTTCCTTGCAGTAACCGGGAACATTCCTTACCTTAATCCCACGACTGATGCAATAATCCAACTTCACATTATTGTAGCCTGTGGCAGTAAGGCAAATAAGCTTCAAGTTTTTAGCATTATGAAGATTATGACTGCCTAAAAGCTTTTTGTTGGTCACGCATACATCCGCATCAATTAATGCTTCGGCAATTTTTTCGTTTTCGATATTGTCGTAAATAACCGTATCACCCAATGCTTTTATAGGTTCAAGGGATATTCCCTCACCCAAAGTCATTGCATCAAGTATTACAATTTTCATACTAATCCCTCAATCAATCCTGTATAGCCTTTAACTCATTCTCAGAGTATTCATCATCCTCATGAACCTTTTTGCCGTCACGGATAATTGTAATATCCTTTACATCCATTTCAACGATATCTGTTTCATCGCCCTTTGTAAGCTGAACCTTTACCTTTTCCTTTAAGAGAGAAACGGAAATAACATTACCCTTACCTGAAGGTGTTGATACCAATGCACCTACACGCGGTGTTGTCTTCAAAAGCTCTTCATAGCAGTCCTGTTCATACTTTAAACAGCACATCAATCTTCCGCAATTGCCTGAGATTTTTGTGGGGTTAAGACTTAAGCCCTGTTCCTTTGCCATTTTTATTGACACAGGCTGGAAATCGTCAAGGTACTGTACACAGCAAAGGTTTCTGCCGCATACGCCCAATCCGCCCAACATTTTAGCTTCATCACGGACACCGATTTGCCTTAATTCAATTCTTGTTCTGAACACACTTGCAAGATCCTTTACAAGTTCACGGAAGTCAACACGTTTGTCGCTTGTGAAATAAAAAAGTACCTTATTGCAGTCAAAGGTATATTCCACATCAACAAGCTTCATGTCAAGTTTGTGATGAGCTATTTTTTCCTCGCATATCTTAAATGCTTCAACCTGTTTTTTCTTGTTTTCTTCCAAAGTTTTTGCATCTTCTTTAGTTGCAACCCTGATAATGGGCTTTAAAGGTGCCACAATTTCCTCATCTTCAACTTCCTTTATACCCATTGCAACTCTGCCGTATTCAACACCACGGGCTGTTTCAACAATTACATCGTCACCAACCTGAGGATTTGTACCGTTAGGTGAGAAATAATAAGTCTTTCCCACTCGTTTAAATTTAACTCCTATTACCTGTTCCATGTATTTCCTCCCAGCAATTTATAAGCATATTTGTAATCCACAAATCATATTTCATCGATGGATTTAATTCACTTTTAACCTTTGCGGCAATTTCCACAACACGTCTTGCGGACCTGCCCGTTACCTTTGCGGCAAAATCATCTATCACATCTTTGTAATCCGAGTTTATAATTCTGCCACCGTTTTTCAGTGCCGACACATCAGAAAAAAAGCCCATAAAAATATCAAAATATAAACCGCACTTTTCAGGTATGCGTCTTGTTGTTGCACCAAAAGCCTCTATAAGTGACAAAATACTTACCCTGTCACCTGCCATGTCCTTTATTTTCATAATCATGTCATGGCGTATGGCATAAAACTCCTCATCTTCCGCAACATCTATCACCCTGCCTACGATGCCCGAGCTGTACTTTGCCAAAAAAGCACCTCTTTCCCCTGTAATAGCGTATTTCTTTTCCACAAATTCGCGTATTTTTTCTTCGGGAAAAGGAGAAAAAGGTATTTTAGTACCCCTTGACAAAATGGTTGGCAAAAGCTTTTTTGAACTTGATGCAATTAAAATAATAACTGCATACTCCGGCGGTTCCTCAAAGGACTTCAAAAAAGCGTTCTGTGCCGGAATATTCATCTCATCTGCATGTTCCACAATGAAAACCTTCCGCTTTGAAGTAAAGGGCTTTATGTACAGTTCACTGTTCATGTCCCTTACATCGTCAATTTTCACCGGTGAATTTTTCAAGTAATAAACATCCGGATGACTGCCCGCTTCAAACATACTGCATGAATGACAAACACTGCAAGGCTTATGCTCACCTTCACAAAGAAGCATTTTTGCAAAAAGCCTTGCGGCAGTTTTTTTACCTATGCCCTCACTGCCATCGAAGATATATCCCTGACGCACGGTATTTGATTGTACATCCCTTTCAAGGATTTTCAATGCTCTCTGACCTTCAATATAAAACTCTGTCACGTCAAGTATCCTTTCAGTTAAGATAAACTCAAATAATTATACTATATTATTCATCAAAAATCAAGCAATTTGATTGGAAAAGCGACGGTATTTGTGCACCCTTTTTTAAAAGCTCATTGATAACTGCCACAGCTGTGTCACTTATTTCCTCACCGGGCAACACCTGGTACACTCCGGGAGGATATACCATAATACCCGATGCAGATACTTTTCCTGCGGCTAATAAAAAAGGTATCCATCTTTTTTTTGCAAAAAAGGCTTGTCTTGGCGAATATATTTTTTTGCCCTCAAAAGGTGCAATACGCAATTTTTCAGAATAAGGTATATGGATAGAATCTATTGCATGGCGTAGCTTTTTTATTTCCTCCTCAGTGTGAAATGTGTTCAAAACTGCCACAATTCCCCCGCCGTAACAACATTCAACACCGATATTGTAATCTTCACGCAGAATTTCTGCCACACGGTAAGAATTCCCTGAAACAGGGATGTTCAAGCGTGTAAAGTCTTTAAACTTTACACTTTCTTCGCAGTTTTTAATCTGTTCAGGAAAATACCTTTCCACCACTTCAAAAAGCCTTTGCCACGGCTCTTTTCCGCATTTTTCATAAAATTCGACCGCATATTCACAAGAAGCGGTAAACAAATAGCTCGGAGAAGATGTCTGTACGATTTTCAAAGCATCTTCAACCCTTTCGTACTTTTTGTTTGTTAAAAGGATTGCAGTCTGAGTAAGGCTTGGCAAAGTTTTGTGCAAGCTCATACATACCGCATCTGCCCCTAATTTTATTATGGCAGGCGGTAAATGCTCGCTTAATCCGTAATGTGCACCGTGGGCACCGTCAACTAAAAGATACATACCCTTTTCATGTGCCTTTTTTGCAATTTCTTCTATATCACCCATAATGCCGAAATAATTTGGTGCAGTAATGTAAACGGCTTTTGCATCAGGGTTTTCAGTCATTGCCTTTTCTATGTTTGAAACTTTTATTCCGCTCCACATTGTTCCGTCATCGATAATATCGGGAGTGACCCACACAGGCTCCGCACCGCTTAAAGTAAGGGCTGATACAAAGCTTTTGTGTGCGTAACGGTCGCATATAATTTTTTCGCCCTCACCCACAAAGCCTAACACCATTGCCTGTACACCGCAGGTAGAACCGTTTACAAGGTAATATGCTTTTTTACTGCCAAATACCTTTGCAGCGTTGTCCATCGACTGCTTAATAACACCTTCAGGTGCATGCAAATCGTCTGTTTCATAAAGCTCCGTTACATCCATATTAAGTGAAAATCCAAAATCCTTCAGCCCTCTGCCCCGTAAATGTCCGGGGATATGGAACGGTATTTGATTTTTAAATTTTTCGTCATTTAATGCATTATAAATCGGTCTCATAATAATCTCCTAAGATATGTATTTACCAAAGGGTAGCCACACAATAATACCTGTAACAACAGCACTTAAAACAAATACAAGCATGCCTTCCAAAGGTATGCCTATATAAGGCATATTGGCAAATACAAACCAGCCCTTTGCGGAAGAAATGTTCAAAAACATTTCATGAACAAGATAAATACCGAAGGTATATTTGGAATAAAAGCTCAGGTTTGAAACAGCACGTCTGCTAAAGGTTTTTCCCGAAAAAGCACTTTTAAGCCAAAGAACAACCGCAAATGCCATCAAAAATGCACTTATGCTTTTAAAGCTCATAAATTCATCGCAAAGGGCTTTTCTTTCCATTGAAAAATACACAGTTGTGAAAAACATGTATAAAAACCCCGCTATACCCAAAGAGTAACTGACATATCTGAAACTCTTTTTATGTTCGAAGTTATTTATGTACCAGCCTGCCACAAAAAGCCCGGAGTATCCTGCCGCCAGATTAATTTCAAACTTTGCTATGTATTCCAAGAAAGGCTTAAATACTTCAAAAGAGGACAGTGTTTTCGGCAAAAATGTAATTATAATACTTAACAAGATGAAATATTCCGCCTCACCCTTTGTCATATGCTCACACATACGTTTTAAAAATGGTACTATAATATAAAGACCTATCATAATAAATATAAACCACAGATGCATTGCACCGTTTGGCATATTTATTAAAGCCTTTATCCCAGCCTGTTTAATATCGTGAAGCTGTACAAAATATGCATAAAAATTATAAAGATATGACCAGAAAACAAAAGCGGTCACAAGCCTTAAAATGTTTTTTGTGTACAGTGTTTTAATTGACACTTTTTTCTTTTTATCCAGAAAAAGCATACCGCTGAGCATTATAAACCCCGGAACAGTCCAACGGCAAAGACAGTCAAAAAATGCCGCCCACATAAAATTCTCGCTTCCCACAGGGTATGATATAAGCCTTATCCCCGACACATGAAGCATCACAACCATAAATGCCGCAAGAATTCTTGTTACATCAGCATAGGGTATATAATTTTCGAATTTCTTTTTCATAGCTGTTCCTCTCTTTTTACACTTGCTTTCTTCATTATAAAATACATTTTGCAAATTGGCAAGGATTATTGTATTATTATAAAGAATTATAGATTTTTTAGAATTTTACAGTTGACAAATAAATATTTCAGTGGTACAATTAACGACAAATTAAAAATTATTCAGAAAGAGGTTTATGTATGATATTGACGATATTTACTGCACTTGTCATTATAAGCTGCGTCGTGCTTATACTAGCAATCGGCGTTTCTTTTGATGCACATCAGGCAGGCTTATCAAATATCATTTCACTCTGATGATTATTTTTTTAACCTTGCAGGATGTTCTGCAAGGTTTTATTTATATTCGGAGGTGTTTTTTCTATGCAACTTAAAGGTTCACAGATTCTTGTTGAAACACTGATTGAACAAGGCGTTGACACAATTTTCGGATATCCGGGCGGTGCCGTTCTGGATATTTACGAAGCACTTTACCAGCGTAGTGATAAAATCACTCACTATATTACAAGCCATGAACAGGGTGCATCCCATGCCGCTGACGGCTTTGCACGTGCTTCGGGCAAGGTGGGCGTCGTATTGGCGACCTCAGGACCCGGTGCCACAAACCTTGTTACCGGTATTGCAACAGCATTTCTTGACTCTACTCCCATGGTTGCAATTACAGGCAACGTTGGCATGAGCTTGCTTGGCAAGGACAGTTTCCAGGAAGTTGACATCACAGGTGTTACGATGCCTATTACAAAGCATAACTACATAGTCAAGGATGTAAAAGAGCTGGCAGACACTGTAAGGGAAGCTTTTCAGCTTGCAAAAAGCGGTCGTCCCGGTCCTGTGCTTATTGATATTCCCAAGAACATCCAAAACGATGTTTGTGAATATGAGCCTTCTTCTCCCGTTCCCTATCTTCCTGCTCCTATGTATGAAGAAAAGGACGTTGAAGCTTCGATTGAACTTATTAAAAAGGCTAAGAAGCCTTTTATCTTCGCAGGTGGCGGTGTTGTTCTTTCTGATACTTCTCCCGCACTTTTAAAGTTCGCTGAAAGGATTGACGCTCCAATCGGTACAAGTATGATGGGTATTTCAGCAGTTCCCCGTGATTTTAAGGGCTTTGTAGGCATGGTTGGTATGCACGGCAGATTTGCCGCCACAAAATCCATGTATTCCGCAGACCTTATCATTGCCATAGGCACACGTTTTTCCGACCGTGCAACAGGCAACAAGGTGAAGTTCTGTCCCAAAGCTAAGATTATACATATTGATATCGACGAAGCTGAAATCAATAAGAATATCCCCTGTAATGTGGGTATTGTGGGTTCACTTGACAGAATCCTTGAAAGACTTACCGATAGCCTTGAGCCCATGGTTCACGATGAATGGGAAAAGGAAATTCAGGAATACAAGGACCTTGAAGCGTCCCGCATTACTAAGCAGCACGATATGAATCCTAAGGTTGTTCTGGAAGAAGTCCGTAATCACACAAAGGATTCCACCGCAGTTGCAACCGATGTTGGTCAGCACCAGATGTGGGTTACGCAGTTTTATGACTTTATGCAGCCCAGAACGCTTATTACAAGCGGCGGCTTAGGTACAATGGGCTTCGGCTTAGGTGCCGCAATCGGTGCTTGTATTGCCAATAATAAAGAAATGACAGTTATGGTTACAGGTGACGGTAGCTTCCATATGAATTTTAACGAGCTTGCAACATGTGCCAAATACAACCTTCCCGTTAAGATTATTCTTATGAATAATAATGTTTTGGGTATGGTTCGTCAGTGGCAGACTGTTTTCTATGATAAGCACTATTCACAGACAACGCTGGACAGAGCAACCAATTATAAGGCTTTAGCTGAAGCTATGGGCGGAGAAGGCTTTGTTGCCACAACACCAAAAGAGCTTAAAGAGGCTTGCGATAAGGCTTTCAAATCCGAAGGTTTTTCTCTTATTGACTGCCGTATTGACTCGGATGAATTTGTTCTTCCCATGATTCCCGCTAACGGCTCAATTTCAGATATTATTATGAAGAAGGAGGACTAAACCATGACAGAATCATTTGTAATTTCAGCTTTAGTTGCTAACCAATCAGGTGTACTTACCCGTGTTTCCTCCCTCTTTGCCCGTCGTGGTTTCAATATTGATTCACTGACTGTGGGCATAACAGAAGACCCACATTTTTCAAGGGTTACTGTATGTTCCACATGTGACGAAGCCACAAAGGAACAGATTGTAAAGCAGTTTAGTAAGCTTCACGATGTTAAGAAAATTCAGGTTATGGAAAAAAATAATTCTGTTTTCCGTGAAATGATAATGATTAAAATTGCTGTTCCTAAAAATTCTATTGCAAACATCATGACCTCCGTTGATATTTTCCGCGGAAAGATTGTTGATTTAGGTGTAGAATCCATCACAGTTCAGCTTACAGGCGAATCATCAAAGATTGATGCTTTTGTTGAATTTCTCGGTCAATATGAAATTTTGGAGCTTTGCCGTACAGGCTTGACTGCTATAGGCAGAGGAAAAGAATGTCTTAAGGACAGCGAATAATTATGTATTAAATTTAATTTATTTATATTTAAGGAGATGTTTTCCAATGGCAAACATGTATTATGAAAAGGATTGTAATCTTGACCTTTTAAAGGGCAAAACAGTAGCTATTATCGGCTACGGTTCTCAGGGTCACGCTCATGCACTTAACCTTCATGACAGCGGTGTTGATGTTATCGTTGGTCTTTACGAAGGCAGTAAGAGCAAGGCAAAGGCGGAAAAAGCAGGTCTCCGCGTTATGAATACAGCCGATGCAGTTAAGAATGCTGATATGGTTATGATTCTTATTAACGATGAACTTCAGGCAGGTATGTACAAGAAGGATGTTGAACCCAACCTTAGGGAAGGCATGACACTTGCATTTGCTCACGGTTTCAATATTCACTTCAACCAGATTGTTCCTCCCGCTGATGTTAACGTTGTTATGATTGCTCCCAAGGGTCCCGGTCATACAGTTCGCAGCGAATATCAGGAAGGTAAGGGTGTGCCCTGCTTAGTTGCTGTTCATCAGGATGCTACAGGCACCGCTATGGATATTGCACTTGCATATGCAGCAGGTATCGGCGGTGCAAGAGCAGGCGTTCTTGAAACAGACTTCAGAACAGAAACAGAAACAGACCTTTTTGGTGAACAGGCTGTTCTTTGCGGTGGTGTTTGTGCACTTATGCAGGCAGGCTTTGAAACACTTGTTGAAGCCGGCTACGACCCCAGAAATGCTTACTTTGAATGTGTTCACGAAATGAAGTTAATCGTTGACCTTATCTACCAGAGTGGTTTTGCAGGTATGCGTTACTCCGTATCTAACACAGCTGAATACGGCGACTATATTACAGGTCCCAAGGTTATCACAGACGAAACAAAGAAGGCTATGAAGAAGATTCTTTCCGATATTCAGGACGGTACTTTTGCTAAGGACTTCTTGCTTGATATGTCCCCTGCAGGTGGTCAGGCTCACTTTAAGGCTATGAGAAAGATTGCCGCTGAACACCCCGCTGAAGTTGTAGGCGAAGAAATTCGTAAACTTTACAGCTGGAACGACAAGGAAAAGCTCTTAGAGAACTAATTAAAAACCATATTATACGCCATTTTTGAGAGTCAGAAATGGCGTATGTTTTTTACATATAAATTTTCAAAAAAAGGACTTGACTTTAGTTTGCTAAAGTGTTACAATGGCAACATAGTTTTTAAAAGACTAATTTATTTAAATCTTGGAGGAATTTACCATGAAAAAAACTTTATCACTTATTATGGCACTTTGCCTTATGTTCGCTCTTGCGGCATGTGGCGGCGGCAACTCTGACGCCGTGGCAGAACCTACAGATGTAACAGAAGCTGTCGAAAAAGAAAAGCTTGTTATCGGCTACACAATTTACGAACCCATGAACTACATGGAAGACGGCACTCTTACAGGTTTCGACACAGAATTTGCAGAAGCTGTTTGTGAAAAGCTTAACTATGAACCCGAATTTGTTGAAATCAACTGGGACACAAAGTTTGTAACACTTGATGCAGACCAGTTTGACTGCATTTGGAACGGTATGACAATTTCCGACGAAGTTAAAAGCAACTGTCTTGTATCTAAGGCTTATGTAAAGAACGCACAGGTTGTTGTTATGAACAAGGACGTTATTGAAAACTATGCTGACGTTGAAAGCCTTAAGGGCTTGAAGTTTGCCGCTGAAGCAGGTTCTGCAGGCGAAGAAGCAATCAAGGACAACGGTCTTGATGCTAACTATGCACCCGTTGCGGCTCAGACAGATGCTGTATTGGCAGTTATGGGCGGCCAGGCTGACGCTTGCGTAATCGACATTACAATGGCAAAGGCTATGACAGCTGAAGGCACAGACTTTGATTCTCTTACATACTCCATCGAACTTACAAGCGAAGAATACGGTATCGGTTTCCGCCTTTCCGACACAGAACTTTGTGATGCTGTAAACGGTGCAATTGATGAGCTTTATGCTGACGGTACACTTACAGCACTTGCTGAAAAGTATGACCTTAACCTCGCATTCTGATTTGATTAATTCATATTAATAATACTAAAAGGCAGATTGATATCTGCCTTTTAAACTATATAAAGTATTTTTACTTAAAGGTGTAGCTATGTCAAAATTTATTGAACTTTTTGTTCCTGTTACGTTGAGCTTACTGGACGGATTAGGTGTTACTTTTAAGATTTTTGCCCTCACCCTTTTACTGGCTCTGCCGTTGGGGCTTATACTGTCATTCGGCTCAAGAAGCAAGCTCTTTATAATAAGATTGCCCATAAGATTTTTAATCTGGATTATAAGAGGTACTCCCCTTATGCTTCAGCTTATTCTTTTCGGGTTGGGACCCGGCTTTATCGGTATTCGTGGTATGAATACCTTTGTAGCTGTAATGATAGCCTTTGTTCTCAACTATTCCTGCTATTTTTCTGAAATTTTCCGCGGCGGCATAGAATCTGTTCCCAAGGGTCAGTATGAAGCCTGCCAGGTTTTAGGGATGACAAAATCTCAGGCATTTTTCAAGGTTGTTCTTTTACAAGTTGTAAAGCACATTGTTCCCCCTATGAGCAACGAATTTATAACCCTTGTTAAAGATACCGCCCTTGCAAACACAATTATGATTTATGAAATCACCTGGAATGCTAAGCGTTTCATGGCAAGTGACCATATCTTATGGCCTTTGTTCTATTCGGGTCTTTTCTATCTTTTGTTCTGCGGAATTTTAACAGTTATTTTCAGAGCTATTGAAAAGAAATTAAGTTACTTTAATTGAGGTATAAGATATGAAAATTTTAGAAGTAAATAACCTTTCAAAACACTTCGGTAAAACAAGGGTTTTGGAAGATATTAATTTTTCCATGGAGGAAGGTCAGGTTGTTTCTGTAATCGGGTCTTCAGGCAGTGGTAAAACAACTCTTTTACGTTGTATTAACTTTCTGGAAATTGCCGACGGCGGTGAGGTTTATCTTGACGGAAAGCTCCTTTTTGATGCAAACTCTAAGGAAAAGATGTCCCCATCCCAAATCCGTGAAAAACAGCTTAACTTCGGTTTGGTTTTCCAGGATTTTAACCTCTTTCCTCAGTACAGCGTTCTTGACAATGTAACATTGGCCCCCCGTCTTCTGGCAAAAAAGCGTCCTGATTACAAAGCACGCAAAAAAGAGATTATTGCAGAAATAGAAGAAAACGCAAAAAAGATACTTGACAGCGTAGGTCTTTCAGAAAAACTGTCAAGCTATCCTTGCCAATTGTCAGGCGGTCAGAAGCAACGTGTTTCAATTGCACGTGCTTTGGCGTTAAAGCCTCGTATACTTTTCTTTGACGAACCTACAAGTGCTCTTGACCCGGAGCTTACGGGCGAAATTTTAAAGGTTATACGTCAATTGGCGGCAGAACATATTACCATGGTTATAGTTACCCATGAAATTGACTTTGCTTACTCTGTAAGTGACAAGGTAATTTTCATGGATAAAGGTATAATAGCGGAAGAAGGCACCCCTGACGAAGTCCTTAAAAACCCGAAAAATCCAAGAACAAAAGCGTTCTTGACAAAGCTCATGTAGGTGTGATATGAACAGTAATACTGACAAAATTTATACTGATGAAATCGGTCTGTTATATGAAGCAATTTCAAAACTCAGCTCCCCTTCCGACTGCCGTGCTTTTTTTGAGGACATTTGTTCCGTTAAGGAGCTTCACGCTATGGCACAAAGGCTTCAGGTTGCAAAAATGTTGAACGAAGGTCAATCCTTTGTTCAGATTACAGAGCATACGGGTGCTTCTACAGCAACCATTTCCCGTGTCAGCAGATGTTTATCCAAGGGAAGCGGCGGATACAAAAAAGTATTTTGAAAAATTTCAATAACTTAAAAATACGTCTATGATATTTCTGTATATCATAGACGTATTTTTTTCTATTGCCGTGTGAGAATTTCCTTGAACAGCTCGGAAAACGCACATGGCGTAACAAAGTGTTTTCTCCTCTGTTCGCTTTAAAGGCAACTATTGCCAAAAGCGAGGAGACACTTTGTTCTTCAGCTTACAAAGTCCTCAATTAACATAAGGGCCTCTTCCCTTTCTTCAAAGGCAATCCCCTCTGAAAGGGCGACTTTATCACTTTGGGGAATGTTGGCATATTCTACAAAAGTGCGTCCGATTTCTTCTTGTGTATTATCGTCAAACACCTCAAAAACAACTAATGACTCGCCTTCTATACACACGTAATAGTAGTCCGTTTCTTTGGTAACTGTATGTGGCAGTGTTTCTTCTTCATTATTTACAGCCTCAACCCTTTCTTCCGTGGCATGAATAGGTTCCTTGAGACTAATTCTTGAACTTATAAATCCGGCAGTTATTCCGCCTATAAATGCAATAACGCAAATTGCACCAAACCATAGTCCCTTTCTCATATTTTCAAAGCCCTTCTTTTATCTTTTGTGAATATTTTTCGCAAAAATTCATTTTTATATTCAAAAAGAGCGAATTTGTAATACTTTTTTAATTCTTTTAATGTATAATTAGAATAGTGTATTATGTAATTTTGTTCTGAAAGGACTGTTATATATGGCTAAGAAGAAAAAACAGCGAAATAAGTTTTTATCCGGACTTTTTATGACACTGAAAGTATTATGTGTTCTGTTTCTGGTTTTGATTACCATTGCAGGCGGTGTTATATTTGGCTCATTGGTGGGTTATATTGACAATATTGAACTTCTTGATTTAAAGCAGATGAGCGTAAATTTAACAAGCTTTGTATATGCAGTTGATGAATACGGAACGGAACATCAGTTGGAAGTTCTTTATGATGAAGAAAACCGTGTCTGGGCAGACCTTGAGGAAATCCCTGACCATTTAAAGAACGCATTTGTTGCAATCGAAGACGAAAGGTTTTACACACACAAGGGTTTTGACATTAAGCGTACCGTAGGCGCGGCAATCGGTTATATACAGCAGAAGATTACCGGTAGCTCCGAATCAACCTACGGGGGCAGTACAATTACTCAACAGCTTATAAAAAATATAACAGGTGAAGATGATTATTCCATTGACCGTAAAATCCAGGAAATTTACCGTGCATATAAGCTGGAGCAGGAAATTGACAAGGATGAAATATTGGAGCTTTATCTAAACACAATATATCTTTCCCAGCAGTGTAACGGCGTAAAAAGTGCTTCAAAGGTTTATTTTAATAAGGAGCTTAGCGAATTAACACTTTCCGAATGTGCCACAATCGCCGCTATTACTCAGTTCCCCACAAAATATGACCCCAAGCGTAACCCTGAAAATAACCGCCAGCGTCGTGATGTTATTTTAAATAAGATGTACGAGCTTGGATATATCACTTATCCCGAATATGCCGAGGCAAAGGCAACAGAGGTTGTAACTGTCGCAAAGGAGGAATCTACAGGCTACAGCTCAACTACAAGCTACTATACAGATGCTCTTATCGACCAGATTGTAAATGATTTGGTTGAACAGAAAGGCTACACAAAGGCAATTGCTGAAAAACTTCTTTACTGTGGCGGTTTTAAAATTTACTCCGCTATGAACACTAACGTTCAATCGATAATGGATGCTTATTACGCTAATTTAGATAATTTTCCAAAAACAAGCGGTGATACAATTGTTCAGTCCTCCATGGTAGTAATTGACCCCACAACAGGTTATGTTGCAGGTGTTGTAGGTGGACGAGGCGTAAAGGAAGCATCGAGAACACTTAACCGTGCCACACAGACCCTTCGCCAGCCCGGTAGTTCCATAAAGCCAATTGCTATCTATGCTCCTGCAGTTGAATATGGCCTTGTAACTCCACAGACTATCGTTTCAGATACTCCCGTAACAATAGGTGATTGGTCCCCAAGAAACGACGACAGAAGTTTCAGAGGCAATATAACGGTTGCATCTGCACTTGCAGGCTCAAGAAATGTTCCTGCCGTAAAGATTTTACAACGTGTGGGATTGGAACGTTCATTCAGCTTTTTGACCAAAAACATGCATATTTCTTCCCTTGTTGAATCACGTGAAGAAAACGGTAAGGTTTTTTCCGATAAAGGTTTTGCTTCCATTGGTCTTGGCGGTCTCACAGACGGTGTCAGCGTTCTTGAAATGGCGGCGGCTTATGTACCTTTTGCATCTAAAGGATCATATTATGAACCTTCCTTCTATACAAAGGTTTTGGACCCTTCAGGTGAGGTTATTTTGGAAAGAACGCCTAAAGCTCAGCCTGCAATCAGCGAAACTACAGCTGTCACAATGACACAGATGCTCCAAGGTGTTGTTACGAGCGGCACAGGAACTTCAGCACGGCTTTCTTCTATGCCTTCCGCAGGTAAGACAGGTACAACAAGTAACAACTATGACCGTTGGTTTGTAGGATATACCCCCTATTATGTTGGTGCTGTTTGGTATGGTTATGACACACCCAAGAGCCTTCGAGGTATTTCCGGTAATCCTTCTGCAAAGGTATGGAAGGGTGTTATGGAACAAATCCACTCTAATCTGCCTTATAAAGACTTTAACACACTCGGTGCTACAAGTAAGGTTCTTTTATGTGCACAAAGCGGTCTTCTCCCCAATTCAACATGTGAAAGTTTAGCACATGGGGATTATTCGGAAAGTGCAAGACCAACTACCAGATGTACTATTCATAAGGAGATTGACATGGGCGAGGATAACTTAAGAAATTATTATGAGCCTACCGAAAATGTAAACTCTTATCCGGACACAATTTATACCCCCAATGATGTGCCTATATATGACTCAACTCAAAACAACTCAAATGTCACTCCTCCTGACAATTCAGACATATTGCAAACATTGCCTAATTCTCCCCAGTTATCTGACACAGGACTTTAACAAATAACGGTGCTGAAATTCAGTACCGTTTATTCTATTATATGAATTTGCTTATATTTCGCACCAAGTAAAGTTAAATGTAATATACTGTAATGAATTAAAATTTCTGTTCCATGTATTAATTTCAAAACTTTTGTACAGACTCTTAGTGTAGGTAATCGTTTCTTCCTTCCCGAAAGGTTTTTTGTACATATTACCTCTCGTGGAACAAGTTACATTTGACTTGAGCTTACTTTGGGTATATAATCTAAGTGTATCTATATTTCCAAAGGGAGGTCAGCTTATGGAACGAAAAGAAATCTCCATTACACTTCCCGACGATATTTTAACAGATGTCGATAAAATATCACGTGCTTTAAAAGTGTCAAGAAGCAATATGATTGAATCGATGATAAAAATTTATCTGGCGGAAAGAAGGAGAATTGAAAACAAAAAGAAACTTGGAATAGGATATGCCGAAATGGCAGAGATTAACCTTTCCATTGCGGAAGAGTGTTTTGACTCAGATCAAGCTACACAAGATGCCTACGAGGATTATTTAATGGGATGTGAATAGTTTTGATCGTAAAGCGAGGAGATATTTTTTACGCTGATCTAAGCCCTGTTGTGGGCAGTGAGCAAGGCGGCACAAGACCGGTGTTGGTTGTACAGAATGATGTGGGTAACAAATACAGTCCCACGGTAATTGCGGCAGCTATTACAAGTAAAATCAACAAGGCAAAGCTTCCCACTCATATTGAGATTGATGCAGCAAGGTACGGACTTAGTAAGGACAGTGTTATATTACTTGAACAGGTTCGCACCATCGACAAAAAGCGACTTCGCGAAAAAATCGGCAGACTTGATGATGTACAGATGATAAAGGTGAACGATGCTTTATCAATAAGCTTCGGACTAATTTGAACAAAGGAGTAATGAAATATGAAAAAATTATCACAAAAGATTTTAGTTGGTGTACTTATATTGGCTTTTGTTATTTCAATCGGGGTTTCTGCGTCTACCCCGGGAAATTCCGATGATCCGCTTATTTCCAAGAGTTATGTGGACTCAACTCTTATCCCCTATGTTAATTCAGTTTCTACATTCTCTGTTGTAAATTTAAGTGCCAACAGACATTTAATCGGTCTTGCCGGTTGCGAAATAATTTTAAGGTCAGGCACAGCTACAGTTATTTCAACTGAAAAGGGCGGCGTATGTGATGTTACTTCAGGGGTGGACCTTACTTACGGTGCAGTAGTTCCTGCCAACCATAACCTGATTGTCCCGGTTTCCGACGGACGCGGCATAAAATCAGAAACCGATCTTATCTTAATGATAAAAGGAAATTACGAAATTTACTAAACAAAAAAATAAGGGATGGTATAAAAGGATTTGAAATTCTTTTATACCATCCCTTATTTTTTAGCTGTTTTCTTTCATTTTTACATTGCTCTGTCTATGACAAATATTTTCATTTTACCGTCTCTCAGTTTTTTTATAAAATCCGAAACATCCTCTACAGGTTCCTCACATTCCAGTCCTGCAAGCCTTTTTGCATCCTTGCCCCAGTGGTTGTCACTACCTGCTGTCTGTAAAAATCCGTACTCCTCTGCGTATATTTTTGCCATTTTATTTTCAAAATCTGTTCTGTCAGCGTTAAAAACCTCTACCCCTTCTACCCCACGGGGAAAAAGACGGATATGGTCAATATAATTTGCTTCACGGAAAGGATGTGCCTGTACAACTAAAGCACCCTGGCTCATAAGATAGGGCAGTTGTCTGCTTTTTCGCTCGTTCAATACATCAGTATGGTTAAGCCACCACTCTTTATCAAGTCCGTAAACTAAGAAATCTGTGCCGCCATAACTCATTTCAATACCGCAGAACACCTTAAGATTAATCTTTTTCCCGTATTTTTCGGCTTCTTCAAAATCCGAAAAATAAAAATCGAGCTTTTCTTCAACAGGAGTGTTCCAATCAATATTTATATTTCCGTCCAAAAAATGGTTTGTTATAAAGATACCGTCGTATCCCATTTCTTTGTAAAAATCAAGATTTTCTTTAACGCTTACCTTTCCGCAGGCACTTACAGGATAAGTGTGCAGATGTGTTTCGTATCGGTACATAAACTCCGCCTCTTTTCAAATTATCATGTTTATTATATAACAGTATAACCTTTTAATCAACTGTTCTTTTTTTGTAAATAGATTTATGTATATTACACTTCTTCCGTGGCAGAATAATTATACTAAAACGGAGGATTTAACAATGGATATATTTAAAATTCTATGCACATCGTCTCTTTCCGTATTAACACTTTTCATTATTGCCAAAATTATCGGTCATAGGCAAATGTCACAGCTTAGCTTTTTTGACTACATCACAGGAATTACCATAGGTTCAATCGCCGCAGAACTGGCAACAGAGCTTGAATCACCCCAAAAACCTTTTTTTGCCATGGTAACATACGGTTTCGTAGCGGTTGTTTTAAACTTAATTACGTCCAAATCTAATAAATCAAGGAAATTCATTAACGGTTCTCCCTCAATTATAATGAATAACGGCAAGCTATACAGAGAGAACATGAAAAAATCCAAGCTTGATTTAAGTGAATTTTTAGTCATGTGCCACCAGCAAGGTTTTTTTAATCTAAACGATATACAGACTGCCGTTTTTGAATATAACGGCCATCTGACCATTTTGCCTAAAAGTGAAAAACGTCCACTAACCCCCTATGATATGAACTTAGCACCCGAAAAGGAATATATTTTCACAGAAATTATTATGGACGGCAGAATTCTCCATGACAACATCAAACGCAAAGGGTTAGACTTAATCTGGCTGGAAAGAGAACTTAATTCTCAAGGATACAAATCTGCCAAGGATATATTTTTAGGTGTATGTGATGATAACAACACTGTTACCTTATTTCCTGTAAAATAACACCATTTATTCAATTTAGTTTATTTTAACAAACACTTTTTATATATCTCAACTTCACTTGCCAAATCCACTTCAAATGGACACACGCTTGCATTTTTCGCCTTTATGCTTGTATTTGCCCATTGGATAAGCTCTTCTTCTGAAAAATCCTTATCACAGGGCAAACAGTCTTTAAGAAAAGCCTTAAACTCATCAAGGCTCATGCCAATAGCTTCCATTGCTCGGTTTATTTTATCGGGAAGCACCTTTTTTGTTCTTTCCAGATATTCACCAAGGAGCATTCCGTTTGCCATACCGTGGGGAATGTCCTTATAATAAGTAAGTGCATAACCCATAGAATGAACGATTGTTGTACCTGTCTGGCTTATCACAATTCCACCTAAGCTAGCCGCCCATAAAAGGTCTGTACACATGTCAACATTAAAATTGCCGTCTTTAAGATTATTCTTGTACTTGCCAAATATTCTAAGTCCTTCTAAAGCAATATAATCGCTTGCCGGAGATGACTTCTTATCTGTAAAGCCTTCTAAAAGATGGCTCATTGCATCGATAGCAGTATTTCTTGCAATCTGAATGGGAAGATTAACAGTATACCTGCCATCTAAAAAAGCTACTTTATAAAACACATCAGGTGATGAAAAGCTCTTTTTGTTATGCTCTTTATGCAGTGTAAGTATGGAATAAGGTGTTGTTTCACTACCTGTGCCGGCAGTTGTGGGAATTGCCGCCATGGGAAGGGGCTTATTTTTGTATTTCCCCTCAAAAATATCATACATTTCAAATTCACTGCCATCTATAGGTTCATTCTCTGCGTAAACAGCAATTGCCTTACATGCGTCCAAGGGGGAGCCCCCGCCTATGCCGATTAAAAAGTCAGCACCAAACTTTCGTGCCGCACAGCCACCCTGAACCGCTTCTTCTATGGTGGGATTGTTTCCAATCTTATTATAAACAACATACTCTATCCCTTTGTCTTTAAGCACATCAATAACATCACCAAGTGCCCCACTTCTTTCGCCTGACGATTTACCTGTTACAATCATACATTTTGAGCCTAAGATAAGCTCATCTATGTTTTCCTTAACAGAGTTTTTCCCAACTATTACCTTTGTGGGCATTAAATACCTGAACATAAAAACCTCTCCTTTATTTTTGTATATACAAAAAACAGGGCTTATGCAAAAATGCATTGCAAAAGTCCTGTTCTCTTTTCTTAAATATCAAGCTTCAACTGCTTAGCTTCTTTTTTAGCACTTTTGGTCTTTACCACTTTTTCAACTTTAACGGCTTCCTCTTTAGTTTTCGCAACTTTAGTCTTCTTTTCCTTGGCTTTCTTTTCTTTAGCCTTCTTAGCTTCCTTTTCAGCCTTACGCTTAGCCTTTATTACATTTGTAACCTTCAAAAACTCCAAAACAGCTTCCAGATTACCGTCAATTGCGAACTTGCCCTCAAAAAATGCCGCCACAGAATCAATTTCACCTGTAAGCATCCAGTAAAGAATTTCACTTGTTAAAGTCATCATTGCATCATAGTCATGGTAGGTGTAAGGCTGAACTTCAAAGACACCGTTACAGTGTTTTACATAAAATGCACCGGAGCAGTCGTCATCAGTCATATTGATCTGTATTGCAAAATTACGTTCAAATTTCACATCAACATTAAGCATAGCTTTAATATCTTCAAATTTTTCCAAAAATGTCATTGTATGTATACGTCCTTTCCCAACTATTTGAATTATTCTAACACAATATATTCCATATTGCAAGTGTAAAAAAGGATTTTTCATATTATATTAACGATTAAGCGTGAATTTAAACGTAAGAATTCCGTTTTCCGAAACCTCATCTTCCGAAATCATGTTTTTAACGGCAGAATTGTTGTTATTAATTCTCACATAATCCTTCCACCAGGATTTTATTTCAACATTTTCGGAAGGCGTAATTGTAATTTTGTAGCTGCCGTCACCGTTATCGGTTTTAGACACTTCAAAGAACAAATCGCCTGTATAAGCACCTGTGCCATCCACTCGTGCAGTAAATGTGCCATCATTTGTCATTGTAAGTCGAAGTCCCACCTGATTAACGTAAGCGTTAAGCACATCTGTAAGAACCTTTGTAAGTACATAAGTTGTACCTGTTTTGTCCTCTTCTGTGGCGTTTTCGTCGGCTTTATAGCCGTTTATCAATATACCTGCCGCAACGCGGTAAATGCTTCTTGTGGTATTTTCGCCTTCAAAGGTTTGATTATCGGCAATAATGTAAGGCGTTGCGGTAAATTCACGGTTATAATTACATTCGTTAAGATTTGTAATAGCTGTTGTAAACACATCCTCCGTCTGCCACTTTTCAGTGGGAATATCAACAGTCACTTCGCTTCCCTCGGCTGTAATTTTAACACCGAAAACCGCACCTTTAACAGCTGCCAAAGAATCTATTCTGTCAACTTTAGACACAAATCTCAATCCGCTTCCTGATGCAACTTTGCCGTTTTCGTCAACGCCGTCACCTATTCTTACCTGTGCACCGTCAATCATGTACACACCGATTGTTGCAGGAGTGTAAGTTCCTTCTTCCGGGGCGACGCTTTCCTGGGTTTTGTAAACCTTTGTTCCGTTTGTAAATGCCACAACATTGTTATTATCGGAATAAAACCTTACGGTGTCGCTGTCGGTTAAAACAAAGCTCTCACTATTTTGCAGAATACTTCCGTTCTTTGTGATTTTTGATGCATTGTTTGCCTCAACAGTCCATCCGTCGCAAACTTCAAGATAAGCCGCCTTACCTTCATATTCTCCGCCATATACAGCTTTTTCCCTGTCCGCTATATAACAGCCTGCCGCAGGGGCGTAAATGGCAAAAGTTATTTTGTCATTTACGGCATTTTCGATAAATTCCGTTACATCAATTTCCACCCATTCGTTTACAGGGTTTCGTCCGTCAGAAGATACACTTTTTGCGGTAAAAGCTGTTTTTGACCACACAAGGCTATTCAAATCAGCATAAGCTGAAGATGTATAAACTGTGCTTTCGTCCACAGTTACATTGGCGGTATTTGCGGCAATTTTCATATTGTTGTTAACCCCAAGATTACCGTTTGCTTTTGCAACGTATAACTTGAGTTTAACAGCCTTCCCTGTTGTATAATCCCGGGGAACATTAAATGTTAAAAGCGGTATTCTCGCACTTCCCACACAGGTAATGTTATTCTCAACGGTGCGTTCGCCATCATCATCTGTATCGGGTGCATCACTAACACCGTTTGCACCTGCAAAGAGCAAATCCACAGTATTGTTTTTGTTGGTATTGTCAAAGGAAGCGAAAGTATCTGCCAAAACTGCATTTTCATTTAAAACTGTCACTTTGACAGAATATGTTTTCCCTTCATCATCAAGCGTAACAGTATGGCTTTGTTTTTCACTTGAAACTATATAAGCCTTATCTTCAAATTTTATATAAAAAGCGTTCGTGTCTTTTATATCGTATAAATCTGAGCCCACAATATGCGTACTTGTTTCACTGCCTAAAATTTTATCACCGTCTACATAATTAACCGTAACAGTTACTTCGCCGTTTTCTTTAGCCGGAATAAGATCCCATTGCTGCCAGCTTCCTGAATTGTAAGTATACTGAAGTACGCTTGCCCCTTCATCATAAGAAGCATTTAAAACATCAAGTCCCAGACCGCTTGCAACATTGGTAATTTTATAGTAGCCGCCTGCGTAGTAATTATCCCAATCATCTTCCATGCACAAAAATGCAAACTGCTGTGAATACTTACCCTCATAATCACTTGTTGTGAGAAGTGCTCCCAGGTCATATGAATTATTTTCTATGCTCATAACCTTTCCAGTTGCAACGTTTACTATCTTGTAAATACCTCCGCCAAGGTCAACAAGCTGCCACAGCTGATTTTCGTTTTCATCATCAACTGCATATTGTTTTACATAACCGTCACTGTCAACTGTCAGTGCGTGACCGGAACGCTTACTTGTTATACGGTAATATCCTTCTTCAACATTGCTTTTGGGAACTGTTGCCTCGGTACTGTCGCCTTCATCACGTGTGTACAAAAGCGTACCGAAACCAAACTGGTCAAAGGTTGAGCTGTGCCCTCCGGGACCGCCCTCGGGCGACTGATAATCAACAACCTCTTTAACGCCGGGAAGTTCGTAGCCCTTCCTTTTTGCGTAGTGGTTATAAACAATTTCAAACACAGGTCTTAAGGCATCGCCCGTTGCTATAGCGGTTTGTGATGACCAGGTTCCGGGGTTTCCCGAATACCAGTAATATGTGGTAAAAGGCACACTGTGACCCATCTGTGCCTGGGCAAGGTATTCCGCACCGTACATAAATCGGTTATTTGCCCAGCCGTAAAGGTCGTCGCCCTGATTCCATGCAACCTCACAGGTTACTGCCATCTGACCTATCCCCATTATTGCGTGTGGCATATCCCTGCCTGCCTCCTGCCACTGACCCACACTTATGTTTAATTCACTTTCCTCTGCCTCGTAGAGCTTCGGAACGGCATTAAATATTGAACCGTTACCTGCACCATTTTTGTAGTATTCTGTTGCTCTGTCGTAAATATCACGTCTGTCGCAGAACACTCCCAGGCTTATTGCAAAAGCCATATTGCACAAATCCCAGTTAGCCCAGTAATTCATAACATGTGCATCATTATGGTCTTTAGCGTATTCGTTGGAATATAAAAACTTTTCGGAAATATTCTTGTAGCACACAAGATACAGCATATCCTGCATTCTTTCCAGTTCAAAGCCGGGGTATTCACGCATCAGTTCACTTGCCGCTGTAATCTGCCAGAAGTAGAGTGCCAACAAATATCTGTCACTGGTTCCGCCCACACTTTTGAGTGTTGCACTCCACGCATTTAGTATATCTCGTGCACAGTCACCATAGGCTGTATCACCTGTTAATTTCCACCTTATAGCACAGAAATATGCCCTCGCCGCATCATGATACAAAAGTGCACAGTTGTCACCCGTGCCACCACGGTTTACGGACCCTACTGCTCTTGCAGTGCCTATGTTTGTATAAGTGTTCTCCGTAAAAGCCTGATATGCACTATAATATGGCTCTTCTTCATTTGCAATAGCCTCTGCAATTCTTGTCAAATCTGCATCGGTATTTAAAATGCCGGGATGCAAAAATTTATCCTTTTCATCAATATAACGGTAATCAAACGTTAATTCGTTTGTGTCTGATTTAACAGTTTTTTCGCTGTTATTTGACACAAGAATATAATTTACTCCGTCAACTTCAATGCTTTCAGGCACTTGTTCTGATATGTATTTTTCACCGTATTGAAGCGTTACGCTATATTCGCCCTCGCCTAAAACTGTTTGTTCATCATACACGGTAAGGTTGTCAACATACCTCTCGCTTACTTCAATCATATGCTTTTCGGCTTTAACAATTGAAATATTGTCAATGGCAATATTACTTGTCCAACCTATACAAAGGCGGATATATTTATCGTCTTTGCCCGGTGTAAAGGCAAAGCGGTTTACACTCCAGTTTTGCGATGCATTTATTCCGTAGCGATAGTTTGTGCCGTCGTATGTCCCACATACAAAGCCTGTGTTGTTTTTTCCTTCATCGCACAAAAATGCGTTTGACCACTCAATAGATGAATTTGACTCGCCCTTTATTGCAAAGGAAATAATAAATGCTTCCTCACCCGTATGCTCAGGCAGGGGAATGTAGGGGTTAATACTGCCTGCCGCCGTACTTCCCGGCAAAGATGCCGCCTTTATACTGCCGCAGTCATTGTAGCCCTCTGCAATGCTAAAATTATCCGTAAGAGCCGCACCACCGCTCGTCCAGCCTGTATAACTGTTACAGGTGTAGTCAAATAAATCAATATCAATTAAGTTTTCCCCATCTGCCACGGTGTAGCCCAATCCGTTTATATCGAATGCCCGTGTGCCTGAAGTGGGTGTGCAGTCCTCGGCGTGAACCAAAACTTTAAAGTCTTTTGTGCAGCTTTCCCCCTGGTATTCAATAGTTGCTGTGAATGTTACGGTATATGTATAGTCCTTTTTTTCAAAGGTTGCCTTTTTGCCTGCTACAGTTACGTAATCGCTGTCATAGCTCCAAGTTATTTGGCTTTCTTCATAGCCCTCCACAGTGTCGGGAAGAGTTATATCATATTCGGAACATTCACCGCCTATAGTAACACTGTCTACCAATTTGTATGCGGCATTTTTGTCGCTTGTACTTGAAATTATATAATCATAAGAAAGCCCCTCGGCATATACAACTGTAGTTGTAAGGTCGCCTTCGTTTATTGCGTCAAAATTATAAAACGTAGTATTGTCTTTAACGCTCTTTTCAAAAGTTACGCTTTCGCCAATTCTTGCCGTAATACTTTCGCCACGGTAAGAACGATTATTTTCACTATCTGTATATACAGGCGTTATTGTCATCAATCCTGCAACTTTTGAAACCTCGCTTGATGAAAGCACTTTGTTATAAATTTCAAATTGGTCTATATATCCGTTATAGTACCCATCATTATAAGGCGAAACGCCAATGCCCATCACAGTTGCCCCTACATCGGTAAGGGTTTTTGAAATGCTTCCGCTGCCGACCTGAACACCGTCAATATATAGCGTGCCCGTTCCGTTTGCAAAATCCAAAGAGGCTGTAAGATAGGCGTATTCACTGTCTGTTTCTGTTCGTTTGCCTGTTGTAATACTGTCGCCGTTTGCTTCATAACGGTAATTATAGGCGTCAATAATGCCAAGGCTTACAGAGCCTGAAGTTAAATGTGCAGCAGATGCTGAAAACAAAAACTGATGCTGCAAAGCATTTTTCTTAACCAAAGCACTTACTGTAAAGCCGTCAAGTTCTTTCAAAGCGGTAATTAAATTACTCGGCAGTTCAATGTAACCGTTGCTGTTTAAATTAATCCCATTTCCGTACACGCCGTCCGTTATGCTCAAATCTCCCACTGCAACTGATCCGTCATATCCGTTGCCCGATGAGTCTGTAACTGTATCTCCCAAGGCAAAGCTTGAATCTTCAAATTCGTATTTTGCCATCACATTGCTCAAAGAGCTTGTGTAGTTAAATACTACCGTGTTACCTTCCTCGCTGACTGTAATTTCCTGCTCTGATTCACCGTCAAGTGTGTAAACAACATTGCCGAGTGTTAAATATGTATCGGCAGTGGCTTTATAATTTGTACCCTCTAAAATATATTCCGTTGTTGTTTTTATAACGTTGTCATTTTCGTCAACGCAGTTTATCGTAACCGGTACCTTATCCCCCGAAACAAGCTCAATGAAAGGAGCATAATCCCCTTCGGTTGAAAGATTTATACCAGCCGTGGGCACCTGAAAACGAAGTACAACATAGTTTTTTCCGTCAAGCACCGCATTTTTAACAGCCCTTGTCACATCAATTGTTGCCCACCCTGCAGTTTGTCCCTCTGTACCTTTGTTTGTGAACCTTTCATTTGACCACATTGCCGCATTGTATGAATAATCATTGTTTTTTGCAGGGAACAAAGCCTGATTCATACCGCCCACAGAATATGTAAGAGAAGGGTTATCTGTTTCATAAGCGGCAAATCTCAGCCAGCCTGTGCCGATATTTCCGTTTACAAAATTTACATACACATTAAGGGTGGCAGTTTTAACCGTATCGGCACTTACGCCCTCGGTCGAAAACGCCATAACGCCTATACGTGTAGAACCGAGGTTTGTCATAAACGAACCTGTATCATCTGCTATGTAAGGTGCTTTGTCGCTTGTTCCGCTACTGCCCGGGTACACCCCTGTTGCCACAAGTATACCCGTGCCTGAGCTATTTCCGCTACTGCCATAATTTATCAAACTCAGATTAGAAACTGTTTCTTTTGCCAAAACATTTATACTACTTGGAAAAGCACTTATAATCATTGCAAAAGCCAATAAAAATGATAGTATTCTTTTCATCATATTATCCCTCCAACAAAGTTCTCACACTACATTATAATTGATATTTAGCCTTTTTCAAGGTTAAAACGCACTATAAATGTCCCGTTTTGTTAGATGTTTTTAAATATTTAATACAAAAAAGCACAAATCCCAAGTGAGGAATCTGTGCTTTCAATTTTATAATCACTTATTCTCTGCCGTCCCAACAATAGGTGCAAAGTTTATCTTTATCCACACCTGTGGATTTGAGCATATCGTCAAGTCTTAAATACTCCAAAGATGTAAAATGTAACTGTTCACGAATACCTTCTACCATTTTTTTGTAATTTTCGCTTTCGGGGTCAACATATTTATTAATAGTTTCTATATCGGGGTCTTCAACACCTTCTAATTTCGCAATTGTTCTTCTTGTTATAAGCTCCAATTCGGAAGTTGATGTGGAAAAGTTCAAATACTTACAGCCGTACATTACAGGAGGGCATGCAGACCTTATATGAACCTCTTTTGCACCACATTCGTAAAGGAAATCTGTAGTTTCACCAAGCTGTGTACCTCGAACTATTGAATCGTCAACCAAAAGAAGTTTTTTATCCTCTATAAGTGTACGTATTGGGATAAGTTTCATTTTTGCAATCTGCCTGCGTTTAGACTGTATTGTAGGTGTAAATGAACGGGACCACGCCGGTGTATATTTTATAAAAGGTCTCGCAAAGGGCTTGTCGGAAGCATTAGAGTAACCGATGGCAGTTGCTAACCCTGAATCAGGCACACCTGCAACAATGTCAACGTCAACACTGTTATTATCTCTGTCTGCAAGGCACTTACCGCAGTTATAACGCATCTGTTCAACGCTCATACCTTCGTAGGAGGATGACGGATAACCGTAATATACCCAGAAAAATGTGCAGATTTTCATTTTCTTTCCCGGGTCAACAAGTGTTGTAACCTTATCGGGCTCAATAACAACAATTTCGCCCGGTCCCAGCTCTTTATAATCGTGGTAGCCAAGTTTATTATGTGCATAACATTCCATGCAAACACAGTAGCCGTTGTCCTTTTCACCGATAACAACAGGTGTTCTGCCGTATTTATCACGTGCCGCATAAACACCCTTTTCTGTTAAAAGAAGTATGCTGATAGAACCTTCCACAACCTCTTGTGCGTACTGAATACCTTCAATAAGATTGTCCTTCTGATTTATAAGTGCCGCAATCAATTCAGTCTGGTTGATACCGCCTGTCTGCATCTCATAAAATTGTGTATGCTTCTGAAGCAGATTTTCCACTATGCAGTCAATGTTGTTCACTCTGCCAACAGTTGTTATGGCAAAGGTGCCGTTGTTGCTTCTTACCAATATGGGCTGAGGTTCAAAATCAGAAATGCTTGCAACGCCCATATTACCGTGCATTGTGTTAGCTTCATTTTCAAATTTTGTTCTGAAAGGTGCGTTGTCAATCTTATGAATAGCTCTTGAAAATCCGCTTTCCTTATCGTAAACAGCCATACCGCCTCTACGTGAACCTAAGTGACTGTGGTAGTCCACGCCGAAAAATAAGTCAAAAACACAATCGTCCTTACTTGCTACGCCGAAAAAACCGCCCATTTGTATCCCTCTCCCTAAAGTTCGTAAAAAACGTGTCAAAATAAATAACACCTTTTAATTATATCACTTTTACTTTTGAATTTCAATGTAAAAAACCACAAAAAGATGCCAAATTTGATAGCATTTTTTCTATATTGGTTACAAAAAATTTTAAAAAACTTCCTATTACAACCAAATGAAATTTTTTTACATAATATTTTTAGTTTTTTTCAAAAAGCACTTGTTAGAACCACTAATTTATGCTACAATCTAATGTGGTGTATCGTGAGGTATACTGTAAAGTCCGTAATAAATTAAAATTATTTTATAAAAAGGAGATTTTATTATGAGCAGTAAAATTACTATCATCGGTGCGGGCAGTGTAGGTGCAACAATAGCTTATACGCTTTCTCACGAAGAGGACATGGCAAGTGAAATCGTTCTCATTGACATTAACAAGCAAAAGGTTGAGGGCGAAGTACTTGACATTCTTCAGGGCACTTGCTTTAGAAACCCCATTAAAATCGTTGCAGGCGAATACAAGGACGCTGAAGGTTCTGACATCGTAATTATCACCTCCGGTATGGCACGTAAGCCCGGTCAGACAAGACTTGAACTTACACAGACAAATGTAAACATTTTAAAGAGTATTACTCCCGAAATTGTAAAGTATGCTCCCAATGCCCTTTACATTATTGTAAGTAATCCTGTTGATATTATGACATATGTGTTCACAAAGATTTCCGGTCTTCCCGAAAACCAGGTTATCGGTTCCGGTACAATTCTTGACACAGCTCGTCTTAAGACAGGCATATCCGAGCTTTTGCATGTAGCTCAGAAGAATGTTCACGCTTATGTTTTCGGTGAACACGGTGACAGCAGCTTTATTCCCTGGTCTTGTGCAGACGTTGCAGGCATCAAGATTGAAGATTATTACGAATGTACAAAAGCTCTCGGCAAGAATTACAAGCCTCTTGATAAGGATGCTATGCTTGAATACGTTCAGAAGTCCGGCGGTAAGATTATTGCTAACAAGGGTGCTACATTCTACGCAGTATCCGCTTCCGTTGTAAAGCTTTGCTCCACAGTTACAGCTGCAAGCGACTCTGTTGCAACAGTATCTTCCATGATGCACGGTGAATACGGCATTGACGATGTATGTCTTTCCACACTTACACTTGTTGGCCCCAACGGTATTCAGGGTAAGCTTCCCATGCACCTTACAGATGAAGAAGTTGCACAGCTTCAGGCAAGTGCAAAGACTCTTAAAGATATCATTGCAAATATTGAATTGTAATTTTTACAATATTGTATATCACAAAAAATCTACTCAGAAAGGATACAGACACCATGAAGTACAGTTACTATCCCGGTTGTACTCTCAGAACCAAGGCTAAAGACTTGGACGAATATGCAAGAAAGTCTGCCATAGCTTTAGGTTTTGAATTGGACGAAATCGAAGATTGGCAGTGTTGCGGCGGCGTTTACCCTTTGGGCAGTGACGAAATTGCAACTAAACTTTCCTCGGTCCGTGCATTAAACAGTGCAAAAGAAAAGGGGCAGGATTTGGTTACCCTTTGCTCGGCTTGTCACCATGTTATCAAGCGTGTTAACGACGATATGAAAAACGTAGCTGACATACAAACGAGAGCTAACAACTATATGCAGCTTGAAACACCATACAAAGGTGAAACAAATGTGCTCCATTTCTTAGAAGTTCTCCGTGACAAGGTTGGTTTTGACAAATTAAAGGAAAAGGTTACAAACCCCTTGACAGGCAAGAAGATTGGTGCATACTACGGTTGTCTTCTTCTCCGCCCCGGCGACATTCTCGCATTTGACAATCCCGAAAACCCCACTATTATTGAAGATTTTATCCGTGCAATAGGTGCAACACCGGTTGTTTATCCCTACCGTAATGAATGTTGCGGCGGCTATATCTCACTTAAGGAAAAGGATATGGCTAAAAATATGTGCGATACAATCGTTGAAAGTGCAAAGGGCTTCGGTGCAGATATGCTTATTACAGCATGCCCCCTTTGTATGTATAATTTAAATAAAAACAGCGTTGGCGGTGTTCCTGTTTACTATTTCACAGAACTTCTCGCTGAAGCTTTAGGATTAAAGGAGGCTGCTGAATAATGAGTCACAATACAAATCAGGCTGAAAGAATTAAAGAAATCAGCGGCGTTAATCCTCTCAAATGTATGAAGTGCGGTAAGTGCTCTGCAACTTGTCCCGCTTTTGATGAAATGGATATTAAGCCTCACCAGTTTGTTTCATATGTTATAAACGACGATATTGAGGCACTTTCAAATTCCAAATCTCTCTGGAAGTGTCTTTCCTGTTTTGCATGTATTGAGCGTTGCCCCAGAAGCGTTATGCCCGGCAAACTTATTGATGCGGCAAGGCAGATAGTAGTTCGTGAAAAAGGCGGCGATTATTTAAAGGCTGACGAAATTCCCGAGCTTCTTGACGAAGACCTTCCACAGCAGCTTCTCGTAAGCGCATTCAGAAGATATAGGAGGTGATTTGAATGCAGAGAATTGGTGTTTTCGTTTGCCACTGTGGCAGTAACATTGCCGCTACGGTTGACGTAAAAAAAGTAGTTGAAGTAATAAGCCATGAGATGGGCGTTGTGCATGCTGAAGATTATCAGTATATGTGTTCCGAAGCAGGTCAGGCTAAGATTTTGGAAGCAGTTAAGGAAAAGAACCTTACAGGCATTGTAGTTTGTTCATGTTCACCTCGTATGCACGAGAATACTTTCAGAAAAGCGGCTGAAAGAGCAGGCATTAACCCTTACATGGTTGAAATTGCAAACATTCGTGAACATTGTTCCTGGATTCATAAGAACGTGGAGGAAGCAACAGAAAAGGCTGTTATTCTTGCCCGTGCGGCTGTTGCAAAGGTTAATCTTAACGCTCCTCTTTTCCCCGGTGAAAGCCGTGTTACTAAGCGTGCACTTGTTATCGGCGGTGGTATCGCAGGTATACAGACAGCTATCGATATTGCAGATGCAGGATACGAAGTTGACATTGTGGAAACTACTCCTTCAATCGGCGGCAGAATGAGCCAGCTTGATAAAACATTCCCCACTCTTGACTGTTCTGCTTGTATTCTTACACCTAAGATGGTTGAAGCGGCAGCTCATGAAAAGATTACTATTTACACCTACAGCGAAGTTGAAAAGGTAACAGGCTTCGTAGGTGACTTTACAGTGGATATCCGTAAAAAGGCAAGAAGCGTTGATATGGATAAGTGTACAGGTTGCGGTGCTTGTCAGGAAAAGTGTCCTTCAAAGAAGACTCCTTCCGAGTTTAACCGTGGACTTAACACAAGAAGTGCTATCTACACGCCCTTTGCTCAGGCTATCCCAAATGTTCCTGTAATTGACAGAGATGCTTGTATCAAATTCCAGACAGGCAAATGCGGACTTTGCTCCAAGGTTTGTCAGGCAGGTGCAATCAACTACGATCAGCAGGATGAAATTGTAACAGAAAAGTACGGTGCAATCGTTGTTGCAACAGGCTTTGACACAATAAGCCTTGACAATTATGACGAATATGCATACAACCAGTCCCCTGACGTTATCACATCTCTTGAACTTGAAAGAGTTATGAATGCGGCAGGTCCTACAAAGGGTCATCTTGAACGACTTAGTGACGGAAAGCACCCCGAGCATATTGTATTTGTACAGTGCGTAGGTTCCCGTTGTAACGATAACCGCGGTAAGAGCTACTGCTCCAAGATTTGCTGTATGTATACAGCTAAGCACGCAATGCTCATCCGTGACAAATATCCCGATGTTAAGGTTACTGTATTCTATATTGACGTTCGTACTCCCGGTAAGAACTTTGATGAATTCTACCGCAGAGCAGTTGAAGAATACGATGTAAACTATATTAAAGGACAGGTTGGCAAGGTTGCTCCCCAGCCCGACGGTAAACTTTTAGTTCAGGCAAGTGACCTTCTTGACAACAAACAGATTAAAATAGAAGCTGACATGGTTGTTCTTGCAACAGCAATTGAACCTTCTGCTTCCGTAAGAAAGATTGCAACAATGCTTACTGCAAGTATTGACACAAATAACTTCCTTACAGAATCCCATGCAAAGCTTCGTCCCGTTGAGTCCCCCACCGCCGGTATTTTCCTCTCCGGTGTATGCCAGGGACCCAAAGATATTCCCGAAACAGTAGCACAGGCAGGTGCGGCGGCAGTAAAGGCTATCGGCTTACTTGCAAAGGATAAGCTCACAACTAACCCCTGTACTGCAAAGGCTGACGAGCTTCTTTGTAACGGTTGCTCCACATGTGCTAACGTATGTCCCTATGGTGCCATCACATACGAAGTTAAACAGGTTAACGACCACGGTATCCGTGAAGACCGTCGACTTGCACAGGTTAACAGTGCTCTTTGTCAGGGTTGCGGTGCTTGTACAGTTGCTTGTCCTTCCGGTGCAATGGACCTCCAGGGCTTCTCTAACAGACAGATTATCGCGGAGGTGGATGCAATATGTCGATGAACAATACAGAATTCAAACCTAAGATAGTGGCATTTTGCTGTAACTGGTGTAGTTATGCCGGTGCTGACCTTGCAGGCAGCAGCCGTTTAGCATATCCCGCCGACGTAAAGATTATCCGTGTTCCCTGTTCTTGCCGAGTTAACCCTATGTTTATACTTCGTGCATTTGAAAAGGGTGCTGACGGTGTTATCCTTTGCGGATGCCACCCCGGTGACTGTCACTATTCTACAGGTAATTATTATGCAAGAAGAAGAATGACTCTTCTCTTCTCTATGCTTGATTATCTTGGCGTTGAAAATGGCAGAACACGTGTTGAATGGGTTTCCGCCGCCGAAGGTGTTAAGTTCTCTGCAACAATGAACGAATTTGTTGAAAAAATCCGTTCACTTGGTGAAAACGTAAGATTGGGGGATTTGAGATGCAAAGATTAATCAACCGTGCAAAAGAGCTTTTGGCAAGCGGTAAAGTAGCTCGTGTCCTCGGTTGGAAGAAGGGCGATTTAGGCTTCAACCCCGAACCTTGTTACTTTGAAACAGCAGAAAGCTTAGATTCGGATTTTATCTATGACGGTTTCTGTGGTGCTAACCTTTCTAAGTACATGATTGAAGCTAGCAAGAAAGAAGGAAAAACACTTGTTTTCCTTAAGCCTTGCGACACATACAGTTTTAACCAGCTTATAAAGGAACACCGTGTTGACCGTGAAAAGGCTTACATTATCGGCGTTGGCTGTAAGGGTAAGCTTAACATTGAAAAAATCAAGTCAATGGGCATCAAGGGTATACTTGAAGTTTCAGGTGCCTCTATGGATGCCGATTGCGAAACACTTACAATAAAAACCCTTTACGGTGACAAGACATGTTCCTACAACGATGCAATGTTAGAACGTTGCCACGTATGTAAAGGTAAGGAACATCAGATAGCTGACGAAGTTATGCTTGACAGCCGTGACACAAAGGATGCAGATCGCTTTGCTGAAGTTGAAAGGATTGAAAAAATGAGTCCTGAAGAAAAGTTTGCCCTCTTCCAGAATGAACTCAGCAAATGTATCCGTTGTAACGCATGCAGAAACGTATGCCCCGCTTGTTCCTGCCGTAAGTGCGTATTTGACTCCAACAAGTTTGATGAAGCAGCAAAGGCAAATGTTGACTCATTTGAAGAAAAAATGTTCCATGTCATCCGTGCGTTCCACGTTGCAGGCAGATGTACTGACTGCGGTGAATGTTCAAGAGTTTGTCCTCAGGGTATTCCCCTTCATTTGTTTAACCGTAAGTTTATCAAGGATATTGATACATTCTACGGTGAGTATCAGGCAGGTGCCGATACAGACTCAAGAGGACCTCTTACAAACTTCACATTTGACGATGTTGAACCCGGCATAGTTACAGAAAGGGGATAATGTATGTACAAGATAAATAAAGAAAATCTGTCCGCATTATTCTCTCTTATTGCGGACACACAGGAATTATATGTACCTTGCAATATAAACGGCAGTGTTAACTTTGCCGCATGGGATGAAAGTGTTACAGTTGACCTTGACACTTTAAAAACTGTTAAGTCTCCTAAAGATGCATTCTTCCCACAAAGTGAAACTTTATACACATGTAAGCGTGAAGGCAAAAAGCTTAACATCACTCCCGAAGAACGTCAGAGTAAGGATTTTGTTGTGTTCGGCATGAAATCTTGTGACGTAAAGGGTCTTGAAGTCCTTGACAAGGTTTTCCTTGTTGACCCTGTTGACTCTTACTACAAAGCTCGCCGTGAACATGGCACAATTGTAGCTTTAGCCTGTCACGAGCCTGAAGAATCATGCTTCTGTAATGTATTCGGCGTTGATGCATCAGCACCTGCCGCTGACGTACAGGCATATATGATTGACGGTGAACTTTACTGGTCACCTGTTACCGATAAGGGTAACGCTTTGACAGATTTGGTTAAGAGCCTTCTTACCGATGCAGATGATAAAAAGGTTGAAGAAGAAAAGGCTTCCATTAAATCTATAGTTGAACGTCTCCCCTATTCTAACCTTTCTCTTGATGGTTGGGGAAGCGATGCGGTATTACTTGACAAGTTCAATTCTCCCATTTGGGAAGAACTTTATAAGCCCTGTCTTGCATGCGGAACATGTACATTCGTATGCCCCACATGTCAGTGCTATGATATTAAAGACTATAACACAGGTGACGGCGTACAAAGGTATCGTTGTTGGGACTCTTGTATGTATTCCGACTTTACAATGATGGCACACGGCAATAACCGTACAAGTCAGATGCAGCGTTACCGTCAGAGATTTATGCACAAGCTGGTGTATTATCCTCAAAACAATGACGGCATGTTCTCCTGCGTAGGTTGTGGCAGATGTGTTGACAAGTGCCCCTCAGGGCTTAACATTGTAAAGGTTATTAAAGCTTTTGAAAAGGGAGGTAAAAGCTAATGAGCGAATGTAATTGCAATCACGACAAGTTTTATGAAGACACTCTTATTCCTCATGTTGGCGTAGTTACAGATATTCGTCAGGAAACTCCCGATGTTAAAACTTTCCGTGTGGTAGCTCCCGACGGCTCCAAGTTATTTGAGCATATGCCCGGTCAATGTGCAATGGTATCTGTTCCCGGTGTAGGTGAAGCGATGTTCTCCATCACTTCTTCCCCAACAAATAAAGAATTTCAGGAATTTTCAATTAAAAAGTGCGGTGTTCTTACTGACTATCTCCACTCTATGGAAGTTGGCGAAGAAATCACAGTCAGAGGACCTTACGGTAATAACTTCCCCGTAGAAACAGAATTGAAGGGCAAAAACCTCCTCTTTATTGCAGGTGGTATCGGTCTTGCTCCTCTCCGCAGTGTTATTAACTACGTTCTTGATAACCGTGAAAATTACGGCACTGTTGATATTCTCTACGGTTCACGTTCAGCTGATGATCTTGTTCAGCTTAAGGAAATTCAGGAAGTCTGGATGAAGGCTCCCAACGTTAATGTTTACCTTACAATCGACCGTGAACAGGAAGGTTGGGACGGTCACGTAGGCTTTGTTCCTTCTTATCTTAAGGAAATCGGCTTTGACACAAACAAGGTTGCTCTTATCTGCGGTCCTCCGATTATGATTAAATTCGTTCTTCAGGGCTTGCAGGAAATGGGCTTTGACAAAAAGCAGATTATCACAACTTTAGAGCTTCGTATGAAGTGCGGCGTTGGCAAGTGCGGCAGATGCAATATAGGCAGTAAGTACGTATGTAAGGACGGTCCTGTATTCCACTGTGACGAGCTTGACGAAATCCCGGCAGAATACTAATACAGATTAACAGAAAGGAAGACATAGAAATGGAAAACATGGTTAATGTATATTTCTTCGGTAAGAAGTACCAGGTGCCTGCCGATCTTACAATCATGACAGCTATGGAATACGCCGGCTACACTCTTAGCCGCGGTTGCGGTTGCCGTCACGGTTTCTGCGGTGCTTGTGCTACTATTTACAGAATCAAAGGTCAGAACGAATTAAAGACCTGTCTTGCTTGTCAGACACAGGTTCAGGAGGGTATGTATATTGCATCTATCCCCTTCTTCCCCACAGATAAGAGAACTTACGATATTCAGCAAATTAAGCCTACACAGCAGATTATGATGGAATTATATCCTGAAATTTACAGCTGTATCGGCTGTAACGCTTGTACCAAGGCTTGTACACAGTCACTTAACGTAATGCAGTACATCGCATATGCTCAGCGTGGTGAATTTGAAAAGTGTGCTGAAGAATCTTTTGACTGCGTAGGTTGCGGTTGCTGTACAGTTCGTTGTCCTGCAGGCATTTCCCACCCCATGGTTGGTTTACTCGCAAGAAGACTTACAGGCAAGTACATTGCTCCCGAAACTGAGCATCTTAAAACTCGTGTTGAAGAAATCAACCACGGTGCATACGACGAGCTTATCGAACAGGTTATGGGCAAGCCCATCACTGAAATGAAAGAGCTCTACAACACAAGAGAAATTGAGAAATAAGGAGGGATAAATATGTTTACAGAAGCAATGCGTGAATCTATCAAAAAAGTTGAAGCAACAAGAGCAGAAAGAATGAAGACAGAACCCAGAAGAATGACTGCTGAAGAAAAGGATGAACTTCTTAAAGCATACCATCCCGACTATAAAGCAGAGGGCTTTGTTGAAATTAAAATTGGTCCCAACAAGGGTGAAAAAATCCCCACGGAACTTGGTAATCTTCTCCACTCCAACAGCCGTCTTTTAGGCGTTGATATCGACCTTACAAAGGTTGATTATGAAACAGACGTGCTTGTTATCGGTGGTGGCGGTGCAGGCAGCAGTGCGGCTATTGAAGCACACGAAGCAGGTGCCAATGTTATGATTGTTACTAAGCTTAGAATTGGTGACGCAAACACAATGATGGCTGAAGGCGGTATTCAGGCGGCTGACAAGGAAAACGACTCCCCAGTTCAGCATTATATCGATGCTTTCGGTGGCGGTCACTTTGCGGCTCGTCCCGAACTTCTCCGTCGTCTTGTAATGGAAGCACCTGATGCTATCCGCTGGTTAAATGATTTGGGTGTAATGTTTGATAAGGACGAAGACGGTAGAATGGTTACAACACACGGTGGCGGTACTTCCAGAAAGAGAATGCACGCTTGTAAGGACTATTCCGGTGCTGAAATCATGCGTACACTCCGTGACGAAGTTATCAACCGTGGTATTCCCGTTGTTGAATTTACATCAGCTGTTGAACTTATCAAGGACGATAAGGGTCAGGTAGCAGGTGCTGTTCTTCTTAACATGGAAACAGGCGATTACATGGTAGCGAAAGCAAAGACTGTTATCATCGCAACAGGCGGTGCAGGCAGACTTCACTACCAGGGCTTCCCCACTTCTAACCATTACGGCGCTACAGCCGATGGTCTTATCTTAGGATACCGTGCAGGTGCACCTCTTCTTTATCAGGATACAATCCAGTATCACCCCACAGGTGTTGCATACCCCGCACAGATTTTCGGTGCACTTGTTACTGAAAAGGTTCGTTCTATCGGAGCAATGCTGGTTAACAAAGACGGTGAAGCATATGCTCATCCTCTTGAAACACGTGACGTGTCCGCATCTGCTATTATCCGTGAATGTGCTAACGGCAGGGGTGTTGAGACACCTCTCGGCAGCGGTGTATGGCTTGATACTCCCATGATTGAAATTCTCCACGGTGAAGGTACAATTGAAAAGAGAATTCCCGCAATGCTCAGAATGTACCTTAACTACGGTATCGATATGAGAAAAGAACCCATCCTTGTTTACCCCACACTTCACTACCAGAATGGTGGTTTGGAAATTGGCGGTGACGGCTTCACAAAGGCAATCGGTAACCTTCTTGTTGCAGGCGAAGCAGTTGGTGGTATCCACGGCAGAAACCGTCTTATGGGCAACTCTCTCCTTGACATTATCGTATTCGGCAGAAATGCAGGTAAGGCAGCAGCGGCTAAGGCTAAGGAAGTTGAGCTTGGCACAATGAACCTTGACCATATTAAGGCATATGCAGAAGAATTGAAGAATGCCGGTATAGAATCCGAACAGGTTTCTCCCCTCCTTCTTCCCAAGTACGCTCGCCACGAACGCTAATTAAATAGGGGCACATAGCTATCTATGTGCCCTAAATAAAACTGAGGTGAAAATATGCGCGAAATTCAAGTACAGACAATTACAGACGTAGTTGAAAAACTTTGTATCGAAGCAAACCAGTTCCTCCCCAAGGACGTACAGAATGCTATTAAGTCCTGCCGTGCTTGCGAAGACTGGGACATTGCAAAAGGTGTATTGGACAATATTATCACAAACTTTGAGATTGCAGAAAATGAATGTGTTCCCATCTGTCAGGACACAGGCATGGCTTGTGTATTCCTTGAGATTGGTCAGGATGTTCACTTTACAGGCGGCAATCTCACAGATGCTATAAACGAGGGCGTTCGCCGTGGCTATGCAAACGGTTACCTTCGTAAGAGTGTTGTAGCGGACCCGGTTCGTCGCGGTAACACAGGTGACAACACTCCCGCAATGATTTATACAGAAATCGTTGACGGTGAAAGTGTTAAGGTTACTGTAGGTCCTAAGGGCTTTGGTAGCGAAAACATGAGTGCTATCCGTATGTTTAAGCCCTCTGCAGGACTTCAGGGCATTAAGGATTTCATTTTGGAAACTGTTGAAATTGCAGGCCCCAACCCCTGTCCTCCCATGACAATCGGTGTAGGTATCGGTGGTACATTTGACAAGGCGGCACTTTTGGCTAAGAAGGCACTTATGCGTCCTATTGACCAGCCCAATCCCGATCCCTTCTATGCTGATTTGGAAAAAGAAATGCTTGAAAAGGTTAATGCCCTTGGCATCGGTCCTCAGGGCTTTGGCGGCAGATCCACTGCAATTGGCTTGAACATTGAAACTATGCCCACTCATATTGCAGGTATGCCCTGTGCTATCAACATAAACTGTCACGTTACAAGACATAAGTCGGAGGTGATATAATGGAAAAGAGAATTACACTCCCCTTAACAAAAGAGCTTGCAAAAACTCTTAAAGCCGGCGACAGCGTACTTCTTACAGGTACAATATACACATCCCGTGACGCAGGTCACAAGAGAATGTGCGAAGCCTTAGCTGCAGGTCAGCCCCTTCCATTTGATCCCACCGATGCCACAATCTACTACGTAGGTCCCACTCCTGCTAAGCCCGGTCAGGTTATCGGTTCTGCCGGTCCTACAACAAGCGGCAGAATGGACGCTTATGCACCTACTATGATGAGCGTTGGTGCAAGAGGTATGATTGGTAAAGGTGCAAGACTCCCCGAAGTTGTTGATGCTATGAAGAAATACAGCGGTGTTTACTTTGGTGCAATCGGCGGTGCTGGTGCCCTTTTGGCAAAGTGCATCAAGAAATGTGAACTTATCGCATACGAAGATTTAGGTGCAGAAGCACTTAGAAAGCTCTACGTTGAGGATATGCCCCTTGTTGTTATTATTGACTCCGAAGGCAATAACCTTTACGAAGATGGTAAAAAGGCTTATTTAGCATCACGCAATAAATAATTTCCGGCTAAAACCGAACGAGGTATGAAACCCAATTACGGATTTCATACCTCATTTTACTTTTCAATCAGAATTGATGCGTTACTTCCTACAGTATATTTTGAAATATCTTCAACCGTTTCCCCATCAAACTGTATTGTCACGGTGCGGTCAAATTCAACACTGATTTCATGCCCTTCTATAAACTTCACGTACTTTGTATACTTAATATGCTTACCTTTAAAAGCCCCCGGAATTATAGGCAGTATCCTTAACCGCCCTATATTATGAACCACAACAACCGTCAGTTTTTCCAAGTCACGATTTTGGTCAGGTGCAAGCATTATTCCGCCACCGAAATACTTTCCCTTCATAACCGATACGAACCACACATTTTTAAAGTCATGCCTCTTGCCGTCAATAGTTATCTGTGCATTAATCGGTTTATAATCGTACAGAATACCCTTTATTGCCGCAAGAACATAATTCCCCTTTTTGCCCATTTCATGAAGACGGTTACACTCTCTGCAAGCGTATGCATCCAATCCTCCGCCTACGCCGTTAAAGAACCTATGTAATATACCATTTGTTTTTATATATGGCGGATTTTCAAGATATTTATTTATAACAACAGGTTTTTCACCCTTTGCAAAGCCTAAATCCCTTAAGAAATCATTGCCTGACCCTGTAGCATAATAGTATACGGGGTTTGTAATATTAATCCCTGACACATTATCCGCAAAATGGCTTAATGTGCCATCGCCCCCTGCAATTATAACCTTTTCGTCCTTTTCTAATTTAGAAAAAAAGGCTTTATAATCATTAATTTTTGTAATGTCCTCATATGAAATATTGAAATTTTCTTCTAAATCAATACCCTTACACCTGTTAAAACCTGTGTTATTTCCGCTCGTGGGGTTATATAAAACATAAACTTTTTCCATCTTTTTCTCCTATTTACATTCGATACCAATTTTTAAGGCACTTGTATAAATTTTTAAATTTCTCATATCCCTTGTCGTACTTTTCTGCCGCACAGGTATCGTAATTTATATATTCCTTCATTTTTACTATTTTTTCCGTGGCAGCTTTCACGCTGTCATATTCGCCTGCGGCAACCATTGAAAGTATTGCCGCACCCATGGCAGGACCCTGGATATCATTAGGCAAAATTACATCTACTTTTAAAATATTTGCAAGCATCTGTATCCATGCCCTGTTACGGCTTCCGCCTCCGCACAGTCTTACTGAATTTATCACATATCCTTCACTTCTGGCTTCCTCCACACTGTCACGAAGGGCGTAACAAACACCTTCCATAACAGCCTTTGCCATATCTTCACGTGTTGTGTCCATACTCATGCCTATAAAAGCACCACGGGCATAAGGGTCATTATGAGGTGAACGTTCACCCATTAAATACGGCAGGAAAAAAACTTTGTTTTCACCGTCAGGCAGTACGTTTTCAAACTCGCTGTAGTCATCGGATTTCAAAATATCTTCAATCCACCATTTATTACAGCTTGCCGCACTTAATATACAACCCATCAGGTGGAAATTTCCGTCAGCGTGCCTGAAGAAATGAAGTGCATTGTTTTTAGGGTAAGAAAACTTTTCCGTTGTAATAAACATAGTGCCTGATGTGCCTAAAGACACACTGCACATGTTGTTACCTAAAACACCCATACCTATCGCTGCACAGGCGTTGTCACCGCCACCAGGTGCAACCGTAACCTTTCCGAAGCCAAGCTTCGTTGCAATTTCATCCTTTATAAAACCGATATTCTCATAGGATTTTTTTATTTTCGGAAGCATACATTCATCTATTTTACAAATATCAAGCATCTTTTTGCTGTAGCGGTTATTTTCCACATCAAAAAGCAAAAGTCCCGATGCATCACTGCCTTCTGTTACAAACTGTCCTGTTAATCTGTACACAATATAATCCTTCGGGAGCATAATTTTACGGCACTTATCAAAGTTTTCCTTTTCGTGTTCCTGTACCCAAAGGATTTTCGGTGCCGTAAAACCCGGAAATGCAATATTACAGGTTTCTTTATTTAAAACATCCTTGCCTATGATGCTATTAAGATAATCGCACTGACTGCTGCTTCTTGAATCGTTCCACAATATGGCAGGGCGTATTATACTATCATTTTCGTCAAGCATTACAAGCCCGTGCATCTGCCCTGCAACGCTTAAGCCTGCTACCTTATCTGAAACATTTTTTGTTAATTCACACAGCCCTTCTATTGTTTTGTCGTACCAATCATAGGGGTTTTGTTCGCTGTAGCCTTCACAGGGAAAGCTTATGGGATAATCCTTCGTAACGGAGTTTAAAACATTTCCGTCTTTATCGCATAATATAAGTTTAACGGAAGATGTTCCCAAATCTATACCAACATAAAACATACCATCACTTCCTTTACTATATCCTATCATTACAGTATACTATTTGTCAACTTTTAGTGAAAATTGTATTGCTCTTTTTTACAACAGGTGGTATAATATTTAAAATGTTTTTGAAAGGAGGAACTTATGTTCCTATGAAATATGTAGTTGTATTAACTGACGGTGCCGGTGATTACCCTATTGACTCTTTAGGTGGTAAAACACCTCTTGAGGCATCCGAGACACCAAATATGGATATGTTTGCATCAGAAGGTAAGCTGTTTTTGGTTAAAACAGTAGGTGAAGGCTTAAAGCCCGGCAGTGACGTTGCAAACCTTTGCGTTATGGGTTATAACCCCTATGAGTATTACACAGGTCGTTCCCCCCTTGAAGCCGCATCAATCGGTGTTGTTTTAACACCTTCACAAACTGCTTTTCGTGCAAACACTGTTACTTTATCTGACGAAGAAAATTACGAGGATAAAACAATGGTTGACTATTCTGCCGGGGAAATCTCAACAGAAGAAAGCCGTGAACTTATACTTTCTGTCAGGGATGCACTTTTCGGCGGTGATATTAACCTTTATCCCGGTGTTAGCTACAGGCATTTATTCACATGGGACAACGCACCCGAAAAGTTTAACCTTACTCCTCCCCATGATATTTCAGACAAAAAAATCAAAGACTATCTTCCCGACAACGAAAGAATTCTTGATTTAATGAAAAAGAGCGAAGCTGTTTTGAAAAACCACCCTGTAAACCTTAAGCGTATTGCCGAGGGCAAAAATCCTGCAAATTCCATCTGGGTATGGGGCGAAGGCAAAAAGCCTCTTGTTTCCTCCTTTGAAGAAAAGTACGGATTAAAGGGTGCCGTTGTTTCTGCTGTTGACCTTATAAAGGGTATCGGTATACTGGCAGAAATGAATTCAATAGACGTGGAAGGTGTCACAGGTAACCTTCACACAAATTTTGACGGCAAAGCAAAAGCGGCTGTAGACGCCCTTTTAAAGGACAATTGCGATTTGGTATATGTTCACCTTGAAGCACCTGATGAATGTGGTCACCAGGGCGATGCCCCGGGCAAAGTAAAGAGCCTTGAATTAATCGACGAAAAGATTATAGGTTATATTAAGAAAGAGCTTGATAAAGCAGGTGAAGATTATATTTTCATGGTTATGCCCGACCACTACACACCTGTTGCAATAAAGACACACAGCGGTGAAGATGTGCCTTGCATTATATACCGTAAGGGTGATAATAACCATACAGGCTACACATACACTGAAAAATGTGCAAACGAACATGGTGAATATATCGCTCTTGGTCATACACTTATGCAAAAGTTTATTGATATGGGTAAATAACAAGCATATAAAAAACGCATTTCAGAGGTTCTGAAATGCGTTTTTTTACATATGATAATTATCTTTCTTCACGGAAATAAGGAAGTCCCAAAGCCGCAGGAGGCTGGTTTTCTCTCCTTTTTCTCATACTTGTAACAACCAAAACTATCAGTGTTACAACATAAGGAAGCATCTCAAAAAGTTTTTTTGAACTTACCGTAATTCCGGGAATATATGTGGGAATTACATACAAGAAGCCAAAAAGTATGGAACCGAGAATACTTAAGGACGGACGCCATACAGAGAATATAACAAGTGCTATGGCAAGCCATCCACGGTCACCAAATCCGTTGTTAGACCAAACACCGTTGGCGTAATCCATTACATAATAAAGACCGCCAAGACCTGCAATTGCACTGCCTATACAAGTTGACAAATACTTGTATTTTGTAACATTTATGCCCACAGCATCTGCCGTTTCCGGGCTTTCGCCCACTGCCCTTAAATGAAGACCTACTCTTGTTCTGTTAAGGATATAGGAAGATACAAGTGCCACTATAATTGCAACATATACCAAAAATCCATATGAAAGGAAAATATCACCAAACCATCCCAATTTATCGGCAAAGGGCAACTGTGTTCTGAAATAGTTACTGGTTTGCGAAAGAGCAATGGAAGGAACATCAGTGTCAACAAGTTTTATAAGTGAACCACCGAAAAAGTTACCTATACCAACGCCAAAGGTTGTGAGTGCCAGACCTGTTACATTTTGATTAGCACGGAGTGAAACTGTCAAAAAGCAGTAAATAAGTCCCATAAGAGTTGAACCTACCAAAGAGCATACAAGGGGAATTATAACTGCTAAAAGTGGGTTTATAAGTTCGGGCGATGCAACGCTTTGTTCATAAAGAAAAGCACCTGCAACACCGCTTATTGCACCCACATACATAATTCCGGGGATACCTAAGTTAAGATGACCTGATTTTTCTGTAAGTATTTCCCCTGTTGAACCTAAAAGCAAAGGAGTTCCCTGCATAACTGCACGCTGAATAATTGTCGTTATCATACATTTCTCTCCTTTTTATTAAACTTTATTTTATAATTTATAAAAAACTCAGAACCGATAATAAAGAATATAATAATACCGGTAATAATATCAGAGAAGGATGAGTTTAATCGGTAAACCTCGGAAATTTTTGAAGCACCCTTCTGTAAAAATACTATAAGAAGTGATGTAAGTACCATAAATATGGGATTAAATTTTGCAAGCCAGGAAACCATAATTGCCGTAAAGCCACGGCCGCCTGCTGTATCGCTTTTTAATGAATGGTCTGTTCCCGCAACAAGAAGAAAGCCTGCTATACCGCAAAGAGCACCTGAAATAATCATTGTACGAAGGACAACTTTTTTAACATTTATGCCTATATATCTTGCAGTATTTTCGCTTTCGCCTACAACTGCGATTTCATACCCCTGTTTACTGTATTTAAGATAAATATATACCAAAACAGTGATAAGTGCCACAATCAAAATATTTACAAGATACTTTTGACCAAAAAGTACAGGAAGCTGACCATACTCCAACGGTCTCGGTGTTCCCGATCCCTTAGGCATTGACCATTCAAGTGTGAAATAAGCTACAATCTGTATGGCAATGTAATTCATCATCAATGTAAAAAGTGTTTCATTAGAGTTGAAACGAGTTTTGAAATATGCAGGAATTAAGCCCCATATTGCCCCAGAAACAATACTTGTAATAAGCATTATTGGTATCAGTATCACGGACGGAATTTTTTCGCCTAAGAAAATCATACAGCAAGCTGTTGCAAAACCTCCGATTAATATTTGTCCCTCGCCGCCGATGTTCCAAAATTTCATTTTAAAGGCAGGCGTCAGTGCAAGTGCTACGCAAAGAAGTATTGCCGTATTCTGAAAAAGGTTCCATGTAAGACGGGAGGTTCCGATTGCACCTTCTATCATGGTAGCATACATTTCAATAGGGTTAAGGTCGGTAAGCGAAACCGTTACAAAGCCACATACAACAAGTGCAAGTGCTACGGCAACTATTCTTATAAGCCATGCATTCCACCATGAAATATCATCACGCTTGACAATATGTCCCAGTGCCGCAAAGTATAATTTGTCCGGTTTTTTCATTGCTGTTCGCCTCCAGTCTTATCAACGTCACTTTTTGATTTTGTCATAAGAACACCTATTTCTTCTTTTGTGGTATTTCTTCCGTCAACAATACCTGTAACTCTGCCTGAACCTATAACCATAATTCTATCGCAAAGTTCTATTAAAACATCAAGGTCCTCACCCACAAAAATTACTGCCACACCCTTTCTCTTCTGCTCGTTAAGAAGGTTGTATATTGTATATGAAGAGTTTATATCAAGACCTCTTACCGGATAGGCTGCCATAAGCACCGTAGGTGAAGATGCAATTTCGCGTCCCACAAGGATTTTTTGCACATTTCCGCCGGAAAGCCTTCTTACAGGGGTGTGTGCGGAAGGCGTAACAACTTCAAGTTTTTCAATGATTTCTTCAGCAAGTGATTTAGGATTTTTACGGTGAAGAAACATGGATTTGCCTTTTTTATAGCTACGGAGCATCATATTATCAATAATGTCCATATTTCCAACAAGTCCCATTCCAAGTCTGTCCTCGGGAACAAAGGCAAGCCTTACACCTAACTGTCTGATTTCAACAGGGGTCTTGTCCCTAAGGTTTTCACTTTTTCCTGTTTTGGGGTTATTATAGACAATGCTGCCGCTATCAAGATTTTGCAGACCTGCAATTGCCTCTAAAAGCTCTCTCTGTCCGCTGCCTGCAATACCTGCAATGCCCAATATTTCACCCGAACGGACAGTGAAGGATACATCATCAAGAAGTTTTACACCTTCGATGTTTGTGCAGTTGATATTTTGTACCACCAATCTGTCCTCACAGTTTTCAACTTCACTGCGTTCAATATTTAATGCAACTTTTTTACCAACCATCATTTCGGTAAGTTCCGACTCATTGGTTTGAGCGGTTTTTACTGTGCCTATATACTCGCCCTTGTGAAGAACCGCCACATTATCGGAAAGTGAAAGCACCTCGTGAAGTTTGTGAGTGATAATAATGATTACCTTTCCGCTGTCACGCATATTACGCAAAACAGTAAAAAGTTTTACAGTTTCCTGGGGTGTGAGTACGGCAGTTGGTTCATCCAAAATAAGAATATTTGCACCACGGTAAAGAACCTTTATGATTTCAACAGTCTGCTTTTCGGAAACAGACATTTCGTATATTTTCTTATTAGGGTCAAGCTCAAACCCATACATATCGGTAATTTGCTTGATTTCTTCAATATATTTTGCCATATTAAAGCCCTTTTCATCTTTAAGACCGAGAACGATATTTTCTGCAGCCGTAAACACATCAACAAGTTTAAAATGTTGATGTATCATACCAATGCCATAGCTGAAAGCATCCTTCGGTCCCTTGATGGACACTTCTTTCCCATCCACAAAAATCTGACCTTCATCGGGATAATATATACCCGATATCATATTCATCAAAGTAGTTTTACCACTGCCGTTTTCGCCGAGAATAGCAAGAATTTCACCCTTATGTACTTTAAGTGAAACATTTTTGTTGGCAACAACCTTTCCAAAGGTTTTTGTTATATTTTTAAGTTCCAGAGCAATATTTTGTTCCATAAAAAATCTCCATTCTTAAAAAAGTATTGTCTTCTTTAATAAACACACACCCTTTGCTTATTAAAAAAGCAATTAATCTAATATAGGGTGGAGAAATTCCCCACCCTATATTAAAAATTTAATTAGAATGCACTGTTAAGAAGTGTAATACCATCTATCTGAATATCAAAGTAAGGAGCACTGCGGAATTCAGATTCGTGGAAATAACCGTCGGAAATAACTTCTGTATCTCCTTCGTAGTTAGCGTCTGTGTCAACATCTGCAAGATAAGATTCAAGCTTTTCGCCGCCTACTGTAAATGCTTCTGTGTCAAATACATTGATTTCGCCTGCAATAAGCTTAGCCTTTGCTTCTTCCATAGCTTCTATGGTACCTGCAGCTGCTACATTTTCGTTAACATCTGTAAGTTTTACAGCACCTGCTTCAAAGCCTTCGCACCAGTCAGCAACGATTTCTTCGCCATTCATAACTGTCTCAATAATATACTTGAAGTAAGGAGCCCAGTCAATTCTTGAAGAAACGATGAATGTGTTGGGACAAGCGCTGAGTGTGCTACCGTTGTAGGAAACATTGGGAACGCCTGCGTTTTCACAAGCTGTGGGAGCACCCATTGAGTCAGCGTGCTGGCTGATAAGTACACAGTTGTTGCTGAGAAGCTTTGTAGCTGCTTCTTTCTCAAGAGCTTCATCGTACCAGCTACCTGTGAACTGTACTTCCATTGTTACGCTGGGGCAAACAGACTTAGCACCAAGGTAGAAAGATGTGTAACCGGAAACAACTTCAGCGTATGTGAAAGCACCTACATAACCCATCTTAGCCTGGTCTTCTGTAATCTTTCCGCTTTCGATCATTTCGTTAAGCTTCATACCTGCAGCGATACCTGCAAGATATCTGCCTTCGTAGATAGATGCGAATGCATTGTGAAAGTTCTTAACGCCTTCTGTGTGTGCTGTTGTACCTGTTGCATGACAGAATTCTACTTCAGGAAATTCCTTAGCAGCCTTTAACATATAAGGCTCATGACCAAAGCTGTCTGCGAATATGATGTCGCAACCCTGGTCAACAAGGTCTGCTGCAGCTTCGTAACATTCATTACCTTCAGGAATATTTGTCTTGAAGATAACCTGTTCGGGGCTAAGACCAAGTTCAGCTGTAGCTATTTCTGCTGCATCAAGGAAGTTCTTGTCGTATGTTGAGTTTTCATCATGCAAGAAAATGAAACCAATCTTGAATGAATCCTCAACACTTGCAGAACCTGTAAGTTCTGTGGGGTCTGCGGGGTTTGATTCGCCACCGCAAGCTGCAAGAGACAATGCCATTACAAGTGCGAGTGCGAAAGTGAGTAATTTCTTCATTGAAATCTCCTCCAATATTAAAATAATTTTTTTGAGAAGAACACTTCTCATTAACACGGTATCATTTTAGCAAAAATTTTTTCAAAAATCAATAGCAAGTTACAATTTTATTAATTTTATATTAATTTTTAACAAAAAAGGCTAGAAACAATCCAATTTATCCGTTATAGTGTTCCTTTACAAAAAGTTTCACTGCCTTGGCTGACTGTTCTGCCGCCATACGTGCAAAGGTGGGATAATCCATTGTACTTTCGCCGCCTGCACTGTCGCTTATTGCCCTTATAACAGTGAACTTAACGTTATTTACAAAGCAGGCGTGTCCCACACTGCCACCTTCCATTTCACAGGCGATTGCATCAAATGTATCTCTTATGTACTCTTTCTTTTCATCATTTGCGATAAACTGGTCACCTGATGCAATTATGCCCTTTTCACATCTTTTGCCCAAAGCCTTTACACAACCTGCAATTTTATCAGAAACAGTGGAATCTGCCGGTATTTTCACTATATTAATTCCTGACAAAAGCCCCACAGGATCACCTAATGGTGAAGTGTCCATATCGTGCTGAACTACATATTCACTTACAGCAACATCACCGATTGACAATTTATCGGTAAGACTTCCTGCAACGCCTGTATTTATTATAACGTCAGGGTTATACTTAATAATCATGGCTTCTGTACATATTGCGGCAAAAACCTTACCTACACCGCATACGGCTGTTACAATATCCTTTCCGTAAAGGGTTCCTTTTGTAAAAACAACACCGGAAACAGTTTCTGTAACCTTGTTTTCAATTTCCTGATTGATTTTCTCAAGCTCCAACTGCATTGCACAAATAATGCCTATCAATTCATTCACTCCTTATATGAAAAATCGTTCTTTTCGCCTTTAGCTTCAAGTATTTTCAGATACCTCGCACATTCAACCTTTGCCTTTTCAAGGTCAAGTTCTTTATAATTTCCACATTCTTTTCGGCTTTGCCCGTACATTGTTTTCTCCTCACAAATATCACTTAGAACTTTTTTTGTTTCATTAAAAACAACGTCCTTGTCAATTCCTCTTGTAAGAAGGTAAAAGCCTGTCCTGCAACCCATGGGACCGAAATATATCACATTTTCACCGATGGCACAATTACGCACCAATGTGGCAAACATATGCTCAACAGAGTGCATAGTTATATTGTCCATATAATCGCCCATGTTTGGTTTTCTCGTCCTCATATCAAAAGTTGTTATGTCCCCGTCTATACGGGAAATATACATCCCTTCTTCAAGCAAATCATGGTCAACTGTAAATGATGCTATTTTATCCATACCCTACCTCACATTAAATTGATTTTATTCTTTTCAATACTATGTTCATTGCACAAAGGGCACTCTTTTTTCTGACCCTTTCTCTGTCGCCCGTCATCATAAATCTGTAGGCTTCTGTGCCGTTTTTGTCACTTACACCGATGTATACAAGCCCAACAGGCTTTTCATCTGTTCCGCCGCCGGGCCCTGCAATGCCCGTAACAGACAATGCAACAGATGCACCTGATTTTTCTCTTGCACCCTCTGCCATTTCCTTTGCCGTAAATTCGCTTACAGCACCGTATTGCAAAAGAGTTTCTTTCTTTACGCCCAAAAATCTTTCCTTTGCTTCGTTTGCATAAGTAACAAACCCAAAACCGAAAACGTCGCTTGACCCGGGAACCTTTGTTATAAGCTGACTTATAAGACCTCCCGTACAGCTTTCGGCAGTGGCTATTGTTAAATTTTTCTCTTTTAAGGCTTGTACAAGAACCTTTTCCATACTGTTACTGTCACCTTCGCCGTAGATATAATCTCCCAGCCTTTCGTAAACCTTATCTGCCATACGGTCAACCATTTTTTGTGCCTCATCCTCGTCTTTGGCAGAGGCTGTTATCCTGAAGGTAACCTCCCCTTCTTTTGCGTAAGGGGCAATGGTGGGGTTTGTCTGTTCTTTTATAATATCATCCAAAGTAGCTGCGGCTCTGCTTTCACCTATGCCGAAAAGGCGTAAAACCCTGGATTTCATAACAACGTCAGACTTTTCTTTTAAAAACTTAAGAGCCTTGTCAAACATAGGCTTCATTTCCTTAGGTGGACCGGGAAGCATAACCACAAAGTGATTATCTTTTTCCACAATACATCCCGGTGCTGTTCCGTTATCATTTTCTAAAATGAAACATCCTTCGGGAAGATAAGCCTGTTTTTCGTTGTTTTTACTCATATTTTTGCCCGATTCTCTTAAATATGAAACCATTTTTCTCATACTGTCCTCATGGAAAACAAGTTTTTTGCCCAATAGTTCTGCCACTGTTTCCTTGGTCAAATCGTCGTCTGTAGGTCCTAATCCGCCTGTGGTGATAATAACATCACATCGTGATAAAGCTTCACTAACGCTGTCACGAAGGCGTTTGGGATTATCTCCCACAACCGAGGAATAGTTTACAGCTAAACCTATATCACAAAGCCTTTGAGCAATGTATGCGGCATTGGTATTTACAACCTGACCCATAAGAAGCTCTGTTCCCACACATATTATCTCAGATGTAAGCATTAAATCAACTCCAATTTTACTCAGCTTCAATTCTT
>JBJDXJ010000021.1:0-12397 GCA_051866635.1 Clostridia bacterium | reverse complement strand
AAAATAATCCCAAGCATAAATTTTATTATTGCATTCCAAAATAACTTAATTGTCATTTTGCTACCTCCTTGTCAAATCTCGCTTCAGTCAGACAACATATCGAGTAATGGCATATCGAGTTCCACATGACCATCTTTGTCCAAACCAAAGGTCACACTCTAAACCGTTATAAAGCAAGTGAAAATGCAGTTTTACGCTTTTTAAAATACGACCATTTTCAAGAGATTCAGCATATATTTCTACCTTTTCAACCAAGAAACGAATCAACTCTTTTGTCTCAATATCGACACATTGTTCCCATACTATAATCATGTGTACAAACTTTTATTTTACTCTATCACAAATTTTTATTTCAGTCAACGAAATTGAAAATTTTCATTAAATTTGGGCAGGGTGTAAAAAAATAACCGTAAGACTTAATCTCACGGTTAAAATGATATTTTGTTTATCTCTGTGCTTTTGGTACAAATTGCAATTTGACTGTCATTCCCATACCATCAGCCAGTCTTTTCAACATACCAAGAGTAGGGTTTGAGTTGCCGTTTTCCAGCTTTGAAATATCAGACTGTGCTATGCCGGTTCTTTCAGCTAATTCCTTTTGGGTGATATTGGTTGACTTTCTTGCATCAATTACAGCTTGAATGATTGAAAACTCAGGTTCAAGTTTTTCATATTCTGCCTTGAATTCATCGTTTTTTAATTGTTCATTTAAATAATTTCTAAAATCAGACATAATCATTCTCCTTTCTGCCTGCGATATATTTCTCTGTATTTTTTGGCTGTTTCAATTTCACTTTTAGGCACTTTATTAGTCTTCTTTGTGAAACCGTGCGTTAATATTATTCTTTTTCCGATACAGAAAAAATATAATATCCTTGAAATATCACTGCCTTGTTTTATTCGTAGTTCAAAGATACCATCAGTTAATGGTTCTGAATATGGCATACTAAGTGTGTTTCCATTTGTTTCCAATAATCCGATTGTCCACAAGATTTTTGCTCGCATCTTCACGTCAGTGCTGTCTAAATACTCACGAACAGGACAATCGCCATTTTCAAATTCAAAAAAGTCGATCGTAAAATTTTCCATTTGTAAAACTCCTGATATAGGATATATCCTATATTTATTATATTCACTTTTATTTGTTTTGTCAATACACTTTCAAAATTTGATAGCGTCCAAATTTACTAAATAAATTTAAATGCGATACAGGTCGTTTTAAATGCGTTTGTGACCGTTATAAACAGACAGAGAGCTTACTTAGGTTAATAACCAAAGATTTCAAGGTATCAAGGTCTAATTCAATGGAAACTGACTTACTTTATTTCAGTTTAGACAAAAGGACGCACGTCTCCACATGCCTCGTGTGGTGTCTGCTACACTGTCGCATTTGTTTTCCTGTTCTTTGTGATATTCGGTATCAACTTTCAGACAGGGTATCTTGCTTTAATTTCCTCATTGAATTTATCAATAAGAGCAATCGTATATTCTCTGCCAAAACCGATACGGAAAGATTTTTCGCAGATGACATCAAATCGCCTTGTTTGGTTAGAGATAGAATAGCCGTTGAAATTCAGGAATTTCTCTGCATCCGTTTTATTCAGACAAATCGCAAACGCCAGATTGATGAATATCTTCTTGTTAAACTCCTGTTCGCAGTAATTCGGGGAGATGTATTCGGTATAAACCGTTGTAGAAATATCGTACTCCTTAAAGGATTGATAATAGCCGACCTTCTTCCTTTTGCGAACAACCTCAACGGTATAATTCTTCTTCTGTTCGCAAAGCTTGAGAGCTTCTTTGTAGGTAGCTGCCTTTATCTGCTTGCCCTTATCATTGAATACTCTGACACAGACAACAATATCGTTAAATAGCTGTGTGCTTACTACTTCATGTAAACGTTGTTTGAATCCCTGCTCCTCTTGAAAAACCTTTTGTATCAACTCATATAGCACATCGAATGTCTGCTGAATTTCTTTTATCGTATGCTCTGAAAATATAGACTTCTGCAAGTTCTCATAGTATCTACAATGAAATCTTCCTTTGCTGCTCCAAAGTCGGCTCGAATACGATAATTGTTTTTGACCTGTGCATATAGCAAGGCTTTCTTGAATTTCTCCGAACGGAACACGCTCTTATTTCCGTATTCTTCTTCGTGTTTCGTATAGAAATCTTCCCACTCGGAGCAAAAATAAGCCACATCAGATACATAATTCTAGTAGCTATCATAATCAGTTCGCTTTATGTGGCTTCTGCAAGCAATCAGCCAATCTGCAAGCTGCATATAGTTCATTACTTTTATGTTCTGCTCAAAAAGCTCTGTACTCCAGTAATTGTCAATATATTCACCACCAAAAATAAGCCACCAAAATGAAGATAACATTCTGACGGCTCGACAATTCCTGCCATTTTATTTATTCCTGCCCTTTCGGGCAGGGGATAAACAAATTCTAAACCAGTTTGTATTCCGACCATTTCATATTCTTGCCCTGTTATTTACTTTGCGTAAATAATGGATATGAGAGCATTGAGATTTCCAATCTCATTATTATTCTATGGTCGAACTCGTCAGAATATAACAAAAAATTGATACAATATCATCTGTGCATAATATCAACTATATTATTTGAAAGTTCTAAGACTTTTTCTGCTATGGTTTCATCACTATCAATTAATGGTTCAGGAGGAGAGAATACCTTTAACAATTTAAGTCTACTTTTAATAGCCATTCGACCATAGAAAAATCTCCAACGTTGCATATTGATTTGAGCAGCAAACCAAATCAATTCAGAAAATGTCATTTTATATTTCGGAATCAATACCCTAACTGCACTTCCGCCATTTCCTCTAGCCATAAAACGCCATGGTTGGACAGCAGCTCTACCAAAGCATGTAACTGTTATTGCGCCCTCAGAAAAAACCTCGCCATCAACATCGCCAACAAGGCGAATTATGCTGTTTTGAGGGTCTCCTGAAGAAACATACGGACAGGTTCCCGTTATATAATTGCTTTCTCCTTTTGATTTTCCTCCTTCAACATGGAAGAAATGCTCTATTGTATTTTCGATACCATACTCTAACTCAGGTAAATCGTTCCACATTGGAAATTCTTCCAAAACTTCGTCTGAAATCCCATCCACACATACAGAAGTTGTCATAATAGATTTCAAAATATCATCTTTGTATTTGATTTGCTCCTCTTCTGGAAATTCAGGTTGCGGTAAGTATTGCTCGGGGCAGAATTCAGCACCATGAGACATAATTTTATCCGCAGTAATAACAGTTACCAAATTTGAATCAGTTTCCTCTCCTGACTTAAATTTTATAAACTGTTCCATGACTTCACCAAGCTGCGACCCTGCTGTTTCAACCCTTTTGCCTTTAAGTTTTTTAAAACCATCATTCCAGATTTTAGCCATAAACACTTTATCCGTTTCTTGCTGTGGTCTATGAGCGGAAGCAATCATTATTGTAGTGTCAATGGCAGTAGGATAAAACAAATCACTTGGAAGGCTAATCATACCGATGACTGAATGACTTCTTAAAAAGTTTTCTCTCCATAGTGCATTGTCATCATCGGCAAATATTCCAGATTTCACGACAACAGCAAGTAATCCTATTGTTTCCAAAGTTTCCATAGCCTGAGAAATAAAATCTCGTTCAGGCTCGTCCTCTTGTGAAAATGGAGGATTAAGCAACGCCTTCTTAAATCTACCTTGTACCGAGGCTTTGCTAACATCATCAAAGCAACTTGCATTTTCTATATGACTTTTTCCATCGCCTCTAAAGAACATGTTCAACGCTGCAAGTGCCCAAACAGTAGGATTTGTATCAAAACCATATAGCGACTCTCTAACAACAGAAATCGGAATACCAAGTTCTTGAGAAGTCTTAACCATTCTGTCAAATGATGCGACTAAGAATCCACCAGACCCACACGCTATGTCAATTACTTTATCACGGGCCGTCACATCAGTTAATTCAGCACAGAATTTAGTTATATGTCTGGGAGTGAATACTATGCCTAATGAATTATTGTCATATCCGTATCTAATAAACGCCTCATACAATAATCCGAGAAAGTCTGTGTCTGTTCTTAAAATAGATTTTACATTTAATGTTTTTAGAATGAATACTATTCTTCCCATTTTGGGAGCTAAACGGGCATAATCCGCATCGGGCAATCTTAGTGCTTCGATTAGCTGAGCTTTCTTGTTTTCTTCAAAATGATCTGTTTCAGAGATTGCTTGGCTAACCAAGGTGTTTATAGAATGAATTTCCTCACCATTTCCAAGTTCAATTTCGCCTTGATATAACGCAGTAATTACTGCCCCCAACACTTTGGGGCGTAAAGATGGCTCGATTTTTGCGGCACGAAGAATTGATGACAAATCTATTGCAGCTTCGATATATTCAGATAATTGTGGAATAGTTACTTCTGTAGTTCCGTTTTGTGTTTCTAAAGCTATATTAACTTCACCGACACTTGGAAAACTTGTCAGTTCAAAACCATAAGATTGTAGTGGAACCCAACTTTCTCCGTTGAAAAAGACAGTTTTGAATATGTATCCATTGTCCTCTTCTCCAGCAACGCCTGTTGCAATAACAACTCTATATGTTCCGTGTTCATTTATTGCTTCTGCATACTCAATGGCTTCAGATATGGCTTCATCAATCTTATTTATTTCATTTTTGGCTTCCACAACAATAATCGGTGCATAATTTTGGCACACCAAAAAGTCAGGCTTTGTTAATCCTAATCCTGAATCTGGGAAATAAGCGGCGATTTCCTGTTCTTCTAGAAAATTACCACCTCTTTGGGGGTGCTTTGTGTTCCAACCTTTTTGTTGAGCTACCTCTCGCACAAGATAGCGACATCTTGACTCTGCTCTGGTGTTTCTAGGCATTATCATCTTCCTCGCTTTCTGGGGTAATCTTGTTTTCTTCTGTTATATCCTCATCATCGGCAACATCTTTGGAATAATCTACAATTTCATCTGGAATATGTGGTATTGAAAAATCAAATTGCGGCATATTGATTTGAGGTATATTCACTTTTGACGCAAAATCCAAACCTTGCACCAAAGATGTCGGAAGAACAGGTAATGTAGGTTTAATCGCTTCGAATATTGATTGTGTTCTGCGTGCCGTTTCCATTATGGCGCTATTTTTATCTATCCAAGAGTATGTTTGCATTACTTTTGAGATATTGTTTAATAACGGCTCATAAGACTTCATAATTGTTTTCCGAACATTTTCCATTTTTTCTGCAAAATCTTTGAGTGTAGATTTTAAATGAACAGTATTCTTTTCTGCAAAATCTTTGCTCTCTGTAATTTTTATTGCATTTAACACAGCCTTATTAAAAAAATTGACTGCCTTAGCACACTCATCATAGTCTTTCTTAGAGAAAAACTTAAAATGAGCAACTTTATTTCTAAATAAACCAATGTCTTTAACGAGCTGTTCGATATTTTCAATTTTAATCTTTTCGCTAAAAAATCTCTCCCAATCACTTTTAGGTGTGAATTTCAAAAATTTATTTCTCAGCTCTTCATCAGATAATATAGACAAATCTGTGTTTTCCGAAAGAAATTTGTCTTTTTCCTCTTGGTCAATATCTGTCCAAGAAGGAGTAAACAACATCTTTTGTAAGCTGCCATAATCAAGTGAATAGAAAAAATTCTGTAATCGCTCAATTTCCTTTTTTTCTGCTCCACCTTTGGCCTGTATGTTCTTCTTTATTTCATCTTGAAGTTCTTTACTAATTGTAGCTTGGTAATATTGCACTCCAAAATTAACAATATATATGTTATACAGAAGCTTTCTCAAGTTTCGTTCCAAAGAGTTAAGCTTACCAAAGATTTTATTACAGTAATACTCGGAAATAGCGTCATATGAAATAATCGGTATGTAGTGTTCGTCTATACCAGAGGTTAAGAGCTGTGTCTGTATATATTCAAAACACTTTATAGCCTGTGTCTTGCTTTTTCCATCAACAATAATATCAAGAAATGTATTTTCTCGAACTTCATTTATTATAAAAGTAGCAGTACAATCAACAGAGCCAACCTTAACAGTCAAGCTGCATTCTCTTTTGAAAGGATTATCAGGATTTCTACCTCCTGTGACATCTGGAAAGGTATTACGGATAAAACCATAAACACTCTTTCCTAAATCTAAAACAATAACATTTTCATCACTATTCTTTTTCTGCTTAGTAGGCTTTTTATATGGATTTTTCAGAAAAATGTAATTGCTCTGTAATTGCAACTTTTTCACCACCTCTTTAAGACTCGTCTATATTATATCATATAATTGTAAATTTTTCAAGTTGCCGCGTCCGTTTAAACGATGAAAATCGAAAACATCAAGAACAAGCGAACTTTTTTCATCAAATTAAGGCGGGATAGAATGTATACATGATGTATGTATGCTGGTAATATATCTCTCTTTCCTTTCTTGAAGCAGTATATACATTATACATACTGTTCGTTATATAGGTAGGAACAATATATTTCTTATTACATATAAGCGTGAATATTCCGCTCTATGTGAGATTAAGGATAAACACATTGAAATCAAGAACAGCTACATCGAAAAGGAAAGCGACGATAACGAAAAGCTTCGTCAGGTTTCTGTTATCCGTGAGATTATCAACACGAACAGCAATCCGCTTACCGAGTTTGACGATAGTATCTTCAAGGCTGTTGTTGATAAGGTTATTGTTCGCACCCCTGTGTCATTCTCTTTCGTTCTCATTAACGGAATGGAATTTGCCATTGACGGAGAAGAGTATAGTGATGGGCGAAAGTTCAAGACAAGAGAATGCTAAACGCAGAAAACCGCCGAAATGGCGGTTTTCTGCGTATCTGAGTTATTTCCTATCTTCACGACAAAGTTGCACGACACATTCCACATGCATTGAATGGGGGAACTGGTCAAAGGGGAATGCCTCTTTTAATTGATAGCCGTATTTTTGGCAAAGAATTTTTGCATCCCTTGCCAAAGTTGACACATTACAGGATACATATACTATTTTTTCAGGCATCATTTTTCCGATTGCATCAAGAAGATTTTCATCACAACCCTTTCTTGGTGGGTCCACAACCACAACAGAGGCAGTTTCTCCGTTCTTTATAAGTGAAGGACAAATATCCTCTGCCGCACCCGTGAAAAACTCTGCATTGGAAATATTGTTCAATTTTGCATTTTCCCTTGCATCTTCAATAGCTTCGGGTACAATTTCAATGCCTATAACTTTTTTTGCTTTTTTTGCAAGAAACAGGCTTATTGTACCTATACCGCAGTACAGGTCGAAAACAGTTTCGTTGCCTTTTAAATTGCATAAATCAAGTGCTTTTTCATACAAAAGGGGTGTTGTAAACTCATTGACCTGAAAGAATGACTTGTAATTTACCTTATAGATAATATCAGAAATACGGGCATATATAAACTTTTCGCCATATACAACATAGTCGTACTTGCCAAGGATTGTGTTTGTTTTCTGAGAATTGATATTCACTACAATACCGCCTATAGGCTTTTTTGTGTCAAGTGATAACAGCATATCCTTAAGATTGTCTATGTGGTCTATATCACGGGTTCGTGACACTATGACAACAATTATGCTTTCGCCCACACGTGAGTAAATATGGCGTATAGTGCCACAGTGCTTTTCTTCGTTATATGGGGCAATATTATATTTTTCCATCCATGTGCGGAAGGCATTGACTATAAGCCGTGAATCACCGTTTTCTATGGCACAGTAATCAGAATTAATAACATTGTGACTTTTTGGTGCATAAAACCCGATTTGCACATTGCCGCATTTTCCCCCTACAGGGTATTGGCTTTTGTTACGGTAGTTAATATTTGGCACAGATGGAGTTGTTTCATGTACCGTTATATTTTCAAAACCGCCGATACGTGTAAGGGCATCATATGCCCTGTCACGTTTTATATCAAGCTGGGTTTTGTAATCTGTATGCAAAAGCGTACAACCGCCACATTCCTCAAATGATGGGCAGATAGGTGTAATACGACTTTTTGATGGGGTAATAACCTTAAGCAGCTTGCCAAACCCATAGTTTTTGTTACGTTTTGTTATTTGGATTTTGCATATATCGCCCAAAACCGCACCTTTTACAAAAACGGTATAGCCATCATCTTTGGCTATACCGCTTCCGTCTTCGGAGACGGCATATATGGGTGATGTAAAAACAGAGTTGTCCATAAGCATACCTCATATTAAATATATTCTGTAACACAACAATTGCTGTCCGATTTTTTAAGGATGAAAACCTTTGCTGAAAGGGGAGGAACAGAAGTGTCAAGATAGTGATTTTCATATTTAACAGCTTCACCTGTGAATCCGTCGGTCACCTTTTCAAAATTAAATCTTCCCATTTCAAGATGAAGATTTTCAGTAATTGTCTGAGACGCATTTATACATACCAAAACCATGTCTTTAGTGGTATCACGCCCAAAAGCGTTAGAGTAACGAAGGTAGCATACTGTGGAATTAACATGATAAAGCATATTCACCATTCCTGTTTTTAAAGCATCATATTTTCCGTGGAGATATGCACATTTTTCTGTTATATCCCTAAGCTCATGATTTATGTTTTCCCAGTTAAAGCAACGGCGGTTAAATGGGTCAGCATAACCATACATGCCGATTTCGTCGCCGTAATATACACAAGGTGCACCGGGAAGTGTGAACTGTATAAGTGTTGCAAGTTTCATTCGCTCAATGCCAAGTTGTCGCATTTCATCTGTTACAACAACTGCTTTTTGTGCATTGCGGTCCATTCCTTCAATGTCAGGTGCATCGGAAAGGATTGTAAGGGCACGTGGTACGTCATGTGTTGAAATAAGATTTAAGGAAGCATAAAGTGCTTCGGCAGGATAATTTTCAACCATGGACATAATCCTTTGAGTAAAAAGGCAGGAGTCTTCATATTTAAGGTAGTCAAGTACGGCACCTCTAAAAACATAGTTCATAACACCGTCTAAGGATTTTCCTAAGAGAAACTGCCTTTTTTCACCGTAGCTGATTTTATTGGAGGCATCCTCCCACACTTCGCCTATAACAAGGGCGTTTTTGTCTTTTTCCTTCACTGCTTTGCGAAGTTTTATAATAAATTCGTCAGGAAGCTCATCGGCAACATCAAGACGCCAGCCTGATGCACCGTTTTCAATCCAGCGTTTTATAATACTGTCAGGATTAGTTAAAATATACTTAACATATTCACTGTCAAGCTCGTTGGTGTTGGGCAATGTGTCAAAACCCCACCAGGAGTCATAATGGTCATGGTCGCCGTGGAAGTTGTACCAACTGTAATAAGGTGAATCTTCACTTTGGTAGGCACCTACACTGTCGTAGTGACCGTATTTGTTGAAATATCTGCTGTCAGCTCCCGTATGGCTGAACACACCGTCCAAAATGATGCGTATGCCCATCTTTTTTGCTTTTTTTGCAAGATTGATAAAATCTTCGTTTGTGCCTAAAGTTTTATCAACATTTTCATAATCCCCAGTATCATAGCGGTGGTTTGAAAAGGCTTCAAATATGGGGTTTAAGTAAATTGCCGTTACGCCCAAATCCTTAAGGTATGGTAGCTTTTCGGCAATGCCTGAAAGAGTACCCCCGAAAAAGTCATTGGAGAGATATTCGCCCCCAAACTGCTCTGCAGTATAAAAGGGCTCTTCGCCCCATGAGCGTGGAATACCGTGAATGGGAGTATCTTCTCCACGGTAGAAACGGTCGGGGAATATCTGATACACAACGGCATTTTTTATCCAATCCGGTGTTTTGTAATTCTTATCATACACCGTTATCTGATATGAAACGGCAGGTTCTTCGATGTATGTCTGTCCCATGCCGCCTAAAAAGTTTTCATTATTGGAATACCAGTTCGTTTCTCCGTCGGCTTCCACCTTAAAGAAGTACCACAAAAGACCCGTTTCAGCGGGAGCTTTGATTCTACATTCGTAAATACGAGTGCCTGCGAGAGAATAGATATAGTACATCTGATGTTCTTCTTCGTTTACGAAAAGAGAAACCTTGTCAGGAATAGCTATTGAACCTATGCTTATACGTAACCTGATGGATGAATCGGTCTTTACAGCCCCTTTAGGATAACGATAAAAAGATTTTCTGGAATTATGCTCTAATTTCATGGTTACCTCCAAAAATATTCCAAATCATTACAAATAATTATATCAAAACGGGTATGTAAAGTCAACTTATAGTTATAATTTATGCTCTTTTTCCATATTATAAGCACGGAGTGGATAAAATGCTTGATGTTATAAAAAACATACTGTGGAATTATATGTTTGTACCTCTGTTTTTAATTGCAGGGGTTATATGCCTTAGGCAAATTGTAAAAAACAAAGGTGCAGAAAAAGAAAATACAGAAAACAAAAAAGGCGAAGTTTCACCCTTACAGACATTGTTTGTAACACTGGCGTCAACTATAGGGACAGGTAATATAATAGGTGTTTCCCTGGCTATAAGCGTGGGCGGTGCCGGAGCAGTGTTCTGGATGTGGATAGCGGCATTTTTAGGAATGGCAGTTTCTTATACTGAAAATGTGCTTGGGTTAAAATACAGAAGTAAAAATAATCAGCCTATAAGGTATATGCCAAAAAACTTATCTAAGGTTTTTGCCTTTTTTTGCATATTTGCATCTTTGGGAATAGGCAATATGATACAATCCAACTCTGCGGCAAACGCAATGAATACAGGGTTCGGAATAAAAAAATGGGTAATAGGACTTATATTTATGGTTTTAGCATATATAATTATAAAGGGCGGACTGAAGGGAATAACAAGATTTACAGATTTCTTTGTTCCCATAATGGGTTTATTTTATATAGTAGCCGCTATAGTTGTAATTGCAATAAATTACAGGGAAATACCAATAGTTTTTAAAAACATATTTCAGGAAGCTTTGTCCCTTAAGGCATTTACTTCCGGTGCGGTGATAACAGGCATTGCCCGAGGTGTACTGTCAGGTGAGGCAGGGGTTGGAAGTATGGCAATATTATCATCTAAGTCCAACGCAAAAACGCCCCATGATCAAGGTGTAATAGGTTCAATAGCCATTTTTATTGACACTTTTGTAATTTGCACATTAACAGCCCTTGTAATTTTATCTGCCAACGCAAGCAGTACGCAAAACGCATTCTATTCGGCACTGGGAAATGTAGGGGGAGGAATACTTGACATTTCAATAGCCTTTTTTGCCTTTACAACAGTTGTGGGATGGTCATATTTTGGAATTGTGTGTACAGAGTACCTTTTGGGCGAAAAGCAAAAAAATGTTTTCATGGTAATTTATGCAATTGCCACATTTTTCGGTGCAGTTATACACCTTGATGTGGTGTGGGGAATAGGTGATATTTCCTGTGCGTTAATGGCAATCCCAAATTTATTATGCATTGCATTTCTTGCGAACAAAATCGGACAGTCAGAATGACTGTCCGATTTTATTATATAGGAGTTACGGGCGTGGGTCTTGTATTATCCCAAACATCCTCCACGTTAAATAAATCACTGAGCTTTCCCGGTGAGTACCACATACGGTATCCGTCAAGGTTTCTTCTGCCCTGGCGTACATATCCGTCATTTATCTGCACCCATGCTTTTGAGGAGTCAACATTGCAAAAATACTTAAATCCGTAAGATTTCAGAAGCTCATACTTTGCACCAAAATAGTTTTCAATGCCTGCTATGTCGGCACCGTTTGCATAAATCATAACATCAACATCCCCTAAAATGGGCCTTACCTCGTTATTCCATTTCTCTGCATCTGTCTGCATTTTTTCAAGGCTTATTTCCCCGTAACGTTGATGTCCCCAGCTGTGGCTGGCAAAAGTCCATCCGCACTCAACCATCCTTTGTGCAACTGTCTTTGCTTTTTCAACATCGTCAGGATTATATCCGTCACCGCTTGGACATGTTCTGTAGCCTAAAACGCCGTCATAGCCTGTGATTGCCAGTGCCGCACGTGCACCCTTATAGGAAAAATCGGGATGGGCTTGTATAAAGCTCTCCAAAATAGGTACCAGATCATAGTCGCCGTACACTACGGTGCCGTCATCTGTTATGTACTCACAGGTGGGATATCCGTCCTCACCGATTACAATTTTTGTTGCAAACCCGTCACCTGTCATATAGTTATAATAAGATACATCGTCCTGGCTCATGACAAAGGGGATTTTGCCTTCAGGTAACATAATTTTGCCGGGAACAAATCTTGTAACGCCGTTTTCGTCTGTTTCTTCCTTTGCTATATCGTGAATATCCACTAACACGTAACCTTTTTTGTACATTTCGTTAAGCATCTTCTTAAACTCTGACACGGTGGTCATGTACTGATTGTAG
>JBJDXJ010000020.1:0-2387 GCA_051866635.1 Clostridia bacterium | reverse complement strand
ATTATCTCAGATGTAAGCATTAAATCAACTCCAATTTTACTCAGCTTCAATTCTTATCCATTCTGTATCATTAAGGGCTTTTTCCACCCAATAATCCATATCAAGTCTGCTTTCGCTCTTTAAAATATTTTCAAGTTTTGGTCTTGTTGTGGGGTGCTTAGGCACAAATACGGTACAACAATCCTCATAGGGAAGTATGGATGTTTCAAAAGTTCCTATACGCCTTGCAATGGCAATAATTTCTTCCTTATCCATACCTACCAGAGGTCTTAAAACATTCATATCTGTAGATTCATTTGTAACAGCTAAGGCTTCAATAGTCTGGCTTGCCACCTGACCTAAACTTTCACCTGTAACAATTGCCATTGATTTATTTCTCTTTGCAATCTTTTCGGTAACACGCATCATCATTCTACGCATAATAAGAGTTAAATGTTCCTCGGGGCAATTGTCACGTATAGCAAGCTGTTGCTCGGTAAATGGTACGATATACATAGTAAAGCCGCCTGTGTAGGAGGCAATAATTTTTGCAAGCTGAATTACCTTATCCTTTGCAAGCTCACTTGTGTACGGTGGCGATGTAAAATGCACCGCTTCCAGTTCAAGTCCCCTTTTAGCCATCATATATCCTGCAACAGGTGAGTCTATCCCTCCTGAAATAAGAAGTGTTGCTCTTCCGTTACTTCTTACAGGCATACCGCCCTGACCCTTTACAACAGCACAGGAGGCAAACACATATGCTTCGTTATCACGGATTTCAACCCTTACAACTGCATCGGGCTCTTTAACATTAACCTTTAACCAATGAAGCTTTGAAAGGATTGCACCACCCATAAGACGGGAAATTTCAGGAGAATCGTAAGGGAATTTTTTATCACTTCTTTTTGCCTCCACTTTAAAGGTCTTAACATTTTCCATAAAAGGAACAAGGTATTCGCTTCCCTTTTGAAGGACTTCGTCCATATTCTTTTCAAAAACCCCGGCTCTTGTAATAGACACAATGCCGAACACCCTTGAAATTCTCTCTGCCAGCATATCAATATCAATACCTTCTTCAGGTGTTATATATATAATAGCCTGGCTTTTCTTAATACTTTTTATTTTGCCCTCGCCCACTGCACGGCGTATGTTGCCGATGAGCATATCTTCAAACTTGTTACGGTTAAGACCCTTCAAAATAATCTCACCATATTTTATCAATAAAATTTCCTTCATAACTTTCACCTTCTGAACATCTTTAATACTTCCTCTACAGCATTTACGGCCGCACAAACTTCTTCTTCACTATTATATCTAGAAAAGCTGAAACGTATTGCGTTATCTCTATACTTTGCACCCATGGCTTCCAGAACATGGCTCTTATGCTTGCCGCCTGCACAGGCAGATGCTGAGGAAACGCATATACCCTTACTGTCAAGGGCGTTTAGCATAACTTCGCTTCTTACACCTTCAAATGACATATTAAGTATATACGGTGACGCATTTTCGGGGCCGTTATAATGTGTTTTCCCCAATTTCAAAAGCTCTGACTTCATTTTTTCACGCAGTGCTGCTACACGCTTTTTATCATTAAGGTCAATAAGCTCAACAGCTTTTTTAAAGCCTGCAATTGCAAAGGTGTTCTCCGTACCGCTTCTTAAGTTTCTTTCCTGACCTCCGCCATAGACGGTGGTTTTCAAGTCATTTACACCTTTTCTTACAAAAAGAGCCCCCAACCCTTTAGGTCCGTGTATTTTATGACTGCTTATACTCATAAGGTCCACATTCATATTATAAGGCTTTGTTTCTAAATGCCCAAACGACTGCACCGCATCAGTATGAACAAGCACCCTTTGGGATTTCTTCTTTGCCTCTTTTGCAATTTTGGAGATATCAACGACTGCACCTGTTTCGTTATTCACGTGCATAACACTTACAAGACAGGTTTTGTCGTTTACCGCATCGATGACCTTGTTTTCGTCAATACTTCCGTCAGCTTCAGGTGAAATATACACAACCTCAAAGCCTGAAAATTCCAGATGCTTCATACATTCCAAAACTGCCGGATGCTCAATCATAGTAGTTACAATCCTGTTTCCCTTTTTAATGTTGGCGGCACCGAAAATTGCAATATTATCGCTTTCTGTACCACCTGATGTAAAGTAAACTTCATCTTCTTTTACGCCTAAATAATCTGCAAGAGTTTTTCTTGCATCCTTCACAAGCTTTGCGGCATTTCTGCCAACAGCGTGGGTGCTTGACGGATTACCCCAACTATTTTCCATCGACTCTTTCATTTTTTCAATAACTTCGGGGGCAATAGGTGTTGTTGCACTGTTATCAAAGTATATCATTATCTTGCCTCCTTAAAAAATTGAAATTTCTTCTGCAAATTTAAGCATTAAATA
>JBJDXJ010000019.1:0-59145 GCA_051866635.1 Clostridia bacterium | reverse complement strand
CAAAAACAAGGCTGTAGTCAACCCGATTTAAAAAATCTTTTTGCTACAGCCCCTTAAAATTCAAAGGTATTTTCCACAACGCCCGGAAGAACTGAGTAAATGCTATGCCCCATTTTCTTTTCAAAATAGTTTTTTATTTCAAAAAGACTTTCCCATCTTTTAACCGTGCCTTCATGGACACCGTGACGCATGGAAATGTCAACCATCCTTTTTTCCATGAGCACGTATCCGCTATGTAGAGCAACGTTGTCGCAAAGGTGCATTAAAATGTCGTAATCGTCATATTGGATAGATGAAAGGTAGTTTTTTGTAAACTCATACTCCTCTTTAGTCAAATCCATCATAGAGGGGTTTATGGTAGGCACATTTTTTGCAAAGGAATGTGTCATGCTTATCCTTGCAACACTGTCCCAGCCTTTTTCCATGGCATAATTATACCCGTCAACAATGTGGCGTATACCCGAAAAGCCGAACCGTCTGCCTATATCGTGCAAAAGTCCCAGCACATAGGCCTTTTCGATGTCCAGTCCTGCAGAGGCGGCAATGTTTCTTGCCGCTTCCCCGGTATATCTTGCGTGGTCCACCCAACGGGTAGGGTTTATTTCGTAACCTTTTTCAAGCTCTTTTAATGCAGTTTCTACTGTAGGATACATATATCACCTCACGGAGCAACCGTCATTGAACATACAAGGTAGGAAATATAGCTTAAAAGTATTAAAGCACCGAAAATTTTTATCATTACATTTGCCACAGAGCCTTTTGAAGCTTCTGAATTCTTTGATGTTTTATACTTTACAATAAGTGATGCCCCTGTAACAAAGGCGGAGAAAAGACCGAATACAATCAAAAGCTGAGAGCTTGTAAAACCTACCATAGTAACAGTTTCAGGCACCAGTGAATGGTATACATCAGTTCTGAAAGCCAAGATATCAGCAAGAGAGAAAATTATAAAATTAAACATATTGCTTCCCACTACGTTACCTACCATAGCGTTGAAATTTCCCTTTCTTACAAGAGTGATACTGCTTGTTAATTCAGGGATAGATGTGGCAACGCCAAGGAATATTGCACCTGCAAGGGATGAACCGAATATGGGATAAACCTTTGTAATTGTGTCTGTAATTTGTGTGATGATAACGCTTGATGCAACAAGACCCGAGGCACAGAGAACAAATCTTACGACAACTTGCTTTAATGTAAGGAGTTCATCATCCTCACTGTCACTTTCAGATTCATCACCCGTCATGAACTTACATGCAATGGCATATAAAATCACAATAATGATTGAAACAAAGTTAATTGAAACACCGGGAATAGTGGTGTTAAAATCGCTAAAGAGAACAAAACCTGTTACAACATATGCCAAAATGGTACAAATTATAGTTTTAAGGTTTGATATACCCACAGAGGATTTGGCAAACGCTTTTGTAGAAATCAATGTCAAGCCGCCGAAAATGCAAAGGTTAAACAAATCGCTGCCTAAAACATTGCCGATAATAAGGTCGTCATTACCTAAAGCAACGGCAGATATACTTGTTATAAGCTCGGGCAAACTTGTTACTGCCGCCAAAATAACACCGCCGATAAAGGCTCCTGACAGGTCTGTTTTTTTGTCAATCATGTCAACATAGTCAGCACACTTGACAGAAAACAGCACGAGAACTGCCGCTACAAAAAGATAGGCTAAAAAAATCATTTTTACATTTCTCCTTCTATAATGAAATAAAGACCTACGTACATCTTTTGTACGCAGGTCTTGTCATTTAAAGCTTATACGGAGTGTTATCACTCGGGTATGGCGTTATAAGCTACCGCACAGGCGGCAAACTACTCCCCTAATTAAGTGCATTATATATTATAATTTTTTCAATGTCAATCACTTTTTTGTTTCGTGATACTCTTTTTCGGTATTCACATTCCAGATGTTTGACTTGTCACATTTTCCGTTTATTATATTGTCAACAGCTTCAAAAGCCGTTACCATGGAGTGGTCCATGTTATTATAACGGTGCTGACCGTTTCTGCCTATGCAGTACATATTGGGAATTTGTGAAAGGTAGTCAATCACCTTGTCAAATTCATTATATGTGTCAAAATATGCAGGGTACGCCTTTTTCACCTTTTCACGGTGGCTGTCTAAAATTTTGGTGTTCTTTTTTATCATGCCCATTTTTATAAGCTCATCTGTGGCAAATTTTATAGCTTCCTCATCTGTCATATTCCAGAAGCTGTCACCTTCTTCGCAGAAATACTCAAGACCTATCCAAACAGTGTTTTCAACGTCCTTTACCATATAGGGTGACCAGTTGTTGAAAATCTGTATTCTTCCCAATTTTACTCCGGTATCCTGAACATATATCCAGCAGTCGGGAACAATATTGGAAATTGTTTTGATTTTTGTTTTATTTTTAATGTTGAGCTTATCAACCAATAGCCCTACAGTTACAAAATCCCTATAAGGAAGCCCCTTGGCAATATTTTTTATTTCCTCCGGAACGTTATTAAGCCCTGATACTAATTCACGCACAGGCATGGTAGAAATAAAAATATCACATTCCTCAACCCTTGCCTTTTTGTTTTCAATATACTGCACTCCCACAATTTTGTCAGAGTCTTTCATTATTTTTTTAACTGAGCAGTTCATCATGATTTTACCGCCCATTTTTTGAACTTCTTCGGCGACTTTTTCCCAAAGCTGACCGGGGCCTAATTTAGGATAGGAAAACTCCTCAATAAGGCTTGTTTCAACCTCTTCTTCGCCTTTCTTGTTGTTGAATTTTGCAATCATGTCCTTCAAAACTGCACGAATTGACAATCCTTTAACCCTTTGCTCGCCCCAGTCGGCAGAAATTTGAGAAGGATGTCTGCCCCAGAGTTTTTCCGTGTACCCTTCAAAAAACATGGAATATAAAACCTTACCAAATCTGTTTATATAAAAGTTTTCAAGATTGTTCTCGGGAAGCTTTTTCTGTGTGGATTTTAAATAGCTGACCCCTGCCTTAACGGTGGAAATTGCACCCATATTAATAAATGTTTGGGGCTTCATTGTTATGGGATAGTCAAAAAATTTCTTTTTATAATAAATTCTTGAGACCCTTTGCCGCTTTAACATCACCCTGTCTGTTTTTTCAGGGTCAGGTCCGCCAAGGCTAATTTCACGTTCCCTTTTTAAGATTTTATCGTCATAGCTTAATGCCCCTTGCATGGGCATAATATTTTTCCACCAGTCAGTAACACGCTTATCCTTTGAGAAAAACCTATGTCCGCCAATGTCCATTCTGTTTCCGTTATGCTTTACGGTACGGCTTATGCCGCCTATAGAATCGCTTTCTTCAAAAATTGTAATATCATATTCCTTGCCGCTTTTTAAAAGCTCATATGCGGCGGTAAGCCCTGCAGGCCCCGCCCCGGCAATAATAACCTTTTCCATAAAAATCCCAGCCTTTCTATCTTCTGTATAAAACAGCCTTCCTTGCGGCAAAGTTCCATACAAAGACAACGCCTGTTGCAATTATTTTAGGTATCATAAAATACATTTTTACTTTTTCAGTTAAAACATAGATGATAATTTCTGTCAGACAAAGACCTATAAGCCCTACTATGGCGTACACCGCAAATTCCTCTTTTACAGAGTGACGTGTCCCTTCTCCCGAAAAGACGAACTTTTTCGACAGTAAAAAATTAACTAAAAGCCCCAAGGTAAACGCCAACACACCGCTTATCATGTAAAAAACACCTACAGTAGAGGCTATATAAAAAACTGCCCAGTCTGCAATTGTTGCAATAGCCCCTACAAAAGCGTACCTGAAAAACTGTAGAAAGGTATTTTTTGTAGGCTCGTGAAATATCCTCTTAAAATTAAATGAAAATATAATTTCAAAAAATTCCTTCATAGAAATTCAACCTTATCAAAATCTAAATGCTTTGGCTTTCGTAAACAAATTGGCGGAAGAGCCATATAGTCCTTATAATGCTTTGTAAGAATTTCGTGGTAGCCAAAAGGCACGGGAAACTTTTCACCCTCAATAATGCCGTAGGAAATTTCCTTGTACCAGTCATACTTATAAACATCACCAAAGTGGTCCATTGCCGAATGTGTACTCATAACATGGGCTTTATTCTTATGCATAAACATACAGGCGGCTTTGTCGTACATACGTGCAGTTACATGAAGGGGGATAATTTTGCCCACTGCCGACAAAACCCTTATAACTACACCTTCCTGCATCGAGTATTTTGAATAATCAATATTTCTTCTGTGTCCCATTGCCAAGCCGTATATGAAAATCAAAAGCTTTGTATGAAGTAATTGACCTATTTTACTGTCAGGAACTTTATCTATAACAAAAATATCCAGTGCAGGATAGGAATATTTTCCATCGTAAAACTTATAATCCTCACTGCCTTTATCAACAACCGCTTTTTTACAGATTATTTTAGGGACAAAGTCGTAAAACTTATTATCTCCCTTTTTCCCGGGAAGGATAAATTCAAAATCTCCCGAAAAGTGTTTCTTCGCACATTTTAGGAATTTGTCGTATTCCTCACGCATCATGCATATGTCTGCGTCATCGTCCCAAGGTATGAAGCCTCTGTGACGGATTGCACCTAAAAGGGTGCCTGCATCAAGCATATAAAGGCAGTTTTCCTCTTTCATTGCCTTGTCTGCCTCTTTTAAAAGAGCCATTGATATTTTGTGAAGGCCCTCAAGTTTTTCATCATTGCTCATCATCGAAATTTACCCTTTTTTCCTCAACAACCAAAGGACGCTTCATAACACGGCTGTTGATGCTGATAATATATTCGCCTAAAAATCCGATAAATATAAGCTGTATTGCACCTAAAAACAGCATACCCAAAAGTATGGGTGCTTGCCCTGCGGCAAAGCGGTTCCAGTACATAAGTTTTAAAACAAGGTATATAATACCGATTATAAAACTTGCAAATCCCACAAAGAAACCTCCGAAGGTTGCAAGGCGAAGACCTATTTTAGTATATGAAGTGAAACTGAGCATTGCCGCATCATATAAGGAGTACCAGTTGTTTTTTGTTTTTCCTGCCCGTCTTTTAGGCTGGGTATATTCAATTTCTTTTCTTTTGCCGCCAAGCTCTGCCACAATACCCCGAAGGAAAGGCTTGGGGTCGTCAAGGCTTCGGAGGACTTCAATAAAACTTTTGTCATACAATGCAAAACCTGTAAAATGTTCAATCTGTTCAACGTCGCTCATGCTCTTTATCATTTTATAATAAAGAGTTCTCAAAGCGTAGACAAGCTTATTTTCACGGCTGGAGGTTTTGACACCGCACACAATGTTGTATCCGCCCTTTTCCCACTCTCTTACAAAATTCACAATTAAATCAACAGGGTCCTGAAAATCTGCCGCAAGAAGTACGGCACAATCCCCTGTGGACTGCAAAAGTCCGTAATAGGGAGAATTAAACTGTCCGAAATTTTTAGCATTAAAAATAGCTTTTATTTTTTTATCTTTTTTGCATATTTCTTCAAGATACTCCTGTGTCCTGTCACAAGAGCAGTTATCTATAAAAATAATTTCATGGTCATAATCTTCAAGCTGTACATCAAAAAGAGCAGTTACAGCTTCTGCCATTGCATGAACATTTTCTTCCTCATTGTATGTGGGAATAACCACGCTTATCTTTTTCATTGTTTAATCCCTCTTTAACAAATAATAAAACACCATCTTTTATTTTAACAAAAAAAACGTAATATGTCAAACTTTTGTATAAGTTTTATTGACAATATTCCAACAATTATTATATACTCTTTCTGAAAGGCGGTAGAAATCATGAAAAAAATAATACCTGCATTTATATACACTTACATTGCTCTGCCCTTTGTGATTTTTGCATTGGGCTTTGTAGAGTTTACTCTGTCAAATGCTCTATTTCTCGGAACAGTTTTTTCTGTTATTTTTGCGGCATTTGACTCTGAAGGACTAAATGGAATTAAGTTTAATAAAAAAGATGTTCCAAAGATTGTTATAGGTCTTTTATTTATAACATTGATGGTTCTTCTTTCGGGCGTAGGCAATGTTTTTTGGCAAAATAACGACCACGCCACACGTAACACCATTTTTGATATTCTCGTAAAATACTCATGGCCGCCAACCGAGGTTATAAACGGCGAGGAAGTGGGGCTTATTTATTACATAGGCTTCTGGCTTCCCTCTGCTTTTATAGGTAAGCTGACAAGTTTGGAGGTAGGATATATATTCTCGATTATATGGGCAATTACGGGACTTTTTATACTGTGGTATCTTTTATGTGTCATTCACAAAAAAATTGTCATATATCCCCTTATAATATTTATGTTCTTTTCAGCACCCGATATTTTAGGGCATACGTTAGTTAATGTATTTGGTGAAAATTTAAGTAAGCTTCAAGTCGGTCAATGGGCATTTTCTGAGGGAAGCATTTTAACACGTCATCTTGAATGGTGGGCAAGAAACTTTCAGTATTCCTCCCACACAACACAGCTTTTTTGGGTTTTTAACCAGTGTATTCCCGCATGGCTTGCAACACTTCTGATTTTAATTGAAAAAAACAACAAAAACCTTGTTTTTATTATGGGTCTTACACTTTTATCAAGTCCTTTTCCCTTTGTGGGTCTTATCCCCATTTTCTTGTGGTGTGCCTTTACAAACCACGAGGATGCTATATTTGAAAGAAAATTTACGAAGGATTTTAAAGCCTCCTTCACCTCCCTTTTTACTTTTCAGAACATTTTAGGCGGTGGCTACAGCGGTATATTGACATTTTTATACCTTAAGGGAAATATTGCATCATCCGCAGGTGCAGGTCAAAGTAGTGCAAACAATTTAGTTTCAGCATTTTCTTTCGGAAATTTCTTTGTCATTTTATTATTATGGCTTTTACTGTACCTTGGTTTAAACCGAGGTGACAGCTTTAAAAAGGTGCATATTATGTATCTTTTGCCCTCTTTACCTATAGCGTACTTATTTGCAAAGCTTCCACGTGTTAAAGTTTCTTACTATCTCCTTTTTATAATAATTGACTTAATTATTATTGCACTTATTGCCTTTCCGAAATTTAAAAGCAGTTCACTTTATTTTATAGCCTTTGTTTCACTTCTCATCATCCCCTTTTTCACCGTGGGTAAATCAATTGACTTTTGTATGCGTGCATCTATCCCCGCTCTTTTGGTAATGTGTCTTTTAATAACCGAATCGGTTAAGGATTTTAAGCTTAAGGGGCAAACGCTTCCCCTTGTGTTATCTCTTATTGTGCTTTTATCAGGTGCTGTAACACCTCTTACGGAAATTGCCCGAACTATAGAGGGAACGGCATATGAACTTGAAACAAAGGGAAAGGTTGAAAACGACTCAAAAGAAATTATAAGTGTTTTCAAAGGCAAAAACTTTACGGGAAAAACGAAGGACAACTTCTTTTTTGAAGTGTTATCATAAACTAAAAAGGAGGCTGTAAAGAAAGTCTCTAAAGAAATAAGTTAGACCATTTGAGACAGTCCCCCTTATGGCAAATTGGGAGACAATTTGCCAAAGAAACCTCTAAAGGTTTTGTTGGGACAGTCCGAAATGGTCTTTTTGTTATCTCAGAGCCACTTTTTTTACAGCCCTTTTTTATTGTTTGTTTACATAAGCGGAGCCAAAAGACGCATAACAGCGTGGTATGTTGTTCCTATAACTCCCTTGATTTTTTGATACTCCTCCACTCTTTGGCTTTTCTTCAAGGTTTTAAGGAAGTCGTCCTTTATCGAGAAAACAGCAGGAGAATTATAAATCATACAGCCACATTCAAAATGGTGGTACATACTTCGAAAATCCATATTGATTGTGCCTGCAAAAGCCACAGAGTCATCATACACAAAGCCCTTGGCATGCAAAAATCCCGGTGTGTACTTATAAATCTTTACTCCGGCTTTCATAAGTGGTTCAAAGTGAGCCTTTGTCATTGTGTAAACAGTTTTTTTATCAGGTATACCGGGGACCAATATCCTTACATCGACGCCACGGTTTGCCGCCAGGCAAAGCTCCCTTATAAGCACATTATCGGGGATAAGGTAAGGAGTGAATATATAAATATAATCCTTAGCTTCCCCAACCGCCTGAAGGTAAACATTTTCCCCTACCAGCTGGTCATCCACAGGTGTATCGGAGAAGGGCTGGACATAGCCCTTTGCTTCTTCTGTGGAGGGTTCAAGAAGGAATTTATTGATATCTTCTCTGTCAGTCTTATATGCTTTCCACAATTCCAAAAACATTACTGTAAATTCCTTTGCACCTTCACCTGTAAGCTTGACAACATTGTCCTTCCAATGGCCGTACTTTTCTTTTTTATTAATGTACTCATCGGCAATATTAATGCCGCCGGTAAATGCCACGTGTGAGTCAATTACAAGTATTTTACGATGGTCACGGTGGTTCATAATGGCACTCATAACAGGGATATACCGATTAAATGAAAGGCATTTTATACCTTTTTTTGAAAGTATTTCCTGATAGTTATGGGGCATTGTAAAAAGCGAGCCCATATCATCGTAAACAAGGCGTACATCCACGCCCTCCTTTACTTTTCTTTCAAGGGCGTCAATCATTTTGTCGAGCATTTCCCCCTTGTCTAAAATAAAATACTCCACAAAAATAAACTTTTTCGCCTTTTCAATTTCACGGAGCATTTCAGGGAAAGCTTCATCCCCTAAGGGGAAATATTTTATGTCGGTATTCTTGTATACGGGGAACCCCTGTTTTTGCAGATACCGTGATTTTAAGAAAACATCCTCGTTTTCCCCATAAAGCTCATCGCCCATACCCAAAAGTGTTGTTATACTTTCCCTTACCTTTGCATTCTCAAACTTTTTACGCATTATTTTCCCCGGCCTTTTACCGCCAAGGAGTAAATACAGTACGCTTCCGAAAACGGGGAAAGACAGTATAACCACAATCCAGGTCATTGCCATGGAAGGGTTTTGTATCTGGTTTAATATAACACATACTATAAGTATGCTTATCACCCTCATGATGACATTTGCCTCAACTGCTGACTGTTCAAAATACTTTGATATTAAAAGTACAACACCAATCTGCATTAAAAGGGCAATTGTAACCATAGTAAAACGGCTTTCGATTGGTTTTAGTATCTTCATAATTTCACCTCTACAGGAAATGTTACCATAAAACCACATTTTTCTCAACAAAAGTAAACTTATGTTACATATTATTTACCGATTGTTAATATTTAATATTTTATCAGCCACAGCTTGAACAACCTGAACAGTTGCCGGAGCATCCCGTTGAAATTTCCCCTGTCATAAAATAAGTAAGGATTGAATTCATCTGCTGAACTATTGCTTCAAACTTACTCTGTGCCTCATAATAGGCAGCAATTTCAGGCTGACTCATAACCTTTTCATAGCTTTCTTCAAGCTGTTTTCTGATTTCTGCCATCCTTTCATCGCTTACATCGCCCTTGCCTATTTCTTCTGCAAGTGCTTTTCTTTCTTCGTTATAAGCCTTAAGTATGTCCATAGCTTCATTGCTGTTCTCCTGCTTTTCTTCCGCTTCCTTTAAAGCCTTGTATTCATCACTGTCCACTATAGCCTGACCCAATTCTCTTGCTTTTGTTAAAATTTCACTCATTTTTTATCTTCCTTTCAAATATGATTAATTTTTACACCAATTCGCCTAAAAGTATCCATGTTTGTGCTTTTGTTATTTTAACCTTTACAATTTTGCCGATTAAACTTTCGTCTCCGGGAAAATTAACTATCTTATTTCTATAATCACGGCTTGAAAGCACGCCTTCTTCTTTGCTCATGCTTTCAACTAAAACGTCACAAATTTCGCCTTCACACTTTTTGTTAAGTTTGTAACTTATCTCGTTCTGTACCTGTAAAAGAGTGTCAAACCGTTTCTTTATTTCCTCCTCGGTTGCCACAAATTTCATCTTTGCGGCAGGAGTGCCTTCACGAGGGGAATAAATAAAGGAAAATATGCTGTCATATTCAACACACTTTAACATATCAATTGTATACTCAAAATCTTCCTCTGTTTCTGTGGGGAAGCCAACTATAATATCTGTTGTTATGGCTAAATCAGGCATTAATTCTTTCGCCTTTGCCACAATGGAAAGATATTTTTCACGGTTGTAAACACGGTTCATTTCTAAAAGCAACTTATCACTGCCCGATTGAAGGGGCAGGTGAAGCTGGTGGCATATATGCTTGGAATTTGCCATAGTTTCAAGGACCTTATCTGATATATCCTTTGGGTGGCTTGACATAAAGCGTATACGCTCAATCCCGTCAATTTTGTCAACCTCTGCCAAAAGAGTTGCAAACCCTTCAACAAGACCCAGGTCCTTGCCGTAGCTGTTAACATTCTGTCCTAAAAGCGTTATTTCCTTAACACCTTTTTGTGAAAGAAGGTTACATTCATTTAAAACCTCCTCCATGCTTCTGCTTCTTTCTCTGCCTCTTACATAAGGCACTATGCAATAGGTGCAGAAGTTATTACATCCGTACATGATGGAGACAAAAGCCTTACAGCCACCGTCGTAATTTGTAGGCACATTTTCGCAAACATAGTCAAGAGTGTTTGTATCAACAATGCGACCGGATTCACAAAGGACTTTTTCAAGCATTTGGGGGAAGGAAGCCATGGAATGTGTGCCGAAAACCAAATCCACATGGGGGTATTTACTTTTAATTTTCTTTGCAACATCCTCCTGTTGGCTCATACACCCAGCAATGGCAATAATAAGGGAAGGTTTCTTTGCCTTCAGGTGCTTTAATGCACCGATATTGCCGAAAACCTTCTTTTCGGCATTTTCCCTTACTGCACATGTATTGAACATTATAAAATCGGCTTTTTCACGATCCTTTGTCAATGTATATCCCATTTTCATAAGCATACCTTCATACTTCTGGGAATCGTTCACATTCTGCTGACAGCCGTATGTTTCAACAAGTGCAAACCTTTCTTCGCCGTTTAAAAGAGCTTTCACTCTTTCCATTATAATTTCTTGTTCTTTAAAATCTACAATCATAATTATCCTCCCTTTTCGTCTTTCCCACAGGGAAAGGTATGCCAAAAAGGTTTTGTTAATAAATGTGTCACAAGCAACAGCTTGTGACACATAACTAAATTACAGTTTTGAAATATCAACAATACCCAAATCGCCATGTGTCTTCTGTTCAATACTTAAAAGCAGTGCCTTTGCAGTATCAAGACTTGTAAGACAAGGTATACTTCTTTCAACGCTTGTTCGTCTAATCTTAAAGCCGTCACGGTTATGTCTTCGACCACGTGTAGGTGTGTTGATAACCAAGTCACATCCACCGCCTGAAATAAAGTCCAATATATCCGGTGCACCTTCGGCTATCTTGTTAACCTTTTTAGCATTTACGCCATTATCGGCAAGATACCGGCAAGTACCGCCTGTTGCATAAATTCTGAAGCCGTGCTTTTCGAATTCCTTTGCAAGGTCGCAAACTTCTTTTTTGTCGGTGTCACGCACTGTAATAAGAAGATTGCCTTCTGTGGGGATCTTCATGTTGGAAGCAATGAATGACTTACAGAGAGCTTCGTGGAATGTAGAGGCAATACCTAAAACCTCACCTGTTGACTTCATTTCAGGACCTAAGGAAGTATCAACATCGTGGAGCTTTTCAAAGCTGAACACGGGCATTTTTACTGCCACATAGTCGGCAACAGGATAAAGACCTGTGCCATAGCCCATATTTTCAAGACTTTCACCCAGCATTGCCCTTACCGCAAGTTTTACAATGGGAACATTGGTTACCTTACTGATGTAAGGAACAGTACGGCTGGAACGGGGATTAACCTCGATAATGTAAACACCGTCATTAGCTACGATAAACTGAATATTTATAAGACCTACCACATTCAAAGCTCTTGCAAGTTTTTCTGTATAGTCAATGATAGTAGCCTTGTCCTTTTCGCTTATTGTCTGTGTGGGGTAAACAGAAATAGAGTCACCTGAATGAACACCTGTTCTTTCAACATGTTCCATAATACCCGGAATAAGAATATCTTTGCCGTCGCACACTGCGTCAACTTCAACTTCCTTACCCACAACGTACTTATCAACCAATATGGGATGCTCCTGAACACTTCGGTTAATGATCTCCATATAAACTGTTATGTCCTTATCGTTGTATGCAATTTCCATACCCTGACCGCCCAACACATAGCTGGGACGAACAAGCACCGGGTAACCAATTTCATTGGCGGCCTTTATTGCTTCTTCACAGGTGAATACAGTTCTGCCTGCGGGGCGGGGAATGTTATTTGCTTCAAGGATTTCATCAAACAATTCTCTGTCTTCTGCCCTGTCAACATCCTCTGCCTTTGTGCCAAGGATTTTTACACCCATTTCCTTAAGTGCCTTTGTAAGCTTGATGGCTGTCTGACCGCCGAACTGTACAATTGCACCGTAGGGCTGTTCCAAATCTACAATATTTTCAACATCTTCATATGTTAAGGGTTCAAAGTACAATTTATCTGCAATATCGAAGTCAGTAGATACTGTTTCGGGGTTATTGTTTACGATAATTGTTTCATAACCAAGGCTCTTAAGTGCCCATACGCAGTGAACTGAGCAGTAGTCAAATTCAATGCCCTGTCCTATTCTGATAGGGCCTGAGCCAAGAACCATAATCTTTTTCTTGCCTTTCTCGGTTTGTCCGTCGGACTCATTTTCACTGCCGTAGCATGAATAGTAGTAAGGAGTAACTGCGGGAAATTCTGCCGCACATGTATCAACCATTTTATAGGCAGGCATAATATTGTTAGCCTTACGCATTTCTTTAACTGCCTTTTCTTCCATAGAGGCATATTCTGCGATAACTTTGTCAGGGAATCCGAAAATTTTAGCTTTTTCCAGAATTTCAGGTGTAATATTACCCTTTCTCAATTCTTCCCCAAGGTCAACAATTGACTTAATCTTGGAAATGAACCAACGGTCAATCTTTGTGATAGAATAAATTTCGTCAACACTTATGCCCTTTAAAAGTGCCTGTGCCACAACGAAAAGACGCATATCATCAATTTTGTTAAGCTCCTCAATAAGCATTTCCTTAGTAAAGGACCTGTACTGAGGCAAATCAAGTGCAAAAATGTTAAGCTCAAGTGAACGTACAGCCTTTAACATAGCACCTTCAAAGGTTGTTGCAATACTCATAACTTCGCCTGTAGCCTTCATCTGTGTGCCGAGCTTTCTTTCAGCAGTTACAAATTTATCAAAGGGCCACTTAGGGAACTTTGCTACGATATAGTCAATTGTTGGTTCAAAGCCGGCGTAAGTCTTACCTGTTACAGCATTTTTTATTTCGTCAAGGTTGTAACCCATGGCAATTCTTGTGGCAACCTTTGCAATGGGGTAGCCTGTAGCCTTACTTGCCAATGCAGAAGAACGGGAAAGACGTGGGTTAACTTCGATAACAGCATATTCAAAGCTGTTAGGCTCCAATGCAAACTGGATGTTACATCCGCCTTCAACGCCCAATTTATTTATAATCTTAATTGCCGCTTCCCTGAGCATGGAAAATTCTTTAGTTGCCAAAGTCTGTGCAGGTGCCACAACTATACTGTCACCTGTATGAACGCCTACAGGGTCCATATTTTCCATCGAGCATATTGTAATAGCACTGCCTGATGCGTCACGCATTGCTTCAAATTCAATTTCCTTCCAGCCTGCAATACACTTTTCAACAAGAATCTGACCCACACGGGAAAGACGGAGACCGTGAGGTGCAATCTGGCTGAATTCTTCCTCGTTATTTGCAATACCGCCGCCTGTACCGCCAAGAGTATAAGCAGGACGGATAATTACGGGGAAGCCGATTTCGTAAGCAAATGCAAGACCATCTGCATATGTTTCAACAACCTTTGATGCAATACAGGGCTGATTTATGTCCTCCATAGCATCTTTAAATCCCTGACGGTCTTCTGCCATGCGGATAGTTTCGGGGCTTGTACCTAAAAGTTTTACACCATGTTCCGCCAAAAAGCCTGTTTCAGCAATTTCCATAGCAAGGTTCAATCCTGTCTGACCGCCCAATGTGGGAAGGATAGAGTCAGGCTTTTCTGCTAAAATTACTTTCTTTACAGTTTCAACAGTTAACGGTTCGATATACACCTTATCGGCAATATCTTTATCTGTCATAATTGTGGCAGGGTTGGAGTTTATGAGGACAACCTCCATGCCTTCTTCCTTAAGAGTACGGCAAGCCTGTGTGCCTGCATAGTCAAATTCGGCAGCCTGTCCGATGATAATAGGACCGGAACCGATTACAAGAACCTTTTTAATATCGGATTTCTTAGGCATTCTGATTTCCTCCCATCATTTCCACGAATTCATCGAATACAAATTCTGTTTCTCCACCGGGGCAGAACTGGTATGTTACAATATTTTTGTTCTTATAGGAAAGAGCTTCAATAGTAGAGTCATTAATGTTAACGCACTTAACTTCAGCTACATCCAAGTCAATTTCCTCAACTTCGTAGCCGTGGTTCTGACTTGTAATATAAACAATTTTTTCTTTTATAAACTTTACAGGGTAGTTACTTCCTCTGTGGCCGTGAAGCATCTTTCTCACCTTGCCGCCCATAGCTATTGCCACAATCTCATGACCAAGCTCCAAGCCCAAAAGGGGGATATCATCTTCGCAAAGCTTTTTAACTTCTTCAATCATTCCCCCGGCATCGTAAGGGTTTCCGGGGCCGTTTGAAATAATAACGCCATCGTATCCGCCATTTAAAATTTCATCAGCGGAAGTATTGAAAGGATAAACTGTAATATCCAGATTTCTTTTTTTAAGTTTTTCAATAACGCTGTTTCTTACACCGCAATCCAAAATAGCAACCTTTTTTCCTGTGCCCGGGATATTTCGTTTATTTACGCTTGTTACAGCCTTTGCGGCATTTTCATCTCTTTTATATTCCTTAAGCCTACTTACAACTTCCTCTACTTCAAAATTGGAGGTTGTCAAAAAGCCTGCCATTGTGCCATTATTGCGAAGCTTCTTGGTAAGAGCACGTGTATCAATGCCTTCAATACCTGCAACACCGTAACGGCAAAGATAATCGGAAAGTGAAATTTCCATTCTGAAATTGCTTGCCGCCCGGCTCAGTTCACGGACGATAAGACATTCTGCCCAAATGCGGTCGGATTCCATATCAGACAGATTAACACCGTAATTACCTACTATAGGATAAGTGAGGACAACACCCTGACCGTAATAGGATGGATCCGAAAGCGTTTCAACGTAACCTACAACAGAAGTGTTAAAAACAACTTCACACATACAGTCACGGACAGCACCTATGCTTTTGCCCTCATAAACAGAGCCATCTTCCAGGATTAAATATGCTTTCATATTAAACCTTTCCTTTCTTAAAACCTGTTGACTTAACGTTTTGTTTGTCATAATTCCCTAATTGTCCATTATACACAAAAAACTATATCATTGCAATAGGTTTTCTCGACAAATTTACAGTTTTTAAAATTTTTAACTTGTTCAAATTTAAAAAAGATATTTTTCTTCTTTTTGTTGACTTTATACAAAAAAAAAGGTATTATAAGTAAGTAGTACATTTTTTAGGAGGATTCGTTAATGAAAAAATCCGGAAATTCATCATATAATACTGCCATGCAGAAAAAAGCTGAAAATAATATTACCATTGTAAATTGTGCTGTTATTATTTATGCTTTGGTCATCGCAATTCTTCACAACATGTCAAACTCCTCACTTACTGTAGAAGGTGCAATTGCCACAAAGCGATTTCTTATGTACAGCGGCATGGTGGCTGCAATGATTGTTGCGGCTTATTCGGCGTACAAATCAAACAAGTCTTTTCTTAAATACTCTTTAATGTGTGTTTTCGTATCTGTATCCTCCGCTTCATTGATTTTCTGCAATAATCACGGCTGGGGCAACAGGGTAAATTTTGTTGCACTTATTATGGCATTTGTGTTTAACATGGTGTATGCTTATCTTACAGATAAAAACCTTTACTATTCAAACAAAAAGACAAGAGTTATTTACAGAAGCGTTGTAGGCGTGTTCTACGGTTTGCTTTTCATAGTTCTTGTATTTGCATTTTTTAATGTGATTTAAGTTATCAAGCTAGTCTAAAAAATCCTGTCGGGGTTTCCGACAGGATTTTTTTAATACTTTTTAACTATTCTAATGTAACCGAACTTGTCGTTCTTATCGGAAAGAATAACTCTTCTGCCTTTTGCCGAGAACACTCTTCCGTTTTCAACATTTATAAGGCGAACCTTATCTTCCTTTTCTTCTATATTCCATAACATACACGCATCGGAGGAAATATCCCTCATTGTGCCGTCGCCACGAAGGGCCTTTCCTGTTTTCTTATGAATAATCTGGTATGCACCGTTCTTTTCCACAACGTTCCAGATAAGGCTTTCATCCTTATAGGACAAGGGTCTTGTGAATACGTCACATCCGTCACTTGACAAATATTGTGTAAACTCATTTGTCATAATTCTATAGTCTTCAGATTCACAGCTGAATACGGAATATGTCTTTGTCTTAACGTCAAAGCTAATTTCATCTGCCCATTCAATACTGCAAACACCGTCTTCAATATTAATAGGCAAAAACACATAACCTGAGTTATCGTAATCAACAGGGTCCCATCTGTCACCAACGTAAATAAAATGTTCACCGAACCTGAGCACATATGTGGGCTGGGAGTTATATGTAACAGCGTCACCGAAATTGGAAATAGAGCTCCATCTTCCCTCAATACCAAAGGAGGATGCACTGCCCCCCTGATTGGGGTTCCAGCCTGTACACATAGATGAAAGCATATAATACTTTCCGTTCTTTTCAAATACTGCCGGTGCTTCTCTGAACTGACCGGGCCAAAGAACCTTAACCTGTTCATCAATTGTCATATAGTCGTCGGAAAGGCGGTAAATAATCATGTCCGCATTATCTCTTCCCGCCGCCATGAAATAAGCTGTGCCGTCCTTGTCCTTGTAAAGTGTACAGTCACGGGCAAGATTGCCAACAGGATTAAAGCTTCCACGGTACACATAGTCACCGTCAACGCTGTCACATGTGGCAACCGCACATCTTGCGGCGTTGTAGTCAACACCGTTTTCATAATGCATCCACATTACATACTGCTTTGTTTTTTCGCAGTAAAGTACCTTGGGTCTTTCAATATTTGCACCCTTTCCAAAAGGTTCAAGCTCCAAATCTGTTCTCACATAATGAGGCTTTTTTTCAGAATTCAAGCGAAGCACAACATTCCGAAACTCCCAGTTCATCAAATCACGGCTTCTGTAGCAAGCAACACGTTTGTCACCTTCCCTTACTTCTCCGAACATATAATAATAACCGTTATCTTCCAGAAAACCTGCACCGTGTGCGTGCATGGGCTTTCCGTCAGTATCTATCATGGGCATACCGTTTCTGATACTTGTAACCATGTATTTTTCCCCCTTTTAATCAATCATCTTTCATCAAGTGGTACATATTTCGTTCTGACACTCATGGACTTATACGCAGGACGGATAATTCTTGAAGAAACAGTCATTTCTTCAATTCTGTGAGCACACCAGCCGGGCATACGTGCCAGAGCAAACATAGGTGTATAAACGTCCTCGGGAATTCCTAACATAGAATACACAAATCCTGAGAAAAAGTCAACATTAGGCGACAAAATTTTGTCTTTTCCCGTTATTTCCTTATAGAGCTTTGGTGCCACATTCTTAATAATGCGGTAAAGCTCTAATTCTTCTTCTCTGTCCTTTTCCTTAGCAAGAGTTTCAGCAGCCTGTTCAAGTATTACTGCACGGGGGTCAGATACGGTGTAAACTGCATGACCTAATCCGTAAACAAGACCTGTTTTGTCATATGCTTCCTTTTTAAGAATTTTTGCAAGATAATCTGTGATTTCTTTTTCATTTGTATAGGAAGAAATATGTTCCTTAATATCATTCATCATACCTATAACCTTTGCATTTGCACCGCCGTGTCGTGGGCCTTTTAATGAACCTATGGCGGCAGAGATGGCACTGTAGGTATCGGTACCCGAGGAGGAAACAACATGGGTTGTAAAAGCGGAGTTATTACCACCGCCGTGTTCTGCATGAAGTATAAGTGTAAGGTCTAAAACCTTTGCCTCTGTTTCAGTATATGCATGGTCCTCACGCATCATATACAAAAAGTTTTCGGCTGTAGCCAAATTGGGATGAGGTGAATGAAGCACGAGACTTTTTCCGCCGAAATAATGTGCCTTTGCCATATATGCGTGTGCAATGAAAACAGGGAAACGTGCAATAAGCTCAACACACTGACGAAGCATATTTCCAAGGGATGTATCGTCTGGGTTTTCGTCATAGGAATACTCAGCAAGGATGCTTCTTGCAAGCTTGTTCATAATATTCTTACTGGGAGCCTTCAAAATCATGTCTTCCGTAAAGTTTTTCGGAAGGGGTCTACATTCGTTAAGATAATTTGTAAACTCATCAAGCTCATCACGTGTAGGAAGCTTACCAAATAAGATAAGGTACACAGTTTCTTCAAAGCCAAATCTGTTTTCAGCCCTGCAACCGTTTACCAAATCATTTATGCTTATACCGCGGTAACGCAAATTACCTACATCAGGCTTCTTTTCGCCTTCGTCCATTACGTAACCGTGTACTTCGCCCACCTTTGTCAAGCCAACAAGTACGCCGCTACCATCGGAATTACGCAGACCCCTCTTTACAGAAAACCTGGTATATGCCTCAGGGTCCATAGTATAATTCTCTTTTGCTATCTTTATATATTTTTCCATAAATTCTTTATTTTCCACATTTATAACCTCCTTGGTGGACAAATGTCCATTGCAGAAAAACTATTATCATATATTCTACACATAAAACCACCATATGTCAAACATTTTTTTATTTTTTATTTCAATTTTGTCCCATTCTTCCCTTCCTTGACAAAAAGGCGTAAAAATGGTATAATGATTTTAAAGGAGATGACTCTATGCGTAAGTTTCTGATATGCTGTGCCACGTTGGCATTATTATTATCCGGTTGCGGCAAAAATGCCATAGACCCATCGGAAGCCACAGAACCAACTCTGATTGAAGATGTGGTTTTAGAACAACCAACCGAGGAAGCAAAAGCTTCACTTTACAATATATATGGTGACGATCGTGCCTTTGCCGTAATGATTGACAATGACGGCAATTCTTCCCGTCCCCACGCAGGGCTGGAGGATGCATACATCGTTTACGAGCTTTACGTAGAGGGAAAGGCAACACGCCTTATGGCACTGTTCAAAGGTGCCGAAACACCTAAAATCGGGCCTGTCCGTTCTTCCCGTCACTACTTTTTAGACTATGTTTTTGACAATGACGCCCTTTATTCCCACGCAGGGTTCAGCCCGCTGGCAATGAGCCAGATTGAATCATTGGGTGTAAATAACTTAAACGGTCTTGTTTACGAGCCTACATACTACTGGCGTGAAAGGAAGTATAAGGGAGATTATCATTCCCTTTACACATCCATAAGTAACCTTAACGCACTTGCAGACAAGATAGGCTACAGAAAAACAAGTGATACGCTTCCTTTTAAGTTTTCATCCGATGCCCCTGTATACGAAGGGGAAAGTGCTGTTGATATTACTATTCCCTACGCGGACTTTTACTATGTATCATATAAGTATGATGAAGAAACAAAACTTTACGACCGTTATATAAATTCCGAATACCATCCCACACAATCAGGTGCAAAACTTCAAGCGGGACAGATTATATTCCAGTTTGTAAAAAGCTATCCTTTAGGTGACGGCACTGCAAGATTGCAGATGGATACTGTAGGCAGCGGAAAAGGTATCTTTATTTCAGATGGGATGCAAACTCCCATTACATGGAAGCGTTCAGGCAGGACAAGTCAGCTTAAGTTCTATCTTGAAGACGGCAGTGAGCTTGTGCTGGACGACAATGTGCAGACCTATGTTCAGGTTATGCCTGAGAACTTGGGTTACACAATAAAATAACAAATTTGTATGTATTCCACTTGTTTTAGAGATAATAATACAAGTGGAATATTTTTTCATATATACGCAAAAAAATTTTACTCTGCTTATAATGATGATAAAAATTTAAGGTTTGTGTAAATCCCATTTTTTTGGTTTACACAAACCTTAAATTATATCATTCTTCTTAATTCCACCAATTCGTCTTCATCATAATAGTATGCCTCCATTGCAGGGTTCATTCCTCTCGCCACCCTGTCATAAAGGGGCAGGAGAAGTTTTTCCTCACCTTTGCCTCTTTTCAAAAGCCCTTCCTCTGAAAGAGAAACTAAACTGTCAAGGAGAATATAAACAGACTCTTCATCCGCAATTTGTTCACCTTTGACCACGGCTTCACGAATAAGGCTATTTGTCATATTAATCTTCTTTTCCTTTAAAAAGCTATCCACAATTGTCTCTGCCTTGTCCATGTTATAAAGTATGCCTAGATTAAAAGCGGCAGGGGTAAAAGCATCTGAAAATGGCTGGGCACAGTCACTTCTTATTTCAAGTGTTCCTCTGCGTGTTATTTCCACGTTTTTAAAGGAGAGATAACAGTCTATATCTTCACTTTTTGCATCCTCACGGGCAAAATATTCCTTCATTGTTTCAGGTTTGAAAATTTCATATTTTCCCTCACGGATACGGTTAAACATACCCTTTTGTGCAATATAGCTGACTAAGTCCTGTGCTGTTTTAAACTTGCCTTCAACCTTGCCTGTAATATTCGGGCACAGTGAAAAACCGCTTTGTTCCCAAAGGTAATCACGGTAGCAAAGGTAACCTTCTTTGTCAAAATCGGGGGAATTTGCAAAAAGAAGACCTCGCACAAAGTCCATCTTTCCGTAAAGGGTATACGCCTTCGGTAAATCAGAAAGAGGTATGTCCAGATGTGTCTGGGCACTGGAAAGATAGGCAGGAAAATCAGGGTATTTGCTGTCTTTCCCATTTGTTGTAAGGTATTCGTCCACCATATTGTATGTGGAAAAATCAACATGGCTCTTTTTTATATATTTTTTGTAAGGGTTACTGCCAAGTCCTAAAATTGCGTGATTTTTGCTTTCAAAATATCTCTGAACTTCGTCTAAAAGTTTGTAAAACCTATCTGCAATAACACAAAGGTTATCACCGTAATTTAATGCAAACTCAAAATTATTGTATGAATTGTCAAAGCTGAGGCAATCGCCATCGTCATTTGTAATAAAAAGGGGCTGACCTTTTTCTGTTAGCTCCGCTTTAAAACCCCGTGCCAAAAAATGGTCAAACATGCCCTTTGCAACGCTTTCATCAACAGGAGCTTTTTGTAAATTTATTAGAGGGAATTCCAGTTCAACCCCAACATTGGAGTAATTTTTTCCTTCAAAGGGCTTTAAAAATGTATTATAAATCAGTTCTCTGATGTCCATAAAACCACCGCTTTCAATTTAAAAAGCAGACAATACTCTGTCTGCTTTTTGAATTTTAAATTATTCTATAGTAATTCCTTTATAATTTTTCTTAACTTCCTCATAGGAGTCAAAACCGCCTATATCAAAGCGTGTTCCCGGCATTTCCCAAGCGTAAACATCGGTTTTTTCGCAAAGGTAACAAACGAAACTGCCGGGTGCATCCACACCGCAACCCTCGTCAATGCCCTGTTTAACATACTTCAAGTCGTCCTTCTTATAGTAATAGAAGGGACCTACACACCAGTTTGACTTTGGCTCCTTAGGCTTTTCTTCCATAGACAAAATCTTCATGTTTTCGTCAGGAATCATAACACCGCATTTTCTAAGCTCCTCAACATCTTCCTCGTAATTTACAATTACGGAACTTGAATTTTTAGCCTGTGCGTATTCAATAAACTTTGCCAAAGAAAAGTCAAGAAGGTTGTCCCCTGCAAGGACGAAAATATCTTCATCGATTTTTCTTTCTTCTATTGCAAAAAGAATATCTCTTACAGCACCAAGCCTTGTTTCATTGCTTGTGGTACCGTCGTTCAAAACAATAATAGGCTTAGTATAATTACTGTTCTTTTTCCAATCTTCAAAAATATTGGCAAACTTTGCATTGGAAATAATGATATGCTCGTTTACGCAGTCAAGCTTGTCAAGGTCCTCAATGAGGTAATCAAGTATACTTTTTCCGTTCACCTCCAAAAGAGGTTTTGGGAAATTTTCTGTCAAAGGATACAGCCTTGTTGCGTATCCTGCTGCAAGAACTACTACTTTCATTTCATTTTCCTCCAACTTTTATGTTTATTAGAATTCAATCATCTTTGCAATATAATTATCAAGCTCTTCAACCTTAACACGAATCTGCTCCATAGAATCTCTTTCACGGATTGTTACACAGCCGTCTGTTTCCGTTTCAAAATCGATAGTGATACAGATAGGTGTACCGATTTCATCCTGTCTGCGGTATCTCTTACCGATAGAACCTGCATCATCAAATTCACATGGATACTTCTTTATAAGATTTTGATAAATTTCAGTTGCACGTTCGTTAAGCTTCTTTGAAAGTGGCAATACAGCCGCCTTAACGGGAGCAAGTGCAGGTGAAAGACGAAGAACAACTCTTGTATCACCGTCGCCTACTTCTTCCTCGTCGTACGCTTCACAGAGAAAGGCAAGTGCAACTCTGTCTGCACCCAAGGAAGGTTCAATAACGTAAGGAACATACTTTTCGTTTGTTGTAGGATCCATATATTCCATATTTTCACCGGAATGGTTAGCATGCTGTGTCAAGTCAAAGTCTGTTCTGTCGGCAATGCCCCAGAGCTCGCCCCAACCGAAGGGGAACATAAATTCAATATCTGTTGTGGCATTGGAATAGTGGCTTAATTCTTCCTTGGAATGGTCTCTCAAGCGAATATTTTCTTCCTTAATACCAAGAGAAAGAAGCCAGTTCTTGCAATAGTCCTTCCAGTAAAGGAACCATTCCATATCTGTACCGGGAGCACAGAAGAATTCAAGCTCCATCTGTTCAAATTCCCTTGTTCTGAAAGTAAAGTTACCGGGTGTGATTTCGTTACGGAAGCTCTTACCAATCTGACCTACACCAAAAGGTACCTTTTTACGTGTTGTACGCTGGATATTCTTAAAGTTTACAAAAATACCCTGTGCAGTTTCGGGACGAAGGAAAATTTCGCTTGTAGAATCCTCTGTTACGCCCTGGAAAGTTTTAAACATAAGGTTAAACTTACGAATATCAGTGTAGTTCATTTTACCGCACTGAGGACAAACAATGTTATTCTCCTTTATATACTCAACCATCTGCTCATTGCTCCAGCCGTCAACCACAATGGATTCGCCCTTTGCAAAGCAGAAGTCCTCGATAAGTTTATCAGCACGATGTCTGCTCTTACATTCCTTACAGTCCATAAGAGGGTCTGAAAAGCCTCCTACGTGACCTGATGCCACCCAGGTCTGAGGGTTCATCAGAATTGCACTGTCCAAGCCAACATTGTAAGGTGATTCCTGAACAAACTTTTTCCACCAAGCCTTTTTTACGTTGTTTTTAAATTCAACGCCTAAGGGACCGTAGTCCCATGTGTTTGCAAGACCACCGTATATTTCACTACCGGGATAAACGTAGCCGCGGCTTTTACAAAGGGCAACCACCTTATCCATGGTTTTTTCACTATTCTTCATTAGTATCACTCCTGACCTATATTACTACCTCTATTCTATAATTTTATTGCCGATTTGTCAAGTGTTTTGGGGTATAAGTTAAAAAGAAGTCCGAAGACTTCTTTTTAACTTACATCTATTAATTCCAAATAGTTTTTACCGTATTTTGCAATATAGTCTTTTCTGCCCTGCAAATTGTCCCCTAAAAGAAGGTCAAACATTTCGGCAGTTTTTTCGGCATCCTCAGGTGTAACTTCAATAAGCCGCCTTGTTTCAGGATTCATCGTTGTCTGCCACATCATTTCAGGCTGGTTCTCACCAAGACCTTTACTCCGCTGAATATTAATCTTTTTACCTTCAAGCCTTTCAAGTATCTCTGCCTTTTCTTTTTCGCTGTAGGCAAAATATGTGTCATCCTTACAGGTTATTTCAAAAAGGGGCGATTCTGCAATAAAGACTTTTCCCTCTTCAATCAATGTGGGCATAAGGCGGTAAATCATAGTTAAAATAAGCGTTCTTATCTGAAAGCCGTCCACGTCGGCATCGGTACAGATAATAATTTTAGCCCATCTTAAATTTTCCATATTAAAGCTGTTTAAGTCCTTATTATGCTTGCTTTTAACCTCTACACCGCAACCTAAAACCTTAACTAAATCAGTAATAATCTCACTTTTAAAAATCTTTGTAAAATCAGCCTTAAGACAATTTAGTATTTTACCTCTTACAGGCATAATAGCTTGAAATTCGCTGTCACGGCCCAATTTACAGGCACCTAACGCACTGTCACCTTCCACGATATAGATTTCACGCTTTGAAAGGTCCTTGCTTCTGCAATCAACAAATTTCTGAATACGGTTTGTAATATCGATATTGCCCGTAAGCTTCTTTTTCATGTTTGTCCTTGTCTTTTCAGCGTGCTCACGGCTTCGTTTATTTAGTAGTGTCTGGTCGGCTATTTTAAGAGCCTCCGCCCTGTGCTCGATAAAGTACACATCAAGGCTTTGCCTTAAAAATTCGGTCATTGCTTCCTGAATAAATTTATTTGTAATACTTTTCTTTGTCTGATTTTCATAGCTTACAACGGTGGAAAAACAGTTTGTAACAAGGCATAAGCTGTCCGAAACATCCACAAATGTAATCTTACTTTCGTTTTTCGTATACTTGTTTTCGTTTCGTATGAAATTGTCAATAGATGCAACAAATGCACTTCTTGTTGCCTTATCAGGGCTTCCGCCGTGTTCAAGGAAGGAGGAATTGTGATAATATTCAATCACATTTATATCGTTACTGAAGCAGAAGGCGGCGGAAAGCTTAACCTTATAATCAGCCATATCTGCTCTGTCACGGCCTACCCTTTCTCCCTCGTAATATGAAATGTCTGTAAACCGTTTATTCAGCGTCAATTCATTCACATAGTCCACAATGCCGTTTTCGTAAATATATTCAAATTTTTCGCCCTTGTAGTCAAGTTTGAACCTTATTCCCTTATTTACAACAGCCTGTCTTTTCAGTGTTTCCTGAAAATACTGCAAGGGAATTTCAATATCTGTGAAAACTGACATATCAGGTCGCCACTTTATTGTAGTGCCTGTATTACGGTACTTCTTTGCCTCCTTATAAAGGCCGCCTACATTTTCGCCCTTTTCAAAGTACAGCTTATGCTCGTACCCGTCACGGTTTATTGTGGTTTCCATATATTCTGAAGCAAACTGAGTGGCACAAAGACCAAGACCGTTTAAGCCTAAGGAATATCCGTAACTTTCACCGTCACCCTTTGAATACTTACCTCCGGCGTACATTTCACAGAAAACCAATTCCCAGTTATACCTCTGTTCCTTTTCATTCCAACCCACGGGAATACCGCGGCCGTAATCTCGTACCTCTATGCTAAGGTCTTTGAAATAGGTGACTTCAATGACTTTACCGAAGCCTTCTTTCGCTTCGTCGATGGAATTTGACACAATTTCAAATATGCTGTGTTCGCAACCGTCAATACCGTCAGAGCCAAATATTACCCCCGGACGCTTACGCACCTTATCGGGACCCTTTAACAGCTCTATACTGTGGTCGCCGTATTCCTTCTTCGCCATTTAATCAATTCCTTTCCTAATTTTTATATGCCTGTATCAGATACTACGGGTGTTTCAACTACAGGCGTTTCAACTGCCGGTATTTCTACAGGTGCATCTGTCATGGGGGCTCCAACCACCATAGTGCCTACAGTCTGTGTGCCGTTTGTGGGATTATATCTACTTTTTGTAAGCTTTTCCCTTGAAACTTCGCTTCCGTTTGAATAAACAACTCTCACTGCGTCTACCACATAGCCTTTCGAGCCCTGCTTTGTATCCACATATCCCACTTCTTTTGTGTTATCCTCCACAATATTCATTCCCGGTTCTAAGACAGATACTGTGTTTGTTACAATTTCAACCCTTTGTGTGGGATCTGTCAATGTACCGATAACAGAAATTTCAATATTTCTGCCGTTTATTGTTGTTACAAGTTTAACGGGGAAATCTGTGTTATTTTTGAACTTAAAGTCCTGTGTACCCCAGCTTACAGTTGCGTCACGTCCAAGAGGAACATAACCTACTGTCATCTGATGGCTTCTTCTTTCCACAATTTCAAGATTTGACAGAAGAACAGAGTTATAAAGTGTACTTGACACCTGACAGATACCTCCGCCGATAGAATCAACAGTCTTACCTGCAGAATATGCCGCCGCAACCTTGTAGCCACGGGCAGCTGTTCTTTCGCCTACAGTCTTATTAAAGGAGAACACTTCACCGGGAAGAAGTATTGTTCCGCTTAAGCTGTTACCGGCAAGCTTTACGTTTGTTGCACGGTTTTCACTGCTTGTTTTAAAGCTTGTGGAATATGTACCTAAAACATCACGGAACAGACACTCTGTTAAATATTCACGTGTGTACTTGGACAGATGAATCTTACATGGAATAATATAAGATTCTCCCTCCTCTTTATGACTTCCTATAATGGAAAGAGCCTCTGTTTTGTCCAACTCAATTCCGGGAACATCTTCTGTGATAGCAATTTCTCCGTTTTCATCCCTTATGTATTCCGCTTCCTTATATTCATAAGAAAATCCTGCCAAAAAGGCGTCGGCATCAACTTCATCGGGAACTGTTCTTACAAAACTAACCTGAATTTCTTCATCACTGCCATTGCCCAAAGCTTCGCAAACCTTTGTTGCAAGCTCTGCACGGTCAAGTCTGTATCCTGACGAACCGTTTCTTATATGAATACCGTCTTCCTCAAGGCTGTATGAAAACTGTGTAACATCACATTCCTTTTGTGAAAGGATTTGCGTTAAAGCGTTTTCAAACATTACAGAATCAACCACAACAACCGCAGGGTATTCCTTCTTAAACCAGCCCGAAAAAATTCCTGTGCTTTTTTCCATAATGTTATCCACAGTCTGCTTGGGTGAAACTTCAGCACCGATTTGGGGTGCGGAAAGTTCAAAATTCACTTCATCTGCGGCAATTCTCACCCTGACTTCATCACCTAAAGATATACTGTCCACCTTTGCCACAGCCTCCTCATAAGTAAGACCGCCCACATCCACGCCCATGACATGAATTTTATCAGCTACATAACCGTCTTTTGTGCAGCCTGTAAAAATAGAAAGCATAGCAATCATCATAAAAGCAAATATTAATTTTACAGTTTTTTTCATATACACCATTCCCCTCTCGGAAATTAACTATACCGATATATTATATCATATTTCTGCTTGATATCAAGAATTTTCTGCTTATTTGTCGTTAAATTGTAATATTTTATGCTTTTTCTTGCAAAAAATATAAATGATATGTATAATAAACTATATAATGTAGGTTAAAAGGAGCGATTTTATGACCCAAACCGAACAAAAAGCCATCCGTGCAATACTTTGCGGCGTTCATACAGGAAGTACAGATGTTATAAATGATACAACCGACGAGTCAATCCAAGAATTGGAGGAACTTGCAAAAACCGCAGGGGCATGCGTTGTGGGGGTATTGATTCAGAATAAAGATAAACCTGAAACACGTGCTTACCTTGGTGAAGGTAAGCTTGAAGAGCTTCGCCTTGCCGCAGAAACTCTCCATGCGGACCTTATAATTTTTGACGACGAGTTAACGGGCATACAAACCCGAAATATTGAAGATGCCACCAATGTACGCACCATTGACAGAAGTACTCTGATCCTTGATATTTTCGCCCTTCGTGCCAGAAGTAAGGAAGGCAAATTGCAGGTGGAGCTTGCTCAATTAAAATACCGTTTGCCCCGTCTTACAGGTATGGGTCAGGCACTTTCCCGTCTTGGCGGCGGTATCGGAACAAGAGGACCCGGTGAAACAAAGTTAGAAAGTGATAAGCGTCACATCAGAAGAAGGATTGAAAGTTTGGAGGAAGAGCTTCGTGAAATAGAACGCCACCGCACATTAATACGTTCAAGACGTGATAAAGACGGTATATTGACCTGCGTCCTGGCAGGGTATACAAATGCGGGAAAATCTTCCCTTTTAAACGCACTTACTGCCTCCGAAGAAGTATATGCGGCAAATCAGCTATTTGCCACACTTGACCCCACAAGTCGCAGTATTACACTTCCTGACGGCAGAAAGGTTATGCTGATTGACACTGTAGGCTTTATACGAAAGCTTCCCCATCACCTTGTAAAGGCATTTCGTTCCACATTGGAGGAAACAGTGGAAGCCGATGTGATTTTACACGTTATAGATTCCTCAGACAGTTCAATGGCTAACAACATACATGTCGTTGACTCACTTTTAAGTGAACTAAACTGCACTGCACAGCGTATTATTGCAGTTTTCAATAAATGCGATGTTGCACCTTTGTTAAGTCCACGCCCTGAAGGAAATTATACAGACTATGTATCTGTCAGTGCAAAAACAGGTGAAGGCTTAAATGAACTTATCGACCTTATTTCCGATGCACTTCCCGGGAAGAAAAAACGCATAACAGTCCTTATCCCGTATTCTTCCTCAGGTACTGCCGCACGCTTACACGACAGCGAGGTTATTTATTCTGAAGAATATACAGATACAGGCATTAAGATGGAGCTTCTTGCAGACGAAATACTTGCGGAAAAACTTAAACAGTATATTATAAATGAATGAATGGGAGTGTCCCCGTACCTATGAACAATTACAAAACAGTAAAAAAAGGTGCCTACGGTGAATTTGTGGAAAAAAAATCACGTTTTATAGGCTACTGCAAACCCGTCACAAATGAAGATGAAGCAATTGAATTTGTAAACGCAGTGCGTGCAAAGCACCGTGATGCCACCCACAACTGCTACGCATACATCGTCAGGGAAAATAACATTATGCGTTACTCTGACGACGGTGAGCCTGCCGGAACTGCAGGCATGCCCATACTTGATGTACTTCGTAAGGAAGAATTAACAGATGTAGCCGTTGTTGTAACACGTTACTTCGGCGGCACACTTTTAGGCACAGGCGGTCTGGTACGTGCCTATACAAAGGGTGCACAGGAGGGGTTAAATGCCGCAGGACGGATAAAGAAGCTTTTCTGCAATATTTACAGTGTCAAGTGCGATTATTCCTCTATGGGTTCCATTCAGTATGCAATACAGGAGGATGGGGAGTATATTTTAAAAGACACCATTTTTACCGATAATGTTGAATTTACCGTCTATGTAAAGGTTGAAGATGCAGCACGGTTTGAAAAAATGATAGAAAACAAAACTTCCGGGCAGATAAAGCCTGTAATTGTTTCCACAGAACATATTGAACAACCCTTATAATTTTTATTGAAATATGTTCTTTTTTGTTTTATAATAGTTGTATTATAAAGATTTTAAGGTGATTTACATATGAAAAGATTTATAGCTTTATTTTTAGTATTTGTGTTAATATTCTCCTTTTCAGCTTGCGGCAAAAATAAAAACCCATCAATATCTGCATCATCCCCGGAGGAGTTTTTAACAGAGTTTTTTTCTTCTTACGACAATATGCGTAAATATCTCAACAATTCCGAAATTGCCATTTCCGCCTTTGCTTTAGATGGTGTTGGTTTAAAGGCGGTTTTGCGTGCTGTTTATGAGGCAATGTCCGTCACATATGCCTTCAGCGAACCAAAAAAAGTATCCGACGAGGTTTACACAGCTTCAGTAATTGTTACTGCTCCCGATATTCAGCCTCTTTACGATATGTATTATATTGATAAAACCCTTTCGGAAAATGAGAAAATCAACGAAGATTTTGTGGCACAAAGTTTTTATTCAAACATTATGAGTGGTACAACAAGCCTTGTAACCACAACTGTAACTGTGATTATCCGCCATAAGGACGGGAAATGGACCCTTGACCCCAGTAATGACCTTGCTTTTGCAATATTCCCAAATATAGATAAAAGTTTGTGATAGAACAGAATACAAGCAAAAAGGACAGATTAAAATTGTCAATAATTGACAATTTTAATCTGTCCTTTTTTATTACATAAATTTATGTGTGCTTAAAGATGTTAGCATAATTTATAAGCATAAATTACAGGAAGTTATTTAGTGCCATACAATATAGTCCCCAAGGATTTCTTCTCACTTAAATTCCAATATCATATCGCCCTTATACTTAAGTGTCCCTTTCTTTTTCACCTTATATCCGCCGTATGAAAACTCGGATACATGAAAGGACAGCCTTTTACCCTTCTCCGTTTCAAAAACCAACACAAAAGCTTTCACATTCGGGTTACTTCTAGACACGGTAGTATATGTATATTTTTCTACAAGCTGTGCCTTAACTCTTTTGACTTTTGAAAATCTTTTTCGCAACAAATTCCAATAGCACAGCCCCATCAATCCTAAAACTAAAAATCCAATTGCATAATCCAACATAATACTATTTTCCTCACTCATTTTTAAAAAGAGTATATCCTAAAATGAGGTGGAGTGTAAACAAAATGTGCAAGAAGTGACACATCCCAATTACACCGCAATTTTGTTTTTTATGTTTATGATTTTACCTCATTTCTTTGCAGACTTATCCTTGATAACAAATACAATACCGCCTACAACTAACGCTATCATGATAAGAACAGCAAAAATATCGGATAAGCCACGGAAAGCAAAAGGGCTCTGAGCCTGGAAAAAGCTACCCAAAAATGCCATTACACCAATTACAATCATGATAATACCAATAGTTTTCTTTTTCATTTTACACATCTCTTATAAAAAATATTTTACGTGCCTGATTATAACACATAATAAAAATAATGTCAACCGTAGGAGGGCCGTTCGGGGACGTCAGGCCGTACAAAAACAGGCATGTGACCATATGTTCCTATGTTATATATAAATTCATTAAATCGCAGTCCACATATTCACCGTTAATTTTTAAAAACCCTCTGAACTGCCCTATTTTCTCAAACCCATATTTTTTGTAAAGCTTGATTGCCCTTTCGTTATCACTTCTTACCTGTAAATGGATAATTTCACACCCGGCAGTGTTTTTCGCAAAGTCTATAACTGCCTCCATAAGCTTACTGCCTATACCTTTACCCCAATATTCCCGAACAACCGCAATACCAATCTCACCGCGATGCTTTATTCTTTCTTTCGGTGACGAATTAAAGCTTACATCACCTATAATCTTTCCGTCACATTTTGCCACAAATTGTGCACAAGATGTTGAATTTTGAAGTGACTCAATATATTTTTCTTCATCCTCCACCACGCAGGGCAATCCTTCAGCACCAAAGGAGAGGTTGTCAGACTCTTCGCCAATTTTCTTTAAGTATTCCAATATCTCTGCCGCATCCGAAACACTTATTTTTTCTATTGTAACATTCATTATCTCTCACTTCATTTCATTGGTTATTTTACAACTTATCAAACATATACACAACAGCTGGTTAAATTCATATAATATAGTGGTGATAAAAAATGCATAATAGTGATGTTTTTCTATTAACTGCAATTGCATACACCGTTGCCGAACAGCTTACAGACGATGAACTTGCCAAAATTGCCGCCGATTTAGTTACAATAGGCGACGTTTTAGCTTCAATAGCGGTGCGGCGAACTGCTGTACAAACAACTCCACAAGCCAATAATGTCACGTGACCATTGGTTTGGGTTATTTTATTCTATAGCTTTATTTTGCCTTTGCTGTCACGTCCCACAGTCCCTATATATTGATTATACTGACACAGATAAAATTTGTCAATCTTTTCAAATCCGTTTGCTTAGGCAATTTAACGAAAAAAATCCTCAAGCTTTGCTTGAGGATTTTTATGTCGAATATTAATTATTCAATGATTTCGGATACAACGCCGGAACCTACTGTTCTACCACCTTCACGGATAGCGAAACGAAGACCCTGTTCGATAGCGATGGGCTTTGTAAGTTCTACATTGATACGAGCGTTATCGCCGGGCATGCACATTTCAACGCCTTCTTCAAGGTTGATAACACCTGTAACGTCTGTTGTTCTGAAATAGAACTGAGGACGGTAGTTTGTGAAGAAAGGTGTATGACGGCCACCTTCGTCCTTTGTAAGAACGTAGATTTCGCCCTTGAACTTTGTATGAGGATGAATTGTACCGGGCTTAGCAAGTACCTGACCACGTTCGATTTCGTCACGGTTTACACCACGAAGGAGTGCACCGATGTTGAAACCTGCAACAGCTTCATCAAGCTGCTTACGGAACATTTCGATACCTGTAACAACAACCTTTCTTGCTTCATCAGCAAGACCAACGATTTCAACTTCGTCACCAACCTTAAGAGTACCACGTTCAACTCTACCTGTAGCAACTGTACCACGACCTGTGATTGTGAAAACGTCTTCAACAGGCATAAGGAAGGGCTTGTCTGTGCTTCTTTCAGGTGTGGGGATATATTCGTCAACCTTAGCCATGAGTTCAAGGATAGGTGCATATTCAGGAGCACTGAGATCTGTAGATGTGCATTCAAGAGCCTGAAGAGCAGAACCTGCAACGATCGGAATATCATCACCGGGGAATTCATATTCGTTAAGAAGGTCACGAATTTCCATTTCAACGAGTTCGAGAAGTTCGTCATCGTCAACCTGGTCCTTCTTGTTCATGAATACTACGATATAGGGAACGCCAACCTGACGGGAGAGAAGGATATGTTCTCTTGTCTGGGGCATAGGACCGTCAGCAGCGGATACTACAAGGATAGCACCGTCCATCTGAGCAGCACCTGTGATCATGTTCTTAACGTAGTCAGCATGTCCGGGGCAGTCAACGTGAGCGTAGTGACGGTTGTCTGTTTCATACTCAACGTGAGCTGTAGAGATAGTGATACCTCTTTCTCTTTCTTCGGGAGCCTTATCGATCTGATCGTAAGCTGTGTAAGCAGCCTGGCCCTTCATACCGAGAACCTTTGTGATTGCAGCTGTAAGAGAAGTCTTACCGTGGTCAACGTGACCAATTGTACCAATGTTTACATGGGGCTTAGTATTGTCGTATTTAGCCTTTGCCATTGTAATTGCCTCCTTTATGAGTTTTTTTATTATAAGTTTATTGTAGTACATATTGGGATAAAAATCAATAGTTTTTTATCCCAATATATTATTTAAATCAGTCTTTCTTGCTTCTTTCTGTAATGATAGCATCCATAATGCTCTTGGGAACTTCAGCATAATGAGCAGGACTCATTGTGTAGTTACCACGGCCCTGTGTCTTACTACGAAGGTCAGTTGCATAACCGAACATTTCGCTAAGAGGAACAAGAGCGGAAATAGCCTGAGCACCGCGACGAGCTTCCATACCCTGAATCTGACCACGACGGGAGTTCAAATCGCCCATAACGTCGCCCATGTATTCTTCGGGAACGGTAACGTCAACCTGCATGATGGGTTCCTTAAGAACGGGATCAGCCTTCTTACAACCTTCCTTGAATGCCATAGAACCGGCAATCTTGAATGCCATTTCAGAAGAGTCAACTTCGTGGTAAGAACCATCGTAAAGAGTTACTCTTACGTCAACAACGTTGTAGCCTGCAAGTACACCGGACTGCATAGCACCCTGTACACCGGCATCAACAGCGGGGATATATTCCTTAGGAATAGCACCACCAACAATCTTGTTAACGAATTCGTAACCTGCACCGGGTTCAAGGGGTTCAAGTTCAAGATGTACGTGACCGTACTGACCTTTACCACCACTCTGACGAGCATACTTATGCTCAACCTTAACAGTCTTACGGATTGTTTCCTTGTAAGCAACCTGAGGCTTACCAACATTAGCTTCTACTTTGAATTCACGGAAGAGACGGTCAACGATGATTTCAAGGTGCAATTCACCCATACCTGCGATGATAGTCTGTCCTGTTTCTTCATCTGTATATGTCTTGAATGTGGGATCTTCTTCAGCAAGCTTTGCAAGAGCGATACCCATCTTTTCCTGAGCTGCCTTTGTCTTAGGTTCAATAGCAACACGGATAACGGGTTCGGGGAACACCATCTGTTCCAAAATTACAGGATTGCTCTTATCGCAAAGTGTATCACCTGTTGTTGTGTTCTTAAGACCAACAGCAGCGGCGATATCACCGGAATAAACGATATCGATATCCTTACGGTCGTTAGCATGCATCTGAAGGATACGACCGATTCTTTCCTGGCAGTCCTTGTTGGAGTTGTATACGTTGCTGCCTGCTTTGAGTGTACCGGAGTAAACTCTGAAGAAAGCAAGCTTACCAACGAAGGGGTCAGTCATAATCTTGAATGCAAGAGCGGAGAAGGGTTCTTCATCACTTGCATGTCTTTCAACTTCCTCGTCTGTTTCGGGGTTAACACCCTTAATAGCAGGAATATCGAGAGGAGAAGGCATGTAGTCAACTACAGCATCGAGAAGCTTCTGAACGCCCTTGTTACGGTAGGATGTACCGCAACAAACGGGAACAATCTGGTTAGCGATTGTACCCTTACGGATAGCACGCTTAATTTCCGGAATTGTAAGCTCTTCACCGTCGAAGTACTTTTCCATAAGCTCTTCGTCGATTTCAGCAACAGCTTCCAAAAGAGCTTCACGATATTCTTCAGCCTTGTCCAACATGTCAGCAGGAACATCTGTAATCTCGATATCCTTACCAACATCGTCTTTATAGATATATGCCTTCATTTCAAGAAGGTCAATGATACCAACGAAAGTATCTTCGGCACCGATGGGCAACTGAATCGGAACAGCCTTACACAAAAGTCTTTCCTTCATCATGTCAATAACATTGTAGAAGTCAGCACCCATAATGTCCATCTTGTTTACATAAGCCATACGGGGAACCTTGTATTCATCTGCCTGTCTCCAAACAGTTTCACTCTGGGGTTCAACACCGCCCTTGGCACAGAATACTGTAACACTACCGTCCAATACACGAAGGGAACGTTCAACTTCAACTGTGAAGTCAACGTGACCGGGTGTATCAATGATGTTGATACGAGTACCGTTCCATGTAGCTGTTGTAGCAGCAGAAGTAATTGTAATACCTCTTTCCTGTTCCTGAGCCATCCAGTCCATTGTAGCTGTACCGTCGTGAGTATCACCAATCTTGTAGTTAATACCTGTATAATACAAGATACGTTCTGTTGTTGTTGTCTTACCGGCATCAATATGAGCCATGATACCGATATTTCTTGTGTTTTGGAGTGAATAATTTCTACCCATAATTAACTCCTTTCAAAATTACCAGCGGTAATGTGCGAAAGCTCTGTTAGCTTCAGCCATCTTATGTGTTTCATCCTTCTTCTTAACTGCACCGCCCATGTTGTTTGTTGCATCAAGGATTTCGCCTGCAAGACGTTCACACATAGTTCTTTCGCTACGGTTTCTGGAATAAGTTGTTAACCATCTGAGACCGAGAGTCTGACGTCTTTCGGGTCTAACTTCCATAGGAACCTGGTAAGTTGCACCACCGACTCTTCTGGCCTTAACTTCCAAAACGGGCATGATGTTATCCATAGCTTCACGGAATACTTCAAGTGCATCTCTGCCTGTCTTTTCAGCGATAATTTCAAATGCTCCGTAAACGATTTTCTGGGCAACACCCTTCTTACCGTCGAGCATGATGTTGTTAATAAGTCTTGTAACTACCTTATCGTTATATAAGGGATCGGGTAAAACATCTCTTTTGGGAATAAAACCTCTTCTTGGCACTATTCTTCCCTCCTTCATAAAATTTTAAATGAATTCATAGGTACTCTGCGGAAAAATTCCGCCGTCAGTGCAACAAGCAAATTTATCTATATACTGGAAAATTCTTTCGAATTTTAAACTTCATATAATTAAACCCGCATATCGCACAGAAATTTTTTGGCTATTACTTCTTAGCCTTGGCTTTCTTTGCACCGTACTTGGATCTGGACTGCATACGATTTGCAACCCCTGCCGCGTCCAATGTACCACGGATAATGTGATAACGAACACCGGGAAGGTCCTTAACTCTACCACCACGAATAAGAACAACGCTATGTTCCTGAAGGTTGTGGCCGATACCGGGAATGTAACTTGTTACTTCGATACCGTTGGAAAGTCTTACTCTGGCAATCTTACGAAGAGCTGAGTTAGGCTTCTTAGGAGTCTGAGTCTTAACACTTGTGCAAACGCCTCTCTTCTGGGGAGCGCTCTGATCAGTAGTCTTTTTCTTAAGAGAGTTGAGGCCGTACTGAAGTGCGGGTGCCGTGCTCTTAACGACTGCTGTCTGTCTACCCTTTCTGACGAGCTGGTTAAATGTTGGCATATTTTCACCTCCGAATAAATTTTTTTGATTGGGACTGCATTTTGAAATCAAAGTGCAGTAATTTCCACAATCGCCTTAATAATATATCAAAGAAACCGCCCTATGTCAAGAGGTTTTTTGAAATTTTTACAAATAATAAAACAGGAGCCTCAGCCCCTGTTTTATTATTTAGTTTTATTTAATTTCAGATTTCTTCTTCGTCGCCGATTTTGTCTTCAGCTTCACTAAAGTCAACATCATCTAATGAAAAATCGGAAATCACCGTTTCTTCAGAACCTACAGCCTGAGGATAGTCAACAATATCATCTTCGCTTTCAATTTCTGTATCACGATACATGGGAACACCTGTACCTGCAGGGATAAGCTTACCGATGATAACGTTTTCCTTAAGACCAACAAGAGGATCGCTCTTGCCACGGATAGCCGCATCTGTAAGAACTCTTGTTGTTTCCTGGAAGGAGGCGGCGGAAAGGAAGGAATCTGTTGCCAATGCCGCTTTTGTGATACCAAGGAAGAGCTCCTTGCCTTCGGGAGGAGTAAGACCTTTTTCCTCAAATTCCTTAACGATTTCGGGGAACTTGAGACGGTCCACTGTATCGCCAACAAGATAATCGCTGTCGCCCTCGTTTTCAATCTTAACTTTTCTTATCATCTGACGGATGATAACTTCAATATGCTTATCTGCAATATCAACACCCTGAGAACGGTAAACCTTCTGCACTTCCTTAACAAGGTACTGCTGAACAGCTTCAACGCCCTTAATTCTGAGAATGTCATGGGGGTTAATAGAACCTGTTGTAAGAGGATCGCCGGCATCGAGCACATCACCGTCGTTAACCTTAAGTGTTGCACCGAATGGAATAAATATTGTCTGAGATTCCATTGTTTCGTTATTTGTAACAATAACTTCAGTCTTGCCCTTTGTACGGTCAATACGAACTTCACCTGCAATATCTGTTACTATCGCAACGCCCTTGGGCTTTCTTGCTTCGAAAAGTTCTTCAACTCTGGGAAGACCCTGTGTAATATCGTCACCGGCTACACCGCCTGTATGGAATGTTCTCATTGTAAGCTGTGTACCGGGTTCACCGATAGACTGAGCCGCAATAATACCAACAGCTTCACCGATATTTACCTGTTCACCGCCACGGGCAAGGTTTGCACCGTAACATGTAGCACAAACGCCAACCTTAGCACGACAAGCAAGTACGGAACGGATAAGAACTTCCTTAATACCCGAAGCTTCAACCTTCTTTGCAAGGTCGGAATTCATCATTGTGCCGTTTGCAACAATGATTTCACCCGTTTCGGGATGAACAATATCACCGATTGCAACTCTGCCAACAAGTCTTTCGGACAAGGATTCAATTTCTTCCTTACCTTCATAGATAGCACTTACAAGGATACCCTTGTCAACACCACAGTCGATTTCACGGATAATAACTTCCTGTGCTACGTCAACAAGTCTTCTTGTAAGGTAACCTGAGTCGGCTGTTCTGAGGGCTGTATCTGCAAGACCCTTTCTTGCACCGTGAGTGGAAATGAAGTATTCCAAGATATTCAAGCCTTCACGGAAGGAAGAACGGATGGGAATTTCCACTGTACGACCTGATGTGTTAGCCATAAGACCACGCATACCTGCAAGCTGACGAATCTGGTTGATACTACCTCTCGCACCGGAAGTAGCCATCATGTAGATGGGGTTAAATTCGCCCAGGTTGTCGATAAGAGCTTTAGTAACCTTATCATTTGCATTCTGCCATGTTTTAATTACGTTCTGATATCTTTCTTCGTCTGTAATAAGACCACGGCGGTAAAGCTTTGTGATTTCTTCAATCTTTTCTTCCGCTTCCTGAAGATATTCCTTTTTACTTCCGGGAATTTCCATATCGGATACGGAAATTGTAATAGCACCGCGTGTGGAAAACTTATAACCTGTGCTCTTTAAAGCGTCCAACACTTCAGCAGTCTTTGTTGTGCCGTGTACAGCGATACACTTGTCAACAATCTTAGAAAGAACGCCCTTAGTAACAGTCTTAGTTACTTCCAATACATATTTATTATCGGGATTGCTTCTGTCAACAAAAAGGTTAATATCCTGAGGAACGTTAGCGTTAAATATAAGCTGACCTATAGTACATTCAATGATGCTTTCGCCGCCAAGTTCAGTGAACTTAAGTTCGTTCATGTCCTCATTACCAACCTTAACCTTAATTAAGGAATGAAGACCTACTTCCTTTGCGTCATAAGCAAGCATAGCTTCTGTAATAGAGGAGAACATCTTACCTTCACCGGGTTCATCGTGCTTTATAAGTGTAAGGTAATAGCTACCCAATACCATATCCTGTGTAGGAACAGTAACGGGGCCGCCATCCTGAGGCTTTAAAAGGTTGTTTGCAGAAAGCATCAAAAATCTTGCTTCTGCCTGTGCTTCAGGTGAAAGAGGCACGTGAACAGCCATCTGGTCACCGTCGAAGTCGGCATTGAAGGCTGTACAAACAAGGGGATGAAGTCTTATCGCTCTGCCTTCAACCAATACAGGTTCAAATGCCTGAATACCAAGACGGTGAAGTGTAGGTGCACGGTTGAGCATTACAGGATGCTCCTTGATTACATCTTCAAGTACATCCCATACTTCAAGTCTTGCTCTCTCTACCATTCTCTTAGCACTCTTGATGTTATGAGCTGTGCCGTTTTCAACCAATCTCTTCATAACAAAGGGCTTGAAAAGTTCAATAGCCATTTCCTTGGGAAGACCGCACTGATAAATCTTAAGGTCGGGACCTACAACGATAACGGAACGGCCTGAATAGTCAACACGTTTACCAAGCAAATTCTGACGGAATCGGCCCTGCTTACCCTTAAGCATATCGGAAAGAGATTTAAGGGCACGGTTGCCGGGACCCGTTACGGGTCTGCCGCGTCTGCCATTATCAATAAGGGCGTCAACCGCTTCCTGAAGCATTCTCTTTTCATTTCTTACAATGATTCCGGGAGCACCTAATTCCAAAAGCTTTTTAAGACGGTTATTACGGTTGATAACTCGTCTGTACAAATCATTAAGGTCACTTGTGGCAAATCTGCCGCCATCAAGCTGAACCATGGGTCTTATTTCCGGAGGAATTACGGGAACAACGTCCAAAATCATCCATTCGGGACGGTTATTACTCTTTCTGAAGGCTTCAACGATTTCAAGTCTCTTTGCAACCTTAGCCTTCTTCTGACCCTGGGATGCACCCATTTCTTCGCGAAGCTCTTCACTGAGCTTGTCAAGATCAATTTCGCAAAGAAGTTCCTTTATAGCCTCTGCACCCATACCTGCACGGAAATGGTTGCCGTACTTTTCACAGTATGCACTGTATTCCTTTTCTGTAAGAGGCTGTTTTTTCTTAAGCTCTGTAATATTTGAGTCAACGTCAAGTACAATATACTGAGCAAAATATAATACCTTTTCAAGTACCCCGGGAGAAATGTCAAGAATAAGACCTATTCTCGAAGGAATACCCTTTACATACCAGATGTGGGAAACGGGAGCCGCAAGTTCAATATGACCCATTCTCTCACGTCTTACCTTTGCACGTGTTACTTCAACGCCGCAACGGTCACATATAACACCCTTATGTCTGATTCTCTTATACTTGCCGCAATGACATTCCCAGTCCTTCTGAGGTCCGAAAATCTTCTCACAGAAAAGTCCCAAAGGTTCAGGCTTAAGTGTTCTGTAATTTATAGTTTCAGGCTTTTTTACTTCACCATATGACCATTCATTTCTTATCTTATCAGGAGAAGCAAGCCCTATTCGGATAGATTCAAATGTATTGAATTCCATATTACTCACCAATACTCATTTCTGAGTTCCTTTCTTCTTTGTCAGATGCTGAGGGAATAACCCTTATTCCTTATCATCGCTGAAAAGGTCGGATTCAAAATCCTCGCCTTCAATGGCCATAAGTTCTTCATCTGTAGGCTCAAGGTCGAAGTCGTCATCTTCTTCATCTTCATGTGTGTAGTCATTATCTGCAGGAGTTGCATCGCCTAAAATATCGTCAAGCAATTCATCCTCTTCAACACTGCGATAGCCCGTTGCATTATCAAAGCCATCATCAACTGCACGCATGTTTTCATCACGGTATTCTTCGTTAGGCATATCGTCATCATCGTCACCGATTGCCTTAAGGTCAATAATATTACCGTTTCCGTCGAGAACGTCAACGTCCAACGCCAGGGACTGCAATTCCTTAACAAGCACCTTGAAGGATTCGGGAATACCGGGCTTGGGAACATTTTCGCCCTTAACAATAGCTTCGTAAGTCTTAACTCTGCCTGTGACATCATCGGACTTAATTGTAAGGATTTCCTGAAGTGTGTAAGCCGCACCGTATGCTTCAAGTGCCCAAACTTCCATTTCACCGAATCTCTGACCACCGAACTGTGCTTTACCGCCCAAAGGCTGCTGAGTTACCAAGGAGTAAGGACCTGTAGAACGTGCGTGAATTTTATCGTCAACCAAGTGGTGGAGTTTCAGGAAGTACATGTAACCTACTGTTACGGGGTTATCAAATGCTTCACCTGTACGTCCGTCGTAAAGAATAGTCTTACCGTCCTGGCGGATGCCTGCCTGTTCAAGCAAATTCTGGATATCTGTTTCGTTTGCACCGTCGAATACGCTTGTTGCAACCTTGAAGCCAAGCTTCTTAGCCGCCATACCAAGGTGAACCTCCAATACCTGACCGATATTCATACGGCTAGGTACGCCCAAGGGGTTAAGAACGATATCAAGAGGAGTACCATCGGGAAGGAAGGGCATGTCTTCTGCCGGAAGAATTCTGGAAACGACACCCTTGTTACCGTGACGGCCTGCCATCTTGTCACCAACAGAGATTTTTCTCTTCTGGATAATATAACAACGTACAACCTCGTTAACTCCGGGAGGAAGTTCATCGCCGTTTTCACGTGTGAACACCTTAACGTCAACGATAATACCACATTCACCGTGGGGAACACGAAGAGATGTATCTCTTACTTCTCTTGCCTTTTCACCGAAGATAGCTCTGAGGAGTCTTTCTTCGCTTGTAAGTTCAGTTTCACCCTTAGGTGTTACCTTACCTACCAATATATCGCCTGCGTGAACTTCTGCACCTATACGGATAATACCACGGGAGTCAAGGTCACGGAGTGCATCTTCGCCCACATTGGGGATATCACGTGTAATTTCTTCGGGACCGAGCTTTGTATCACGGGATTCTGATTCATATTCTTCCACGTGGATTGATGTGTACCAGTCATCACGAACAAGGTGTTCGTTAAGAAGTACAGCATCTTCGTAGTTGTAACCTTCCCATGTCATAAAGCCGATGAGAACGTTACGTCCAAGAGCAATTTCACCGTTATCTGTGGAAGGACCGTCTGCAATAATATCGCCCTTTTCAACCCTTTCACCGGCAGACACAATGGGACGCTGGTTGATACATGTGCTCTGGTTGGAACGCTTGAACTTCAATAAATGATATTTATGTCTTTCCCCTGCATCGTCACGAATAACGATTTCATCAGCGGAAACCTTTTCAATAATACCGGACTCTTTTGCAAGTACAACAACACCTGAGTCCTTTGCGGCCTTATATTCCATACCTGTACCGATGATTGGGCTTTCGGGCTTAAGAAGGGGAACCGCCTGACGCTGCATGTTTGAACCCATCAATGCACGGTTTGCGTCATCGTTTTCAAGGAAGGGAATCATAGCTGTAGCAACAGATACAACCTGCTTGGGGCTTACGTCCATGTAGTCAATTTCCTTGGCGGAAATTTCAAGGATTTCTTCTCTGTGACGTGCGGAAACCTTGTTCTTCACGAACTTGCCGTTTTCATCAAGGGGTTCGTTTGCCTGAGCAACGATGTAGTTATCTTCCACATCTGCTGTCATGTATTCGATTTCATCTGTTACAATACCTTCGCCCTTTATAACCTTACGGTAAGGTGATTCAATAAATCCGTATTCATTAATTCTTGCAAATGAAGAAAGTGATGAAATAAGACCGATGTTAGGACCTTCGGGAGATTCGATAGGACACATTCTGCCGTAGTGAGTATAGTGTACGTCACGAACCTGGAAGCCTGCCCTCTCTCTTGAAAGACCGCCGGGACCTAAGGCAGAAAGTCTTCTCTTATGAGTAAGCTCGCCCAAGGGGTTTGTCTGGTCCATGAACTGAGAGAGCTGTGAAGAACCGAAGAATTCCTTAATAGCCGCCACAATGGGACGGATATTAACAAGGGACTGAGGAGTTACAATATCAAGCTCCTGAGTGCTCATTCTTTCCTTTACACCACGGTCCATTCTTGCAAGACCTATTCTGAACTGGTTCTGTAAAAGCTCACCTACACTGCGGAGACGACGGTTGCCCAGATGGTCAATATCATCATCCTGTCCGATACCGTCCGCCAGGTTGGAGCAGTAGTTGATTGACGCTAAAATATCGTCAACTGTTATATGCTTGGGAACAAGCTCATCAATTCTTCTTACCATTGCCTTTCTGATGTCCTCTTCTTCTGAATATTCAGCCAAGATTTCATCAAGAACGCTCTTAACAACCTTTTCCTTTGTAATATCAGATGCATCAAAGGGAAGGTGATATTTTAAATCAACTGTGTTGTTGCCGAATACAACGACATCTCTGTCTTCCACACGAAGGATAACACGGTTGATACCTGCATTTTCAATTTCAGTTGCCTGGCTAACTGAAATCTTTTCGCCTTCACGTACAAACAATTCGCCGCTTTCAGGGTCCACAATGTCACTTGCGGCAACATGATTTGCAATTCTTTTTGCCATAGCAAGCTTCATATTGTACTTATAGCGACCAACCTTTGCAAGGTCATATCTTCTTGCATCAAAGAAGAGGTTTGTTATAAGTGTTGTGGCACTTTCAACCGTAGGAGGTTCACCGGGACGAAGTTTACGGTAAATTTCAAGAAGACCTTCTTCCCTGTTCTTTGTGGGGTACTTGTCAAGTGTTGTACGAAGACGGATATCGTCGCCGAAAAGCTCGAAGATTTCAGCATCTGTTTCAAGACCAAGTGCCTTGATAAGAACTGTTACGGGGAGCTTTCTTGTTCTGTCAATACGAACATGGAAAATATCGTTTGAATCAGTTTCATATTCAAGCCATGCACCACGGTTAGGGATAACTGTGGAATTGATAAGTTTTTTACCGCTCTTGTCAAACTTCTGTTCGTAGTAAATACCGGGTGAACGTACAAGCTGAGTAACGATAACTCTTTCTGCACCGTTTATAATGAACGTACCCTGTTCTGTCATAAGGGGGAAATCACCCATAAAGATTTCCTGTTCCTTAATTTCGCCTGTTTCATTGTTAATAAGTCTTGCATTAACTCTCAAAGGAGCTGCATAATTAGTATCTCTCTCTTTACATTCCTCAATGGAATACTTGGGATTTTCGTCCAAACGGTAATCGCCGAATTCCAATCTGAGATTGCCTGAGTAATCAGTAATGGGAGATACATCGCGGAACACCTCACGAAGACCCTCCGCTACGAACCATTCGTAACTTTTTCTCTGCAAATCGATAAGATTGGGCATTTCCAATACTTCCTGAATCTTGGAAAAGCTCATTCTTTCGTTTTTCCCTAATTTTATCGGATGCAAACCAATCACCTCTTAAAATAAATTTTTTAAAAGATTTACACTTGGCAATCGGGGTCACCCCCGAAAAAGCATTAAACGATGCTTTATCCATCCGAAAAAGGTATAGAATGTACCCTTTTCAGTGTGTAAAAAGCTCTTATTTGCCTATAAATTTTCCCACCAAAAGGGAGAGAAAGCAACACTTTCCATCCTATGGTGCAGTATAGCATTATAACACAGGTATCTTTTACTGTCAAGGGGCTAAGACAGTAAAATTAATAATTTATTCCGCAAGGATTAAATCTTCACGTTTAGCTTCCAATTCTCTTAGCTCTTTAGTAAATCCACCTGCACTAAATATGATAAACCATGTATTTCTTTTTTCGTAATTCCATCTCACACTTTTAGATTTTTCCTCTAATTCCAATAAAATGTTTACTCCCACTTCTTCTTTCCAATATTTGCACTCTCCCAGTACTAAATTTTTGCCCTCAGGATCTAATGCTGCAATATCTATTTCTGTTTTATTATCCCAATATCTTCCTATTTTTGAAAAGTTAAATGGCCATGCTCCCTTTCCGTTCATTTCCCACATTTTCTCACGACACACATCCTCATACACAAAGCTGACTTGACTGTTTATAAAACTTTTTCTTATTTTATTCATAACTATCTGTACGTTGCCGCTTTCCAAAAAACTTAAATTAGGATATACAAATGCGAACCAAAATTTTATATAATTATCCTTTATTCTGTAAAGACCTTTCTTGCTTTTTCCGGGATTTTCTTCCGTTACGGGGACTTCTCTTTCCAATATATCCAAATCAATAAGAGTTTTTATATATTTTGTCAATCTCGTTTGAGGAAGTTCAAGTGAAGATGCAATAGCTGACAATTTGCTGTTGCCTGCCGCTATAGTTTTTATCAAAGAAAAATAACTTCCTATCTCCGTAACTTCTTGTTGCAGAAGGAAATGGGGTTCATCATACAAGTAACTTGACGGATTTAACACATTACTTTCTATCGCTGAATATATGTCCTCACCCTCATGGAAAGATTCAATATACTTAGGCACTCCGCCTGTAACTGAATATAATTCCACAAGCTCACGCTCATTTTTGTAAGGAAAAAAGTGCTTATAATAATAATAGGGGATCTGCTTTAATCTTATTTGTGCCGTTCTTCTGCCGTACAACGGACTAGTATATTTTAAAGTCTGCTCCTCCATCATCGTTATAAGTGAGCCGCAAAGTATAACCATAATGGATTTATCCTTTAAGATTTCATCCCATATCCTTTGAAATATGGAAGGGAATGCCTCATTAGATTTTCCAATATACTGAAATTCATCTATTACGACTATGGGTTTGGATTTAAATTTAGTATCGGCAATTGCGTTAAAAATGGTGTCCCAATCAGATACAGTTGCATTACGAAGCAAATCACTACCAATGAACTGAGCCGCTTTATCTTTAAATAAATTGCGATTTTGCGTCTCCGATTCCTGACTTGCCAAGAAAAAAAGTGCATTTTTACCTTTTATAAATTCTGTAATCAGCGTGGTTTTTCCAACACGCCTACGACCGTATACAATTATCAATGAAGACCCCTCTCTTTTATACTCACTATTTAATGTCTCCATTTCATGTTCTCTATCTATAAATTTTGTCATGTTGCATCCTCCCTTTCTTCTATTTTTGTATTATACCACAAATTATTATAATTTCAAGTATAATAATTCTAAATATATTTTTAATTACTCAAACTCGTATTTCTGAAGGAAAGTTTATGTAATTTTAACTTGACGCATCTTATATTCCCTGGGCGTTAAATTTGTAACTTTTTTAAATGCACGGTTAAAGGTTCTTAGGTTATTAAACCCTGCGTCAAATGCCGCTTCAGATATTCTTTCTCCGTTTTCCATTTTTTCAATAACGTAGCGAACCCTAAGATTATTAAGATAATCGTTATAGCTTTGCCCTAAGCTTTTGCCGAACACCCTCGATAGGGTGTATTTACTTATATATAATGCCTCCGCAGTAGTTTCCAGCGTTATATCCTCGGTAAAATGCTTTTCCATATAGTCAACAAGGCGGTAGAGTATGTCCTCGTGTATGTCTGCGTTTTCCGAAAGCTCTATTTTTTCAAAAAGGTGAAAAAGAAACATTTTTGCGTATGCCTTTTTCCCTCTTAAGTTACTCTCTTGCATATGCCTGAGTTTTTCAAGGGCGTTTAATGCGTCTGTATCAAGCTCTGTACATTTAAGTACAGGGCTTTTTGCTTTGCAGTTTTCCATCTCGCCGTTATATTCCCCCATAAGCTGTTTGCCTATCAAAATCAAATACCCCTTTGAATTTGTGTTCGGGATATATTCATAGTGGTGGACAATTCCGGGAAAAATGATACCAATATCGCCTTTTTGCAATATATGACCGTTCCCCTCCATGACAAGCTTTATCTGTCCCCTCTCGGGAACAATCACCTCTATTGACGGGTGAAAATGGGCTGGAAAGGCAAATTCAGCATATTCATACACAAAAAGTTCAGCATCTTTCCGTTCAAAAAAGGGAAGCATAGTCATTCTCCTCTACGCAATATTTGTCTATATTTTATCATTAATTTACTGTAATTTCAACTCCGTATATGATATCTTTTATTTAAAGGAGTGAAAAAAATGAAAAGGATAGTGAATTTTATGAAAAAAGCTGTGGCAATGACTTTCGTCGGAACAATGGCTATTTCCGCTGCACCGAATGTTTCCGGTGCACAAGAAACGCAGATGTACTGGCAATGCACAACAGACAGCACGCGGTGGGCAGATAAGGGAACGCTTCCGCTCTCAGCGTGGGATAACGACACAGAGCTTTATATTGATGTTGACCCCAGAGTCCGTTACCAGACATTAACAAATACACCCTTCGGCGGCTGTTTTAACGAACGTGGTTGGGAAGCGATGAAGGATTTAACCGAGGGCGAACGTGACAGCATTATAGCTTCACTTTTCTCACAGGACGGATTGAAACTTACAACAGGCAGAATGGCACTGGGTAACTCCGACTTTTCAATAAACCGTTCCCAAAGCTATGACGAGCTGCCCGAGGGCGTGGAAAACGATTACGATATGGAATATTTTTCAATCGAGTCCGATCGTGAATATATGCTCCCCTACATTGAGGCGGCTGAAAAGTATGTACCGGGTCTTCCCATATGGGGTTCACCCTGGTCGCCCCCCTCTTGGATGAAAAACAACAAAACAATCTACGGCGGCGACAATAACACAATCCGTTGGGAAGATGATGTTTTAAAGGCATATGCCAACTATTTTGTTAAATATGTCAAGGCTTACCGTGCGGAAGGACATAACGTATATATGGTAATGCCCCAGAACGAGCCTACAATGAACACAGCATATTCATCATGCGTATGGACAGGAGCAGAGCTAAACGAATTTGTCCGTGATTACCTTGCTCCTGCATTTGATGAAGCAGGACTTGATATCAAAATATATTTAGGCACATTTACCGATGCACAGGCAAACCGCACCGATCCCACATTAAACGACCCCGTTACAAGTAAGATTATAGAAGGTATGGGCTTTCAGTGGTGGTCCTCTCCCCTTTGCAAAAGGGTACATCGTCAGTTTCCCAACCTCGACTTAATGCAGTCGGAAACAAAGTGCGGCGGTGGCAGTAACTCCTGGCAGTACGCAGAAGACCAGTTCGACACCTTTAAAGAATTTTTTGACGCAGGGGTATCGAGCTATATGCTTTGGAATATGGTGCTTGACGAAAAAGGTGAGAACACCTCCCCCAGCCCCTGGCGACAGAATGCACCTATTATCGTTCATTCACAAACAAATGAGGTAATTTACACACCGCAGTATTACTTAACAAAGCACTTTTCCTATTATATAAAGCCCGGTGCAAGACGGATTAAAACAGAGGGCAACTATGGAGATAAAATTGCCTTCCAGAACCCCGACGGCGAAGTTATCCTCGTTGTTAAAAACAGTGCAAATATCGATTTGAATGTTGCAATTAATGTAAACGGCGTTAAGGCAAAACCAACTGTGCCGCCTCATTCTATTTCCACCTTCCGCATTATGGCAGACAACACCGATTTTGCCTCCTCCCCCGATATGAGCCTTACAGACTCAAGCGATGAAAACGAAGAGGTGACAATAAAGCTCCACGCTTTTAAAGGTGGCAAAACCCTTTCCGTTTACGGGGCTGAATTTAATAACGGTGTAAACATAATTGCCTGGACAGACCAGGGCACGGCAGACCAAACCTGGACATTAGAGTCCACAACAGACGGATATTATAAGCTTATTAATTACAACAGCTTAAAGGCACTGGGCGTTTACGGCGGCAGTAATGCAAAAGATGCAAGATGCGTTCAGTGGGACTGGGACGGAAGTTTAAACCAGCAGTGGAAGTTTGAACCCGTATATAAAGACGGCATGACACTTTACAAAATTGTAAACCGTGGAAGCGGACTTTGCCTCTCTTTCAAAGGTTTAACCACAGACGGTTCACAGGCTGTGCAGTATCCTTACACAGGTGAAAACGAACTTTGGGAAATCGTTGCCATGACAGGTGAATTATTTGCTGACAAATTTGAAGTAAACCTTTCAGATGGCGTTAACGAAGAAAACTATGTAAAAATATGTGCCAAAGCCAAAAATGCAGGTGACTATACATTAGTCTGTGCATTTTATAACGACATGGGTATTCTCATGGGCACGAAAATGCAGAAAGTAACTCTTAAAAGCGAAGAAAAAACAGAAGTACAGTTTGAAAAAATATCAGGGGTACACAAAGCATATATCTACTCCTGGGACGAAAAAACCTTAACACCTCTTTCAAAAAAATCCATTATTCAATGAATAATCGCATAACTGACAAAAAAGAAGTTGTAAAAAAAGTCTCTAAAGAAATAAGTTAAGACCATTTGGGACAGTCCCCCTTATGGCAAATTGGGCGACAATTTGCCAAAGAAACCTAGGTTTTGTTGGGACAGTCCCGAAATGGTCTTTTTGTTATATCAGTGTTGACTTTTTTTACAGCTCCTTTTTATAAAATTATTGATTTATTCATAGTTTTAGTGTATAATTATTCATACAGTGCTTTAGGAGGGTCTATATGAAAATAGCTATTCTTTCAAACGTAATAAAATCTAACCCTACAGAAGCGGCACATGCTTTTTTAGATGCATTACAAAACAGTTGTGAGCTTCTTATTGCAAAAGAGCTTGAGTCTATTATTCCTGCTACTGTATATTATGACGATGAAGAACTTTTTAAAAAGGCGGACATTGCCGTTGTTTTAGGCGGTGACGGCACAACACTTACTGCCGCACGCCGTGCCGCACCATTTAATATACCAATATTAAGTATAAACACAGGTCATTTAGGCTTTCTTTCAACAGTCACTGCAAAGGATGCAAAGAAAGCCGCAGAGGCACTTTTGAAAAATACGCTCGTCCCCTCGGAAAGGATGATGCTTAAGACCAAGGTTATACGTGATGATAACGAGGTTTTTTCTGCCTATGCATTAAACGACATTATCATCCGCCGCTTAGGCGGAAAACTTGTTAATTTATCAGTTAAATACAATTCTGATTCCGCAGTAGATTACCGTTCCGATGGGGTTATTATTTCTACGCCCACAGGTTCAACTGCATATTCTCTTTCCTGCGGCGGTCCTGTTGTATTGCCTACAATTGATGTTTTTATCCTATCGCCCATATGCCCTCACCTTTTAGGGCACAGACCCATGGTTCTTCCCGGAGATGGAGTGATTGAAATTTCAATTTATCCCAGCCACATAGAAGCGACAATTTCAGCCGACGGGCAGGAGGATTTTGCTATTCGGGCAGGTGACAGAATTATTATAGAAAAATCACCTTACAAAGCAAAACTGCTTACATTAAGGGAGCAGAATTTTTTCCATTTAGTTAAAGAAAAGCTGACTTTAAACAGCTGATTTGGAGGGAATATAATGAGAATAAAGAGACAAAACGCAATACTCCAGCTTATTAACGAAAAAGAGATTGAAACGCAGTACGAGCTTACAGAAGCTTTAAAGCAGTTGGGGTTTGATGTAACACAGGCTACAGTTTCAAGGGATATAAAGGAGCTCAGGCTTATAAAAAAGCAGGCTGACACGGGCAAAAGTATCTATACCAGAACTACAGACCCTGCCTTTTCTGACCTTAGCTCAAGATTTATTGTAATTTTTTCAAAATGTGTTACCGCTGTTGATTATGCCGTAAATAACATTGTTATAAAAACACTGCCCGGTATGGCACAAGCGGCAGGTGCGGCAGTTGACTCCATGGACTTTCCTGAAGTGGTAGGTTCGATTGCAGGCGATGACACAGTTATGATGGTTGTGCGAAGCGAAGAAAGTGCCAGAAGGCTTGTATATAAACTGCGTACACTGATAGAATAGATTGAACCTATATTCTTAGAATTACCACTATAACTATTGGCAGGTGTATTTATGCTAATCAACTTATCTATAAATAACGTAGCTGTAATTGAAAAGGCAGAGGTTGAATTTTCAAAAGGCTTTAATATTTTAACAGGCGAAACAGGTGCCGGAAAATCAATACTTATCGATGCACTTTCCATGGTTCTTGGTATGCGTACCTCCCGTGACCTTATACGTACAGGTGCACAATTCGCTTTGGTGAGTGCTATTTTTTCCCAATGCCCCGATTTATCGGATTTTGATATTGAACCTGAAGAGGACGGAAACTTGTTCTTGTACAGAAAATTGTCCTCTGACGGAAAAAATGTATGTAAAATCAATTCGTCTACCGTGCCTCTTTCAACACTTAAGGCTGTTGGTGAACGTCTTGTTACAATACACGGGCAAAATGATAACATTGCACTTTTAAAGCCCTCTTATCACCTTTCTATCCTTGATGCATATGCCAAAGACAGTAATTTACTTGAGGAATATAAAAATGCATTTATTTCTTCATCGCAGGCTTTTGAAAAACTCGAAAAAATGCGTATAAGTGAAAGTGACATGGAAATGCAAAAGGATACACTATCTTTCCGCATAAATGAAATCCGTCAGGTGGAACCTGTAATAGGCGAAGATGAGGAACTAGCCCAAAAGCGTGACGTATTAAGAAACTATTCTTCAATTTTAGCGGCACTTGATGCCGCAAGTAACGCACTTTCCTCCCAAGGCGGTGCAAAGGACTGTCTGTACGGTGCAATGCACAGCATGGAAACGGCGTCTTCCATGGATAAATCCTTGGGCACAATATCTGAAAAACTGACAGATGCCTATTACTGCGTTGAAGACATAGCTTCTGAAATAATTAGCTTTGCATCACGAATGACATTTTCACCTTCAGACCTTGACGTAATTGAGGAAAGACTTGACAAAATAACCCGCCTTAAGAAAAAGTACGGTCCTGAAATTTCTGATTGTCTTGAAAACCTTTCAAAGTGGGAAAAGGAACTTGAAGAATTAGTCTTTTACGACGACAATATTGCACAATTGGAAAAGGAAGCAACCGAATGTGAAAGAAAAATGCTTGAATTGGGCGAAAAGCTCCACAAAGTGCGAGTTGATGCAGGCACGGCACTTACAAAAGCCATTGAAAGTGAACTTGCATTTTTGGATATGCCCAAAGTCCGTTTTGACATTGAGTATACTTCCCATTCACCCGGAGAGACAGGGCTTTACAGTGCTGAGTTTTTAATTTCCACAAACCCTTCGGAAAATTTAAAGCCCTTAAGCCGTATTGCATCAGGTGGCGAAATGAGCAGAATAATGCTGGCGTTGAAATCAGTACTTTCAAACTGCGACGATGTTAATGTTTTGCTCTTTGACGAAATTGATACCGGCGTTTCAGGAAGGGCGGCATCAAGAATTGCTCAAAAACTTAAGACTTTGGCTTGTGATAAACAGGTTATTTGTGTAAGCCATCTTCCCCAGATGGCGGCAAGGGCACATAATCACTTAACCGTCACAAAGGACACCTCCTCTGATTCCTTCCGTGCTGTTGTAACCACATTGGATTTTGACGGTAGGGTTGAAGAATTGTCAAGGCTTATAAGCTCCGACAACATAACCCCTGCAACACGTGAAGCCGCACGGGAAATGTTAGAAGAAACAAATTAAATGCAAAAAATGTGAACAAACACAATTTTGTCAAAACTTAAATGACTGATGGGGCTGTAGCAAAACGATTTTTTAAATCGGGTTGACTACAGCCCCTTTTGTGTTGTGCTTTCTTCTTCAATATGATATAATGAGTATAAATAATACCACTTGTTACTACTGTAATTTGCCAATCTTTGTGATATATAAATTACATGAATGCAACAATGAGGTATTATTACGGAAAAAAATTTTATAAAAGTTCAAAATGGAAAGATTGGAAAGCTATACTTGATGATAAAACCTGCATCATCTGCAAAAACAATCACGGAAAGGTATTTGCATTAAGAGAAATAGTTTTTCCACACCCACCTGTTCACTTTTTCTGTCGTTGCCGAATTGCCATGATGTACGCACTTATTGCAGGCACTGCAACCGATGCCGGCACAAATGGTGCCGACTGGCATTTGAAAGTCAAGCGAATTTTGCCCGGCTATTACATTTCAAAACAAGATGCAAAAAAATTGGGTGGAACCCTAAACACGGCAATTTGAACGATGTTGCTCCTGGCAAAATGATTTACGGGGGAGTATTCAAAAACAAAAAAGGCAAACTTTCTCAAGCAGAGTGACGCATTTGGTATGAAGCGGATGTAAACTACATAGATGGTTGGAGAAATGACGAAAGAATACTATATTCCAACGATGTTTTAATTTTCGTTACATACAATCATTATGAAACATTTATAGAGATACTATAGGAGGACTATTATGCAAACCGTTACATTAGATTTTTCTAATTGCAAATATATTTATGACATTCATATGGTCATTCAAAACGCATTAGAATTCCCTGAATATTACGGAAAAAACTTGGATGCTTTGTGGGATTTTGGTCAAGATTACGCCTTAAGCTACGACAAAGTGACAATAATTATAAAAGGGGCAAATTCAGTTCCCGAAGATTTAGAAGAAAGCATTATTGAAATTTTAGAGGTTTTTGGAGAAATTCATAATGACTGCCCTAACTTTACATTTACAATCGCTTAAATCGTCCCAAAATCCCAAAAGTTACAATTTCAATTTTGTCCCTTATTTACTGTCCAAAATTCAATTAATTTGAAAAAGTAATTTCGGTGAAGCAATCCATACTCATTTAAACGGATTTAAAGAGCACGAAAGCATCTGTAGACGAGCTACAGACGCTTTTTTGCGGTTTCACGCTTTTAGTGAATCAATTAATTCTTTTAAATTACTAAAACCTAATCTCCTCAAAATTTCAACCATTTTGATTGAGTAGCATTTATCATAATCCTTCTTCTCAACAGATAATACAAAAGATAACATCCCCTTTATTCTATATACTTCTCTGTGTTCTCGTGTATTTTGTTGATAACATGCAATTGCATCCCAAAACAACTTGTTTTTGATTGAATTTCCTATTGTCAAGCGTCTATAATTTTCAGAATTCTTTGTAACATTCACTCCTGTAATTTTAACATGATTTGTATTCTCTAAAGAATAGTCTCTAGTCTTTTTCTCATTCAGTCTCAGTCCATATCTCTTGAGAACAGTTGAAGCAATTTCAGTTATTTTTGCAAAAATTCCATCTATATCCGCACACTCTTCTGAATCCTTTTTAAATGATATACATAAGTCATCCGCATACCTAGTATAAATCATGTTTTCCAAATTGAGCCCTTTTAACTCCCCATACAACACTCCATCAAATTCTTTAAGATATATATTTGATAGAATAGGAGATGTAATAAAACCCAGCGGGATTCCTACGTTATTTACACTGCACGCCTCCACAATATTTGCACACTCTGTTCTAGTAATCGCATTGCTCTCTATGCGATTCAACTCATAAAACATTTTTTCAATTAATCTTTTGTGATTAATCGAGCCAAAAAAGTCCTTAATATCCAGCATTAAAAAGAAATCATTATACATATGAGCTTTTGCGTTTGTATATATAGACTGTCTCGAGACATATGCTTTTGAAAATTTTGATTCAATAAAATTCTCTTTCAAAAATGCAAGTATGCCGTCATGTTTCTTTTTCAACTCGCAGTCTTCACTCACATATGTATATATTTTTCTTGTTTTATTTTTCGTTTTAATATATAGGGTCTTAATGTCACAATCAGTTTTCATAATAACTCCTACTAAACTTAGAAGGCTTAATCTCTGAGATTAGTCCACTATAATTTCCAGAAATCCTCATTAAATCTTTGGTTATTATAATTTTGTGCAATGCGCTATCATCTATCCGTTCTATTTTTATAAATTTTATAGCCTGTAGAATATATAGCGCAAAAGCTATAGTTTCTCTAAAGCCTACCTGATGATCTTTAAGTTTTATTTTTATTGTTTCGCAATCTCCTTGAGCTATTTTTTCTGAAATACTATTCAGCAAAACTTTTCCATAGAAATTTTGAACCACGCTAACATGCTGCTCCATTGATCCTTCATCTCTAATTTGTTGTCTGAATTCATCCAATGAAAATAAAGCTATAAGATGCAGTAATATCAACTTAGAAGAAACATAAACATTTAGTCTCCGCTCCTCATCCCAGTTATACTCTATAATATCATTTTGATTAACGCTTGGATTACCATAGACCACCTGCCTAATTCTGACCATTCCGGCAGATTGTTTCTTAGATGCAACAAATTTTTCAATATTTGTCGACAAATTTTCACCAATCTGATTATTCAGAAAATTAGTATGCCAATCCACTTTATTGTCCGAAACCATTACTGCTTTCCTTTGCGGATAAAATATAATAGTCTCTATAAATCTCGGTTCTCTAAGAAATGCTAACTCAATGAAACTTGTAATCTTATTTTCCTCAACAATAAACTCATCCGGCACAAGCAGGCATATCTTATCTCTTAATTTTTGATTAGACGCAAACATTCCCAATTCTGTTCCAGTAGAAATGCCTTCATGGACAATAATGATAGAGTCTGAAAATAAAGACGTGAGTGTTTCAACATCATATAAGTTTTTCATAAATATATCATCATATGCTAATTTTGTTTTACCCGGTTTCGAAAAAACAAAATTTTCCTCAAGAATGATAACTCTGTTTTGTGCGGAAAGAGTCTCTATATGCCTCTTTAACACATTGCGCTTGTCGTTATCATTGGTCTTATTAAATTTAACTCCACAAAGAAAAATTATATTATAATCAATGCTATAATTTGTTTCTTCAAACTTATATTCCATTATTCCACCTCAAAAGAAGAGAGGCCTTACTTAAATTGGATATAATTTTTTGTGAATCGGAGCATGATTGAGCACGTTCTGGTAAGGAGCGAAGCTCGCGACTTACCATGGTTGGGATCAATCATGCTTTGATTTTCAAAATCTTAACGGAGTTATTCCAATTTAACTAAAATCTAGTTGCTCATACCTTAAACGATAAGGTGGCTTTTGCCGTACTAAGGCCCCAGTTCATTATATCATTCTATTTTCAAATTTGCAAATAATTTGTTTACTTCAACAGTCTTTTGTTTAGTTTTAAACACCTCTTGCAGCTCTAATTCTATCGGATAACCCATAGACGTCAGGTATTCTTCTGCTTTCTTATCACCTAATTTATAGAACTCAATTAATAATTTATATTTCAACATTGTTCGTTTGTATACAGTGTTATCTTCTATGCTTTCTCCATATAAAATATCTTTTGTAATTATCAAGTTTATTATAAATATAAATTCATTAATTGATATATCAACATCACTATGTAAACTAAAAGAATAATTGCTTTCAACAAATGGCAATCCATAGCCTTGAAAAACAATTCCATCAATTTTAAATTCAAATTTTGATAATTCGTTTTTTGCACTTAAATATACTTTTGAAAAACCGCTTAACAGCAAATCAAAATACTCTGGTTCTAGATTCATTGTTGTTGAAACTATATCACTATCTGACAAATATGTGAGAATTCCTTTTTGTTGAAACAGTATTTTTGTCTTATTCATTTTCACACAAACAAATTTATTGTTACTTTTTATGCATAACGGCTCTATGCCCTTATATAATCTAAAACTATATTTACCTTTTATGCGTTTGTTCTTCGCTGTAGTATTTGAATACTCACTATCTAGATAATCGAGAAAATTATTTTCCAATTGATTGCCACCTCATTTTTCAACATCCGTTAACTGCATAATAACACTAATCCATACAGATTTCAACAACAATCAAATTTATTTCCCACCACCAAATTCCAAATTTCCCTTATCTTCCTCTCCGCATACTCCATCGTCTTTGCCGCGCCGCCCCAGGAGTGTTCCACATTGCAAACAAGAAAGTCGCAATTATCAACCATATATTCATTGGCTTTTATTATCCTCAGCCTCGCAGGGGTTTTCTCCGGCATATACGCTATAACGATTGCATCATACTTTTCATAATAATCTTCTTTATAGTCACTCACAGCCTTTGTCAGATACGGCAGTACAAGTACAAGCCTAATGTGTGGATATGTTTTCTTTACATCTCTTATTGCTAATGCAGCACACCTGTCAAAACCTCCGTAATTCCCCGTCCAAAATTCAGTTACTCCGTTCTCCTCAATCAACTTAATTGCAATACCCTTATTTTCTCTTTAACTTCATCACCGTACGTTTCGTTATGCCCCGCAAAACAACATCTCTTTCTTTTCAAAACAAGCACTCCTTACCATTACCTCGTAATACAAATACAGTTTATCATAGCTGTATTTACATTGCAATGCTTGTGTATTTTACTGTTACAAAAGAAGGTAAAATAGTTACAGAAAGAAGGTGCACGTTTTGGATATACATGAAAGACTTAATCAACTTTTAACAGAAAGAGGATGGACAAGATATCGTCTTGCAAAGGAATGCGGTTTATCCGAAGAAACATTAACCAACATATTTCGCAGAGGCACCACACCGTCTTTTAATACCCTAAAAACTATTTGCGATGGTTTTAAAATTACATTATCTCAATTCTTCGCAGAACATGAAATGGTGGAATTGTCGCCCGAATTAAAGCAAGTTTTTGATTTATGGGTTTTTCTTACGCCACAACAAAAAGAAGCCATTATCACAACTATGGAAGTAATGCGTAACGGCAATCACATAGAATAAGAGCTTAAAGGCTCTTATTTTTATCCGTGAAAACATCAAAAAGTTTTTGGGAAAACACGTATTAACCCTGCCGTAAACGTAAAACCCACACGCAAATAACATAGAAAGCCCTGTAATCAACTGCGATTACAGGGCTCATCTATTTGCTTTATAAACCGGAATTTAATCCAAATTCAAATTAAACATTTCTCTGCATATAGTCTTTCCTGAATCTGTTCTGAAAATTTTCTTATATGCATGTTCTATAGCTTGATTTGATAGTCCATCCTCGTATAAATTCACAATAAAATCCGCTTCTACAAGTATTTGATAGTCAATACCGTCTATATCATCATATGTATGATGATGCGCAATAAGATACTGAACTCTCTCAGATACTTGATCATCAAAATGCAGATCAGCCAAAAGCTTTTTTGCAATAGCCGGTCCCTCTTTTTCTTGAAGTTTTCCATTGCAATCGCCATATTTTTCTTCACAGTAATGAATGCCTACATCATGCGTTAATGCTGCTGTTTCAAGAATAAACAATGTGTCTGAATCAATGTTCTCCTTTTCAGAAATCAGTTTTGCATAGCTATGAACCTTACAGAAATGCTGTATTCTTTTTATATCTCCACTATATAGCTTTATCATTTCAAAATGTAATTTATTTATCATATAAATACTCCTATAATGCTAATGCAAATTCAAGTTTATCAACCTGTATGTTATCATTTTTTATGTCCGTTCTTTAGATTTTTCACGCTAAAATTTCCAGATACATATCCAATCTTTCGTTCACATAATCAGCAAACAGCTTTTCCATCGCTGACAGATTATGCTTAGCATAATATTCATCAAAAGCATTATAATACGCCATGCAGTCACTAAATTTAATATCAATAGGCGGAAATCCCGCTTTCATAAGCTCAAGGTTAATAAGTAACCTGCCTGTCCTTCCATTTCCGTCAATAAAAGGATGTATCCCCTCAAATTCAATATGAAAACGTGCAAGCTTTGTTATTATATGCTCCTCACTCTTCTCGAATTCACAAAGCAGCTGTGTCATCTTAGGCTCAATAAGATATGGCTGCACAGGCTCATGCTTTGCCCCCATTATCTTAACAGGCACACGTCGATACACGCCTCTGTCATCCTTTTTATCAGCAAGCACCAGATAATGAATCTGTTTAATCACATTTTCGCTTAAAGATGCACCATCCTTCACCAATTGACTCACAAAATCAAATGCTTCTTTATGTCCCACCGCTTCCATGTGGTCTTTTAACGGTTTTTGGTCAATAGTAATCCCACGAAGCACCATATCCGTTTCACGAAGCGTCAGAGTGTTTCCTTCAATGGCATTGGAATTGTAAGTATATTCCACAACGAACTGCTCCGTAAGTCTTTCTACTTCTCCCTGGGTCAATGGTCTTCTTGTATCAAGCTCTTTTTTCTTCCTGTCAATCATATTCAATAGGCTTTCTTTGGATTTAAATCTTCCGTCAGAAGGCTTTGTCGCATCATAGGGGATTTTCCAACCTCTCCCCTCCTGATACGCCCCGGGAATTTTTCCTTCCGCACAAAGAACTCTTATCCTTCTGTCAGATATCCCCCATTTCTCCGAAGCCTCTTTTACACTAATAAACACTTTCATCCCTCATTTCAAGAGTATTATACCCCTTTATCGGAACAATATCAACCCTTTCGGAATAATATTTCCGCTTTTATCGGAACAATGCAAATACGCACTTTTGGCATTATCAATTCACAACAATAAATATCCACCCGCAATAGCGGGTGGTATTTCATTTTCGGGTATAACCC
>JBJDXJ010000018.1:0-59447 GCA_051866635.1 Clostridia bacterium | reverse complement strand
CCCTTATGGCAAATTGGGAGACAATTTGCCAAAGAAACCTTGCGAGGTTTTGTTGTGACAGTCCCGAAATGGTCTTTTATATTATAGGAAATTCCTCATTTCCTTATAATGTAAAAATAAATTTTGATTTTATTGCCGTGGGAGAATTTCCCGGCAGAAGAGGAAAACGCACATGGCATTACAAAGTGTTTTCTCCTGTGTCTGCCTTAGCTAAGCTATTGCCAAGGAGCGAAGAGACACTTTGTTCCAACCCCTTTTTTGTATTAATTGACACTTATATAAACCTTTTTTTCGCTTTACACAAAAAAGAATCTGTGATACAATATAGTATATAATTGTCTAAATTTATCGGAAAGGGTTATGAAAAAATGGCTAAAATTCAGGTTGCACATCCGATTGTACCTTTGGAATTAAACTTTATTAATAAATATCTGCCTCAGGCAAATCCTACACATGTTATGGTGTACATATATGCTCTGGGTCTTTGTTACTCCGGCAAGCAGTCGGACAATGCCTCCATTGCAGAAGCTTTGGACATATTGGAATCTGACGTTATAAAGGCATGGAAATATTGGGTTAAGGCAGGGCTTATTTCCTTGGAGGTGGACGGCAGTGTTACGTTTCTTTCAACTAATGTTGAACCTGTGCAGGAGCAAAAGCCCACTATGACATCTACCCCTGCGGCATCAGTAAAGAATGTGGCTGAACCTAAAATTCAACCACAGCGTCGTGACATTCCCATGACGGAAATTACAGCAAAAATGGAATTGGACAAGTCCTTGTCCGACACTTTAAAAATGGCTCAGCTTATTTGGGAAAAGCCCCTTACACAAAGCGAGATTAAAGCCTTATATTCTTTTTTGGAATGGTATTCCTTTTCAAACGAAGTGCTTCTTATGCTTTTGGAATACTGTGCCGCAGACGAAAAAACAAAAAATATCAGATATATGGAATCTGTTGCTGAAGCCTGGGCCAATGACGGCATTACGACTGTAAAAATGGCTGAAAAGGTTATAAAACGTAAGGAAAAAGAAAGAAGTATGCTGAAAAAGTGCAGTCAGATGTTTGGATTGAACCGTGCCTTTTCGGAAAAAGAGGTTCAGTATATTACAGAATGGACAAATACCTACTCCATGAGTGAGGCAATGATAAAGGAAGCCTATGCAAGAACAACGTTAAATACAGGAAAGTTAAGCTTTCAGTATATGGACAAAATTCTCTCCAGCTGGGCTAATGACGGAATTAAAACTATTGCCGCCTTAAAGGAAGCCGAAAGCAGCAGAGAAAACACAAGAAAAGATGCAAAAAACCAGAACAATTCAAAGTCAAACTATAACTTTGATGATATTGAACGGCTTGAACTCCAACGCAGAATGAAAAAGTCATAAAGCAATTAAAGGAGGGCAACTATGCTTTACAAAAACGCAATGGACGTCCTTGAAAAAAGGCGTGAAGACAGAAAAAATCTTATTGACCGCCGCAAGAGGGAAATATATGATAAAATTCCCCGTATACAAGAAATAGAAAACAGATTGTCCTCTACAGGGATGATTCTTTTATCAAAGGTATCAGAGGAAAACATGAGCGAGGAGGAAGCAGTTTCCTGCATTATGGCGGAAAACCGTGCCTTTAACGAAGAAATGGAGAGACTTCTTTCCCAAAACGGATACCCCTCTGATTATCTTAATCCACCTTACTTTTGCCCTCTTTGTTCAGATACGGGCTACAACAGTGAAAACAAGCTTTGTTCCTGCTTAAAAACGGAAATTACAAACCGTGCATTGGAGGAAGCGAACCTTTCACGCCATATGGCAGGGCAAACCTTTGACAAGTTTAATCTTGCCTATTACGACGATGAGATAAAAAACAATGTGGGTATAGGTGCAAGGGAAAACGCAAGAAGTATTCTTCATGTGTGTAAAAAGTTTACGGAGGATTTTGACTTTACCGAAACAAACCTTCTTTTCTATGGTGCAAGCGGTTTGGGAAAGACATTCCTTTCATCATCTATTGCAACCGAACTTCTTAAAAAGGGTAAGGATGTTTTATACATAAGTGCAAATTCCCTTTTCCCAATTCTTGAAAATATGCATTTTGGCAGGGGAGATGTGAAAAGTGCATATATTGCCGAAAAAGTCCTTGATGCAGATTTGCTTATTTTAGATGATTTAGGTGCAGAATTTATAACACAGTTCACCGCCTCCGAGCTTTTTCGGATAATGAATCAAAGACTGCTTACAAGTAAGAAGATGGTTTTTTCCACTAATTTATCCTTGCAGGAAATTGTAAACAGCTATTCTGAAAGAATTGTGTCACGTATCATAGGTAACTTTGAAACACTACGCTTTTTCGGAGAAGATATACGAAAAAAGAAAAAATATGAGTGAGGTATATTATGACATATATAGATCTTTTGGAAAAACATATTGAAATGTTAAATAATATTCTTATATCTTTTGAAATTAATTCCCCTGCGGCAATAAGAATGTTGGAGGACGAAAAAAAAGCCCTTTCCCTCCGTTACGACCTTGAGGATGAAAAAGGCAGTGAGTTTTATATCCCGGCATGCTACAATGCCTTGGCTGTTATACGCTCTGCTATAGAACAGGACAGGATAAATCCCCAGCTTGCTTCTTGCATAAAGGATGCAAGGGACGAGCTAAGGGAAATTGTCCGGTATATGAAAACGGAAATCTGAGGAGGGTTTTAAATGCCTGTTATAGCCGTGCTTTTTTTAGGCAGCAGCCTTCTTGTGGCAAAAGCGGCAAAAAACCGTTTGGGCAATTATCTTCCCTTGGTGTTCTTTTTGGCGGTATGTATACTGTGTGAAATTTTCTTTTTTAATTTTGAATATTTCAGAAGCAGAACATATGACCCTATTGAATATTTCACTGTTACATATTCAAGCGGTGTAAAAGCCAAGGACGGTTCTTATCAAATTCGCTCTGCCCATGATTATATTGAAATAAGCAATATTATAGGCGAGGTTGAAAATATACATATTTCAACAAATACAACTATCCACACTGTGCGTTTTATGGCAACTGATGACGCAAACATAAATTTTTACTATGCCGGGGAACGTAAAATTTCACGTTTTACACAGCAGACATCCTATATGAAAACAAACTTTACGGGCGAGGCAAAAACAATAAGGATTACTATTCCCGATATTTCAAACCGAATTGTAACCCTTTCGGATATACGGTTAAACTGTCCAAGGCCCATGTTCTTTAATGTGTTCCGTATTCTTGTATGCTATCTTGTGCTGCTTTTTATTCACTATTTCATAGCTACAAAGGATTTGTGGAAGGTGCCTTTTGATGCCGATGATAAAAACCAAAACAGCACAACAGTTGCCTTGGCTTTAGTGTTGGCGGCATCTTTCCTGGCAATTTCTTCCCTTAACCCCGGGTTTGTTAACCCTACACAGCCTCACTTTAACCAGTATAATGACTTGGCTGATGCATTTTTAAAAGGTCAGCTTCACTTGGACAAGGAAGTGCCTGATGTTTTAAAAGAAATGAATAACCCTTACGATCGCTATGAACGAAAGGCTGTTTTTAAAAACGCCAACATGGTTGAACCTTGGGACACAGCATATTATAACGGCAAGTTTTACGTATATTTCGGTGTGCTTCCCGTGCTTTTGTTCTATCTGCCCTCCAGGCTTTTGGGCGTGGATTTCCCAAATTTTTTGGCAGTTGTCATTTTTGGTTGGGTGCTGATTGCCGGAGTGTTTTTACTCTACAGGCAATTAATAAAAAAGTATTTAAAAGATGTGCCTTACTTATTGTATCTTACGCTGTCTGCTGTCACAATACTTACAGGAGGCGTTGTGTACATAATAAAGCGGCCTGACTTTTATTCGGTTCCTATTATAGGTGCGTTGGCATTTACCATTATGGGGCTCTACTTTTGGATTAAATCTATAGAAACCGAGAAAATTAATAGACTGCATATGACAATAGGCTCTGTATTTATGGCATCGGTTATTGCTTTAAGACCAAATCTTATATTTTACTCCTGTGCCGCCTTTATAATTTTTTGGGACAGTGTGTTTAAACATCGTGAGCTTTTATCCGTAAAGTCAAAAGTGTGTGATGATAAATACCGTGCACTTAAAAACACTTTGGCATTTTGTGCACCGTATATAATATTTGCTTCTTTTGTTATGGTGTACAATTATTTAAGGTTTGATTCTCCCTTTGATTTCGGAGCCGCCTATAATCTTACAACCTCGGACATGACTCAACGTGGATTTGCTCTTGACCGTTTCGGCCTAGGCGTTTTTGAATATCTTTTCAGACCTCCACGTATTACAGGAACATTCCCGTTTTTATCATCTTCATTGCCCGAAACATCATACATCGGTTTTACAAGTAAGGAGGGTATGTTCGGTGGTATATTTATCACATATCCTGTGCTGTGGGTAATTTTTGCAATGCATAAAACAAAGCACCAGTGGCCCTTTAAACTTAGCACATTCCTTATAATAACAAGCTTTTTTGTATGCCTTGTTGACATTCATGCAGGAGGCATCCTTCCCAGATACACAAGTGACTTTGCAGTGTTCTTTGTAATGGCGGCATCTATAGTCATATTCGGTTTATATAAGGAATACCCTTCTCTTGCCACAAAGTTTGCGGCATGGGCACTTTTGTGTATGGTTCTTTATGACACATTGCTTATTTTTGCAGGGGGGACAAGTACAATACAAACAATGAATAAACCTTTGTATATGTCACTTTATTCCGCCTTTTCGTTTTTCCTGTAAAAAAAGTTGCATTAAGCTGAAATTTTTTTCAACCTGATGCAACTTTTTTGATTTGTGAAAAGTATTATATATGTAAGGCGGTGCTCTTACATACGCAGGGAATGTGGAACATAAGTTTCTTGCAGTGTAGCCACGTGGCACGCTTTCTGCACTGTGTTCCGCTGCGGTTGCTTCTCAGGAACCGGCCCTCCTCCAACGCCGGTCCTGAAAGGGCAACGCCCTGATATTAAACAAGCCTCCACACATATTAACATATAACGAAAAGGACTGTTACTTTTATAAGTGCAGTCCTTTTCACTTTTGTGGGTTCAAACGAAAAATAACAGGGCTACAAAAAGTGTAGCCCTGTTATTTTATAAGTTTAAATAAATAACGCCCGATTAGTGAGCGGCACGCCATTCGTCAGCCTTAGCTGCAGACAATCTTGTAATGCTTTCTACGGGATGGATAGATTCTTCACCGCCATTAGCGTAAAGGAAATACTTTCCGCCGGGTGTTACATAAAGAACTTCTTCATAACCTGTAGCATCGCCGAATTCACCGCTTGTGTAGCTTGCTACTACTTCAGCTGTTTCTGTGTCATACTCAACCTTACAAATAACCTTCTTCATGGGGCAAACATCCTTTCTGTAAAAATATTAAGCCGTTCCCAGATGTATAAAGAGAATAAGACATTCTCCGTCACATCTATTATATACTGAATTTGACCAATTGTCAACCTTTTTAGGTTTTAAGGGGATTTTTCCGCATTTTGCCTCAAAAATCACCTGAAAACTTAAACTTTTTAAGCATTATTCCCATAGACCGGAGGATTTTTTCACATTACAGTAAATTATAGTGCAAAAAAATCCTTCATGCTTTCGCAAAAAGGATTTTTGTTTGGCGTGCTTGGAGGGATTCGAACCCCCGACCCTTTGGTTCGTAGCCAAATACTCTATCCAACTGAGCTACAAGCACAAATTATTTATCATCTAAACGCAAGGTGTATGATAACACACTTTTTGGGAAAATGCAACTACTTTTTTTAAAAAAGCTGAAAAATTTTTATTTTTTCTTTCTGATTGGAACAATATGCCTTATTCTTTGTGGACAATCTGAATATTAAGTCGATTTTTCTTTACATGAAAGTTTTTATGTGATAAAATGCATTATGTATGACTATGCATACTACCGAGCTAATACTGGAGGTAAATTAAATGAATTATGATGTTATAATTATAGGAGCAGGCCCCGGAGGGATATTTTCTGCTTATGAATTGAACAAGTTAAGACCCGATTTGAAGATTGCGTTGATTGAACAGGGACAGAGCCTTGAAAAAAGAAAATGTCCCATTGACGGAAAAAAGATAAAAAGCTGTATCGGCTGTGAGCATTGCTCCATTATGACAGGCTTCGGCGGTGCCGGTGCCTTCAGTGACGGCAAATACAACATTACAAACCGTTTCGGCGGAACACTGTATGAATATGTGGGAAAAGAAGAAGCCATTGAAACTATGAAGTATGTGGACGAATTGAACCTTAAATACGGTGGCGAGGGAACCAAACTTTATTCTACGGCAAACAGCGAAATAAAAAAACTTTGTATGCAGAACGGTCTTTTGCTTTTAGATGCATCTGTACGCCACTTAGGTACGGATATTAATTATATAGTGCTTGAAAATTTGTATAATCATTTAAAGGACAGGGTTGACATATTCTTTAATTCCCATGTTGACAATGTTGTGAAAACAGATAATGGCGAATATGAGGCATATGTTGGCGACAAAAAGTTCCTGGGCAAAAAGTGCATCATTTCCGCAGGCAGAAGCGGAAGTAAGTGGATGGAATCAGTGTGTGAAAGCCTGAAAATTCCCACAAGGAAAAACCGTGTTGACATCGGTGTAAGAGTGGAATTGCCTTATGAAATTTTTGCACATCTGACCGATGAATTATACGAAAGTAAAATCCTTTGCAGAACAGAAAAATACGGAGATATGGTAAGAACCTTCTGTATGAACCCCAAGGGTGCCGTTGTAACAGAAAACACCAACGGTATTATTACCGTTAACGGACACAGCTATGAAGACCCTGAAAAGCAGACAGAAAATACAAACTTTGCACTTTTGGTGTCAAAGCATTTTTCCGAACCCTTCAAGGATTCAAACGGTTACGGTGAAAGCATAGCAAGGCTTTCCAATATGCTTGGCGGCGGTGTTATTGTACAGCGTTTCGGTGATCTTATACGTGGACAGCGAAGCAATGAATCAAGAATAAGCGAAGGTTTTGTGACACCTACTTTAACTGCAACACCGGGGGATCTCAGCCTTGTCATTCCCAAACGAATACTTGACGGCATTATCGAAATGATTTACGCCTTGGACAAAATTGCACCCGGTACCGCAAATGAGGACACGCTCCTTTACGGTGTGGAGGTAAAGTTCTATAACATGGAGGTTGAAATTGACCAAAACCTTGAAACTGTTCACAGTGGACTTTTTGTAATCGGCGATTGCAGTGGTATTACACATTCATTATCCCATGCCTCCGCATCAGGGGTACATGTGGCACGTTATCTGGCAAAGGAGAATTAACTATGAAGGTTGTAATACTTGCGGGAGGATACGGAACACGCATAAGCGAGGAAAGTGTTTTCCGTCCCAAGCCTATGGTAGAAATAGGAGGTATGCCCATACTCTGGCATATTATGAAAACATATTCCCATTACGGCTTCAACGATTTTGTTATATGTGCCGGTTATAAACAGCATGTGATTAAGGAATGGTTTGCCGACTATTTCCTGCACACAAGCGATGTGACCTTTGACTTTACTGAAGGAAACAAGGTTGTGGTGCATAATCGCAAAGCTGAACCCTGGAAGGTGACTGTTATTGATACAGGCCTTGACACTAAGACCGGCGGAAGGGTTAAAAGAATAAAGGACTATGTCAAAGATGAAACCTTTATGCTTACTTACGGTGACGGTGTTTGTGATATTGACATAAGTAAGCTTTTAGACTTTCACAAAAGCCACGGATGTATTGCAACCATTTCCGCTGTTACAATGGAGCAGAGGTTTGGTATTTTAGGTATTGACAATGACAATTCCATTTATTCCTTCCGTGAAAAGACTGCCTACGAAGCGGCAAGAATTAACGGGGGATATATGGTATTAAGCCCGGGAGTCTTTGACTATATAACAGACGATAATTCGATTTTTGAAGAGGAAACATTGCCTGCACTTTCAAGTGCGGGTCAGCTTAAGGCCTATATCCATAACGGTTTCTGGAAGCCTATGGATTCCAAAAAGGAGCATGATGCTCTTGAAAACATGTGGAATAGTGGAAAAGCACCTTGGAAAGTATGGGAGTAAGATTATGAGTAAACAGTACAGAAGTTCTATACTTCTTTTAATAACGGCAATTATATGGGGTGTTGCCTTTGTTGCCCAGGATGTGGGTATGAATTATTGGACCCCTTTTTCCTTTAACGGAACAAGAAGTATTATCGGTGCGGCGGTGCTTTTGCCCTTTATTTTTGCAAGAGATAAAAAAAGGGGCGATAAGGCGTGCAAGTGGAGCAACAAGACCCTTCTTACAGGTGGGATCTTATGCGGATTGGCACTTTGCGTTGCCACAAATTTTCAGCAGTTCGGCATTTCACTTAGTAATGAAAGTGCCGGAAAGGCAGGCTTTATAACTGCCTTTTACATAGTGCTTGTACCTATTTTCGGTGTTTTTATAAAGAAAAAATGCCCTATTCAGGCATGGATTGCGGCAGTTATTGCAGTTGTGGGACTTTATATACTGTGCATACCGCAAGGCGTGGCGTTTCGGGTTGAATTTGCGGATTTTCTTGTATTTATATGTGCCATCGTTTTCACATTGCAGATACTTTTGGTTGACCATTATTCCCCTAAGGTGGACGGTGTAAAGCTGGCATGCATCGAATTTGCAACAACAGGTGTAATCAGCATTATACTGGCGTTTATAACCGGCAGCTTTGTTATAGGCACAGGAAGCAGTGCGTGGATTGCTGTTTTGTATGCAGGTGTATTGTCTTCAGGTGTTGCATACACCCTTCAGATTGTGGCACAGAAAAACCTTAACCCCACAGTGGCATCCCTTATTATGAGCTTAGAGTCCTGCGTAAGTGTAATTGCCGCATGGATTATTTTAGGTGATGCAATGAATGTAAGACAAATAATAGGCTGTTTGATTATGTTTTTTGCCATAATCTTATCTCAATTGCCAAGCAAGGAGTGTTAAATTGTGAAGATAGAAATAACAAATAAAAAGGGCGTAGATGTTAACCCTGATATGATTGGTTTGTTCTTTGAAGATATAAACTACGGTGCAGATGGCGGTTTATATGGTGAGTTGTTGGAAAACCGTTCCTTTGACTTTTTCCCAACTATGGAGTTTGACGATATTTCACCCCTTACGGCATGGAGCAGTGTGGGAGATGCTGAATTTGTCAGCAAAACTGAAAGCCCTATGAACACAGTCAACCCTCAGTATGCCCATATTGAAGGGAAGAAGGGTGAAGGCATTGTAAATCGTGCATATGAAGGAATTTTCTTAGAAAAGGGCAAGAAGTATGACTTTTCCGTATATGTAAAAGGAAATGCAAAGTTAAAGATAGTTATTAAAAATGACACTGTAGTATGTGCAGAAGGAAATATTGAGGTGGAAGGCGACTGGACAAAATATTCTCTTGAACTGGAAAGTGAAAATACCGTTTACGATGGAAAGCTTTATATTTTATTTGAAGAAGACGGAAAATGTGATGTGGATATGGCTTCTCTTTTTCCCCGTGATACGTTCATGGGAAGAAAGAACGGATTAAGACGTGACATGGCACAGGCACTTTACGATTTAAAGCCCGGATTTTTGCGTTTCCCCGGAGGCTGTATAGTAGAAGGCACTGTTCTTTCAAACCGTTACAGATGGAAAGATACAATAGGACCTTTGGAAGAGAGAAAAATAAACTGGAACCGCTGGCAGGACGGCGATGTTGGTATAACCGAGCACGATTATTTCCAGTCTTACGGTCTGGGATTTTATGAATATTTCCTCCTCTGTGAAGATTTGGGTTGTAAGGCACTTCCTGTACTTAACTGCGGGATTGCATGCCAGTACAAAACAGGTGAAACTGCCGACGGTGAAGAGCTGGACGAATATATACAGGATGCACTTGACCTTATTGAATTTGCAAACGGCGACAAAAATACCCAATGGGGCAGTAAGCGTGCCCAAATGGGACATGAAGAACCCTTTAAAATGGTATATTTAGCTATCGGCAATGAGCAGTGGGATAAAAAGTATTTTGAACGCTATGAAAAATTTCAAAAAGTAATAAGTGAAAAGTATCCTGAAATAAAACTTATTACATCATCGGGTCCTTATGCGGCAGGGGTTGAATTTGACAAGGCTTATGCATGGCTTGAAGGCAAAAAGGAAGACTTTGCATATGCTGTTGACGAGCATTATTATGTAAACAGTGAGTGGATGTTTAATAATACAAACCGTTACGATAATTACAAGCGTGACGGATTTAAGGTTTTTGCAGGTGAATATGCCTGCCATTTATGCAGTGAACAGCCCCGCCCCAACAACCTTGAAGCGGCAATTGCAGAAGGTGCTATGATGACAGGTTTTGAAAGAAATGCAGATGTTGTCACACTTGCCTCCTATGCTCCTTTGTTTGCCCGTGAAGGCTACACACAGTGGACACCTGACTTGATTTTTGTGAATAATCATGAAGTAATGCTTACTCCCTCATACTATGTACAATCACTTTTTGCACATAATGTACCACAGTATACATTGGAATTTAATCGTGAAGATGACAGTGATGTATTTATCAGTGCAGGCTATAAAAACGGTGAATATATCTTAAAGGTGGCAAACCGTGGCGGCAAAAAGGATGTTGTGCTGACTATGCCCGAAAGCGTGGAGGAGATTACAGAAATAACACTTACATCAAATTCGTTGGATGATGTGAACACTATGGACTGCAAAAATAAAGTTGTACCAACAAGCCTTACACGCACTGTGGGAAGTCAGGAAATTTCCCTTACAATACCTGCTATTTCGTTTAATATATATAAATTAAAATAATATATTGACAAAACAAAAAATATATTCTATAATAAGAACAGATGTTCGGGTAGAGAAAGAGGGAATATAAATGTCAATTGAAAAGAAAGAAGCTCTTGCAATAGCAATGAGTCAGATAGAAAAGCAGTTTGGTAAAGGCAGTGTAATGAAGCTGGGAAGCAATGCACACTTAAATGTGGATGCAATTCCCACAGGCAGCTTAACGCTTGACATGGCACTTGGTATAGGCGGCGTTCCGAAGGGAAGAATTGTGGAAATTTACGGACCTGAATCCTCAGGTAAAACAACTATTGCCCTTCATATTATTGCCGAGGCACAGAAACGTGGCGGTGAAGCGGCATTTATCGATGCGGAACACGCACTAGACCCTACATATGCAAAAAATATCGGCGTTGATGTTGACTCTTTGATTGTAGCACAGCCGGATACAGGTGAACAGGCGTTGGAAATTGCCGAAGCGTTGGTTAGAAGCGGAGCCCTTGATGTTATAGTTGTTGACTCTGTTGCAGCTCTTGTTCCCAAGGCTGAAATCGACGGCGAAATGGGTGACAGCCACGTAGGTTTACAGGCAAGGCTTATGAGCCAGGCTATGCGTAAATTGGCAGGTGTGCTTGCAAAGACAAACACCGTGTGCATTTTTATCAATCAGCTTCGTGAAAAGGTTGGCGTTATGTACGGCAACCCCGAAACAACATCAGGGGGCAGAGCACTTAAGTTCTATGCTTCTGTACGTATGGACGTAAGAAGGGTTGAAACCTTAAAGAACGGCAGTGAATTTGTGGGCAACCGTACAAGGGTTAAGGTTGTTAAAAATAAGGTTGCACCTCCCTTTAAGGAAGCAGAATTTGACATGATGTACGGCAAGGGAATTTCCAAGGAGGGAAGCCTTGTTGATATGGGTGTTCTTTTGGGTGTTATACAAAAAAGCGGTGCATGGTTTGCCTATGGGGATATGAGAATTGGTCAGGGCAGAGAAAATGCAAAAGCCTTCATGATTGAGCATCCTGAAATTGCCAATGAAATAGAAGAAAAAATCCGTCAGAAGTTAACAGAAAAAGAAAACTCATCGGAAAATGTAACAGAATAAACAAAGTCGGTAGGGATTATCCCTGCCGATTTTTGTTTAAGTTGACATTCTTATAGGAAAATAGTATAATATTTCCGTGTAACAAAAGGTGAAAGGAGCATGAAAGTGTTCTCTAAAATATTTAAAAATGATTGGGTTCGTAAGTTTCTTGTTTTTATACTTATAGAGATTATTCTGCTTGGGATTTTGGTTGGCGGATATATATACTTGAAATGGAAGATGAAAAAGGATATTGTTCCCCACGGCTTTGAAGTGGATGCCGTTTTCAGTGACAATATGGTTTTTCAGCAAAATGAAAAAATCAGAATATGGGGTACGAGTGAGTGCGAAGGCGAAACAATAACTGCGGTCTTTGACGGCTCCTACGGACAAAGTGTTGTAGAGGGCGGCAAGTGGGAAATTGAACTTTCCGAAAGATCGTATATTACCACACCTACTGTAATGGAAATTTACGGTGCAGGCGAATATCTTGCACTGGAAAATGTTAAGGTGGGGGATGTATGGTGGGTTATCGGTCAATCCAATGTGGAATTTACCGTAAGTGCCGACCCTGAAGGGGAAAGCTTTTTATCTTCCCTTACAGGAAATGAAAATATAACCTTCTGTAAAATGGAAATGGATTCATACGATAAAAACAACGTAAGGTGGAAGAATATCAGCCGTTACAGTGCAAGCGATTTTTCTGCATTGGGTACATATTTTGCAAATGAGCTTAACAGTGCACTGCAGGGTGAAGTGCCTGTTGGAATTGTGTCTTTTGGTTTTTCAGGCTGTGAGCTGTCAAGGTTTTTGCCCAAAGGCGAGGAATACGGAAGACGCTTTGACGGGCCTATTTACGACAATGTAATTAAAAATATGCTGAAGATGCCCATACGTGGTCTTTTGTGGTATCAGGGTGAAGCTGACAGCAACGATTATTCCCGTTACAGTGCAAGGTTTGCATCATTTATCGATTATCTGCGTGAAGAAAAAGATATGTGCGGTGAAATGCCTGTGTACGTGGTGGAGCTATCTCCCTGCTTTAACGACGAAACAGACCCGGACAGACAGTTTATTGACTTTGGTATTGTCCGTGGTGAAATTTGTTCTGTTGCAACAATGGTAGATGATTTGTACATATGTCCCACATCTGATTTGTGGAGCGACAGAGGTTACTCAAACAATCTCCATCCTACAAATAAATTGGCTATTGCAAGGCGTCTCTCCCTTATGGTTTTGTCGGGAGAATACGGCTACGGCTATCGTGAACTGTATTTCCCTCCTACATTGACAAAGGTGGAGAAAGTAAGCGATAAGGAAATTCTTTTGCACTTTGATTATGTGCAGGGAACTCTAAATTGCCCCGACATAACGGAAATCATTCTTATAGACGATAACTGGAATTTGATAGAAGATGCTTCTGTTACAGTGGAAGAGGACAAAATCCGAATTGAAAGCACTACGCCTGTTTGCATAATCAGGTATAATTGTAATGTTGAAAATGTATTCGGTGAACAAGTGCATCTCTCTGACGATGTACTTCCTGCAACTGCCTTTGCCATAAAAATCAAAGAACCTGAAATCACAAGTAAGAAATCAGGCTTTGGAGGCATTGGGAAGTGTATAGTATTTATCTGCACCGGGGCAGCCATACTTATAGCAATACTGCTTCTTAAAAAATGCTTGAAAAAAGGTGATAAATAATGTATGTATTTTGCTTTGACGGGGTTGAAAGCCCCTTTCAGGAAATTTTGAAAAGCACAGTTCTTGCAATGAAAAACGAAGATATCAGATTTTACGTAAATGAAAGTATAGCTAATATTATAAAGCTTGCACCGGAGGACTATAAAAGTGTGTTTTTTATTGATACGAGAATACGTGTAAGAAAGCAGAGCGGGTTTTTCTTAGCCGCTTCATTGCGTGAAAAATTTCCAAGATGTCACATTGTGTTTATATCCTCCCATCCTGAAGATATGTCGTTGTGTCTTAAAAACCTTTTAAGGCCTTCAGGATTCATATTAAAACCGTCCTCTAATTTTGAAGTGTCGGCTCTCCTTGGTGAAATCGGAGAAAATATACGTAAGCAGACACGTGCAAAAATGCTGTATATATCCACACATGAGTTTAAACGAAGCATTAATGTTGATAATATAGTTTACTTTGCAACAAGCGGTAAAAAGCTTTTCTGCAAAACTGTATTAGGTGAGGAGCTTGAGTTTTACGAAACAATAACAAACCTGCAAAACCGTTTTGGGGATATGCTGCTCAGATGCCATCACGGGTTTTTAGTTAACAAACTCTACATAAAAGGAACACATAAAGGTAGCATTGAGCTTGATTGTCTTGATGAAACTTTGCCTATTTCAGAAAAATATCGGAAAGAAGTGATGGAATACGTGAAAAAAATCGTATAAAACGGATAAATTACCATAAAAATCCTCTAAATGAAAATAGTTCCAAATAAATCTTATATTTTCTTTGTTTATCAGGTTTTGTTGAAAAAAGTTAATAAAGCTTTTATAATAATTTTGTGCAACAACCGGTATAAAAATTAATGAAAGGAAATGGTTTTTATGTTAGGAAAATTCAAAAAAGGTCTTACACTTGCTTTGGCTACATCTCTTTGCCTTGCAACTGTAAGCGCATCCGCAGCTGAATGGCGTAGAGTAGATTATAATACATCTGCTATTGAAAACGGCGTTTCAGTTACATCTTTGGCAGTTCCTGTTGTATATCAGGAATTTGACGATCTTGGTCTTCCCACAGGCAGAATGGTGGAAGGCGAAGCTGCAGTAAAGGAAGGCTTAGTTGGTTGGGCTAATGTTACTGTAGGTGGTACATGGGTATCTGACGTATATCCCAATGACCAGTATGCTAAGCTTTATGCTGATGGCAACTACACAGGTAGAGTAATCCCCACAGGTTTATTCGGTGAAGCTGCCGGTGTTGAATACAGAGACGTTAACTTCATGTGGGAAGTTGCTGCTCCTCACAGAATTTACGCTGCAACACAGGCTAAGCTTTTCAAGGATGGCGTTGTTCAGTGGTTCGCTTCTGCTGAAAAGAACTATCCCATTGTTTACTCCGGCGAAAACGCTGCTGTAACTCATGAAAGAGCTTACTACGGTTTTGCTGACTACAAGGTAACAGGTGAAAACACAGTTTCTATCGTTCCCGAACACATGGCTGCTTACACAGAAGCTTCTGTTTACGAAGATATCGAAGGCATTGAAGCTTGGAAGCTCGCTCCCGAATACGTAACAGTTGATTACAAGGACGATTGTGACTGCGTAATCAGAGGTATTGATGCACTTGGTCGTTGCTACGTTGAAGGTTTCATCGATGGCGTATGGGACAGATTGTATGTAACAGTTGAAGATTGGAAGAAGATGGAAGTTAAGTGCGATCACGAACCTGATTGCGTATGTGATGCATGCACATACAAGAAGTCCATCTGGCCCAAGTATTCTAACCCCTACCGTTATGAAGTTGCTTACGACACAGAAATCAAGATCCCCAGAACATATGAACATGTTCTCGTAGGTCCTGCATTTGATGCTGACGGCAACAAGACAGGTGCTACAGAAACAGTTAAGGCTACAGAATACAAGGCTTGGGTTTGGTACACAGGCGTTGACGCTGCTGGTAACGAAATTAAGTGGCAGCAGTATGAATACGCTCCTCAGTACTTCAACATTCCTAACCTTCTTTCCACAGAAAACGCAAGAGTTTCCGGTCTTGTCAACGATTTGAACGGTGAACTTTCCTACTGTGATATCACATGGACAAAGGGTGGCTACGAAACAACAGAACCTCACAAGGTTTATGAATTCCTTACAGTTGACGGTGTTGTAATGGATGGTTCCATGATCGGCACAGTTGAAGTTAAGGTTGAAGGTGGCACAGTTTACCAGGAAGTTTACAAGCCCTTCATTTACAGATACACAGGTGCTACAGCTAACGTTGCACACAGAACAGTAGTTGACAGCGTTGTTGACGATGAACTCGTAGTTAGAACAGAAGCTTATGTTGACGGTGTATGGGTAACATGTGCTCGTTCTTACACAGGTCAGAGAGTTAACCATGAAACAAGATATGCTTATGATTCCAGAATTGGTGCTAAGACAGCTGTTAACGTTTACGTATTCAGCTACGCTGGCGAACGTTACGAAATGTACGAAACAGTTCCCGGTACATGGCATGTAAACGATTGGGACTATGCTAAGGATTGGGCTGGCTTCTTTGGTGATAGACTCGAAGAATACGTTCCCGAAGCATAATCAATCTAATTTAATTAAATAAATAGTTCATATTACTTCCGACTATAGGTCGGGACCGGTAAAAAGCAACTAACAACCCGTTACTCATTTGAGTAACGGGTTGTTAGTTTACAGGAAAAACATGAACAGGCTTTTTAGGTTCTTTTGTTCCACGGTTAAAGCATATTGGCATTATTTGTGGAGCATAGTATTTTAATTAAATAAGAAGTACAAATCACTCATTTTTGTTGCAAAAATGAGTGATTTTATGTTATACTGAACCTTGAGGTGGTGCGATGTGATCGAAGTTATGAAAATTATAAATACACATGGTGTACGTGGGGAAATGAAAGCCCTTTATTACGCAGATTCGCCTGCATTTTTTAAAAAGGTCAACTGTTTGTATGACCAAAATGAAAAGGTATATAAAATAACAAGTATACGTGAACATAAAAATTCCTTGCTTATTACAATAGAAGGCATTGAAGATATGACACAGGCTGAAAGGATGAAAAATGTGTCACTTTTTGCAAAGAGAGAGGATTTTCCGAAGCTTAAAAAGGGTGAATATTACCTTATTGACCTTTTCGGCATGAAGGCGGAAACCGTGGACGGAGAAGAAATAGGCGAGGTTATTGACGTGCTTGAAAATACGGCACAGGATTTGATTGTGATAAAAAATGCTGATAAAGAAATTCTTGTTCCCAAGTGTGATGCTTTTGTTGACAGGGTGGATTTAGAAGAGAAAAAGATATATATTAAACCTATAGAAGGATTGCTTGACTGATGAAATTTTCCGTATTGACGCTGTTTCCTGAAATGTTTGAGTCTGTTCTTGGGGAGAGCATTATAGGAAGGGCTTTGAAAAAAGGTATTATTGAAACTGAATATGTTAACATCCGTGATTTTTCCGAAGGCAATTACCGCCGTGTTGACGATTATCCTTACGGTGCAGGGGGCGGCATGGTTATGCAACCTATGCCAATCTACAAGGCATACAAATCAGTGGCAGGAGATAATAAGCCTTATGTAATATATATGTCCCCTCAGGGCAGTGTGTTTAATCAGGAAAAAGCGAGGGAACTTTCAAAAATGGAGCATGTGGTAATCCTTTGCGGACATTATGAGGGCGTTGACGAAAGAATTATCGAGGAAATTGTAGATGAGGAAATTTCCGTTGGTGACTATGTCTTAACGGGTGGAGAACTTCCTGCAATGATTGTGATTGACGCAACTGCCAGAATGTGTGAAGGTGTGCTTGATTCATCTGAAACAATGGAGGTTGAAAGCCATTATAACGGGCTTTTGGAATACCCTCAGTATACACGCCCTGTTGAATTTATGGGTAGACGGGTGCCTGATGTACTTTTGTCGGGTCATCATGCAAATATAGAAAAATGGAGACGGGAGCAAAGCCTTATAAGAACAAAGCTGAAGCGTCCCGATATGATAAAAAAAGCATGCCTTACAGATGAGGAAAAGGCAATGCTGAAAAAAGTGAGAAGGAAAAGAAAAAATGCTTAAAATAATAACAGGCAGAAGCGGAAGCGGAAAGACCCAGGAGCTTCTAAAACTGATGAAAAAAAGCGAAAATGCCATATATATAGTGCCGGAGCAGTATAGCTTTGCGGCAGAAAAGAAGATTACTCATGCCTTTAAAATGGGCGGAATGGGTAATCCTTCTGTTTACAGCTTAAGACGACTTGCTTATTACATTGAAGAAAAAAGCGGAAGGAAGATGTGTGACGATATTACACCCTCCGGAAAGATTATGATGCTCTCCGATATTGTAAGAAAGCTGTCAAAGTCTTTAACCCTTTACGGCGGTGCGGCAAAAAGGGGAAATATGGCAGAGGAATCGGCTGTTATTGTAACCACATTGAAAGAGTACAATGTGACGAAAGAAAAAATGGAAAATGTTATCGAAAAAACAGGTAACAATCTTCTTAAGAAAAAGCTTTCTGACTGTATTAAAATAAGCGAGGCGTATGATGCATTTTTAAAGGAAGGCTACCGTGATGCTGACGATGTGTTGGAATCTCTCAAAAGAAATATTGAAAATACGCCATATCTTACAAATCGTGAAATATTTTTTGATTCCTTCACTGCCTTTACGCCTTTGGAGTTTTCCGTTATAGAAAGCATGATGAAAAGATGCAAAAAAGTTACTGTGGCTTTGTGCGTTGAAGATGTAGGTGATGAATTTGAAACATGCAGAAGGACAAAAAACACCCTTATAAGAATAGCGAAAAATCTAGGAATACCCTATGTTGAAGAGACACATCTGAAGGGTGCCATGTATACGGCAACAGATGAAATGAAAGCCATAGAAAAGAGCTTTTTTGAAGATGAATATGCCGTTTTTCAGAAGGAAACGGACAAGGTTGAAATATATTGTGCCAAAAACGAATATAACGAAGCACAGGCGGCGGCACGACAGGTTGAAAAGCTGTGCCGTGATTATGGCTACAGATATCGTGATATTGTTATTGTGGCACGTGATATGGAAGATTATGAAAAAAATTTACAAAGGGCATTTGAGAAGTTTAATATACCTTTGTTTATGGACAAAAAGACTCCTCTTTCAGGAGAAGTTGCCGCCATATTTGTTGCCTTTGCAATTAAAATAATTTCCCGTGGCTGGAGGAGCGAAAATGTTTTTGCTTACATGAAAACGGCATTTTCTCCTCTTGATACCCTTGAGGCTGATTTTCTTGAGGATTATTGCATTAAAGCCGGGGTGAGGGCTATGGACTGGAAAAAAGAAGAGGATTGGACCATGAAGCCCAATATAAACGAAAATGAAGAAGTAGATGAGGATTACTTAAAAAGGATAAACCAATACAGAAGAAAGCTTACAGAACCCTTGCTTGAGCTTGAAAGAAAAATAAAGGGCAAACATACAGGACGGGAATTTGCCTTGGCGTTTTACAGCTTTATGGAGGACTGCCGCCTTGAAGAAAAGATTGAAGAAATAAGCGAAACACTAATGTCTTACGGTCAAAACAACATGGCACTTAAGATGAAACAGGTGTATGATTTACTCCTTGATATACTTGAAAGCTTTGATTCTGCATTTAAAAACAAAACCTTATCAGCAGAGGAATTTTTGTCTGTTATTATGACGGGCATGGAAAGCGTGGAAATTGGCATTATCCCCGCAACTACTGACTGTGTTTGTGCAGGAAGCATCGACAGAGCAAGAGGACATGGTGCCAAGGCTGTTATAATTATTGGTGCAAATGAAGGTAAATTCCCACAAAATCCTAAGGAAACGGGCATATTTACAGATGCGGATAAGATGGAACTTGCAAAATACGGTATTGAACTGCCCCCGGGGAATATTGGAAAGATTTACATGGAAGAAAGCCTTTTATATGGGGCACTTACATGTGCTACCGACAGAATATATGTAAGCTATAATTTAGGAGCAGAGGGTGCATCAGAGTCTGTTATTGTAAAAAGGCTGAGAAAGATTTTCCCGAAATGCAACTTTGTAAGCGAGCTTGAGGGCTTTTCCGATATGGAGAGAATAAGCGGTGCCAAAAGTACATTTGAGGACTTTGCGGTGAAATTTGCCGCCATGGCAAAGGGGGAAGAAATGTCCCCTTATTACATGACAGCACTGGAATATTATAAAAACGAACCTTTCTGGAAGGAAAAACTTGCGGAAATTGAAAAGTATACATCTTATGAAAATAAGACGGAAATCATAAGGCGTGACCTTTTAAACTCACGCTACGGCGAGGGTATTTCAACAAGCGTATCAAGACTGGAACAGTTTTCAAAATGCCCATTTTCATATTTTGCCAATGTAACCTTATCCCTTAAGGACAGAAAAGCCTTGGAGGTTACTGCCGCTGACAGCGGTACCTTCCTTCACAATTTTGTGGATATGTTTGGAAAAGGTCTTAAAGAGGATAACAGAACTTGGCGTGATGCAGATAAGGAATATATTGACAAAAAAGCAGATGAAATTACTCCGGCACTCTTAGATGGGGTGAATAAACATCTTATAGAAACATCTCCAAGGGTAAGACAGCTTTTTGTACAGCTTAAAAGAATTGCAAAAAAGAGTGTAACTATGCTTTCGGAGCATATGAAAAAGGGTTCCTTTGAACCCTTGGGGTATGAAATTGTCTTTGACGAAAAGGGCAAATTTAAGCCTGTTAAAATTGAATTGCCCACAGGGCAGACCGTAAAACTTCGGGGCAGAATTGACAGAGCTGATTTACTTGAAACAAGCCACGGAAAATATGTGCGTATTATTGACTACAAGAGCGGCAGTAAAAGTTTTTCACTGGCGAATATTTATTACGGCTTTGATTTGCAACTGGGGGTATATCTTGATGCATTATGTGAAAACGGTGGGTACAAAAGTGCCGGAATGTTGTATTTCAAAATTTCCGACCCGGTTATCAGCGGAAGCGTTGACTCCACAGATACAGAAATAAACGCCCAAATTGAAAAAAACTTTACCATGGACGGACTGGTTCTGGCAGAAGATGAAATACTGGAAGCTATGGATATAAATTACGCACAGGGAAGCACTGTAGTTCCCGTAAAGAAAAAAACTGACGGCAGTTTTACAAGCAGCTCATCAGTTGCAACAGAAGGGGAATTTAAAGCAATAAGGCAAAATGTGTCAAAAACTGTCAAAAAGTTGGCAGGTGCAATATTAGATGGCGTAACCGATATAAAGCCTGTAAGAGGTGCCTGTGATTGGTGCAGTATGAAAGCCTTATGCGGTTTTGATACTACCGTTACAGGGTGCAGTTATCGGTATGTGAACAAAATAAGTGACCGTGATGCACTATTAAAAATGGTTGAAGAAGAAACGCAAGAGAACTGTTCCGCTGATTCTTAAAATAGGGAGTGATTGCATGAAAAAGGTATTATGTTTGGTTTTAGCGTTTTTAATATGTACAGGGTACTTTTGTGTTGCTCGGGCAGAAGGTGACAATATAAAGTGGAATATTGAAAATGGTATTCTCACAATAAGCGGTACGGGCGATATTGAAGATTATTTTGACGGCCGAGGTACTCCGTGGTGGGACTACTCATGGAAAAATAAAGTTAAAATTGAAAAGATTGTAATTGAAGAAGGAATTACAGGAATCGGAAAAGAAGCATTTGGCGACCTTGACGGTGTTGTAAGCGTTAGTTTGCCTAAAAGCGTAATACGAATAGGGAAGAGTGCATTTACACGATGTTCTAAGCTTTCTGAAATTTGCCTTCCTGAAGGACTTAAAACAATTGAAAGTGTTGCTTTTGCATATTGTGCACTTACAGAACTTGATATACCGGCAAGTGTTGAAAACATTAGCAATAATGCATTTCTTTATTGTTTTAACCTTGAAAGTATTACTGTAGATAAGAACAATCTGCACTATATGTCAGAGGATGGCATCCTTTACGACAAGAACAAGAAAACTTTTTTATGCTACCCTCCAAAAAAGGAAGGAGATTATTTTAAAATCCCCGATGGTGTGGAAATTATTATCGGAGATTCATTCTCAAACTGCGAAAATCTTGAGAAAATTGATATTCCTTTTGGTGTGAAGGAAATAGGAAACAGTGCCTTTGAAGGCTGCCGTGCTCTTAAAGAAATAAATATCCCTGATAGTGTAGAGTCTATCGAATACGGAGCATTTACGTATTGTTACAGCCTAAAAAATGTTGTTTTGCCGAAAAATCTAAAAGTTGTTGAAGGATTTTGTTTTTCAGGTATTGAAGAAATTGTAATACCGGAGGGTGTGGAAACAATTGAATCCGGAGCATTCAGTTTCTGCAAAAGCCTAAAAAAGGTCAGCTTGCCCGACAGTATAAAAACAATCGGAGAGAGTGCGTTCAGCTACTGTGAGGAATTAGAGAGCATTACTATACCTGACGGTGTTACACGTGTAGAAGGCGGTGCATTTCAGGGGTGTAAAAAACTAACAGATTTGGTGTTACCGGACAACCTGGAATATGTAGGTGGACATATTGTAAGTTTTACTCCTCTCGATACTGATATATCATACGTGGGTAAGTATCTTATTAACTGCAATGCAGAAGGAGAATTTAGGGTTAAGGACGGAACAAAATATATTGCCGAATGGGCAGGAGCTATAAGCCCGAAACTAAAAAGCATAATAATACCCCAAAGCGTAACATTTATCGGTGATTATGCTTTTGCAGACCGCCGAATAAATCCTGTTTCACCGCAAAAAGGAGAATTAGTCTATGCCATGACTGCTTTGAAAACTGTTTATTACACAGGCAGTGAAGAAGATTGGGAAAATATAACTATAGGGGAACACAATTACGCACTTTTGGAGGCAGAGATTGTCTATAATTATTCACCCATTAGCGTGACGATAAACGGAGAAACAGTTGATTTCAGTACATACGGCAAAGAACCTGTGATAAAAAATGACCGTACCCTTGTGCCCTTGCGAAGCATTTTTGAGGCACTGGGAACAGAGGTTTATTGGAATGAAGAAACAAGAACGGTAACGGCAGTAACAAATGATAACAAAATCGTTCTTACAATAGGCAGCGACAGGATTCTTGTTAACGGTGAGGAAAAAGTGCTGGATGCAGTGCCTGAAATCATTAACGACCGAACGATGATTCCCTTAAGAGCTGTTTCAGAAGCTTTTGGTTGCAGTGTTCATTGGAATGATGACACTCAAACTGTTGAAATAATTGAACATAACGAGGCACAAGGGGACAGTTAGTGTGAATACAAGCTATCCCGATTATCCTGATGTTTTAATTGTGTGAACGAAAAATAATGAGTCGGCATAAACCGACTCATTATTTTTGTGTTATTTATTATATTTTTCCACAAATCTTGAAATTCTGGCAAGAGCTTCTTCAATGTTTTTTATGCTGTAAGCATAACTGCAACGGACAAAGCCTTCGCCTGACTGACCGAACGCATTGCCCGGAACAACCGCAACCTTTTCTTCCTCAAGAAGTTTTTTCGCAAACTCTTCGCTTGTAAAGCCTGTGGATGAAATGTTGGGGAATACATAAAATGCACCTTCGGGTTCAAAGCATGAAAGCCCCATTTTTCTGAAACCATCCACAAGAACACGGCGACGGTGGTTATATTCATTGCACATGTTTTCAACGTCTTCATCGCAGTTGCGGAGCGCTTCAATAGCGGCAAACTGGCTTGTTGTAGGTGCACACATTATGCCGTACTGGTGAATTTTGTACATTACACGGGCAATAGGCTCAGGTGCGGCGGCATAGCCCAATCTCCAACCTGTCATGGCAAAAGCCTTTGAAAAACCGTTGATTGTAACAGTTCTTTCACGCATACCCTCAATGGATGCAAAGGAAACGTGCTTTTTGCCGTTGTATGTAAGCTCGGAGTAAATTTCGTCGGATAAAACGATTATATTAGTATCTCTGAGAACGTCGGCAATTTCTTCCAAATCCTTCTTTTCCATAATTGCACCTGTGGGGTTATTGGGGAAAGGCAAAATTAAAACCTTTGTTTTATCGGTGATTTTTTCTAAAAGCTTTTCCTTTGTTAAACGAAAATTATCCTTTTCTTCTGTAACGATGGGAACGGGAACGCCGCCTGCCAAAGTTGCACAGGGCTTGTAGCAGACAAAGCTGGGTTCGGGGATTAAAACCTCGTCCCCCGGCTCTACAAGTGCACGGAGCGTTATGTCAATAGCCTCACTTCCGCCTACGGTTACAATAATTTCACTTTTGGGATTATACTCTATATTATATTTCCTTTTTATATAGCGTGAGATTTCCTCACGAAGCTCAACAAGACCTGCGTTGGAAGTATAGTGTGTTCTGCCCTTTTCCAAAGCGGCAATGCCTGCTTCACGTATTGCCCAAGGTGTTACAAAATCAGGCTCGCCTACACCTAAGCTTATGGCACCCTTCATTTCGCTTACTATGTCAAAAAACTTTCTTATGCCGGAAGGTGGAATTGCACTTGCGGTTTTTGAAAGTATATTTTCGTAATCTATCATAATGTGATAACCTCTCTGGTATCTTCTTCGGGATGTTCAAAAATAACATTTTCCTTTTTGTATGTTTTTAAAACAAAGTGTGTTGCAGTTGAAATAACAGAATCCATCTGGGAAAGCTTTTCGGAAACAAACATTGCAACATCTCGGAGTGTTTCGCCCTCAACTTCAAGGAGCAAATCGTAAGCACCACTCATAAGCGTGAGACTTTTAACCTGGGGAAACTTATAAATCTTTTCCGCAACTCTGTCAAAGCCCTTTGCCTCCTGAGGAGTAATCTTAAGTTCGATATAGGCTTTTATAGTATCTTTTTTTACCTCTTCCCAATTTATAAGAGTGCGGTAGCCTAAAATTATTTTTTCATTTTCAAGCTCTTTTATTTCCTCTAACACCGCTTCTTCCGTTGTGCCTAACATAACAGCGATTTCGGCAGGGGAAATACGGCTGTTTTTTTCAAGTATTGATAACAGTTCTTTGTTCATAAAATCAAATCCTTTCAATATAAAAGTCTAAAGATATCTACATTATATAACATGTGAAATAAAAAATCTATAACTTTTTTTGAAAAATATAAAAACAGAAAAAAATTTTATTTTCACTGTTGACAAAGTGGGAAATGTGTGATAAGATACCAAAGAGCAAAGAAGAAGTAACCGCTTCTCACCTCAAGCGAAATGCGGCTGGGGTTAATAACAGAGTACCGGAAAAGTACCGGGGTTTATTTGAGTGCGGTGAAAATTTGTTTCATCGTATTTTTGTTTTGTAAAAAATTTCGGAGGTGTTTTTTATCAGTAAGGAAATGTTGATAAACGAGGAAATTCGTGAAAAGGAAGTCAGAGTGATCGGCAAAGACGGCGCACAGATGGGTATTATGTCTATTCAGGAGGCGTTGGATCTTGCGGCAGGTCAGAATATGGACCTTGCTTTGATTGCACCTTCTGCAACGCCCCCTACATGTAAAATTATGGACTACGGTAAGTTCCGTTTTGAAGAATCCAAGAGATTAAAGGAAAACCGTAAGAACCAGAAGGTTGTGGCAACGAAGGAAGTTCAGTTGTCCCCCACCATAGATACACATGATTTTGAAACAAAACTCAGAAATGCAGTGAAGTTCCTTAAAAGCGGTGATAAGGTTAAGGTTAGCGTCCGTTTCCGCGGCAGAGAGGTTCAGCACAGTGCAGTGGGCGAAGAGCTTTTGGAAAGATTTGCCCAGGGTACAAGCGAGGTTGGCACAGTTGACAAAAAGCCCAAGCTTGAAGGCAGAAACATGATTATGTTTATTGCACCCATAAAGAAATAAGATCCTTATTACCAAAAAGGTATGGATAATAAATTTTTTATTGTTATGAGAGGAGAGGTATTATGCCTAAAATAAAGACACACAGAGCAGCGGCTAAGCGTTTCAGTCTTACAAAAAGCGGCAAGGTAAAGAGAGCTAAGGCGTTCAGAAGCCACATTCTCAACAAGAAGGACACAAAGAGGAAGAGAAGACTCAGAAAAGGCGGTTACGCTTCTGTAGCAAATGCAAAGGTTATCAAGAAGCTTATACCTTACAAATAATCGATAGGAGGATTTTACAATGGCTAGAGTAAAAGGTGCACTTAACACCAGAAAACATCATAAAAAGATTTTAAAGCTTGCTAAGGGTTACCGCGGCGGTAAGTCCAAGCTTTACAGAACAGCGAACCAGGCTGTTATGAAGTCTCTTTCCTATGCATATGTAGGAAGAAAGCTCAAGAAGAGAGATTTCAGAAGACTTTGGATTACAAGAATCAGCGCAGCTTGTAAACTTAACGGCATGAACTATTCCAGATTCATGAACGGTCTTAAGAAGGCTAACGTTGAAATCAACAGAAAGATGCTCTCCGAAATCGCAATCAATGATCCTGCAGCTTTCGCAAAGCTTGTTGAAACAGCAAAGGCAAGCCTTTAATAGGAGAAAAACCTCGTTTACCCCTAAGGTAACGAGGTTTTCATTTTGAAAGGAACTTGATATGGAACAGCTTATTACCAGTCGCCAGAATAATATTGTAAGGGAAGCAAAGCTTCTTTCTACAAAGCAAGGTCGAGATAAGGAATGTAAGTTTATAATTGAAGGTTACAGGAGTGTTTCCGATGCATATAAAAAAGGTGCCAAAATCGAATATTTACTTATAAGTGATAACTGCACTTATGATTTAAGTATGTTTAAGAGTGTTAAAACATATATCTTAGCACCTAAGATTTTTGAATATGTTTCAGACACTGTAACGCCTCAGGGCATTATGGCAATATGCAACATGGAGGAGGTTTCCTTTTCCGACGTTACACTTAATGACAAATCCCTTGTGATAGTATGTGAAAATCTTCAGGACCCGGGAAATGCAGGAACTATTATACGTACGGCAGATGCTGTTGGTGCGGCATGTGTTATTATGACAAAGGGCTGTGTTGACATATATAACCAAAAGGTTGTACGCTCTGTTATGAGCAGTCTTTTCTCGGTTAAAGTAATCCGCAACAAAAACATTGATTCGGTTTTCGGTTTTTTGAAAAATAATAAAATAAAAAGCATTGCAGGTGCCTTAAGTAAGGATTCTTGCGATTTGTTTGATGCGGATTTAAGAGGTAAATCTGCCATTTTCATAGGTAACGAAGGCAACGGACTGACGGAAGATACAGTTAAAAGATGCGATATAAAGGTTACCATTCCCATGCTTGGCGGTGCTGAAAGTCTTAATGCTTCTGTTGCAGGCGCTGTTATGATGTATGAGCATGTACGAGTGAACAGATAAGATAAATACAGAGGTGCAACTATGGAGGACAAAATTCGGTGGATGTTACTTTCGGAAAAGAACAGACCACAGAGGAAAATGAAAGAATTAAAGGAAAAGTTTGATAAAAAGAAACGGGAAGCAGATTTAACAAGTGATAGTGCCGTAAGTATAATGAACGACTTGGAAAAGGCACAGAAAATGGGCGTAGAGTGTATTACATATATGGATGACTCTTACCCTGACGAACTAAGGCATATTGCATATCCTCCTCCGTACTTATACCTTAGGGGGAATGTGAAACTTTTGGATTTTCCCGTTAAGGTTACAATTGTAGGAAGCCGTGATGCCACAAGCTATGGCATGAATGTTGCAAATGAATTTGCCTATGAGTTGGCAAGTAATAACATTTGCATCGTTTCAGGCGGTGCAAGGGGAATTGACTCTGCGGCATTAAGGGGAGCCTTAAGAACCGATATGGGTACAATTGCAGTTATCGGAACGGGAATTGACGTGGATTATCCCCCTGAAAATAAGGAGCTTTTTAAAAAAGTTGCCGAAAAGGGGCTGATTATTTCGGAATTTCCCATGGGTATGGGACCTTTAGGTAGAAATTTCCCCGTGAGAAACCGTATTATGACAGCCCTTGCGGACAGTGTGGTGGTAGTTGAAGCCGCAAAAAGAAGCGGTGCATTAATATCGGCAGAATACGCAAATGAGCAAGGAAAAACCCTTTTTGCAGTGCCGGGGAATATCGATTCACCAAATAGTGTTGGTACAAATGAACTTATCCGTGACGGAGCAAATATGGCAATGTGCGGAAGTGATATCCTTTATGAAATAATGGAGCGAATACCAGACAAGTACCGAAGGGCAAAGGGATATATTACAAAAGAAGATGAAATACTTATCAGCGAAGTAAAAAACAGTTTTATGGGAAATAAAAGGGAAGAAAACCCCATCTCTTCCAATGTTACGCCCAATGAAAAAGCGGTTATGAACGCAATAAGCTCCGGCAGACACACATATGAAGAAATATTTGATTTTTGTGCATTGGAAACAAATAAATTAACTTCGCTCTTGACAATTATGGAAATCAAGGGCATAATAAAGCGTGATTTATCAAATAAATATATACTCAATGACTGATTATAAGGAAAGGACTTAGGAAATGGCAAAAAATCTTGTTATAGTTGAGTCGCCTGCTAAGGCTAAAAGTATTAATAAATATTTAGGGAAAAACTATACCGTTATGGCATCAATCGGTCATGTAAGGGATTTGCCAAAAAGCACTTTAGGTGTTGACGTAGATGATGGCTTTTCGCCCAAATATATTACTATACGCGGAAAAGGCGATTTGATTGCTAAAATGAAAAAGGCCGCAAAAAGTGCCGACAAAGTATATCTGGCAGCCGACCCTGACCGAGAGGGTGAAGCAATAAGCTGGCATCTTGCACAGCTTTTGGACATTGATGAAAACTCCGATTGCAGAATTACTTTCAACGAGGTAACAAAAAATGCAGTTGTGGCATCTCTTAAGAATGCCAGAAGTATTGATATAAACTTGGTTAACAGCCAACAGGCACGACGGGTTTTAGACAGAGTGGTGGGCTATAAAATAAGCCCCATCCTTTGGAAAAAGGTTAAAAGAGGCTTGTCTGCCGGCAGAGTGCAGAGTGCCGTTACAAAAATGATTGTTGACAGAGAAACTGAGATTGAAAATTTTGTTCCTAAGGAATACTGGACTATTACGGCATTTCTTACAGACGAAAAGGGCAAGCATCCCTTTGAAGCCCGCTACTACGGTGTAGGCGGAAAGAAAAAGGAGTTAAATACACAACAAGATGCAGAAAAGGTAGTAGAAATTGCAAAAAATGCTTCCTATGTTGTAACAAAGGCAACATACAGCGAAAAGAAGAAACACCCCCTTCCGCCCTTTACAACAAGTACAATGCTTCAGGAAGCAAGCCGTAAAATCGGTTTTACTTCACAGAGGACAATGAGCAATGCTCAATCCTTGTATGAAGGCGTAAATGTGCCGGGACGTGGTCCTATGGGTCTTATAACATATATGAGAACAGACTCTATGCGTATTTCGGAAGAAGCACTCCGTGAGGTAAGGAGTTATATAGGCGAAAGATACGGCGAGGAATATCTCCCTAAAAAAGCTAATTACTATAAGGTGGGTAAGGGTGCACAGGATGCACACGAAGCAATCCGCCCCACAGACTGTACTATTACGCCTGATATGATTCAGAAAAGCGTTACTTCAGACCAGTACAAGCTGTATAAACTTGTGTGGGAAAGATTTGTAGCTTGCCAGATGACAAGTGCAATTTACGATTCCGTACAGGCAGATATTGATGCAAATTCTGTCACATTCAAAGCATCAGGCAGTGCCATCAAGTTCCCCGGTTACCGTGCGGTTTATATTGAAGGCAGTGATGAAGCTGTGGCAAAGGATTCCAAAAAGCTTTTAAAACTTGAAGAAAACCAGAAGCTTCTTTTGTCAGAAATTGAACCTGACCAGCACTTTACAGAAGCACCTTCAAGATTTACGGAAGCCAGCCTTATTGAAATGATGAAGGACAACGGTATCGGAAGACCCAGTACCTATACGCCTACAATCACCACTATTATCAGCCGTGGCTACGTAGCCCGTGAGAAAAAGATGCTTAAGCCCACAGAGCTTGGCAAAATAGTTAACGATATTATGCAGACAAATTTTAAAGATATTGTTGATGCTGAATTTACTGCCGGCATGGAAGCGGAGCTTGATAAGGTGGAAGAAGGAGAAAGAGACTGGGTTGAGCTTTTGAAAGAATTTTATGAACCCTTTAAGATTACTCTGGAACAGGCAGAAAAGAACATTGATAAAGTAAAAATCGCAGACGAGGTTTCAGATGAAGTGTGCGACAAGTGCGGACGAAACATGGTGGTAAAGGTAAGTAAATTCGGAAAGTTCCTTGCTTGTCCCGGTTTCCCCGAATGTAGAAATACAAAGCCGGTTATGAAGGACACAGGCGTGGCTTGTCCCAAGTGTAACGGGAGAATTGTTGAGAAAAAGAGTAAAAAGGGCAAAAAGTATTTTGCTTGCGAAAATGCACCCGGGTGCGATTTCCTCCTGTGGGATCAGCCTGTTAAGTCGCCTTGCCCCATTTGCGGCAGTATTATGGTGAAGAAGTACCTTAAAAAGGGAAGCTTGACAGTTTGCTCAAACAGCGAATGTAGTTCAAACAGTAAAAAGAAGGACGAAAACAAGGAAAAGGAATAAAAGAAAGGCGGGGGAAAAGTGAGCGTATTAAAGATAATCGGAGGCGGCTTAGCAGGATGTGAAGCGGCGTGGCAGGCTGCCCGGATGGGCGTAAAAGTTGAACTTTACGAAATGAAGCCTGTGAAATTTTCTCCTGCCCATGAAAATAGTGACCTTTGTGAATTGGTCTGCTCTAATTCATTAAAAGGGGCAGGTCTTGATAATGCCTGCGGACTTTTAAAAGAGGAAATGAGAAGATTTAATTCACTTATTATTGAATGTGCTGATAAAACAAAAGTCCCTGCAGGGGGAGCACTGGCAGTGGACAGAGAAAAGTTTTCCGCATTGGTAACGGAAAAAATTAAAAGTCACGAAAATATAAAGGTTATAAACAGCCTTGTGACAGATATAGATACAGAGAATTATACAATTGTTGCCACAGGCCCCTTGACAGATGAAGCACTTTGTGACCCCATAAAAAAACTTACAGGTGCAGAATATCTTTCCTTTTACGATGCGGCGGCACCTGTTATAGAAACTGAAAGCATTGATTTTCACAAGGTTTACAAAAGTGCCCGTTACGACAAGGGAACGGCAGATTATATAAACTGCCCCATGGATAAGGACGAATACCTTAATTTTTATAACGAGCTTATAAACGCCGAAAGGGCACCTATCCATGAGGATATTGACAAGCCCAATGTGTTTGAAGGTTGTATGCCTGTGGAGATTATGGCATCACGTGGCGTTGATACACTGCGGTTCGGACCTTTAAAGCCCAAGGGACTTCCTGACCCCAAAACGGGCAAGGAGCCTTATGCTGTTGTACAGCTTAGACAGGACAACACTCCCGGAACAATGTTCAACATGGTAGGCTTTCAGACGAATTTAAAGTTCGGGGAGCAAAAAAGGGTGTTTTCAATGATACCCGGCCTTGAAAATGCAAACTTTTTACGCCTTGGTGTGATGCACAGAAATACTTATATAAATTCACCCCGGGTTTTAAACGCCACCTTTGCCATGAAAAAGTACCCGAAGGTTTATTTTGCAGGACAGATTACAGGTGTCGAAGGCTATGTTGAATCTGCCGCATCGGGTATGATGGCAGGCATAAATGCCGCAAGACAAATTCTCGGGAAAGAAGAAATTATTCTTCCCACATCAACCGTTACGGGAGCACTCAGTAATTATATTACAGTAGGTGCAGTTAAAGGCAGATTTCAGCCTATGAACGCAAACTTCGGCATTATTGAGCATCATGTGGGCAGAATTAAAAATAAAAAGGAAAGATACCTTGAAATTGCCCATGAGGCACTTGACAGCCTTGAAAAAGCAAAGGCTGATATGTAATTAAAAATATCTGTACTGTACGAACAACATTTTTACCCATAATGACCATATACAGAAAATCTGATATAAATATAAAATAATTGTCTTAAAGTTTTACGCATGGCAATCAAGCTGTGCGTAATTTTTTTAAAAATTTTAGTTTGTTGTTGTATATTACTTAAAATTATGATACAATGATTACAACAGAATGTAAAGGAGGGTTATGTATGCCAAATATCAGACCTGTTTCCGATTTAAGAAATTATGCAGAAGTGCTAAAAGAAATATCATTTGATGAACCGGTATTTCTCACAAAGAACGGCAGGGGCAGATATGCGATTGTGGATATTGAGGAATACGAAAAAACAAAGGCGATTATTAAACTTATGGGAAAGCTTGCCGAAGGCGAAAAATCCGCAAAAGACAATGGTTGGTTATCTAATGATGATGTAAAGATCGCTTTGGGGGTATAGCAATGAAAATACGAGTTACCCAGGCAGCACTTAATGATTTGAAAGAAATCAAAGCATATATTGAAAATGATTTATCAAATCCCATAGCGGCTAATAATGTTATTAAGCGTATAATTAATGATTACAGCCGTTTGGAATTTTCTCCGAATATGGGACCGTCATTATCAAGCAAGGTGCCTTTTGAAACGGATTATCGCTTTATAGTAAGCGGAAATTATCTCGTATTCTATAAAACTGATGAACAATATGTTTCAATATATCGTGTATTATATGGTCGGAGAGATTATCTTAAAATCATATTTGACGATATGAAATTGAACGAAGAATAATAAAATACCTCAATGAGCATAACGTTTCCTGAAGGATTTAACATATCTTTTGATAATTTGAACTACGGCACATCATTCACTTTCGGTGACGACTAATATTACGTCGTCACCGATTTTTTGTATGCTTTTCCATGGTATAACAACATCCTCCGAGGGGAAAAAACCGAAAAAACGCCTTTTTCCCGGCAAAATTACAGAATTTACAACACCTTTTTCCAAATCCACATCAACATCGGTAATAAAACCCATTTTACTGCCTGAGGTGATGTCGATTACCTCCTTGTGTCTGAAATCGGAAATATAATTACTTTTACGGTTCATAAAGACTCCTATAATTAAAAAAACACTGTACATTTTAAATAAAATGTTATATAATAATATATATGTTTTATTTTGGGAGAGTAGCAATGAAAAGAAAAAACGGATATTTTAATTTTATATTAAAAAATACGCCTTTTTTATATTTTATGCTTGTAATTCTTTTTGGAATATGGATGTGCTTTTTTAATCTGTTCGCAGGTATTGTTCTTATTGCACTGTCCATTGCCATGACTTTAGGTGTACTTTTAAAAAATTATCTCAGGATGGAGAACATGGAAAAATATTTTTCTTCCATGACACAGACAGATGACAAGTTTGACGTAACACGCGGCGTAATGGTTGCCATGGTTGCGGTAAGCACCGACGGTAAGATTACATGGTGGAACGATGTGTTTGAGGAAATATGTCCAACCGTTGCCATGCATGATGGCATAACAACACATATAAGTGCCATCACGATGGATACACTCTGTAAAATGCAGACAGGTGAAGAAAAAAGGATTGAACATAATAACCGTTGCTATATGATGGTCAACGTACCCTTCAAGGCTGATAATGCCTCTGACAGTGCATTTGTTATTACCTTAAGCGATATAACCGAAAAGGAACAGCTTAAGAAAATGGCATCTGACGGCAGAACAGTTGTGGCACATATCCTTATTGACAATTATGACGAGCTTGTAACCGATGATGGCAATGATGCATCTTATCAGGCGGAAAAGGAAATTGAAAAGCTTGTTTTTGACTGGGGTAAAAATCTTGGCGGAAGTATAAGACGGATGGAAAAGGGCAAATACCTGTGCATTTTAAACGCAGGTATGTTAGAAAAAATTAAAGCTTCAAAATTTGACATTCTTGAAAAGGTAAAAACCTTAGGCGGCGAAAGTGTTATTGAGCCAACGTTAAGTATCGGCGTAGGTATTGACGGGGCAGACATTAACGAAATTGATTTCTTCGCAAAAACTGCACTTGATATGGCTTTGGGCCGAGGCGGTGACCAGGCGGTTGTCAAGGACGGCAATAACTTTACTTATTACGGCGGCAAGAGCCGTGAAACGGAAAAGAGGACAAAGGTTAAGGCGAGAATAAAGGCACTTGCCTTAGTGAGCCTTATTGACGAATGTGAAAATGTTATAGTTATGGGTCACAATTATGCAGACGCAGATGCTTTCGGTTCTTCTGTTGCACTTGCCTGTGTGGCAATGGCAAGGGGAAAACAGGCAAAGGTTTTGATAGAAACATATGATTCCACCGTAAAATATATAATGAGGAATTTTGAAAAAAATCAGACCCACTGGAGCCTGTTTGTAAATAAGATGCAAGCAAGGGAGCTTGTAAGGGAAAAAACCTTGGTAATTGTTTGTGATACCCACAGACGAAGTTTGGTGGCTTCCACAGAAGTATTGGACATGGCGGAAACTGTAGTTCTTATTGACCACCACAGAAGAAGCGAGGACTTTATAACAAATACCGACCTTACTTATCACGAGCCTTCCGCCTCCTCCACTTGTGAGATGATAACGGAAATGTTCCAGTATATAGGCAGAAGCGGTATTAATTCCGAGGTTGCGGAAGCCATATATGCAGGTATATTGGTGGACACAAACGACTTTATTTACAAAACAGGCGTGAGAACCTTTGAAGCGGTAGCGTACCTTAAAAAGTTAGGTGCAGACACGGTAAACATTAAAAAGTGCATGAAGGAAACAATGGAGGCGTATAACGAAAGAGCAAGAATTGTTTCCTCTGTAGAGGTTTATAAAAACGGTATCGGTATAAGCAAGGTTTATACGGAAACTGAGGCACAAGAGGTTCTTGCAAAGGCGGCAAACGACATTTTGAACCTTGAAGGCATAACAGTATCATTTGTTATAGCTCCCACAAGCACAAATGCGGTGTCTATAAGCGGCAGAAGCTACGGGGACTTTAATGTTCAGGTAATATGCGAAATGTTAGGCGGCGGCGGTCATATGCTGGCAGGTGCCGTAAGGATAGAAGATTGTGACGTTGACAAGGCTGAAGAAATGCTTATGGACGCACTTAAAAAATACGAATAATATTGAAAGGATGAAAAATATGAAAGTAGTACTTTTAACAGATGTAAAGGGTCACGGTAAAAAAGGCGATGTTGTTGAGGCAAGCGATGGATATGCAAGAAATTTCCTTCTTCCCCGTGGTCTTGCCAAGGAGGCAACAAAGGGTGCTCTTAATGAAGTGAAGGGCAAGAACGAAGCTAAGGCTTACCATAAGGAACAGGAAATTATTCAGGCTAAGGAAATTAAAGCTCAAATAGAAGGCAAAAAGGTTACAATCAGTTCCAAAGCCGGCGACAACGGCAAGCTTTTCGGAAAGATTACTAATCAGAATGTGGCAGATGCTGTAAAATATCAGCTCCATGTTGTTGTTGATAAGAGAAAGGTGGTTCTTCCCGACGGGATAAAGACCGTGGGTGACCATGAAGTTGAAATTAAGGTTTACCCCGAAATCAGTGCAAAAATTACTGTAACGGTTACGGGTGAATAATTCTCTTCGGAGGGAATATGTATGGAACTTCCAATCGGAAAAACAATGCCCTACAACATTGAAGCCGAACAGGCTGTGTTGGGCAGTATGATATTTGACGATAAAGCTCTTGTTAAATGTGTTGAATCGCTAAGTGCCGATGATTTTTATACAAATGCCCACAAGACAATATACAATGCAATGGAAAACCTTTTTAACGAGGGTAAGCCTGTTGACGTTGTAACCTTGTCTGACAAATTAGGCTCGGATATTGATGCTGTGGGCGGTATGGGATATATTTCAGGCATTGTGCAGAACGTGCTTTCAACAGAAAACTTATCACACTATATTTCTATAGTTGAGGGCAGGAGCATTTTAAGAAAGCTTGTCAATGCGGCAAGTGAAATTATTGATATTTCCACTGCGGACAAAGAAGAAGTAACTGCAATACTTGATAAAAGTGAACAGCTTATTTTCAATATTCTTGACAAACGGGGCACAAAGGGCTTTTACCATATTAAAGAGGTTGTGCAAAGCTCCATGGCACTTTTACAGGAGCTTAAGAAGAAAGGTTCTTCAATTACAGGTGTCCCCACAGGTTTTAAAGAGCTTGATAAGCTGACGGCGGGACTTCAGAAAAGCACTTTGGTAATTGTAGCCGCACGTCCCGGTGTAGGTAAAACCTCGTTTGCCTTGAACATAGCGGAAAATGCTGCCATAAGGCACAATATCCCCGTTGCTATTTTCAGCCTTGAAATGAGTAAGGAGGAGCTTGTAAACCGTGTAATGTCAAGTGAGGCATTAGTTTCAAGTGAAAAAATGCGTGTGGGAGATTTAGCACCTTCCGATATGACAAAGCTTGCCCATTCATTAAAGGGAATTATTAATGCACCCATATATATTGACGATACTCCCGGTATTTCCATTTCAGAAATAAGGGCAAAGTGCAGACGACTTAAACTTGAAAAAAACATTGGCATGGTTGTTATTGACTATTTGCAACTTATGGAAGGCAAAGGCAACAGTGATAATCGTTCACAGATAATCGGTGAAATTTCCCGTGCTCTTAAGATTATGGCGAAGGAATTGGAAATTCCCGTTATAACGCTGTCACAGCTTAACAGAACAAGTGAAGCCAGAAAGGATAAGCGTCCTCAGATAAGCGACCTTAGGGAAAGTGGTGCCATTGAACAGGATGCTGATATTGTAATGCTTTTATATAATCCCGATACGGCGGCAGAGGACCAGAGTGCCGAAAAGAGCAATATTGTGGAATGTATTGTGGCTAAGCACCGTGGCGGTGAGTGTAGGTCTGTAAACCTTGCATGGCGTGGTGAATATACAAAGTTTATGAATCTGGATAACAGAAATTAGGTGGTAGGGTGCTTGACAGGGTACTTACAACAATTAAAAAGTATAATATGATAAAAGCAGGTGACAAGGTGGTGTGCGCTCTCTCAGGGGGCGCAGACTCCATGGCTCTGCTTTATGTGCTTTATAAGCTGCGTGATAAATTACAGTTTGAGCTTTACGCCGCACACTTAAATCATTCCATCCGCGGCAAGGATGCAGATGAGGATAGTGAATTTGTTAAGGATTTCTGCCAAAAAATCGGTGTTGAAATTTTCACAAAAAAGGTGGATGTGCCACTTCTTGCAAAGGAAAAGTCCATAGGTGAGGAAGAGTGCGGAAGATTTGAGAGGTATTTGTTTTTTGACGAAGTGTGCAAAGAATTGGGCGGAGGCATAATTGCCACAGGCCATCATATAAATGACAGAGTGGAAACTGTTCTTTTAAACCTTTTTAGGGGAAGCGGAGGTCTTAGAGGTATTCCCTTTAAAAGGGATAATATAATAAGGCCCCTTGTAAACGTTTCCAAAAAGGAAATTGAAGCCTACCTTGTAAAGCAGGGCATCACCTGGCGTGAGGATTACACCAATAAGGACAGCACGTACACAAGAAACAACATACGTAACGTAATAATTAAAGAAATTGAAAAAACCTTTCCCAAGGCAGTTAAAAAAATCGCAATGAGCGAGGAATTTGCAAAAAGCGATGATGAATATTTGTGTGCTCTTGCAACAAAAACAGGTGCCTTTGACGGGGAAAAGATTATAATTGATAAATTTTTGCCCCTTCATGACAGCCTCAAAAGGAGAGTTTGCGTAAATGCCCTTAAAGGGTGGGGTGTAGAAGAAATTGACAGTAAAAGCATTGAGGCTTTGGAGGATGTTATTTTATCACAGACAGGAAAAGAGAGAGATTTAGGCTCGGGTGTAAAAATTGTAAAGGAATATTCCTATGTGGTAAAGACAGACGGTAAAAAATGTAAAAATTATGAAGAATGTATTATTAAACTTGGTGAAAATCTTGAATTATCAGTTAAGATAGGGCTTTGGAATGTAAAAACTGTTGACAAAAGCGAAAAAATACGAGATAATAAATTAATAGCAGTCTTTGACGCTGATAAGCTTGGTGAAGAAGTTTCAATACGCACAAGATGTGACGGGGACTATATTTATCCCTTTGGTATGAACGGCAGAAAAAAGCTTAAATCTCTTTTTATAGATATGAAAATTCCTAAAGGTAAGCGTGATGAAATAACCCTTATTGCAAAGGGTTGTGAGGTTTTGTTTATTCCCGGGATAAGAAAAAGCAAGAATTACCTGCCTGATGAAAATACAAAAAGGTTTTTAGTTGCGGAATATAAAAAGGTTTAATCAAAGGAGAAAGAGATGGAAGATAAGAAGTTTGATATAGCTGATGTAATTGAAGAAGTGCTGATAACAGAGGAAGAAATTCAGAAAAGAATTAAAGAGCTCGGGGCCCAGATCAGCCGTGACTATGAGGGCAGAGAGGTTTGCGTGTTATCTGTTCTTACGGGAAGCTTTATGTTTGCATCTGACATTATCCGCACACTTACTGTTCCTGCAAGGGTGATGTTTATTTTCGCATCAAGCTACGAAGGCACAGAATCCAAGGGAAAAGTGGATATAATAAAAGGAAAAGGTTTTGTTGTGGCAGATAAGGATATACTTATTGTGGAAGACATTGTTGACACAGGCAGAACTCTTTCTGCTGTAAAGGAATTTTTGTTAAGCGAGGGTGCAAAAAGTGTAGAAATTTGTACACTGCTTGATAAGCCTGAAAGACGTGTTGTGGATATGACACCTAAGTATATAGGCTTTGATATTCCCAATAAATTTGCGGTGGGCTACGGTCTTGACTATGACCACAGATACCGTCAGTTTCCTTTTGTGGGTGTTCTTAAGCCGGAAGTTTATGAAAACGATAAGTAAGCCAAGGAGGCAATGATAAGTTGAAAAAAGGATTTAAAAATTTAGGCTTTGTTATAGCCTTAACTGCAGTAATTGCAATCACCGTAAGCATGTTCGCCCAACAGCCTATGGTTAATGAAACAGTGTACTCTGACCTTTGTAATGAAATCCGTGAGGGAAACGTAACAAACCTTGAACTTATGGATACAACAGCAAAGGTAACTTATAAGAACGGCAGTACAAATGTTGTTGAAATTCCGGGACGTTCATGGATTTTGTCTTCTCCCATAAGTGACGAAATTGACAAACAGATATCCGAGGGAACACTTACCGTGTCCACACCTGAAACAACTGTTCCATGGTGGGTTTCCATGATTCCTAGCCTTATTATGCTGGTCCTTTTTGTGGGTGTATGGATGTTCTTCATTAAACAGTCACAGGGCGGCAAAGGGGCAATGGGCGGTTTTGGTAAAAGTAAAGCAAAATCACCGGAAGAAAACGGCACAAGGGTAACTTTTGACTGCGTTGCCGGTGTTGACGAAGAAAAGAAGGAATTAAGCGAAATTGTTGATTTCCTTCGTGACCCCAAGAAGTTTACTTCTTTAGGTGCAAGAATTCCCAAGGGCGTACTTTTGGTGGGACCTCCCGGTACAGGTAAAACACTTCTTGCAAAAGCTGTTGCAGGTGAGGCGGGGGTACCCTTTTTCTCCATGAGTGGCAGTGACTTTGTTGAAATGTTTGTAGGTGTCGGTGCTTCAAGAGTGCGTGACTTGTTTGAACAGGCAAGAAAGAACCTTCCTGCAATTATATTTATTGATGAAATTGATGCTGTGGGTCGTCAGCGTGGCACAGGCTTAGGCGGCGGTCACGACGAAAGAGAGCAGACATTAAACCAGCTTTTGGTTGAAATGGACGGATTTGGCACAAATTCAGGCATTATTATAATTGCCGCAACAAACCGTGCAGACATACTTGACCCTGCACTTTTGCGTCCGGGCAGATTTGACCGTCAGGTTGTAGTTGGTTACCCCGACCAGAAGGGCAGAGAGGCAATACTTAGCATACATGCGAAAAATAAGCCTCTTGATGACACTGTAAGTTTGGAAAAGATAGCAAAGTCAACTTACGGCTTTACAGGTGCAGACCTTGAAAATATTCTTAACGAAGCGGCAATTTTAGCGGCAAGAACAAATAAAGAAAAAATCGGTCAGAGCGAAATAGACGAAGCAATATTGAAGGTTGTTATGGGTCCTGAAAAGAAGGACAGAGCTGATAAAGAAAAGCATAAGAAGCAAACTGCTTATCATGAAGCAGGTCACGCAGTTTTAGCACACCTTCTTCCCACACAGGACAACGTTCATCAGGTATCTATAATCCCCCGCGGTCATGCAGGCGGATTTACCTTCTATTTGCCCGATACAGACAAGGCATATATTTCAAAAGAAGAAATGCTTGACAGAATTGTTGTATGCATGGGCGGACGAATGGCTGAAAAAATCATATTCAACGAAATAAATACAGGTGCCAGCGGCGATATTGAGTCTGCTACAAAGACTGCCACAAAGATGGTTATGAGCTACGGTATGAGCGAAAACTTAGGTTTCTTAAGCTTTACAGGCGATGACCACGAAGTGTTCTTAGGCAGAGATTTCTCTCAGGGAAATCATTTCTCACAGGAAAAGGCAGCTGAAATTGACAGAGAAATCAAGGCTATTGTTGACTTATGTTATGAAAGATGTGAAAAGCTTCTTACAGAAAACATTGATAAGCTTCACAACGTTGCAAATGCACTTATTGAGTTTGAAAAGCTTGACGGTCAGGAATTCATCAAGGCCTTTAACGGTGAGTTGAAAAAGGAAGAGGAGGGTGACGCACAGTGAGAAGCATGACAGGTTACGGCACTGCCGAAACTATGTATATGGGAAAAAAGATTACTGTTGAAATTAAAAGCGTAAACAGTCGTTACAGTGATATTTCCGTAAAAACACCTCGTCTTTACACCTTTTTGGAAGCTCCTTTGAAAAAAGCTGTTACAAATTATACTTCCCGAGGAAAGATCGATGTTTATATAAACATCGATGATGCAACTGACGAAAGTAAGGCGGTAAATGTCAATGTAAACCTTGCAAAGGCTTATTATGAGGCAATTAATAAAATTGCAGAGGAAACAAATACTTCTAATGATGTAAATGCCACAACTCTCGCTCGCCTTCCCGATGTTTTAACTATTGATGCGGAGGATGAAGACAGCGAGGAAATGACAAAGGTTGTGTTGGAAGCCTTGGAGAAGGCAGGAAAAATGTACGTTGAAATGCGTGAAGAAGAAGGCTACAACATGCTTTTGGTACTTCAAGAACATTTGAATGTGATTGAAGATATTGTAGGTATTATTGAAAATAATACGCCTGAAATTGTTACAAACTACAGAAACAAAATAGAAGCAAGAATGAAGGAAATAATGGGAAGCGTCCCCTATGACGAATCGAGGCTTTTAACAGAAGTTGCACTTTTCTCCGATAAAGTTAATGTGGATGAAGAAATAGCAAGGTTAAAAAGCCACATTGACCAGATGCGAGAAATGTTTAAATCTACAGAACCTGTAGGCAGAAAGATGGATTTCCTTATTCAGGAAATGAACAGAGAAATCAACACAACAGGTTCAAAATGCAACAATCTTTCCGTTGCAAGAAATGTTATTGACGTTAAGGCGGAAATTGAGAAATTAAGAGAACAGGTTCAGAATATTGAATAATATCCTATGTTTATGCTTTAGCACAAAAGCACTTTAGGAGAGATTTTGGATGAAACTAATCAATATCGGTTTCGGGAACATGGTTTCCGACAGCAAAATTGTAAGCGTTGTAAGTCCCGATTCGGCACCTGTAAAAAGACTTGTCAGGGACGCTCAGGATAAGGGCATGCTTATTGACGCAACATACGGAAGAAAAACAAAAAGCGTTATTATCGCCGATTCAGGTCATGTTATACTTTCAGCGTTAACGGCAGATATAATATATGAACGTAATGAAACAAGTGAAAAACAACCTGTTATAATCGGTGAGGAATAAAGGATGGTTACTTATGAGAAGGGGAACATTGCTTGTACTTTCAGGGCCATCGGGCTCAGGTAAAGGTACACTTGTAAAGGAATATACCGATAAACATGAAAATGTATTTGTTTCTGTTTCTGCCACAACACGTGACCCAAGAGAAGGGGAAAGGTATGGCGTAAACTACTTTTTCATGACTGTTGAGGAATTTGAACAGAAAATAGCAGAAGACGGTTTTTTGGAATATGCACGGTTTTGCGAAAACTATTACGGCACACCACGTGAAGAGGTGGAAAAGAAACTTCAAAGCGGTGTTGATGTAATACTGGAAATTGATGTGCAGGGTGCCCTTTTGGTTAAGAAAAACTGCCCTGAGGCTGTTTTGGTGTTTACAGCACCCCCGTCATACGAAGTGCTTCGTGAAAGGCTTATCGGCAGAGGCACAGAGAGCATGGACGTGGTTGAAAAAAGGCTTAATATGGCATATGGCGAAATTGCACAGGCGGACAAGTATGACTACGTTATCGTAAATGACTGCCTTGAAAATGCCGCTGATGAATTGGGAGCGATTTTCACTTCAGAGAAGTGTAAAATTAAAAATAATAAAGATTTTTTAAAGGAGTTTTAATTATGTTATATCCTGAAATTTCTAAACTTATGGAGGGTATGCCCTCAAGATATTCTTTGGTTATTGTAACGGCAAAGCGTGCAAGACAGCTTGCTGAAAGAGGGGAAAAGCTTACAGATAAACACGTTTCAGTTGCAGTACGTGAAATAAGCGAAGGCTTGGTAAGAATTAAGCACTAAATGAAATAAAGTGGTGATGGATATGCTGAAGGGCAAAAACATTTTACTGGGTGTAACAGGTGGCATTGCGGCATATAAAGCCTGCGATGTTGCATCAAGACTTATTAAGCAAGGGGCAGATGTTCATGTTGTTATGACAAATGCCGCCTGTGAGTTTGTTACGCCTCTTACTTTCAAATCTATCACAGGGAACAAGGTACATACCTGTCTTTTTGATGAAAATGAACAGGGTGTACCTCATATTGATTTAGCACGAGGGGCAGATTTGGTCCTTGTTGCTCCTGCTACGGCAAATTTTATTGGCAAAGTTGCAAACGGTATCGGTGACGATATGCTCACTACTACTGTGCTTGCCGCATCCGACAAAAAAATAATAATATCCCCCGCCATGAATACTCACATGTACGAAAATAAAATTGTACAGGAAAATCTGGAGAAACTCCGTGGCAGGGGTTTTGTCGTAATAGAGCCTGCATCGGGCCGTCTTGCATGCGGTGCGGTAGGGGTGGGAAAATTGCCCGAACCTGCCGAAATTGTGGAAAGAGTTGTAAATGAATTGGCTTTTGAAAAAACTCTTTTAGGAAAAAGGGTTTTAATTACCGCCGGTGCCACACAGGAGAAAATTGACCCTGTAAGATATATAACAAACCATTCAACAGGTAAGATGGGATACGCCTTGGCTCGTGTTGCAAAGGCAAAGGGTGCAAAGGTAACTTTAATCACAGGAAAGACCAATTTACCTAAACCTTTGGGTGTGGACACCGTTGAAATACTAAGTGCAAAGGATATGTTCCGTGAAGTAACCGAAAGGTATTTTGACAATGACATTGTAATAAAAGCGGCGGCTGTGGCTGATTTTAGACCTAAGTACGTAAATGACAAAAAAACAAAAAAGGATAACGGCAGTTTAAATATTGAGCTTGAAAGAACAGATGATATTTTAAAATATTTAGGGGAAAAGAAGGCTCATCAGGTGCTTATCGGCTTTTGTATGGAAACTGAAAACCTACTTGAAAATGCACAAAAAAAGCTCGTTGGCAAAAATTTAGATATGATTTGTGCAAACAGCCTGAATGTAGAAGGTGCAGGCTTTGGTACCGACACAAATGTTTTGACAGTTATTGAAAAAAACGGCAATGTGACAGAGCTTCCCATAGATACAAAGGAAAACTTGGCAGCTGTTATACTTGATATGGCTACAAAAATTTCAGAGGAGAAATAATATGAAAAAAATTATATGTACATTACTTGCAGGAGCAATGCTTCTGCCCGCTGCATCTTGCCTTGCGGCAGATGTTAATATTAAAATAAACGGTGAAGAATTTATAGCAAAAAATGCCTTAGGTGAAGTGGTTGAACCCTTTATAAAGGACGGCTCCACATATTTGCCGGTAAGAGCAATGGGCGAGGCTGTAGGTAAAGAAGTGAGCTTTGACGCAGAAAACTATGCGGTGTACGTTGGTTCAAAGCCTATGGCAACTGATGTAGAGGCATATCCCTATGTGCAGATAGAAGACAAAATTTACACAGACGGATTTTTGAAATTTGGCTTTAGAACAGAAAATTTCATTTTAAGCTATAAAATGGAAAAACTTATTGAAAATAAGATAAAAGAAGGCTTAATAACAAAAGAAGATATAGAAAAGAGCATTAATGATGTATATGCTTCCTATGGTGAAACAGAGGAAAGTTTGGCTGATTTTGCAAAATCCATAGGCGTTAAAGAAGGGGAAATAAGAGAATGTTTCAATCTTCTTGCAGGAGAGATTGCCCTATTGAGCAAGATTGAAGTACCTGAAGATGAATATGATAACTTTGTTACGGTGAAGCATATTTTAGCAGGTGACAAGGAAACTGCGGAAAATATTATTGCCGCGTTAAATGATGGCGAAAGCTTTGAAAAGCTCATTGAAGAATATAATATTGACCCGGGACAAAGTGCAAATTCCACCTACACCTTTACATACGGTGAAATGGTTGAACCTTTTGAAAAGGCAGCCTTTGCACTTTTGGAAAATGAATACACAAAGGAACCCGTTGGTACGGATTATGGCTATCACATTATATTAAGATTGCCCTTGGATAGGGAAAATGCTGACATGGAAAACTATAAGGTTTCTGCATTTTACGATGAAGTAAACAGTATTCCCAATCCTACAAAAATTGTTTTCGTTACAAAGGGTACAGATGCATATGGCATGATTGAGGGCATGGAAATTACAAGTAGTGAGTTTGAATTTTTAGGTGCTACAATGGACTCTTACTATGAGGACGCTTTTGATTTAATTAAGGAGCTGTTCGCTGTAGAAAGGGTTTGTAACAGCGGATATCTTTCCGAAGAAGAAATAAAAGAAGCCTATAATTTTGAATATTCTCCATATGAAGGCGTTTCAGAGGACTTTGCAGTAAAGGTTACAGCTATATCCAATATGATAGAAACCTTGAACGAAAAGTTTGCCAAGGATGGCTATGGCGATACTTACCAAGCTTTTATTATCGCAGTTGAAGAAGCTAAAGACAATGTAGAGGCTAAGGTCTATAAGGATATCCGTGTTTATGTGGACGGAAACATTTTAATCCCCTCCGATGTAAACAATAATTATGTAAAACCCTTGAACATTGACGGCACCGTATACGTTCCCGTAAGAGCCATAGTTGAATCTTTGGGTATGACTGCCGAATGGGATAACGATGCAAGATGTGTAATAATAAATAAATGAGTGTGAGCGAATGTATGCAGAGGTATATATAAATACACCGCTTTTAAGTCTGGACAAGCCCTTTTCTTATAAAATACCTAAAAAGTTTTTAGGCGATGTGGTTTGCGGCGTAAGGGTAAAAGTGCCATTTGGGTTCAAAAACCACCTTACTGATGGGATTGTTACTGATGTGCTTGACAAAACAGACTTTGAAGAGGTTAAAGAAATAAAAAGCGTAGTTGACCCTATGCCCCTTTTAACAGATAAGGATATTGACCTTATCTTTAAAATGAGGGAGGATTATTATTGCTCTTTTTACTCTGCGGCAAAGCTGTTACTGCCTGTGGGAAGCGACGAAAAGAAAGAAGAATGGGTCAATCTGACCGATGAGTTTACCCTTGAAAAAATGTATGAAAGCACAAAAAGAAGTGCAATGCAGGAGAGAGTTATAACCCTTCTTTCAAATGCTTCCGGAAGTTTAGAAATGACCGCCATCAGGGCGGAAATGGGAAAGAACGCCAAAAGTTATGTTAACGCACTTTTAAAAAAGGGCTTTGTAGAAGTTGAATATAAAAGCCGAAAAAAAGTAAACGATAAAACTGTCAGGGTATGCTATTACAATTACAGCGAGGATGCTTTTTCCTATGCTGAAAGCATACGAAAAAGTTGTCCCATTCAGGCAAAAATTGTGGAATTTTTAGCAGACGGCGAAAAATATACAATAAGTGATGTAATATCCTCCTGTAACTGTTCACGTAACAGCATAGAGGCACTGGAGCTAAAGGGCGTTATATGTTACGAGGATGTGGAGGTTTTAAGAAACCCCAAAACTAAGAGTGTGGAGCGTACAAAAGCCTTTGAACCTACAGATGAACAGAAAAACGCCATAGAAATCGTTAAAAATGCAAAAAATGAAACTTTTTTACTCCACGGTGTAACGGGAAGCGGTAAAACGGAAGTATATCTGCAGATTGTGGAGGAACTTATTAAAAAGGGCAAGCAGGCAATTGTTTTGGTGCCTGAAATTTCCCTTACACCACAGATAACGGACCGTTTTTACAAGCGTTTCGGTTCTGTTGTGGCGATTATGCATTCGGCACTTTCCTTAGGCGAAAGATATGACGAATATAAACGCATAAAAAAAGGCGATGCTAAGGTTGTTGTGGGGGCAAGAAGTGCAGTTTTCGCACCCTGCAATAATCTTGGAATAATTATTATAGATGAAGAGCATGAATATTCATACAAATCGGAAACTACACCGAAATATCATGCCGGTGACATTGCACGCTTAAGGTGTGAAGCATTTAATTGTCCCCTTCTTCTTGCAAGTGCAACACCCTCCGTTGAAAGCTATTACAAAGCACAAAAAGGGGAGTATAAGTTAATCAAGCTTACAAAGAGATATAACAAAAATCCCCTTCCAAAGGTTGAAATCGTTGATATGAGAAAAGAACTTGAAGATGGAAACAGAACTGTTTTAAGCCGCTTGCTGGCACAAAATATTTATGAAAACTTGAAAAAAGGGGAACAGACAATACTGTTTTTAAACAGGCGTGGTTTTTCAACCTTTGTGTCCTGCCGTGACTGCGGTTTTGTGTATATGTGTCCAAAGTGCAGTGTGTCACTTACTTACCACAGTACAAACGACACATTAAACTGCCACATGTGCGGTTACAGACAACACCGTGATGCACTTTGTCCTGTGTGCAAAAGTAAGAACATACGTGACTTTGGCACGGGAACTCAAAAAGCACAAAAGCAGATTAACGAAATTTTTCCAAATGCAAAAATTGTCAGGATGGATGCCGATACAACAGGGGGCAAAAACGGACACGAAAAAATTCTTGAAAAGTTTGAAAATGAGGGTGCAGATATTTTATTGGGCACACAGATGGTGTCAAAAGGTCTTGATTTTCCCCGTGTTACCTTAGTTGGTGCCTTGGCGGCAGATGCATCACTTTATGCCGATGATTTCCGTGCCCAGGAAAGAACCTTTGCACTTATAACCCAGGTTGCCGGCAGAGCAGGCAGAGGGGATACTCCCGGCAGAGCAGTCATACAGACATATTCCCCGGAAAACAGGGTTCTTAACCTGGCATCTGAGCAGGATTATAAAACCTTTTATAAAGAAGAAATTGAATTCCGCCGTGTTTTCGGTTACCCGCCTTTTGAGGATATTGTGAATATCATAGTAAGCTCCGAGGAGGAGGATAAATGCACAAAATGTGCCACCATGTGCTACAGTGAGCTTAGGGTGGACGAAAATGTGCGTAGTGAAGGCATAAAAATTTTTCCACCTGCTAATGCACCAATTGCAAAGATACAGGGCAGGTGGCGTAAAAGAATATGGTTTAAATGTAAGGACGCAAAAGTTTTTTCAAAGACATTCAGGAAAATGTTAGCTGCAAAAAGGGAGAACGGTGTGCAGATATCTGTTGACATAAATCCTTACAGCATGAGTTAGTAAAAACTTTAATAGGTTTAAAAGGAGGAGACATATATGGCTATCAGAGAAATACGTGTTGAAGGTGATCCTTGTCTTAACAAGGTTTGCCGTGTTGTTGATAAATTTGATGAAAGACTGCATATACTTTTAGATGATATGAAAGACACCCTTAAAAAAGCACAGGGTGTAGGTCTTGCTGCACCTCAGGTTGGTATATTGAAAAGGGTTGTGGTTATTGATACAGGTGAAGAAATGGTTGAGCTTGTAAACCCTGTCTTAACATATACTGAAGGCAGTTATATAGATGTGGAAGGCTGTTTAAGTCTCCCGGGTAAGGTGGGCACTGTTGAAAGACCTATGAAGGCTACTTGCAGGGCACAGAACCGCTACGGTGAGGAAATTGAATTTTCAGGTGAAGAATTGTACGCTAAGTGCATTTGTCACGAGTTAGATCATCTGGACGGAATTTTGTATTCCTCCAAGGTAGTGGAATGGAAAGACATAGATGACGAGGACTAAAAATATATAAACCTCAAAGGGAGGTAGATTTATGAGGATTATGTTTATGGGGACCCCTGAATTTGCGGCAGTTTCCCTTAAAACTTTAATAGAAAAGGGCTACTGCATTTCAGCTGTTGTGTCACAGCCTGACAAGAAGCAGGGCAGGGGCATGGTTTTAACACCTACAGACGTTAAAAAGGTGGCAATTGAATATAATATTCCCGTATTTCAGCCTGAAACAATAAAAAACGGGGAACTGATGCCCTTTTTGGAGGAAATTGACCCTGAATTAATCATAGTAGTGGCTTACGGAAAAATTTTGCCCGAATATGTTTTAAACTACCCTAAATACGGATGTGTGAATGCTCATGCATCAATACTTCCGGCATACCGTGGTGCGGCACCTATACAAAGGGCTGTTATAAACGGTGAAAAGGAAACGGGCGTTACGGCAATGTATATGGAAAAGGGTCTTGATACGGGAAATATAATTATGGTTGAAAAAATTCCCATTGCAGATGATGATACAGCGGAAACATTGCACGATAAACTTGCCCTCTTAGGTGCAGATGTTCTTATACAAACAATCGAAAGATTTAAAAAAGGCGATTTTTCATCTGAAAAACAGGACGATTCCAAGGCAACATATGCCCATATGCTCACAAAAGCAGAGGGTGAGATAGACTGGAATAAAACAAGCGATGAAATATATAACCTTATACGTGGGATGGATTCCTGGCCTATGGCATATACTTACCTTGGTGAAAAGAGATTTGTGCCTTATAAAACAGAAAAGGTTTCAGGCACAGGTAAGATAGGCGAGATTATAAATGTTAATAATGAAGGCATTACAGTTGCCGCAAAAAATGGTGCCATTAAGATAAAAGAAGTTAAGTTTGACGGCAAAAAAAGAATGAGCGTTAAAGACTATCTTGTGGGAAACAAAATAGAAAAAGGCTCAATTTTAGGAAGATAAAGGGTTGATTTTATGTTCTATTACGATATTTATTATATAGTTCTTGTGCTTCCGATGATTATTATTTCCATGATTGCATCACAAAAGGTTAACGGCACATACAAAAAATATTCTCGTGTTCAGACAAGAAGGAATTTCACGGCTACAGAAGCCGTAAGGCAAATTCTTGACAATAACGGGCTTTATGATGTTAAAATCGAACATGTACGAGGTAATTTAACTGACCATTACGACCCAAAGGCAAATGTTGTAAGGCTTTCAGATTCTGTAATGAATTCCTCCTCTGTTGCGGCAGTGGGCGTTGCGGCACACGAGGCAGGTCATGCAGTTCAGCATGCGGTGGGCTATGCACCTGTAAAATGGAGAAGTGCATTAGTTCCCGTTGCAAATTTCGGTTCAAGAATTTCTATCCCCCTTATTATATTGGGGTTTGTGCTTATGCAGTTTGAAAGCTATTTAGGAGGCCTTTTAGTTTACGGAGGCATACTTTTCTTCGCCGCGGCAGTAGTTTTCCAGATTGTTACACTGCCTGTGGAATTTGACGCTTCAAACCGTGCCATAAAGATTTTATCCGAGGGCGGTTACCTTTACGATGATGAAACAGGTATGGTTAAAAAGGTTCTCAGTGCGGCGGCATTTACTTATGTAGCGGCTGCGGCAACAAGCATAGCACAGCTTTTAAGATTAATTCTTATAGCAAGGGACAGAGACTGATGGCAAGTAGTATATCAAACGCCCGTGAAGCGGCACTTAAAACTTTATATGCAATTGAAAAGGAAGAGGCATATCTTAACATTGCCTTAAACGATATAATTAAGTCTTCGCACCTTGACAGCCGTGACAGCGGTTTGTGTACAGAGCTTGTTTTCGGTGTTGAAAGAAATAGGCTTTACCTTGACAATATAATTTCACATCTTTCCACCCTTAAGCTGAAAAAGATTTCCGTGTGGATATTGAACATTCTGCGTATAGGTGTATATTCCTTGAAGTTTTTGGACAAAATACCCGAAAGTGCAACTATAAATGAATGTGTAAACTTAGCAAAAAGGTATGGTCACGGCAAAAGTGCAGGCTTTGTAAATGCCGTTTTAAGAAAGGTGACTCAAAGCGGTGACTTTTTGCCCGAAAAGGGAGACGAAGAATATCTTTCACTGTTCTATTCATACCCTGATTGGATTGTGGGAAAATGGAAAAGCGAAGGAATTAAGGATATTGAAACGCTCCTTAAAGCGGGGAACGAAACGCCTCCTACATATTTAAGGCGGAACTTATTAAAGGGCGATTTCCCTCTTCCCGAAGGTATTGAGAAAGCACCCTTGGGACAAAACTCCTATCTTTATACAAAAAGTGGTGCCTTCCACGGCGGAGAGATGCAAAAAGCGGGCTATTTTTCAATTCAGGATGTGGCAAGCCAGCTGGCAGTTGAAGCACTTGACCCCAAAGGCGGAATGGAAGTTTTGGACCTTTGTGCCGCACCGGGTGGTAAAAGCGAATATGCCGCTGAATTGATGGGCAATAAAGGCATTGTTATAGCTTGTGACCTTTATCCCCATAAAACAGAGCTTATTGAGAAAAGTGCAAAAAGATTAGGCATTGAAATAATTGAAACAAAGGTAAACGATGCGGAAAAGTTCAATAGCGAATTTGAAAACCGATTTGACAGAGTTTTACTTGATGCACCTTGTTCAGGGCTGGGCATTATAAGACGAAAGCCCGATATAAAATGGAAAAAGGGTGCGGCAGACTGCTCATCACTTGCAAAGACACAGTACAGAATGTTACGTAATGCAATGCGGTATGTGAAAAAAGGGGGAATATTGGTATATTCAACCTGTACCATAAGCCGTATGGAAAATGAGCAGATGGCAGAAACCTTCTTAAGGGAGAATAAGAATTTCGAGGCACTGCCTACAGATTACATGAATGCAAAGGGCTACTGTCAGCTTTTGCCTAACACCTTTGGCACAGACGGATTTTTTATTGCGAGGTTTATACGACGTGATTAATCTTGGAGATTTGACAAAAGATGAATTAACTGAATATATGATAAAGCTGGGGGAAGCAAAATTCCGAGGGAAGCAGGTCTTTTCGTTTATACAAAAGGGCGTTGAAAGTATAGATGAATTAACTTCTCTTTCAAAAAATCTTCGTGAAAGATTAAAGGAAGATGCAGAAATTTTCCTGCCCAAGATTGAAAGAAAGCTTATCTCCCAAATTGACGGAACGGTAAAATATTTAATGCGGCTTAGTGACTCCAACATTATTGAAACTATTGCTATGGAATATAACCATGGAATATCCGTTTGTATATCAAGTCAGGTGGGCTGTGCCATGGGATGCACCTTCTGTGCTTCCACATTGGGCGGCAAGGTGAGAAACTTAGCACCCCATGAAATGACCGGTCAGGTTATACGTGTTATAAAGGATTTAGGCAAGCGTGTGTCGAATATTGTTGTAATGGGTATAGGCGAACCATTTGACAATTATGAAAACCTTATGGTGTTTCTCAAAAACATTAATCATCCTGACGGTGTGAATTTAGGCTACAGACATATTACTGTGTCCACCTGTGGTATTGTGCCTAAAATTATTGATTTTGCAAACGAAGGTATACCTGTCAATCTGGCGGTCAGCCTTCATGCACCTACTGATGAATACAGAAAGAATATAATGCCTATTGCAAGAAAATATTCTTTGGATGAATTACTTAAGGCTTGCAGGTATTATTTTGAAAAAACAGGCAGACGTATTACTTACGAATATGCTTTAATAGAAGGGAAAAATAGCTCAGATGAATGTGCAAGACTTTTGATTGAGCTGTTTTACAAAGATAATTGCCACATAAACCTTATCCCCGTAAACGATGTTAAAGAACGGGGGAATGTGAGGGTGAGCAAAAAAAGAGTGGAAGAATTCAAAAATATGCTTAATAAAGGGCATGTAACTGCTACTGTGCGGCGTGAATTGGGAAGCGATATTTCAGCCTCCTGCGGACAGCTTCGTAACAGTGTGGTAAATTAAAAGGGAGGTGACTTTCAATGGAATATGCGGCAAAAACAGACATGGGCAGAAGAAGGGCGAACAATGAAGATTCATATCTCATAAACTGCGACAAAGGTTTTTTTGTTGTGGCTGACGGCATGGGCGGACATAATGCCGGAGAAGTTGCAAGTTTTAATGCCTGCCGTATTGTCGAAAACTACTTGCTTTCAAGGGACAATATCCATGAAAATGACGTGGTGGAGGCTGTTAAAAAGGCAAACAGGGATGTTTTTGTACGTGCTTGTGAAAGCGAAAGCATGAGAGGCATGGGTACAACGATTGATGTGTGCCTTGTTAAGGATGAAAAACTTTGTGTAGGTCATGTAGGTGACAGCAGAGTTTATATCATATCGGAAAATTCCATCAGAAAGATTACAAAAGACCACAGTGTGGTTGGTATGCTTATTGATGCAGGTACCATAAGCGAAGAGGAAGCAATGGTTCACCCTCAGCGGAACATTATTACACGTGCTGTAGGTACTGCCGCAGTTGTTGATGTGGATTTGGAAGAGACTATAATACATACAGATGAAGTTGTGCTTATGTGTACAGACGGTCTTACGAATATGGTTTCTAAAAGGGATATAAAAAACATTGTCATGGGGGCAGAAAGTCTTTCTGAGGCGGCAGATAAGCTTGTTGAAAAAGCCAATGAAAACGGCGGAAAAGACAATATTACCGTTATTTTAATTAAACCCTTCGGACAGAAATTGGAGGATAAATGATTATGATAGGTACTGTATTAGACAACAGATATGAACTTGTTGAAAAAGTTGGCGTAGGCGGCATGGCAATTGTATATAAAGCCATGGACAGACTGTTAAACCGCTATGTGGCAGTAAAACTTTTAAGAAGCGAATTCAGGGACAATGAGGAATTTATAAGACGCTTTAATATTGAATCCCAAGCGGCGGCAAGCTTGTCACATCCCAATATTGTTCCTATTTACGATGTTGGGCAGTCCGGTGAACATCAGTACATTGTAATGGAATTTATTGAAGGCAAAACCTTAAAGAACTATATTGACGAAAGAAAGGGTAATATATACTGGAAAGAAGCGGTGGATATATCCATGCAGATTTGTTCTGCCTTGGAGCATGCCCATTCCAAACACATCATACATAGGGATATAAAACCGCAGAATATTATGATAAGCAATGAAGGCAATATTATCAAGGTCATGGACTTCGGCATTGCAAGAGCCGCCAACAACGGCACAATGACAATGGAGGCAATCGGAAGTGCACATTATCTTTCCCCGGAACAGGCCCGTGGCGGTTATACTGACCAGCGGAGCGATATTTATTCCTTGGGCATAGTTATGTATGAGCTTTTCACAGGCAAGCTTCCCTTTGATGGTGAAACTCCCGTTGCGGTTGCAATGCAACATGTACAGAAGGAGCCTGTAAAACCAAGAAATATTAACCCTGATATACCTAAGTCTGTTGAAAATATTATACTTAAGGCAATGAGCAAGGAACAGCGTTACAGATACGAAAGTGCAACGCAGATGCTTTCTGATATAAAAAAGGTTTATGCTGACCCTGATTCCACTGTTGCCGAAATGCCCGTAGAGGATGACGATAAGTTCGGAACAAGGAAAATTCCTCCCATTATCACAATTGACATCCCCGTGCAGGAAAAGCCTGTTGTAAGGCGAAGCGGTGCGGAACCTGAAACTCCCGTTTCGGAAAGAAAGACTAAGAAAAAGAGCAATAAGAAGAATGTTACAACTATTGTTGCAGCTGTTATTACATGCTTTGTTATAGCCGCTCTTATGGGGTTTGGTGTTATGGTACTGCTGAATAACCCAATGCCTTCACATGGTGAAACTCCTGTTAAAATGCAGAATTTGACACATCTTACTTATGAACAGGCCCAGGAGGCAATTAAAAATACAAACCTTGAAATTGTTGTAGCAGATCGTGTTTATAATGCAGATTATCCCGAAGGAACAATTATTTCACAAATTCCTCCGGCAGGGGACACAATAGAAGATGGCAGTGAAGTTTACGTTGTAATAAGTCGTGGTACAGAAAGCTTTAAACTTCGTGATTACACCGGTGAAGACCCTGCAGTTGCAATTGCTGAGCTTAATGAAAAGGGCATTACCGATGTAAGAATAAGCGAAGATGTAAGCGACAGCGTTGAAAAGGGATTGATTATCCGTCAGTTCCCCTCAGCAGACACTTATTTTAAAGCAGGGGACCCATTGACAATTTTTGTAAGCTCAGGCAGTAACACCTTCTCTTTAGGAAGCTATGTTGGTCAGGAAAAGGCATCTACACAGAAAGAGCTTGAAGAAAAGGACGTTACGGTTGTTGTTGTAACAGAATACAGCGACACTGTACCTTCCGGTATTGTTACAAGACATGAACCTTCTGAAGGTGCAGAGCTTAAGAAGGGCGACAGTGTTACAATTTATGTAAGTAACGGTGTGGAACAGATAAAGGTTCCTGACCTTGTGGGGCTTGATGAAGACAAGGCAAGAAATGCAATTGCCAATAACAAACTTAAACTTGGCGAAGTCAAAACAGTTACTTCCGGTAATGACGGCTTAGTTGTAAGGCAGAGCATAACCCCGGGAACTGTTGTACAAAAGGGTACTGTAATTGATATTTACGTGGGAAAAAATGACAGCGTAGCACAGGGTGGCTATGCACCGCAGACATCTGTTGACGGTTTATAATGTGAACAGGGGGCAAAACCTTGAGTTTGGAAGGTACTATTATTAAGGGCGTTGGCGGAAGCTACAGCGTTGATACAGGTGAAGGCGTAGTTGAGTGCCGTGCCAGAGGAAAATTCAGAAAAAATGAAATAACCCCCACTGTGGGTGATAAGGTTACAGTTAAGGTTGACTTATCGGGGAAGGGAAGTATCGAGGAAATTCACGAAAGACAGAATTTTCTGATACGCCCCCCGGTAAGCAATATTGACACCTTGATTATTGTAGCGGCAGTTTCAAACCCTTTGCCCGATACCTTCCTTATTGACAAAATGCTTGTAATTGCAGAAGAAAAGGGCATTAAGGGTGCTGTGTGTATCAATAAAAGCGACCTTGACGAAAGCGGAGATGTTGAAAAGCTTAAAAATATTTACGAAAAAGCCGGTTACAAGGTTTTCGTAACAAGTGCCGCCTTTAAGGAAGGCATAGACAAAATAAAAGAAATGTTAAAGGGTAAGACCACTGCCTTTGCAGGATTGTCGGGTGTGGGCAAGTCCAGCCTTTTAACCCTTGTTACAGGACGGGAGCTTGAAACGGGAGATACAAGCCGTATAGGTCGTGGCAAGCATACAACCCGTCATGTGGAGCTTTTAAAGCTTAATGACGGCTATGTCCTTGACACCCCGGGATTTTCACAGCTTGAAATTACTGATGTAACAAATATTAAGGCAAATGAATTAAGCACTATGTTTCCCGAGTTTAATGCCTTTGAAGGCAGTTGCCGTTTCCGTGGTTGTTCTCACCGTTCGGAGCCGGGTTGCTCTGTAAAGAAAGCATTGGAAAATGGTGAAATTGCCCAATCCAGATATGACAGCTATGTGAAAATGTATGATGTTTTGAAGGATGTAAAGGACTGGGAGAGAAAATAAGAGGTGAAAATAATGGAAAGAGAGTTTAAGTTGGCACCAAGTATTCTTTCTGCGGACTTTTCCGTTTTGGGAAGCCAGATAAAGGAAGCGGAAAAAGGTGGTGCAAAGGTTTTACATATAGACGTAATGGATGGAAGGTTTGTACCAAACTTTACGTTTGGTGCCCTCTTGGTTAAATCAATACGCAAATGCAGTAATATGTTTTACGACTGTCACCTTATGGTGGAAAAGCCATATGATTTTATTGACGCTTTTTATAAGGCAGGGGCAGATAATATAACTGTCCATTATGAAGCCTTGGGCGATAAAACAGGTGAAGCTCTTGATTACATCAGAAGCCTTGGCATAAAGGCAGGTCTTTCAATAAGTCCCGATACACCTGTTGAGGTTATAAAGCCTTATATAGATAAGGTTGATATGGTGCTTATTATGTCTGTTTATCCGGGCTTTGGCGGTCAGAAGTTTATCGAAAAGAGCCTTGACAGATTGAGTGCAGTCCGTGAAATGACAAAGTGCTACAATGTTGATATTGAAGTTGACGGTGGAGTTAATGCGGACAATATCAAGACAATTGTAAATGCAGGGGCAAATGTTGTTGTTGCAGGCAGTGCCGTTTTCGGTGCGGAAAATATTGCGTTAGCTGCAGAAAAGCTCTGCAAGGCGGCAGAAAATGAGTAAAGCGGTTGTAATCAGTGCCGGCAGTATTGCAGATTATAATTATATTTCGTCTTTTATTGAAAAGGGCGATTATATAATTTGTGCCGATGGGGGCTTTGCACATGCGGAAAAAATGGGCATAACGCCGGATCTCACAGTTGGGGATTTTGACTCCTACAAGGGCAATGTAACAGGCGAAGTAAGGCGGTTTAACCCTGAAAAGGACTACACAGACACGCATATTGCGGTAACTGAAGCGTTAGATAGAGGATATAAAGAAATCTGCCTTTTGGGCTGTAGCGGCACAAGGCTTGACCACACTCTTTCAAATATTGGGCTTTTGGAATATATTGCAAAGTGCGGAGGACAAGGATATTTGATTGATGAGCATAACACCATTACCGTAATCCAAAAAGATACCGTTATAAAAAAGGACAACACTCACCTTTCCCTTATACCAATCGGCACGGTTAAAGGCGTCACATTGGAAAACTTAAAGTATTCACTTGATGATTACGACTTGAAATTTTCAGAATCTATTGCCGTGAGCAACGAATTTACAGACAAGGACGCAGTTATAAAAATTAAAGAGGGCAGTATTATTGTTATAAAATCACGGGATTGATAATATAGGTTTAAAGATTTATATGTTTTATTAAGGAGATATTTTCAAATGAAAAAGTTTACAATTATTGCCCTTACACTTGCACTGTTGACAGCGAACGCCTCAGTGTTTGTTCAGGCGAAGGAAGCAGAAGATGCTACTTTAACTGAGGAAATAGTTCAGGTTACGGAAAATGTGGAAGATGGTATTTTGGATAAGGTGAAATCGGAAAAGCCGGAAAAGGCAGAAAACACCAAAAAAGTCAAACCCGACAAAAAAATGAAAATGCACAGGAAAAGCCCGAAAAAGATGAAACAGCCATTGAAGAAGATAACAACGACAAGAAAAACGAAAAGGTTAATGAAGAAAAGACAGATAACAGAAAGGTAAGCAAGGAACTTTTGGAACAGAAAAAAGCCGAACGCGAGCAGGCAAAACTTGAAACTAAGGAATATGTGGATGAAATAAAGGCCATTTTTAAAGATGCAGATGTTGAAACAAGAAAAGAAATTTTAGCCTGCATTGCAGCTGCTAAAGCAGAATTAAAGGACTACTCCATAGGAACTTTTGTAAAGGGTATTGCAGTTGATTTTGACAAATACGATGGCGTAGAACCTGTGATTCAAAATAACAGAACTCTTGTACCTCTCCGTGCAATAAGCGAAGCTTACGGTGCAGAGGTTGAATGGGACGGGGAAACACAAACGATTATAATTACCAAAGATGAAACTGTAATTGTAATGCAAATTGGCTCTGAAAAAGCATATGTAAACGATGAAGAAGTTACACTTGATGTTGCACCAAAGATGGTTAAATACAGAACTCTTGTACCTCTTCGCTTTATTTCAGAAGCGTTTGGATTTAAGGTTGAATGGGACCAGGAAAGCCTTACGGTTGTTATAGATTAAACTTTCTCCGCTTTTAAAACGTGCGATTTCAGTCATGTCGACGGTTGTAGAGTTTCAGTGGAATTTAAGGGGAATTTTCGTTATGGCAGTTTAAAAGATAAAATAGTGCCATAGAATATACGTCCCCATTCGCCCCAATATTCTGCACACTCAAATGATAGGATTAATGCTCCAATAACCTCAGAATTATTAGATACAGATAATCTAATTATCGTAAAAATAAAGGAGGATGCTCGATGAAGAAACTTGTAAAAATTTTTGTTGTTTTCCTTATGTTTTTAATCATTATCTTTGCATCCACGCGATTAGTGTCGATATTATATCCAATTACGATAATAGATATTGACGTTGAAGATGTAACAGAAAATTCGAAAGATTATGTTTTGCATAATCTTTCGAATTCGATATTGGAAATAGATAATGATTTAGACTCCTATATTATTATCAAGTATGATATACATATAAAGAATAATACGTCTAAAGAAATTTTCATCGAACAATATAAATATATCCCCCCTCACAAAACAGTGTATACGGAGGATTATGTAGAGTTTTATGACAATTACGAATTAAAACCAGGAGAAGAGGAACATTATAAAGGTTTATGTGTTTTTGATTTGAAGAGTGCAAAGAGAGATGCTTTTTTTGAGGAACTTGAGAACAAAAGCACAACCCATTTGGGTTACTGGGTATTTTTCAATAAGATTCCTGTGTTTGGAAGGGCTTAGGCAGATGTTTTAACACAGTCTGACGTACATTTTATGGCACTATTCTCTTGAAAAGATAGAAAAAATATGTGTGTAATTGGGGAAGGGTCAGTTTTTGCACATTTCTTTTTCCTGTTTTTAAAACGTGCAATTTTGGACCAGTCCCCAGTTACACATAAAAAATATGTAATGTGTTATCCACAACACTTGTTTCGTAAAACCTGGTACGAGATACGAATTCAAAGACTCATCTAACTAATCATTACTTAGAAACAAGGCGTGGTAAGAACCTCCAAAAAGTAGTCAAAGCCACAGGAAAAATATACAAATCCACATCACATATTTATATAATACCAATATTTAAAACCGTAATCAATCACGGATTAAAGAAGGTTGATAGAAAGGAGAAAGGAGAAAGGTATATTTGTAAATGACTGTTAGATGAGTCAATTACATTATACCAGGATAAATAGTGAAAAAAATATTGTTATTAATATGTAGCATTATTATTATTGTTTCTGGTTGCAGTGTCAAAACTGAGGAAAACAAGTATGTCAAGAATGCAATTTCAGAAACAGACCTTAAAGATTTGATAGATGCTATTAATAATCGAGATGTAAATTCAGTTAAATCATTATTCTCTCAACAAGCTTTACAAGATGCAAAAAACTTAGATGAGAATATAGAATATATGTTCGATATTGTTGATGGTGATATTGTTTCCCACAGCTATATTGTAAGGGTTACTACCACAACGGTAAAGGATGGAAAAAGAATAAAGAAAGAGCGTGCATGGAGCGATGTGGTCACAAATACTCAAAAAACTTACAGAGTACTGTTTGCTGTATATCTACAAGATGACCACAATTCCGATAGGGAAGGATTATATACGATTCAAGTATTGCCTGAGACAATGAAAGAATATATGTTAAACAGCGATGAAATTCCATGGGATGCTGGAGTTTACCATTAGACGAATGGGGACGTCAGACTGTGTCAAAACTCCCATAAATTTGGATTAATTTATTGATAA
>JBJDXJ010000017.1:0-15688 GCA_051866635.1 Clostridia bacterium | reverse complement strand
TTAAAATTAACATTGTCCGAAAAGCAGGTATGGATTTTCGGATTACAATTGAGGTGGAAATAATAAGACGTTAATTTATATTTAGGGGTGGGTAATACAAAATGAAAAGCATTAACAAAATTGCAAAGGTCGTTACAAAGATACTGGAAGTGTTCCATTGGGTTGCGGTTGTGCTGATGGCGGCAGCTACCGTCTGCTCGGTGGTAGCTCCCGATTTGGTAAAATACTTTGTGGGCTTTGATGTAAAGGATTGCTGCGGCACAAATCTGGAGGTATATGGCTTTGAAGTCAATGCTCCTGTCACCAACGGAAACACAGATATGACATCATTTATGCTTTTTGGCATTGGTGCGACTATTATCTTGGCTGTTATGGCAATGGTGTTCCGCAATCTGTACCTTATCTTTAAAAAGTCCGAAAACGCTTCTCCTTTCCAAAAGGATAATATCCGTATGATGAAGGAAATTGGTATCTTCTCTATTGCTGTACCGGTGATTGGTTTTATTATGAGTATCATTATTCGTCTTGTGATTGGTGTAGATGCTGTGGAGATTAGTGTTAACCAAAGCGGAATCTGTATGGGAATTATTGTTCTGTGCATTACGCAGTATTTTATCCACGGAGCAAACTTGGAAAAAGACGTTGAAGGGCTTCTGTAAGGGGGTGCCGACATGAGTAAAATTGTTCTCCGTTTGGACAGGATGATGGTGGAAAGGAAAATGTCTCTCAATGAGCTTGCGGAACGAGTGGGCATTTCCAATGTCAATCTTTCAAAGATTAAAAATAACAAGGTGACTGCAATTCGCTTCAATACTCTTGCTGCAATATGTGAGGCACTTGATTGCGAAGCGGGCGATATTTTGGAGTTTCAAAAAGAGTGATGCATATTTTCAAACAGTCTTGCAGATTTGTGAGGCTGTTTATAGTACAGTAAGTTTTTCATCAAAATCAAATATGGGATAAACAAAATTAAATTGTGTTTTTCATATGCATGTGTTATTATTAAGGCAAGGGGCAGACTTTGTTTGCGATCTTGCCTTATTTTTACGAAAGGCGTGAATTTTATGGTGTATAATCTGGCGATAGACATCGGAGCCTCATCGGGTAGGCATCTTCTATCTCATATTGATAGCGGAAGGATTGTTACGGAAGAAATTTACCGTTTCGAAAACGGATATAAAACGGAAAACGGAAGTCTTATATGGGATATAGAAGCTCTTTTTGAAAATGTAAAAAAAGGCATTAAAAAATGCGGCGAGATTGGGAAAATCCCCAAAACCGTGGCAATTGACACATGGGGTGTTGACTATGTTCTTCTTGACGAAAACAAAAAAGAGATTTTGCCTTGTATGTGCTATAGGGACAGTCGGTGCGATGAGGTTATTGACACTGTAAAAACGCTTTGTCCCGATTTGTATGAAAGATGCGGAATACAGACACAAAGCTTTAATACAATTTATCAGCTTTATACAGATAAGCTGACAGGGAAATTAGATAAGGCAAAGCATTTTTTGATGATGCCCGAATATCTTTCCTTTAAACTGACCGGGGTTATTAAAAATGAATATACAAACGCTACAACCACAAACCTTGTAAATGCAACAGAAAAAACATGGGACGGGGAAATTTTAGAAAAGCTGGGCATTGACAAAAATATTTTTAAGCCCCTTGATATGCCGCCGGCTTTGGTGGGAGAATTTAAGGAGGAAATACAAAAAGAAGCAGGGTTTAACTCCCTTGTCCTTTTCTGCCCCAGCCACGATACTGCCTCGGCAGTTTTAGCCTGCCCGTTAGATGAAGGAGGGGTTTACATATCATCAGGCACATGGAGCCTGATGGGCGTTGAACTTAAGGAGCCTTGTCTTAAAAGCCGTGCAGAAAAAGCAAACTTTACAAATGAAGGCGGAATTAACTACCGTTACAGGTTTTTAAAAAACATTATGGGTATGTGGCTTTTCCAGGGGATAAGGAAGAGCCTTGATAAAAAGTACACTTACGACGAAATGATGAATATGGCAAAATGCAGTACATATACAAAAACATTTAACCCAAATGACAGTACACTTACCGCACCTGATTGTATGATAAGTGCCATAAGAAAACTTTTAGGTGATGAAAAACTGCCTGTAAGTGATGTTTTAAGTGCAACGTACCATTCTTTGGCAAAGGCATATAAGGAAACTGTTGAAGAAATTGAAACCATAACAGAAACAAGCTGCACAAGCATAGGGGTTGTAGGTGGCGGAAGCCGTGACGGGTACTTAAACTATCTTTTACATGAATATACAAAAAAGCCCGTTTATATGGGACCTGTGGAAGCAACCGCAACGGGAAATATTATAAGTCAGATGATGTATCTTGATAAAGATTTGACAATTGAAAATGCAAGAGAATTAGTGAAAAAGTCTTTCGATATTAAGGAGGTATAAATAATGGAGGATGCAAAAAAATATTACGCCGCTTTAGGTGTAGATGTGGAAGAAGCTATTGAAAAACTTAGAAATGTTACAATTTCGGTTCATTGTTGGCAAGGTGACGATGTGACAGGCTTTGACAATCGTGAAGCGTTGTCGGGCGGTATTCAGGCAACGGGCAATTATATTGGAAAGGCAACAACACCCGAAGAATTAATGGCAGATATTGACGAGGCTTTTTCTCTAATCCCCGGAAAAAAGAAACTTAATCTCCATGCAAGCTACGCTATTTTAAAGGGAGATAAGGGAAGGGACAAGATAGAACCCGAGGACTTTCAAGAATGGGTGGATTTTGCGAAGGAGAGAAATATTGGTCTTGACTTTAACCCCACATTTTTCTCCCATCCTATGGTTCGTGACAACCTTACACTTTCATCCCCCGATGAAGAAGTGCGTTCCTACTGGGTACGCCACGGGGTACAGTGCGTGCGTATTGCAGATTATTTTGCCCGCGAGACCGGTGTACCTTGCGTTATGAATATATGGATTCCAGACGGATATAAGGACATACCTGCAGATAGGCTTGGCCCCCGTGCAAGGTTTAAAAAATCCCTTGATGAAATACTTGAGACACCCTACGATAAAAACAATGTGTACATAACCATTGAAAGCAAGGTTTTCGGTATCGGGCTTGAATCATATACTGTAGGGTCTTCGGAATTTTGCCTTTCCTATGCACAAGAAAAGGGCGTAACGCCACTTATGGACAACGGACACTATCATCCCACGGAAATGGTAAGCGACAAAATATCATCACTACTGCTTTTCAACGACAAAATTGCCCTTCACGTTACACGGCCTGTAAGATGGGACAGCGACCACGTTGTGCTGTTTGACGATGAAACAAAAGAGATTGCAAAGGAAATTGTCCGCTGTGATGCACTTGACAGGGTGTTTATTTCAACTGACTATTTTGATGCTTCCATTAACCGTATTTCCGCATGGGTTACAGGGGTGAGAAGCGTGCAAAAGGCACTTTTGTATGCACTTTTAGAGCCATCGGATATGAAGGATATACAGGAAAACAACGATTTCACATACCTTATGTATTTGTCTGAGGAGTTAAAAACCGCACCCTTCGGACAGATATGGAAGGAATTTTTGAAGCGTGAAAACGTTGTAGATAATTATTATGAAGAAGTTTTAAAATACGAGAAGGAAGTTTTGGTGAAAAGATGATGAAAGATATACTTACAGCCCCTTTTGTAAAAGAAATGATGGACACAACCGCTAATATGTACCGCCTTGGCTGGGACGAGCGAAATGGCGGAAATATAAGCTATATGCTGGAGGAAAAAGAGGTTATAGAATACCTTGACATTGACAATGTAATTCGCACAATCCCCATCGGGTTTGAAGCAAAGAGCCTTATCGGGAAGATTTTTATTGTGACAGGCACAGGCAAATATTTTAAAAATGTGGAAAAAGACCCTGAAAATAATCTTGGCATAATCCGCATTGGTAAGGACGGAAAAACTGCGGAACTTTTGTGGGGGTATAAAGACGGAGGCAGGTTTACAAGCGAGCTTCCCGCACATCTTATGAGCCATATGGCAAGACTTAGTGTTGACAACGAAAACAGGGTTATTATCCATTCCCATCCAACAAATACTTTGGCTATGAACTATGTTCATCCCTTGGACGAAAAACAATTTACACACACCCTTTGGGAAATGTGCACTGAATGTATAGTTGTGTTCCCTGACGGGGTGGGTGTTCTTCCTTGGATGCTTTGCGGTAATAACACAATAGGCGAAGCCACAGCCGAAAAGATGAAGGAATTCAGGCTTGTTGTATGGGGCATGCACGGTATTTACGGTGCAGGCAAAAATATGGACGAAACCTTCGGCTTGATTGAAACGGTGGAAAAAGCGGCACAGATTTATATGTTAACCGCCCATCTTCCAAGGATAAACACCATAAAGGACGAAGAAATGAAATTACTTGCAGAGGCTTTCGGTGTAAAGTACAGAAAAGATTTTCTGAATTTGTAAAATCGTGTCGAAGTATCGACACGGACCTCAAAGGCGGACTACGTCCTTCGGCACTTTGAGGTCTGTATTTTTCTAATGAACAAAGTGGCAATTTCTCGTGCAAGGGGTCTACGACCCCCTAAAATCGCCACTTTCGGAGCCGAAAATGCGATTTCCGGCTCCTATTTTATTTTGAAAGTCTTACTCCCCAAACCCCTTGCGATTGAATAAAAATAAGTTTATCGACAGGCTGAAAGAGCTTGGAACAATTCGTTCCAAGCTCTCTAATTTTATTATTCTTCAATTTTTGCGGGGTTCACATGAACCATAATATGTTTTACCTTGGGAAAGTTTTGTTCAATATCGTCATGGACAGCTTCCGCTATGTTGTGTGCCTCCTGAAGGGTGTATGATGCATCTGCCTGAATTTCCACATCAATGTAAATTTTGTTGCCGAAGATGCGTGTCTGGAGTAAATCGATGCCAAGGACCTTTTCATTTTTCATAACGCAATCATAAATCTCTCTTTCAGTTTCGTCATCACAGGCGTGGTCAATCATTTTATCCATGGCATCTTTGAAAATGTCAAATGCCGCCTTTGCGATAAAGATGAATATTACAAGACTGGCAATGGAGTCCATAACGGGAAAACCAAGCCTTGCTCCCAATATACCTATTAGTGCACCGATGGAAGAAAAGGCGTCCGAACGGTGGTGCCACGCATCTGCCATAAGTGCACCGGAGTCAATCTTCTTTGCATAGTACCTTGTGTATCGGTACATAAGCTCTTTCGTAACAATTGATAAAATCGCCACAACTAAAGCAAAAACACCGGGGACCTGAAGTGTTGTATAATCACCGCTTAAAATGTTTTCCAGAGCTTTAGAGCCTATGCCCAGTCCTGTAATGAAAAGAATCATGGCAAGAATATTTGCGGCAACACATTCCATACGCTCATGTCCGTAAGGGTGTTCTTTATCAGCTTCCTTGGCAGACAGCTTAATGCCGATAATAACCATGATTGTGCTGAAAACATCCGATGCGGAATGTACGGCATCGCTTATCATTGCAGAAGAATGTGCGATGATACCTGCAAGGAGCTTCACTAAAGATAACGCCACATTGCCGATGATGGTAGTCATAGAAACCTTGTTTGCAACCTTCTGGAATTCATTTTCCGACACGTTGTTAATAGTTGTTTTTTCTTTTTTCATATTTTATTCCCCTCAAAATCTAATTATTATGTGATTATATATGGACAAAAAAACACCCACGGATCAGTATTGGAAACTGTCCCGTGGATGAATAATTCCACTGTCGCTTATGCGACCCGACCCCATGACCTGTGTCACGGTCTGCTCAGTTTGTACTGTTGTTTTTGCAGTGCAAAGAGTGATTATAGAATATCATATGTATTAATATTTGTCAAGGTTAAAAGGTTTTTCCTATACCTTTGGAAAAAAGCAATACTTTTTAACCGACACTTTCAAATGTATTTTTATGAATGTAAACATATTTACAAAATCACTTGTTGACAAAACATGATTTTAATCGTATAATGAATATGGAAAAAGGCAAGACCTCAAACGGTTATGCCAAATAAATGTTGTTTATAAAAAATAACGCACTACTTGGCGGTGGGCGTTATTTTTTTATGGTTATAATAAGCACAATTAAAGTGATAATATACATCATTATGTACACATATTCCATAAGCTACCACCTCCTTTCAGGGAGATGATGGCATAACCGCCCAGCTTTTACACTGTTTTCAGTCTTACCTTTTGTCAGATTTCTCCGACAAAAACATCATACAACATGTTTTATAATTTTTCAACATCTTTTTATAAAATCGCTGCTATTGTTCATAATGTGTGGAACTTTGCTACATCACGAACTATGCATAAAAATTGACATATTTGCACAATCCAATTCAATTTCTCTGCGAGATTTCAATGAAAAGTTCATTTCACAGAAAATTGAGTTATAGGAGATTTTTTTGGAAAGCCATCCTCTCATCACCTGTGTGGTCACAATGGATAATGCCGCAGTATTTAAAGCCTAAGCTGTTTAAAAGGTTTTGCATTGGAATGTTGTCCTTATGTGTATCAATACGCAGGTTTTTACATTTTTCATATGCCCAGTTAAGACAAAACCGTGCGGCACCTTTTGTAATGTGTGATGATGCAATGCGGTGTACAACACCGTAGGGTAAATCGTTTTGCCAACTGCCTTCATAAATCACATCATAGGTGGGGTCATTTTCCTGTGCATAGTAAAAAACGCAGGCAATAAAGTCATTTTCCATGCAGACATACATTGAGTCAATATCATTTTCGATTAACTGCCTTGGAGGATAAACGCTTCCCCACTGGTTGGGATTATTGTTGTCAGCCATGAATTTTTGGGCGTGGCTGTAAATTTCCATTATTTCGTCAATATCTGAAAGTGTGGCGTGGCGAATGAACATTGTTTACCTCCTGAAAAGTAATAGAAAAAGGAATGAAGTCACAACACATTCCTTTTAAAATCGATAGTTATTTTAACATATTAATTAAATCACCTATGGCGGTTTCAAATTTTGCACCGTACCAATGATCGGGGTCTGAAATTGTATTTTCAATACATAAAAGTGTGTAATCTGCCGCAATAACTGCCGCATCATAAGCACTTTTGCCTCGCATTAATGCACCTGTGAATGCGGAAGCAAATACATCGCCTGTTCCGTGGCATACACCACGGACTTTTTTATGTTTGTAATAGTGATATTTGCCATTTTCAAAAACTACAACACCTGTAGTTTCATCATCATAGCTAACGCCGGTAATGATGATTGTTTTATCGCCCATATCCAAAAGGGCGGACAAAACAGAATCGATGTATGCACGGTCATATTTTGTTTTGTATTCAATCCCCGTCAAAAGGCAGGCTTCTGTCATGTTGGGGATGATAATATCGGCTTTTGCACACAATGACGCCATAGCTCCTACAAAATCCATGTCAAAGCCACTATAAAGTTTGCCGTTATCTGCCATGGCAGGGTCAACAATGTTTAAACCGTTGTTGTGTTTATCCATAATTAACTTAACAATATCAATCTGATTTATAGAGCCAAGATAACCTGTATAAACTGCATCGAAGCGAATATTTTCCTTTTCCCAATGGTCACTGATTGATAAAAAATCCTCTGTCAAATCACGGAATGTAAAATCGGTGAACCCACCTGTATGGGTTGACAAAACAGCCGAGGGAAGGGGGCATACCTCAATTCCGCAGGCTGATATTATGGGAAGTGCCACAGTCAAAGAACACTGACCCACACAGGATATATCCTGTATTGTGAGAATTCTTTTGTAATCCATTGTTTTCGCTTCTTTCGTGAAAGTTTCTTAAATTATAATACGATGGATGGTTTTTGTCAATAATCAAGAGATATAACAAACGCTTTAACAAATGGAAAATTTTATCTGTTATTCTGAAGTGCCTGTATTATATCTATAATTGTTTTCAACTCTTTTACCGAGCAGTCGTTTAAAAGAAGTTCAGCGTACTTTTGGTATTTGACAGCTTCACAATCCCCTTCATAAATGAGATTGTCAATAGAAAAACGGAGAACCTCAGCCAATTTGAACAACACTTCGATTGAGGGCTTTCTATGCTCGCTTTCAATGTGCTTAAGATGGGTAGGGGTAATATCCACTAATTCAGCTAACTGTTCCTGAGATAAGTTCTTTTCAATCCTTGTATTTCGTATGGCATTGCCTAAAGCTCCTTGTTTTATCATAGTCTCTTTCAGCTCCTTTTAGATTAGCTTAACGTACCAAAATATTATTGACAATTAGCTTAAAGAGAATTATAATGGAGCTAAAAGAGATTAAAATGGAGGAGTGTATATGAAAGAGCAAAGTAAAAGAATTATTTCGGTTTTGCTTGCAATTGCAATGATTTTTTCATTGACAAGTGTGGGCGTATTGGCAGAGGAAGATAGTTCCGATGTAGAAACTGAAATTGCGGAAGAAGTGACGGCAGAAACAGGTGAAGAATCATATGTCGCAGAAGAAAGCACAGAAGAAGTTTTTCATCTTTCGCCACCTGATGAAAAAGCCTTTGAAAAGGAGATTCAGGAAATTTTTGATGAAGCTATTTTGAAGCAGGCTGATGATGTGCAACTGTTTGGCGATGCTGCTTCTCAAGGCATTACAGGCAGCGGTACTGAGGAGGACCCGTACCTTGTTTACACAGAAGCACAGCTTATAAGCTTTGCGGTAGGTAACGTGGATGGCGGTATGAGTGCATATTGGTCCTTGCAATCTGATATTGTACTTACTGCTGATACATGGGCACCTGTCGGTGCATATGACCCGTTTACAGGCGTGTTTGACGGTAACGGACATACCATTTCAAGCACAAAATTGTTTCAGTCTACTGCTATGAGCGGTGTTTTCGGACAGAACAAGGGTTTAATTAAGAACCTTAATGTAAATGTGACAATTGAAGAAGTTGCAACAAATACAGGTACGCTTTGTGCAACGAACTACGGCAGAATTGAAAACTGTCATTCCACAGGTTCAATTACAACTGCCGAAAATAAATACATCGGCGGTCTTGTAGGTTACAACAGCGGCGGCACAATTACAAACTGTAGCTCGGCAGTTTTGATTGATGCACCAAGCTCCACTGTAGGCGGTATTGCAGGCTATAATCTTAACGGTGTTATTGAATACTGTGCTTCAACTGCAGATGTTGAAGAGGCTGACGATGGTGGTTTAGTTGGTGATACCGTAGGCGGTATTACAGGTTATATGTACAATAACAGTACATCTACTCATGCAAAAATTTCAAACTGCTATTCTTTAGGTAAAATTAAGGGCGGAAATACAGTAGGCGGCATAGTAGGTTATGCCAAAGTATACAACAATAGCTATGGATATGCAACTATTGAATACTGCTATGCCAAGGGCGTTATTACAAAGGGTAATTCCAAGGGCGGCCTTACAAGCGGTATATCAAGTCAGGACAGAGTGCTTATTAAATATTCCTACTTTAATACTGTTAATGAGACGAATGAATACGGTCACAGTATGTCCCTTTTGAAATTTACCGATAAGACAAATTTCTATGACTGGGATTTTGAACACGTGTGGAACATTGCTTCCGATAAGAACGGAGGTTACCCTTACATTGATTTACGTGGGAAAATAACAATAGATATTGAAGGCGAAGGCACAGAGGCAAGCCCTTACATAGTGACAAACGAAAAACAGCTTTGCTATATTGCATCACAAAAGCTACCCAATGCACTTGGTGCACATTATAAAATGGCAAATGACATTGCTGTTACGGCAAATTTCTGGACACCTATCGGTGTTGACTCAACAGGCGGCTTTACAGGCGTGTTTGACGGCAACGGTTACAGCATAACAGGTGTACATCTTGACAATTGCTATTATAACGGAACAGGTTTGTTTGGGTACAATTACGGTACAATTAAAAACTTAAATGTTGAAGGTTGGTTCAGCGGCAATGTGTACACCGGTATTCTTTGCGGATATAACAGCGGAACAATTGATAATTGTTATACCTATATCGAAGACGAAGATTATAAGGTGACGAATGATACAAACTCACGTGATGTGGGTGGTCTTGTGGGTAATAACCGGGGTGTTATTACAAAATGCGGCTCTTCTGCCTTTGTTGAAGCACCCGGTGCAAATGCCGGAGGTCTTGTAGGCTACCATTATAACGGCACCATTAAGTACAGCTATGCAACAGGTGATGTAACAGGTTCTAATGCCGGAGGTTTTGTTGGATATGTTGAAAATGGCAGCTCAAGTACGGTTGCAACAATTTCAAACTGTTATGCAATGGGTAAGGTTAACGGCAGTAACTATACAGGAGGTCTTGTTGGTTATAGCAAGGTATACAATGGTAATTATGGATACGTCCATATTGAATACTGTTATGCCCGTGGTCTTGTAACTGGCGGCACAAACGGCGGTTTACTGGGCGGTCACAATACACGTGACAGAAACAGAATAAGATACTGTTATTACAACAATACAAACACGGGCAACCGCATTGGTTTTGCAGTGTCTACAGCTGACTTAAAGAAGCAGGAAACCTTCTACGGATGGGATTTTGATAATATATGGCAGATAACTAAGGGTGTTAATACCTCTTACCCACACATTGATGTACGTGGGGAAACACCGAAAACCGTTTTGAAAGGCAACGGTGAAGAGGATAATCCTTACCTTATTTACACTGAAAAGGATTTGCGTGCCCTTGTACTTGACACATACGGCAACTATGATTTATCCATCAAACATTTTTACAAGCTGATGAATGATATTGAAGTTACCGCAAATTTCTGGACTCCTATCGGTGGCAATGCAACAAATGCATTTAAAGGTATATTTGATGGCAACGGATATACAATTTCGGGACTTACACTGTCAAATAGCGAATACCAGTATACAGGCTTGTTTGGTTGTAATGAAGGTACAATCAAAAACTTAAATGTTGAAGGTGATTTTCAAGGTGCAGAATTTACAGGACTTCTATGCGGATTAAATACCGGCACTATTGAAAACTGCTCCTCCTCCGGTCTTGTTGAAAGCTGGACACATGGGGAATCACGATATGTAGGTGGTTTGGTAGGCTATCACCAAAACCCAGGGAAAATAATTGATGCAAACTCATCTGCTACTGTAAATTCCTACGGTAGCAGAACAGGTGGACTTGTTGGCTTTGTGCACAATGCTCTCGTTGAAGCAAGCTATGCAACAGGTAGCGTAAACGGTGCCCACGCCGGAGGTTTAGTCGGTTATTTATATAACAATGATTCAAGCACAACAGCAACAATAAGAAACAGCTATGCGACAGGTGCTGTAACCGGTGAAACATGGAGCGGAGGACCAACAATATACACCGGCGGCCTTGTTGGTTATGCCAAGGTAAACAATGGTAACTATGGATATATCCATGTTGAATATTGTTATGCAACAGGTCTTATAAATAACGGCACAGGCGGTGGTCTTGTTGGTGACCATAATACACGTGACCGTGTACATGTAAGGTACAGCTATTATAACGGAGCGAATACCGGCAATAGAATCGGTTTTTCCGCAAGCCTTGGACAGATGGCAACAGAAGAATTGTACTATATGTGGAACTTTAAAAACATATGGGCAATTGACCCTTCGGTAAATAACGGCTATCCTTACCATAACGTAAACGGAAAAGCTAAAACACATTACCTCGAGGGATATGGTGACGAGGAAGACCCATACCTGATTGAAACGGAAGAGGATTTGTGGACATTGGTCCTTGAAACATATGACCTTACAACAAATTTTTACTATCAGCTTCAAAACGACATTGAAATAACAGCTGAACATTGGACGCCCATCGGCGGTAACGGACGAACGGTGTTCAAAGGTATATTCGACGGTAACGGATATACAATTTCGGGGCTTAAATTGTCAAACAGTGAATATCAGTATACAGGCTTGTTCGGTAGTAACGAAGGTACAATCAAGAACTTAAATGTTGAAGGTTACTTTAAAGGGGCAGAATATACAGGGCTTCTATGCGGATTAAATGCCGGTACTATTGAAAACTGCTCCTCCTTCGGTCTTGTTGAAAGCTGGACACATGGAGAATCACGATATGTAGGTGGTTTGGTAGGTTATCACCAAAACCCGGGCAAGATAAGATATTCAAACTCCTCTGCTAAAGTAGACTCCTACGGCAGCAGAACAGGTGGACTTGTTGGCTTTGTGCACAATGCTCTCGTTGAAGCAAGCTATGCAACAGGTAGCGTAAACGGTGCCCACGCCGGAGGTTTAGTCGGTTATTTATATAACAACAATTCAGGCACAACGGCAACAATAAGAAACAGCTTTGCTGTAGGCAAGGTTACCGGTGAAACATGGAGTAACGGACCAACAATATACACCGGCGGTCTCGTCGGATATACGCAGGTGTATAATGGTAATTATGGATATACTGCAATTAACTTCTGTTATTCCAACGGTGAGGTTACAGGCTCAAACAGAGGTGGTCTTATTGGTGGAAGCAACAGTTCCACACGAAACTCAGTTCTTTCCTCCTACTATAACAGCACAGTGACAGGTCTTTCCGATATTGACCGCGGTACCCCTCTTTCCGATGATGCATTAAAAATTAAGGATTCTTTTGTGGGATGGGATTTTGACAACATCTGGAGCATTGACAGCGATATAAACAGTGGCTACGCTTACCTGACAGGATATGTACCTGAATACAGAATTGATGTAACGGGAGTAGAGCTTGATAAACTTGAAATAAGTGTTGAAGAAGGTAGGACTTATACACTTACAGCAACGGTTCTCCCTGTTAACGCAACAAATCCTGAAGTAAGTTGGTCAAGCAAAATTGAAGAAGTTGCAACAGTAGCAAATGGTGTTGTAACAGGTAAAAAAGTAGGTTCAACAATAATTACGGTTACAACACTCGAAGGTGAATTTACGGCAACATGTAAAGTAACGGTTACTGAAAAAAAGGACGACAATATTTCGGTAACAGGCGTAAGCCTCAATAAGACAACTGCAAATCTTACAGTTGGCGGTACTGAAACACTTACGGCAACTGTTACACCTGACACTGCCACAAATAAGGCTATTACATGGGAATCATCAAACACAAGTGTAGCAACAGTTGAAAACGGAAAAGTAACAGCGAAGGCGGCAGGCACGGCTACAATTACAGTTACAACGTCTGACGGCGAATTTACAGCAACATGTAAAGTAACGGTTACAGAAGCTGAACCTTCTATTGTTAAAGGTGACGTAAACGGCGACGGAGATGTTGACTTTGCAGACGCAATACTTATTTTAAAGTATGACGCAGGGGTAACTACCCTTGCGGGAGACAGCTTAAAGGCGGCAGATGTAAACGGCGACGGCGATGTTGACTTTGTAGATGCAATACTTATTTTAAAGTATGACAGCGGTCTTATATCATCATTTAACTAAGGAAAAGGGGGAGTTTTGAATGAAAAAAATATTAAGCGGCATCATAATAACTTGTATGTTATTGATGTCTCTCGGCAATATATGCTATGCGGCGGCATTTCAACCCATCATTAAGGCAGAAGGCGGAAAAGTGGGTGATAGTGTAACAGTTACGGTATCACTTCCTGAAAACACAAATGCGGCAGGCGGCAGTTTTAACCTTGTTTATGACAATACGAAGATGGAACTTATTGACGCTGTGGCAGGCGATGTTATTGCCGCCTTTTCAAAGACGGTAAATAAAACCTATGCTGTGAACAAAATAAGAATGAATTTTGCAGGCAGCGAAACGGTATCGTCAAGCGGTGGAGTTATGTTAACTGCCACATTTAAGCTGACAAATGCAGGAACGGCAAGCTTTTCAACGGAAAAATTTAAGTTGGCTGACATAGATACAAATTATCTTACTTGTACAAATGCCGAAAAAACAATTTCAATTGCCGAAGAAAGTACACAGGTTTCTGTAACAGGTGTAAGCCTCAACAAGACAACCGCAAATCTTACAGTGGGCGACAGTGAAACATTAATTGCAACAGTTACACCTGACAATGCAACAAATAAGACAGTTACTTGGAAATCATCAGATGAAAGCGTTGCAACAGTGTCAAATGGCAAAGTGACAGCAAAGGCGGCAGGAACTGCTACAATTACAGTTACAACGGCAGACGGAGGGAAAGAAGCTACTTGTACTGTAACAGTAACTAAGAAAGATGAACCTACAAACGCCGCCTCCATTACAGTTGGCACAGTTACCGCAAAAGCAGGTGAAACGGTAACTATCCCCATATCAATTTCAAACAACGTAGGCATTGCAGGCTTTAACCTTACAATAAATTACGACAAAACCCTTCTGACACCTGTCTCAATAGAAAAGGGCAGTGCGTTAACTGCCGGTACACTTACAAGTAACATTCAGCAGGGCGGTGACATGAGTGCATATGAATTTGTGACAGCATACTGGCAGAATCCTTCCAATGTGACCAATAACGGTGAAATACTTAATGTAACATTTAAAGTTGCCGAAGGAGCAGAAGAAGGCGAAATCCCCGTAACAATCACATATGAAGAAGGCGATATTACAAATCAGGATTATGATGATGTTGCACTTGAAATTACAAACGGTGCTGTTACAGTTAAAAATATTGTAATGGGCGATGTTTACCAAGACGGTATTGTCAATACAAAGGACGGAGTACGTCTTAGCCAGTACCTTGCAAAGTGGGAAGTTTCTCTTAATGCTTACGAACTTAAAGCCGCGGATGTTTACAGTGACGGAGTTGTAAACACAAAGGACGGTGTACGCCTTAGCCAGTACCTTGCAAAGTGGGATGTTTCCCTTTTCAATGTAGATTTGTTCGGACAGGGAGAAATCACATTTGAAGTAGGAGAAGTAAGTGCAAAGGCAGGGGAATATGTTGATATTCCTGTGTCAATAACAAAGAATACAGGCGTTGCAGGCTTTAACCTTCAGCTTGGTTACGACAAAGAAAAACTGACACCTGTTTCAATAACACAGGGCGGTGCACTTACATCCGGTACAATTACAAGTAACATTCAGCAGGGCGGCGATTTGAGCAGATTTGACACTGTAACAGCTTACTGGGTAAACCCCTCAAATGTAACAGGAACAGGGGAAGCGTTTACTGTAAAATTCCTTGTATCTGAAGATGCAGAAGGCGAAATCCCCGTAACGCTTTCCTATGACGAATATGATGTTCCCACTGACCAGATACTTAACGAGCTTAATGTAGAAATTGTAAACGGCGTTGTTAAGGTGGAAAGTGAAACAACAGAAGTGATGGATTATACCGTAAACTATCTTACAGGTGAAGTAAGGAACGGCAGTTTCTATGCAGAAGTGAGCGTTACTAAAAACACAGACCGCAATGAAAAGGATACGATAATAATTGCGGTGTACAAGGACGGAGTCTTTGTAGATATGACATATATGAAGTCAGAATTTGCAAAGGGTCAGAGCGTTGTATTTGGCGGTAAGCTCACAGGCACAGAGGGTGCAGTACTTAAAGCCTTTGTATGGAACAGTTTTGAGGGTATGAAGGATTTAAGTAATACAGTTGAAGTAAAGTAAAACTTAATACAAAAATGGCTATGACAATTGTCATAGCCATTTTATTGTGTAAACGAAAACCACGCCATAGTGGCGTGGTTCAAAAAAGGCAATGCC
>JBJDXJ010000016.1:0-62744 GCA_051866635.1 Clostridia bacterium | reverse complement strand
CCCCTCATGATTGAGGGGTAGGGGTGTTGAAGTGCGAGTCATCGCACTTTTTTATCTTTTGAGCTGTTATTTTGCTACAGCCCCTTTAGCAAGGAGTCCCTGCGAGCTGAAATCAAGTCTTAAAAAGACGAAGATTGAAGCCGTCGGAGCGAAGATACGAATGTCCACCTTATTAGTGAATAGGTAATAGTGAATAGTGAAGAAGTAAAAAAGACAAGCACCTTTCGGAACTTGTCTTTTTTTGGTGGACCATCAGTCCGAGCGTTAAGAAAACAGTCCTGCGGACTGTTTTTAGCAAGGAGTCCCTGCGAGCTGAAATCAAGTCTTGAAAAGACGAAGATTGAAGCCGTCGGAGCGAAGATACGAAGGTCCAGAAAATTAGTGAATAGGTAATAGTGAATAGTGAAGAAGTAAAAAAGACAAGCACCTTTCGGAACTTGTCTTTTTTTGGTGGACCATCAGGGACTCGAACCCGGGACACCCTGATTAAGAGTCAGGTGCTCTACCAACTGAGCTAATGGTCCATTTAATTGGAGCTGCCTAGCAGATTCGAACTGCCGACCTCTTCCTTACCAAGGAAGTGCTCTGCCTGCTGAGCTAAGGCAGCGTTTCTGTTAGTGGTCACTCACAACAATAGTAATTATACACATGAAGGGGTGTTTTGTCAACACTTTTTTTCGAAAAATTTCAACTTTTTTTTGAAAAAAGTGATTTCCCCTTATTTATGGGAATTGGTTTTATTATATTGATTTTTTTCTTAAGTGGAAGTATAATTAAGTAAATGAAAGGTGGGGTCATATGGAAATATTGAGATTTTTTGAAAGTATACGAAACCCTTTTTTTGATATGTTCTTTTTGAATGTTACAAAACTGGGAGAAGAAACATTTTTTCTTCTGGCGGGATTAATTCTGTTTTGGTGTATAAATAAAAAACAGGGATATTACCTTTTGTCGGTTGGATTTATGGGTATTCTGATAAATCAGTTTTTAAAGATTACATTCCGTATCCCACGCCCTTGGGTAAAGGATCCGACCCTTTCTGTAGTGGAAGGTGCGAAAAAAGCCGCCGAAGGCTTTTCCTTCCCAAGCGGGCATACCCAGATGTCAGTAGGCTCCTTTGGTGCTGTTGCAAAGGCAAACCGAAATAGGGTACTAAGAATTATATGTGTTTTTATATGCGTTCTTGTTCCTTTGTCCAGAATGTATTTAGGGGTGCATACACCTTTGGATGTTTCCATGTCGGCAATTATTGCACTGTGCCTTGTTTTTGCACTTTATCCTGTTGTGGAATGTTTTCACAGTAAAAAGCATATGCGTCTCTTTTTCGCCGCTATGACGGTGCTGTCGGTTTTATATCTTGCATATGTGGAGTTTTTCCCTTTATCTGTTGACATAAATGATTATAACTATATTTCAGCCTTAAAAAACGCTTATAAAATAACAGGGTGCATTTTGGGGCTTTGGTGTGGGTATGAAATTGACAGAAGGTTTATAAATTTTGATACACAGGCTGTATGGTGGGTACAGATTATAAAATTTATATTGGGAGTTATTCCTGTGCTTATCATAAAAGAACAGTTAAAAGGACCTTTAAACATACTTTTTGAAGGCACATATATAGGCGATGGGGTAAGATATTTCCTAATAGCTTTATTCATATGCGGAATATGGCCTATGACCTTTAAGTGGTTTAAAAAATTGGGAAAGAATTAAAAAATACCGAAGACAAAAGTTCTTCGGTATTTTTTTACATTATAGGAAATTCCTCATTTCCTATAGTATTAAATGCAATTCATTATTGGAACATATACTTGATTTCGTCGCCCTTAAAGGTGAAAACAAGGGGTGATGAAGCGAAAAGTCCATATTCGTAAGATGCATTTACACAGTCACCTACCGGTCCTAAATATAAGTATCTGACACCGTTTTCAACCGTTACTTCGCTTTTTATTCCTGTTGATACTACAAATACGTTAACTCCGCGATCGGTAAGAAGCTTTGTAAAGTGATTAAAGACCTCTATTTCGTCCGAATCCATATTGTAAAGGGGAGAATTAATCATTACAACAAGATTTGCCTCCTTCATGTTTTCACACACGGATTTAAACTTAAGCCATGCAGATGCATCTGTTTTAGTGAAGGAAGATTCAGTGTTGGAAAAAGTTACAATACGGCTGTTTTCAATTACCCGTTCCGTAAAGCCGTTGACAATACGATAAAAATTCAAAATATTCCATGGGTCACAAATTTGTGAAAGGGCGTAAACATCTCCGTTTGATGCAAGATGGTTAAGCCTTGCCCTAAGCTGGAACTGTTCAATAAAGCTGTTGGGAGCTTTCATATCTCCGCTTACTGTAATTTGCTCACCGCCGTAAATATATCCTTCAAACAAATCCTCCTCTTTAACGTCCTTTTCACGTGCGTAAATTTCACCATTTACCACACTGACAGATGTAAGATTTCCGTATTTTGCTGTTATTGTGCCTGAAGCTGCTGTCACTTCCACTTTGGGAGCATTAAAGGATATATCACCTGTAGTTTCAAATTGCAGTAAAGATGTGGGAATTATTGCCGAGTAACCTGATTTGTCATAGGCTGTTACACTAACAGAGAGGGAGGAGGTAATATTCTCAGGATAAATATTTATAGCAAATATGTCGCCTAAAACACGAACGTTACATTCACTTACCGTATTTTTGTATGCCGCACGGATTGTGTGGAAGCCTTCAGATTGGACAGTTACTGTTGTGCCGTTTATTACAGCATAAGGGTCTGAACATGTTATTGTAATTTCATCATCAGGTGCAGAAACTCTGTTGTGGTTCTCGTCAAAAAATACCGCTGTTACATCCACACTGTCGCCGGGTACCATGGTGTCTTTTGACAGTGTGATTTTGCCGTATGATGGTGTTTGTAACGGTTCAAGGTTGGAAATAACACCTACTGATGTGGAAACGCTTCTTAACGATGAAACGGTGTTTTTAACCTCCTGCTCACCCGTTGTACTGTTTTGGACAACCATGGTTGTACTTCCGCCGCCGTCAAGGTTAATGGCACTGTAACAGCCTAAGGAAATCATAAATCTTGCCAAATCTGTCTGGTCAAAGCCTTTGACATTTGTCTGTCTGCCGTCAACTGTTACAAGGTATAATGTGTTGCCGTCCTGTGAAAGACCCATGCCTGTTCTTTGTGCTTTGCCGGAAACGTTACTTGTAAAGGGGCAAACAATACCGTTTTTTACAATCAGCGTATTGCCACCGGATGCTTCTTTAATTTTAGCTACATCAGGAGATATGCTTGTTTCTACACGAATAATATCGCCTATGGCAAAGTTTGCGTTCAAAAATCCGTTGACTGCATAGTTTGCGATAAATACGGCACCTCCATCGGGAATAGAAACGCTTTCGCCGCCCCAGGAAAAGGATGTCATTTTATACTTGTTATCACCGTAAGGCTCGGTTACCATGGCGTAATTGTTAATTGGAACAGAAACGCTTTCGCCCCAAGCAGAGGTAATCATTGTAATGCCGCCTGTAGTAATGGGACGTTTATTAATCTGGTAAAGCTCACAGCTTGAATTTTGGGTAAGAGAAGTATTTTCCGCATATAACATGCCGTGAAATGTAAAGTAATCAAAGATAACACGGTTGTCCTCAGTTACGGCAAAGGAAACAAAGTTGTCCTTAGATGGGGTAGAGATAAGCTCCCCGTCCTGATAAACCATACCCAGCATGTTTGTTTCACCTTGCAACATGTTGAAAAAGTCACCGTTGACAGCGGCTTTGGTATCGTAATGCTCCGCCATTTTTTTTACTGTTGAGAGCGAAGATGTACCGTTGGGCGATGTTAAAACCTTTAATTCTAAATCAGGGTCTGTAAGGTCCACCTTCAGTATGTCGGCCTTTACCCAGCCGTCAGTTGAAAAAGTATCACTGCTCTGATATGTAATACCTTTACTTACAACGCTTTCCGATATGTTTTGATAAATAGTTTCCGCATTTGCAGAAACTGATATAAGAGATGCTGACAAAAGTAAAGCCACAATTTTTTTCATTATATCAATCCTTTCTTGGTGACAATTATATCATACTTTAAAGTAAAAGAAAAGGTGTTGTTGACTAAAAAGTAGGTATGTGATATAATTACTAAGATAGGATTTTTATGCCAATAAACACAAAGTTCCTTTTATTTAAGCTTTTGAGGTGGAAAAATGAGATTATCGGATGTTTTCTTAAACGGTTCAATGGTAATACGTGGAATTTTATATAAATTCAAGTTCAATAAGTCGGGTAAGCTTCTCCGTATGGAAAAGGGTGTCCGCGTTATGAAAAATAACGGCGTTGTTACTTTAGGTGACAGGGTGCTTCTTCACAGATATGTTAAACTTTCCGCTTTCGGGGGAAAGATAGAAATAGGGAATAACTCCTACATTGGCGACAGAACTGAGATACATTCGGGAAAGATGGTTAAAATAGGCAATAATGTTAATATAGCATGGGATTGTAATATTTTAGACCGTGATTACCACGCTTTTGAATCTGAATGTGAGGTTGTAAAACCTGTTGTTATAGAAGACCATGTGTGGATTGGTGCAAGAAGCATGGTTTTAAAGGGTGTCACCATCGGTGAAGGTGCAGTTGTTGCGGCAGGAAGTGTTGTGACAAAGGATGTGCCGGGAAGGTGTCTTGTGGCAGGTAACCCTGCAAAGGTCATTAAAGAAAATGTAAATTGGAAAGCGTAAGGTGTGAAAATTGAGCAATAAAAAGAACATTTTAGGTGCTGTCAGCTCTGTTATGGTAATAATGGTATTGTCAAGGCTTCTCAGTCTTGTAAGCAATCAGGTGTATATGTCTTTCTTCGGGGCATCTGACCCTTATCTTAACGTGTATTCATATGCAATCAGCATACCTAATGTTATTTTTACATGTCTGGGAACTGCCCTGTCAACTGTTGTTATACCAATTTATGTGGGGCATATGGCATCGGGTGATGTAAAAAGTGCCAAGCACTTTGCAGATAATATTATTACAATATCACTTGCCCTTACACTTATATTGGTTATTTTTGGAATGGGCTTGTCCTTTGTGCTTCCCCATTTTACATCCTTTGCCAACGATGAAAGCACTTTAAGCTTTGCCGTTATGGCACTTTTAACAGTTATGCCTGTTATGTTTTTCTATGCCTTGAACTATATTTTCCAAGGTATGCTTCAGGCTGTGGGCAGATATAAATTGCCTGCATTTGTAAGTGTTCCTTCAAGCCTTGTTGTTATATGCTACACACTTTTGTTAGGTGATAAATTCGGCGTAACGGGTCTTTTGGTGGCAACTGTTATAGGTCTCAGTTTGCAAGCTATTATACTTATTCCGCCTCTTGTTCGTGAGGGCTACAGATATAAGCCTTCCTTTGAAATAAAGCACCCTGACATTATTAAAGCCGGAAAAATGACGGTTCCTGTGCTGTTGGGGGTTGGTGCGTATCAGCTGAATATGTTTTATAACAACACCATGATAGCACGCTTTGACAACAAGGTAACAATGCTTATGTTTGTTCAGAACATCACCGTCTATCTTGTGTTGGCGTTTGTGTATTCAATAACGGCAGTTATTTATCCACGCCTTACGGAAAGCGTTTCAAGAGGCAATATGACAGAATATAAAGAGTCCCTTTCAAATATTTTAATGAGCGTTTGTGCACTGCTTATACCGATGACCTTTGGTTTTATCGGTGTCAGGGAAAGCCTTCTAAATCTTATATCTGCGTGGGGTAAAATAACAGCAGAAGATATTTTTAGTGCCTCACTTCTTCTTTGCGGTTATGCCATAGGTATTTTAGGTATAGGCTTTAAGGAGATACTTGACAGGGCATTGTATGCGTTGGGTAATACTAAGATAAGTGCTGTTAACGGTGTTGTAATAATGGTTGTAAATATCGCTTTAAGCCTTATTCTCATACACTTCATAGGTGCCTACGGAATACCACTTGCATATTCTGTGGCATCTCTTGTTGGTATGTGCGTGCTTCTCGGGGCAATAAAAAAGAAAATAGGGCCCTTCGCAAAGGGCTTTGGTACTGTTTTTGTAAAGTGTATAATCGCATCTTTTGTAATGCTTTTGGCAGTAGAGTTGATTAATAGCGTAATCCCCGAAACCGCTACACTTGTAATGCGTGCTGTAAGGCTGTTTATGCCTGTGGGATGCGGACTTGTTGTGTACTATATAATGGCTGTAATTTTAAAAATTACACCTGTTACAGGTTTTGTAAGAAAAATATTAAGGAGAGGATAAGTATGGGGAAAATTAGATATGCCTTATCCTATACGACATACTATTTCATAGCCCGTCATCTGCCGGGAAGCTTTTCTCCTTACAGCTTTGGAAGCGGTAAGCTGAGGCGGTTTTTGGCAAAAGGCATGTTTCAGCATTGCGGAAAAAATGTTACTGTGGAGCACGGTGCATTTTTTGGCGGAGGAAGGGAAATAGAAATAGGGAATAACAGTTCCATCGGCTTGAACGCAAGGATTTCCGGACCTTTGTCAATAGGTGACGATGTGATGATGGGACCTAACGTAAGTATTTACACCCAGAACCATGAAACTGAAAATATCTATAAGCCTATGAGACTTCAGACTGCACCTAAAAAAAAGGTTACAATAGGTAACGATTGCTGGATTGGTGCAAATGCAATAATTTTGCCGGGTGTTACAATCGGCAACGGTGTAATTGTAGGTGCAGGGGCTGTTGTAAGTAAAGATGTGCCTGATATGGCTGTTGTGGGCGGCGTGCCTGCAAAAATAATAAAATACCGTGAGGAGAGAAAAGATTTGCCTAAGCTTAAGGTTTTGTATCTGATTAATCATGCGGGTAAAGCCGGTACGGAAAAGTATGTATATAACCTTGTTAAAACATATAACGGGGGCGATACAAAGTGCTACTTTGCATATTCCGAGCCGGGGCTTTTAAGTGAACAGATGGAGAATATGGGGGTTGAAAGCTTCCGTGTTACAATGAGAAACCCCTTTGACTTAAAGGCGGCAAAGGTTATCGGTGATTATTGCAGAAAAAATAATATTGATGTGATACACACTCAATATCCAAGAGAAAATTATATTGCCCTTTTGTCAAGGCTTTATTATTCGGGAACAAGGGTTGTATATACATGTCATTTGACTTTGAAAACATCGTTTTTGTGGAAGATAACAAATAAGATTTTCACAAAGCACAATCATAAGATTATTTCAGTTTGTAATAACGGCAAAGAACTGTTGATAGGAAACGGGGTACCCGAAGAAAAAATTGATGTGGTGTTTAACGGCATAAGACCCGGCAAGGAAGTTAAGAGGAATATGGACAAGCGTAAAGAGCTGGGAATTGACGAAGACACCTTTGTTATAACAACACTTTCCCGTTATCACATGGCAAAGGGACTGGATTTCTTTACAGACAGCATTTATGAGCTTAAGAAAATGACAGACAAAAAATTTGTTGTATTGTTTTTAGGAGACGGTGAGCTGTTCAATGATATAAAAGGTCAGATAGAAAAGCATAACCTTACAGATGTAATATGGCAGATGGGCTTTAGAAATGATGCAGATGAAATTTTGCAGTGCAGTGATTTGTACGTTAATTCGGCAAAGTGCTACGAGGCTTTAAGCTTTGCAATACTGGAAGCTATGGACAATGCACTTCCCGTTGTGGCAACAAATGTAGGCGGAAACTCCGACATAATAAACGATAACCACAACTGCGGTATACTTGTTGAATACGGCGATACAAAGGGTATGGCAAATGCAATAAAGACGGTGATGGACGATGAAGAAATGCGTAAGACATTTTCAGAAAACGCAAAGAGAGTAGTTAACGAAGTATTTAATTTGGATGTCCTTCTGGACGAAACATATAAAAAGTATTTTTAAAGAGAGGTTAGTAACATGGAAAAGAAAAAATTTAAGTTTAACGTTGTTGATGCAATAATCGTTGTTTTAATTGTTGCGGCAGTCCTTGTTGTGGGATTAAAGGTTAGCGGCGGTTTGACAGGGGGCAAGTCAGACGGTAAGAACAGATACGAAATCAGCTTCCTTTGCGAAGAAGTTCCCGATTTTGCCGCAAGTGTAATTAAAGTGGGCGACAAGGTAACCTGCGAAGCAAGTGACAATAACCTTGGCGTAGTTAAGGAAGTTAAAATTGAACCTTCAAGAACATATGTAACAACAGCAGAAGGTGACGTTATATGCACAGGTAAGGACCACTACAACTGTGTAAGCATTACAGCAGAAGTTATTGCTGATGAATATGAACACGGTCTTAAGGTAAAGGGTGCCAAATACGGTGTGGGACACTCTATTACAATCAGAGTTGGCAAGGCTAAGATTTTCGGCAGAATTTCAGGCATTGAAGTTCTTAATAAGCTTGACGAAAAAGAGGTTGCCGCTATAGAGGCATCTGAAAAAGCAGAGGTATGAGGCTTAAAGGAGTGAACAATATGTATATGTTGACACACAGTATGACAGCATATCTGCTCACAAGCCTTATTGCAAATCTCAAAAAAGGTTTCGGGGAGAGCAGAATTGTCAAAGCCTTGTACAGTTTTCTTGCCTTTCTTGGTAAAATGGGTAAGGAAAGCTTTATTTATCACTGGTTTAAGTCTGATGTTTTTACGGAAAGGTTTTATAAAAATTCCTGTTTTTACTCTATTGCCGACAAAATCTGGTGTTTTGTGCTTGATGTGATAAAAAGCATAATTCTATGGTTCAGAAAGCTTGGTGCTAATTCTGTAACATTATATGTTATTGATAAAGTTTTATCATGGAAGTACTTTACTGTAGATTGTTTTTTGGCAGTATTTGTGGGTATAATGTTTGCAACTCCCCATGAGGCGTGGAATAATTTATATGCGTTTTTGGCATCTTGCGGATTTTCAGCCTGGATAGTTATAAATATTGCCATGGGAAAACCGGGCAGAAGTCTTAAGGTTATAGGGCTTTGTACCATTGGCTTTTTCGTTGCAATATGCGTAAGCACCGTCACTGCACTGGTTATTTCCGATGCTGTAAGAATTGCACTGATTTTTATAACTTCGTTATTGTTGGCATATTCAGTATATGCGGCTTTGGATACAAAGGAAAAGCTTATGAGATTTTTGAAAATCGTATTAAGTTTTGTAACCGTTACTGCAATTATCGGATTTGCCCAGAGATTGATGGGTGTTGAAGTAAACCCTGAATTTGTTGATACAGCTACAAATGCCGGAATGCCGGGCAGAGTGTTCTCAACCTTCTCCAACCCCAACAATTTTGCAGAATTGCTTTTGTTATTCATACCCTTCTTGGTGCCGCTGTTCCTTTCTGAACAGGACAAAAAGAAGAAGTTAATGGTGATGGGTGCCTTTGTGATTATATTGGGAGCATTGGCAATGACATATTCCCGTTCCTGCTGGGTGGGATTTGCACTTGCCTGTGTAACATTTGTACTGATGTATGACGTAAGGCTTATATTTCCTGTGGCAATTATAGTTTTGGTTGCAATACCGCTTCTCCCGGAAACTATAATGAACAGAATTTTTACAATCGGTTCTTTAAAGGATTCATCAAATTCCTATAGATTGTATATATGGGACAGCTGTCTGAGAATGATTAATGATTACGGTTTGACAGGCTTGGGCTTAGGTCCTGCCTCCTTTAAAAGTGTATATCCGAGTTTCGCTCATCCGATTGCAATAACTGCACCTCATTCCCACATGCTTTACATGGAGCTTATCCTGGAAATGGGCGTTTTAGGTTTTGTAACATTTTTCGGATATATGTATTCTGTTGTGAAAAAGACTGTATCAAACATGGCAAACATGGATAAAACATTAAAAGCCGTGGCAATTGCCGGCTTAAGTGCCCTTGCAGGCATAGCCTTTGTGTGCTGTGCGGAATACGTTTGGTTCTATCCGAGAGTTATGTTCGCTTTTTGGATTGTGCCGGGTATACTTATGGCAACAGTAAGAATTTCAAAGAAGAGTAAATAATAACCGCGGGGTGAGATTATGAAAGTTCTTCATCTCATAAGTGGCGGCGACAGCGGAGGAGCGAAGACACATTTGTTTTCGCTCCTTGATAAGCTAAAGGACATGGCTTATGTGCGTGTGGGCTGCCTTATGGAAGGTGTTTTTTATCAGGAAATACTCAAAAAGGATGTGGACAGCGTTCTTTTTAAGCAAAAGAACCGCTTTGACTTGTCCGTTGTAGACGATATTGTGAAAATGATTAACGAGGAAAAGTTTGATGTTTTTCATGTGCACGGGGCAAGGGCAAACTTTGTTGCGGGTTTTGTTATGAAAAAAATTAATATCCCCACCGTTACAACCGTTCACAGTGACTATTTGTTGGATTTTGACCAGATTGTAAAAAAGGTTGTTTTTACAAACTTAAATAAAAATGCTTTAAAGAAGATTCCTTATTATATCGCTGTGTCCGACAATTTCAAGGATATGCTTATAAGTAGGGGCTTTAGACCAAATGCCATACACACTGTGTATAACGGCATGGATTTTTCCAATGTGCCTTCTTCTGCTACCGATAAGAGCGAGTATGCAAAAAAGCGTAGCTTTACATACCGTGACGACACCGTATATGTAGGTATTGCGGCAAGATTTGATGCGGTAAAGGGCGTTGATGTATTTATAAAAGCCGCAGGCGAAGTTCTGAAAAAGCGAAACAATGTGGAATTTTTAATCGCAGGTGACGGTGCAGACCGTGAAAAACTGATAAATCTTGCAAAGGAAACAGGCTTTTGTGAAAAAATCCGTTTTTTGGGCTTTGAAACTGATATGTACGGCTTTTTGAACGTTGTGGATATTAACTGTCTGACTTCACTGTGTGAAAGCTTCCCTTATTCAATGCTTGAAGGTGCGGCTATGGGCAAGCCTATGGTGGCAAGCCGTGTGGGCGGCATACCTTCCCTTATTGTGGAGGGGGAAACAGGTATGCTGTTTGAAAGCGGAAACTACAGGGAAATGGCAGAGAGGCTTATTGAAATGATTGATAGTCCCTCCTATACAAAGGAAATGGGCAAAAATATCAAGGAAAGGGCGACAACCCTTTTTACAAACGAAAATTTTGCAAAAACCCATATTGAGATTTACAATAACATAATTGAGGATTATCACTCTGATAAGAAGTATGACTTTATCGTATCAGGTTATTACGGTTTTCATAATAACGGTGATGACGCACTTCTTCTTGCCCTTACAAATGACATTAAAAAGGAAAAGAGAAACGCAAGAATTGCGGTTTTGTCAAATCATCCCGAAGAAACAAAGCGGATTTATTCTGTTGATTCATTCAGCCGTGTAAACCCTGCCACGGTTGTAAAAACTATAAAAAAATCAAAGGTTCTCATTTCAGGGGGCGGTTCGCTACTCCAGGATGAAACAAGCAGTAAAAGTTTGTGGTATTATCTTTTGATAATAAAAACGGCAAAAAAATATGGATTAAAGGTAATGCAGTTTGCCAACGGATTTGGGCCTGTGGGGAAGAAGTTTAATAAAAAGCTTACCGCAAACATTATCAATGAATGTGTTGATACGATAACATTAAGGGATGACGCCAGCGAAAAAGCCATGCGTGAAATCGGCGTAAAAGGTGACATTTTGGTTACGGCAGACCCGGCAATGCTCCTTTCGGGAATAACAAAAAAAGAGCTTGATAAGCTCTTTGAAAAGGAAGACATTGAAAAGAAAGATTATATTTCTGTTTCCGTTCGTGAATGGAAGAAAAGCACCCCCGATTTTGAAAATAAAATGGCATCAGCACTTGAAAAGTTTGCAAAAGAGCACGATGTGAACGTTGTATTTGTTCCTATGCAGTATCCTAACGATGTGGAAATTTCAAACCGTATAGCAAAGCTTGTTGGAAATATGGCGTATGTACCGCAAAAAACCGTTTCTATTCATGAGGCAATCGGCATTATAGGAAATGCTAAGCTGAATGTAGCAATGCGACTTCACGCCATGATATATTCCGTTTCCGAAGGTGTTAAAACGGTGGGGCTTCGCTATGACCCAAAAATTGACGGATTTATGGAATATGTGGGGCTTGACGGCATTTGTAATGTGGAAACATTTGCAGAAGCGGAGCTTTACGAAACCCTTTCAAAGGCATATGAAACACCTGTCCTTTCAGACTGTACGGCTTTAAGGGAAAAAGCAAAAATAAATACAAAAAAAGCACTTGAACTGCTTGAAAGATAGAGCTTGCAAGGTGATTGTAAAGGGCTGTGACAAAACGATTTTTTTTATCGTTTCATCACAGCCCTGTCTTTGTCTCTTTTGAAGTAGTCTACTCTTTACACATTAAACAGGAAATGTACAATGTCGCCGTCCTGCATCACATATTCTTTGCCTTCGCTTCTTACAAGGCCCTTTTCCTTAGCCGCCGCCATCGAACCGCACGCCATAAGGTTGTCAAAGGATACCACTTCCGCACGGATAAAGCCACGCTCAAAATCGGTGTGTATTTTGCCTGCCGCCTGAGGTGCCTTTGTTCCCTCTGTTATAGTCCATGCACGTACTTCGGGCTGACCTGCTGTAAGGTAGCTTATAAGACCCAGTAATTTATAGCTCTTTTTTATAAGACGGTCCAGACCTGATTCGCTAAGACCCATTTCTTCCAGGAACATTGCCTTTTCGTCATCCTCAAGCTGGCTGATTTCATCCTCAATACGGGCAGAAATGGGAAGAACCTCTGCGTTTTCACGGGCTGCGATTTCTTCTACGGCTTTTACAAAAGGATTATTTTCAATTCCGTTTACAAAGTCATCTTCTGCAACGTTTGCGGCATATATAATGGGCTTCATAGTGAGAAGTGACAAGTCCTTAGCCATTTCCTTTTCTTCCTCAGAAAGCTCAACACTGCGGGCACTCTGTCCCTTTTCAAGGGCTTCTTTAATCCTGGCCCACATATCTAACTCTGCCTGATACTTTTTGTCGCCACGGAGAGCTTTTGTTACACGGTCAATACGCTTTTCGACGGATTCAAGGTCCGCAAAAATAAGCTCAAGGTCAATAGTTTCAATGTCACGGGCAGGGTCAACGCTTCCGTCAACGTGGATTATGTTTGCATCTTCAAAGCAACGTACAACATGTACAATTGCATCAACCTCACGGATGTTTGCCAAGAACTTATTGCCTAAGCCTTCACCACGGCTGGCACCCTTAACAAGACCTGCAATATCAACAAATTCGATAATTGCAGGGGTGAACTTAACAGGGTTGTACATTTCACGGAGCTTGTCCATTCTCTCGTCCGGAACGGTAACAACGCCCACATTAGGCTCAATTGTGCAGAAGGGGTAGTTGGCACTTTCCGCACCTGCCTGTGTAATTGCATTAAAAAGAGTTGATTTACCTACATTGGGTAAGCCTACTATTCCAAGTTTCATATATTTCGTCCTTTCTGTTGGAAAATAGTTGAAAAATTCATTTTTTGTTAATAATTAGTACATATGCCAATTATATTGGTATTATACACTATAAAAAAAGATTTAACAATACCTTTTTATGTGCTATAATAATTAAAAGAGCTTTTTTTATAAGGAGGAACAATTTTATGAAAAAAACACCAAGGATTATGATTGTTGATGACGATGCAAATATCTGTGAACTTGTAAGGCTGTATCTTGAAAAGGAAGGCTATGAAACAAGTATATGCCTCAACGGCGGCACAGCATTGGAGGAAATTAAGAAAAATCCGCCTGATTTGGCTATTTTGGACATTATGATGCCAAAGGTTGACGGTATAACCGTGTGCCGTGAAATCAGAAAAGACAGCGACATGCCTGTTATTATGCTTACTGCCAAGGGCGAAACCTTTGACAAGGTTCTGGGCTTGGAATTAGGTGCTGATGACTATATTGTAAAGCCCTTTGAAGGAAAGGAGCTTGCGGCAAGAGTTAAGGCTGTTTTAAGAAGATATATTAAGGATGAAGGTGAGATCAGCGTTATTGAACTTCCCAACCTTATTATAAACTTATCAAACTATGAATTAACTGTAGGGGGAAAGGTGTTGGAAACACCGCCTAAGGAACTGGAACTCTTGTACTTTTTGGCATCTCATCCCAACCGTGTATTTACACGTGAACAGCTTTTGGAGGATGTATGGGGATTTGACTATTACGGCGATTCCAGAACAGTGGATGTGCATGTTAAAAGACTTCGTGAAAAGCTTGAAGGCTATGAAAATGATTGGCAGCTTAAAACGGTGTGGGGCGTAGGATATAAGTTTGAGGTGAAGTAACATGAGGAAAAGTATATTCCGAAAAATACTTACTTACAATATCACCGTTGTACTTTTGTCAATTGTACTTACAGGTGCCCTTTTATACACTCAGTTGGGGTATTACTTCCGCCAGTCGGTATATAACTCCCTTCAGTCAAGAGCTGCGGAGGTTGCGAAAATGGCGGAATATATTATGGATTCTGTAAACGATGCAGTAGAGCAGGCGTTTATCAAACAAATGGTTGGTTTTGCAGGCAACGAAGGCGGACAAGGCATTATCGTTACTGACAGAAAATCAGGTGTAATTGCGGTTTCAGGCTTTGAAGAAGGTCAGATTAACTCAAACCAGCTTTCTTATAACAGCGTTGCACGTGCCTTATACGGTGAAAGTTTTTCAGGGGAAGGTAATCTTGATGGCTTTTTAAATAAGAAGCTCCTGTACACAGTAGTGCCCCTTAACACAAACCGAGGCGTAGAAGGTGCGGTAATTGTGTGCAGTACCCGCGTTACCGTAAGGACAATGCAAATTGACATTATGATGAGATTTTTGTGGGTAGTAATGTTTGTTATTATTTTAAGCCTGACTGTATCGGCATTTTTGTCTGACAGGCTGGCAAGACCTATCCGTGAAATTACGGTAGGTGCCCAGAAAATTGCATCAGGTGACTTTTCTCACAGGGTAAAAGTTGAGCCTGAAGGCGAAATGCACGTTTTGACAAAAACCTTTAACCAGATGAGTGAATCACTGGAGGAAATGGACGAGATACAGTCCTCCTTTATATCTAATGTGAGCCACGAATTGAGAACGCCTATGACAATTATTTCGGGATTTGTTGAAGGTGTACTTGACGGAACAATACCCGAGGAAGAACATAAAAAGTATCTTGGAATTGTTCTTCAGGAAATAAAAAGACTGAACCGTCTTGTTAACGACCTTCTTGAAATGAGCAGGCTTAACAGCGGAAAAATTGAATTAAAAATGACGCCTTTTGATATTAATGAAAGTGTGAGAAAGGCAATTATTGCTTTTGAACAGGGTCTTAGTGACAAGAAGATTGATGTGACGGTGGATTTTGAAAATGACCCTATGCTTGTTATGGGCAACAGTGATTCTGTTTACAGAGTTATCTCGAACCTTTTGGATAATGCTGTGAAGTTTACTCCCGAGGAAGGATATGTGAAAATTTCCGTTTGTGATGAGGGCTTAAAAACAAAAATCACTATTGAAAACTCAGGCAAGGGCTTGAGCGAAAAGGAACTTAAACATATCTGGGACAGATTTTATCAGACAGATAAGTCCCGTGGCAGTAAAAACAGCGGTGTTGGCTTAGGTCTTTACATAGTAAAGAACATAATGCATTCACATAATAATCAGATTTATGCCGAAAGTAAAGAGGGCGAATGGACCAGATTTATATTTGAACTAGACAGCGTGAAAAACAAATAAATTACACCCCCAAAACGTAATGCTTTGGGGGTGTAATTTATTTGTTTTCTTTAATATATTTATCAAGAATTTCTGCGGCAATATAACACATTTCGCCACAGGGGCGTTTCTTATAATATTCTTCCGTTCTTTCCTCGGGAACATATGTACCTTCCGGTTCTTTCAAACCTAAAAGCTCGGAACAGATAATTGTGCCACGGTTAAGCTTTTTAAATTCCTCTGTCAAGTACTGTACACCCTTATAATTTTCCATTTTTTCATCATGGGTAGGCACGGAATCTATGCCAAAAACAAGCCCGTAAGCCATAATCATGCCTGTTACGGCACCGCATGTAAGACGCAATCTTCCCATGCCGCCTCCGAAGGGGAGTGCAAGTTTAAGTGCAGTTTCATAATCCATGCCGATTTCTTCTGTGAAGGCACAGAGAACTGCCTGTGCACAATTCATACCGCTTTCAAAATTTTTTGAAGCCAATTCACCTTTAGTCATAAAAAACACCTTTCTTTCATATTAATAATTAGTAAAAAGATACAAGCTTAATCCTGCAAGGACAATTAAAGCGAAAACAATCCATGCACTGATGGCAAACTTTCGTGCTTTTTGTGCAAATCTCAGGGCAATAGGAGTATAACCCTCATTGTAACATTTTTTTGCCTCGGAAGAAAAAACAATGGAAGGAATTGATAAAAACCATAAGGGAGGGAGAAGAATAAATGTAATAATTGATAACAGGCTATGATAATTGGGAGCAGAAATGTCGCATTCTGTTTCAGTAGTGTCATTCTGATATTCTGTAGTGTCATTTTCACATTCAAAAGAAAACATAGCTTTCACCTCTTTGCTATTATACACCAAAATGCTCCGTTTGGGAATGATTTTTAGAAAAATAAAAAATTTATACAAATATAACACATATCTAACAAAAATCGATTGACTAAACGCAAAAAATTTGTTAAAATGTACTTAATAATTATTGGGAAAGTGGTGAAAAATTGTGCAAAAGGAGTATTTTGGAGAAGTTTCTTACAGAGAAAATCCTTTTAATGACGATTTTGCCGTATACTTATTTAACGAAGGAAATAATTTCCACAGTTATGAAGTACTGGGTTCACATAAGTGTGTTCTGAACGGTAAGACAGGTTACAGGTTTGCTGTGTGGGCACCAAATGCTAAGGCGGTCCATGTGTCCGGTAACTTTAATAACTGGGATAAATGGAGCCATCCTTTGACAAGACTGGGTGAAACCGGAATTTGGCAATGCTTTGTTGAAGGCATTAATGACGGTGAGGTTTATAAGTATTATATTACACCGGAAAAAGGCGATGGCTTTTTTAAGAGCGACCCCTATGCAGTATATGCTCAGCTTCGTCCCGACAATGCATCTGTAACTTATGATATTGACGGGTATAAGTGGAGTGACGGTGCATACATGCAAAAGAGAAACTGCGAAGCACCGTATAATAAGCCTATGAACATTTATGAATGTCACTTAGGCAGCTGGAGAATGCATCAGGACGGAAGCTTTTACACATACCGGGAAATGGCGGATGAACTTGTTCCGTATCTTAAGGATATGGGGTATACACATCTTGAAGTTATGCCCTTGATGGAATATCCCTTTGACGGAAGCTGGGGTTATCAGGTAACAGGCTATTTTGCGGCAACAAGCCGTTACGGAACACCCCATGATTTGATGTATTTTGTTGATACATGCCATAAGGCAGGTATCAAGGTTATTGTTGACTGGGTTCCTGCACACTTCCCCCGTGACGGTTTCGGTCTGGCGAAGTTTGACGGTACACCTACATATGAATATGCCGACACAAGAGTAGGTGAGCATAAGGAATGGGGCACACTTGTTTTTGACTATTCAAAGACTGAGGTAATATCTTTCCTTATTTCATCTGCGGTGTTCTGGGCAAAGATATATCATATGGATGGCATCCGTGTTGATGCTGTGTCAAGTATGCTTTACCTTGACTATGCAAGAGAGGAATATATCCAGAATAAATACGGTGGTAACGAAAACCTTGAAGCCATTGAATTTTTACGTAGGTTAAACGAGGTTATGTTTGGTGAATTCCCCAACTTTTTGATGATTGCTGAGGAATCAACCGCATGGCCCATGGTTACAAAACCCCGTGATGTGGGCGGTTTGGGCTTTAACTATAAGTGGAATATGGGATGGATGAACGACAATTTGCGTTATATGTCCATGGACCCCTATTTCAGAAGCAGTAACCACAATCTTTTGACATTTTCAATGATGTATGCTTTCAGTGAAAATTATATTCTGCCTCTTAGTCATGATGAGGTTGTTCACGGAAAAGCATCCCTTGTTAATAAAATGAGTGCTCTTTATGACGGCAAGTTTGACTCTTTAAGAGCATTTTTGGGCTACTATATGGCACATCCGGGCAAAAAGCTTATGTTTATGGGCGGTGAAATTGCACAGTTCATTGAATGGAGATTTTACGAAGGATTGGAGTGGCATCTTCTTGAAGATTACCATCACGCAAGGTTCCATCAGTATATGAAGGATCTGAACCATTTCTATATAGATAATAAGCCCTTCTGGGAAATTGAAGACAGTTGGGACGGTTTTGAATGGATTAATGCAAACGATAACGAAAAGAGCATAGTATCTTTTATAAGAAAGGGTAAAGCAAGGGGCAGTGAAATTATAGTGGTATGTAACTTCACCCCTGTTGAATATAAGGATTATTCAATCGGAGTATCACGTGCCGGTGAATATGAAGAAGTGTTCAGCTCAAATAAAGATGTTTACGGCGGTACAGGCGTTACAAACGGTATGCCGGTGAAAGCAAGGAAATATAAATATGATTGTGATGGCAGACCGTACACCCTTACGATTACAGTGCCACCTATGACAACTATGTATTTTAAACGTAAAAGAGCAAAACGTAATACTGTTAAGAAGTAAAGATTAGGAGGAATAAAAATGAAATCAACTAAATGTCTTGCTATGATTCTTGCCGGTGGACAGGGTAGCAGACTTGGTATTCTGACAAGTAAAGTAGCAAAGCCTGCGGTAACTTTCGGCGGTAAGTACAGAATTATTGACTTTGCATTAAGCAACTGTGTTCATTCCGGTATTGAAACTATAGGTGTTCTTACACAGTATAAGCCCCTTGAACTTAATACTTATATAGGTAACGGCAGTACATGGGACCTTGACAGAAACAATGGCGGTGTATATGTGTTGCCTCCTTACCAGAAGGAAGAAACAGGCGAATGGTACAAGGGTACTGCAAATGCCATTTATCAGAATATTGAATTTGTAGATCAGTACAATCCCGAACATGTGGTTATTCTTTCAGGTGACCATATATACAAGATGGATTATAACAAGATGCTTAAATTCCATGAGGAGCACGATGCGGCGGCTACTATTGCTGTTATTCAGGTTCCCTGGGAGGAAGCAAGCAGATTCGGCATTATGGAAGCTGATGAAGACGGAACTATTACAAAGTTCGTTGAAAAGCCCAAGGAACCGAAGAGTAACCTTGCTTCCATGGGTGTATATGTGTTCAAGTGGTCTGCACTTAAGGAATATCTTATCCGTGACGAAGCTACAGAAGGCAGTGAAAACGACTTTGGTAAAAATATTATTCCTGCAATGCTGGGCGATAACCAGAAACTTTGTGCTTACGGATTTGAAGGCTACTGGAAGGATGTAGGAACAGTACAGAGCCTTTGGGAAGCAAACATGGATATTATTGCAGATCCTCCTATTCTGGATATGTATGACTCTAACTGGACAATCTTCTCACGTAACCCTGTTAAGCCACCTCACTATGTGGCAGAGGGAGCTAAGGTTACTTCAAGCTGTATTACAGAAGGTTGTAACATTTACGGCGAAGTGAAAGCATCTGTTCTTTCTGAAGGCGTAACTGTAGGTAAGGGCAGTATTGTAGAAGATTCTATTTTGTTCCCCGGTGTTGTTATCGGCGAAAACACCGTTGTTAAGAAAACAATCATAGGTGCAAATACAGTTGTTGGCGATAATTGTGTTATCGGCGACAAAAATGTGGATTCCACAAAGTATAAGAGCAAGTATTGTTCGGCTGATATCTCCCTTATCGGTGGAAATATTTCAATTTGTGACAATACAAAAATCGGCGTAAACGCAATGGTTACAAAAACTATTAAAGACTAAGGAGGGGGAGAATAAAATGACAGACGCAATGGGCATAATCTTAACAAGAAATCAGGATGTAAGAATGAACGAGCTTACACAGGTAAGAGATGTATCTGCTCTTCCTTTTGCAGGCAGATACCGTCTGATTGACTTTGTTCTTTCTAATATGGTAAATTCCGGTATTATAAATGTGGGTATAGCTACTCATGTAAACTATTCTTCACTTATGGACCACGTATCAACTGGCAAGCCTTGGGATTTAAACCGCAAAAATTACGGCTTGTTTATTCTTCCTCCGCAGATTCGAGGAAACGGTAATTACGGAGTTTCTACAGGCGATGTTGACCTTTTGCACGGTATAATTACATATCTTCACAGAAGCCAGCAGAAGTATGTTGTTCTTGCAGGTGCAAATGTTGTGTGCAATATGTGCTATAACGAGGCAATTCGTCAGCACGAGGAAAGCGGTGCAGATATTACCGTTATTTATAACGTGCTTGAAAAAAATGACCCCCAGCTTAAGACTTGCACAACATATGATATAGATATCAATAACAAGGTAACACAGATTCATTACAATCAGAGCGAACCTGTTTCCTGTAATGCAGGCATGGATATGTATATAATTGAAAAGAGTAAACTTCAGAACCTTATCGAAGATGCTTATGCAAAGGGAAGCCATAACTTTATCAATGACATTTTGCGTACAAACATGAATTCTCTCAGCATTTGTGCATATAAGTACGAAGGCTTTGTAGGAAGAGTTGACAGTGTTCTTTCTTACTATGACAACAACATGAAGATGCTTAATGCAGATGTGAGAGATGAAATTTTCGGCGGTGAAAACCTTATTTATACAAAGGTTAAGGACCAGGTTCCAACAAAGTATCTCTCCGGTGCTTCTGTTAAGAACTCTTTGGTTGCAGACGGCTGTATTATTGACGGCGAAGTTGAAAACAGTATTATATTCCGTGGCGTTCACATTGAAAAGGGTGCTGTGGTTAAAAATTCTATCGTAATGCAGAATACTGTTATTCAGGAAAGATGCGACCTTGAAAATGTTGTAATTGATAAGGAATGTACACTCAGAACAGGTAAGAGACTTGTAGGTCAGCCTACATATCCCTTCATTCTCCCCAAACGTACATTAATCTAAAATTAAAGGCGGTTGCGTAAAACGTGACCGCCTTAAAGCAAATTGAAAGGATGAATTGTATGAAAGTTTTATTAGTAACAAGCGAATGTAGCCCATTCGTTAAAACAGGCGGTTTAGGTGACGTGGCAGGTTCTCTTCCCCAGGAACTTATTGCACAGGGTGTGGAAACAAGGGTAATCCTTCCTAAATACCGTGTTATTCCCGAAAAATACACATCTCAGATGCGATATATTGACCATATTTATATAAAAATGGGCTGGAGAAGTCAGTACTGCGGTGTGTTTGAATTAAAGATGAACAATGTTACTTATTATTTTGTGGATAATGAGTTCTATTTCGGTGCACAATATGTATACGGTGATATCGCTACAGACATTGAAAGATTTGCTTTCTTCGACAAGGCTGTTCTTGCACTGTTGCAGGTTGTGGGCTACTGGCCCGATGTTATTCATGCAAATGACTGGCAGACAGGTATGGTTCCGGTTCTTTTGCGTGCCCACTACGGATTTGATTCACGTTACTCCAGAATAAAGACTATGTTCACAATTCACAATCTTAAGTTCCAGGGCATTTATGACAAAAAGGTTATTGCCGATGTTTGTGAACTTGAAGATTACTATTTTACTTCAGACAAGCTTGAATTCTTTAAGGATGCAAGCTTCATGAAGGGTGCCCTCACTTATTCTGACTATATCACAACAGTTTCTCCCACTTATGCGGAGGAGATAAAAACAGAATTTTACGGTGAAAAGCTTGACGGGCTTCTTCGTGCAAGAACAAACAGCTTAAAGGGTATAGTAAACGGTCTTGATTATGTGGGTTATAATCCCTCAACTGACGAAATGATTTACGAAAAGTACGGTGTAAAGGATTTCATTTCAAAGAAAAAGGCTAATAAGGTTGCTCTTCAAAGGGAATTGGGCCTTATTGAAGATGATGAAAAGTTTATTATAAGCCTTGTTACAAGATTGACAGGTCAGAAAGGCTTGGACCTTATTAACTGCATTATGGACGATTTGTGCTTTGACCAGAACATTCAGGTTGTGGTCCTTGGTACAGGTGATAAGGAATTTGAAGATTCCCTTCGTTTCTTTGACTGGAAGTACCATGGCAGAGTAAGTGCACAGATTCGCTTTGACAACACTCTTGCACATAAGATTTATGCGGCAAGTGATGCTGTTCTGATGCCTTCTCTTTTTGAACCCTGCGGACTTAATCAGCTTATCGCAATGCGTTACGGTGCAGTGCCCATTGTAAGAGAAACAGGCGGCTTGAAAGACACTGTTGAAGCTTATAACGAATTTGAAAATACAGGTACAGGCTTCAGCTTTAAAAATTATAATGCCCATGAAATGTTAGGTATTATAAGATACGCCCATGACATATACTATAACCGCAGAAAAGAATGGAATGGCATTTGTAAAAGGGCGATGAACGCAGACTTTTCATGGACGAAGAGTGCAAAAGAGTACATCGAATTGTACAATAGATTGGTGTAATTATGGCATAATTTCGTATATTATTATATTGACTTATCCTGTATTTTGTTGTAAAATGTGGGAGATATGTGTGTGGCGTGTCGTATTGGCACGCCATCCCAGTAATAAAAAAAAGGGGTTTTTGATAAATGAGCAAAAAAGAACTTACAGCAGCACAGCAGGTGCTTAAGGAGGAAATTCTCGGCAAGCTCAGCCGTAACTACGGCAGAACATTGGAGGATGCAACACCTGCACATATTTATAAGGCTGCTGCATTGACAGTCAGAGATAAAATTGTAACAAAGTGGACTGAATACAGAAGAGCACAGAGAACACTTCAGAATAAAGAAGTATTCTATCTTTCTTTCGAATTTCTGATGGGACGTGCTTTAGGTAACAATCTTTTGAACATTGGTCTTACAGAAGATTATGAGGCTGTGTTTGAATCTATGGGTGTTTCTTTGGCTGAAATTTCCGACCAGGAAAGAGATGCAGGCTTAGGTAACGGTGGTCTCGGTCGTCTTGCGGCTTGCTTTATCGATTCTTTAACTACACTTAACCTTCCCGCATTCGGTTGTTCCATCCGTTATGAATACGGTCTCTTTAAGCAGAGAATAGTTGACGGCGAACAGGTAGAAATGTATGACGATTGGCTTATTGATGGTGATATGTGGGAAATCGCAAGACCCGAAGAAAGTCAGATTGTTCGTTTCGGCGGTCGTGTTAACATGATTACAGGTGCTGACGGCAAGATGCATCCCGAATATATTGATACAACAGATGTTATCGGTGTGCCCTACGATATGCCCATTTCAGGCTACGATGCAAAGCTTGTAAATACACTTCGTCTTTGGTCTGCAAAGGCTAACAGCGATATCCAGACAGAATTTGATATATTCAGTTCAGGTAACCACGTAAAGGCTGTAGAAGAAAAGGCTATGGCAGAAGCTATAAGCAAGGTTCTTTACCCCGAAGATAATAACGAGCAGGGTAAGGAGTTGAGACTACGTCAGCAGTATTTCTTTGTATCCTGTACACTCCAGTGGATTCTTCAGCGTTATAAGCGTCACCACGGTCCCGATGTATCAAAGCTTGCTGACTACGTTGCACTTCATATTAATGATACACATCCTGCAATTGCAATCCCCGAACTTATGAGACTTCTTATGGACCAGGAAAGCATGAGCTGGGATCAGGCTTGGGACATCTGTACAAAGACATTTGCGTACACAAACCACACAGTTCTTTCCGAAGCTCTTGAAAAGTGGCCTATGGAACTTATTCAGAGACTTCTTCCCCGTATCTGGATGATTTTGGAAGAAATCAACAGAAGATTACAGGAAAAGCTTATTGTAACTTACGGCTATGACTGGGGCAAGATTAACTACATGGCTGTTATTGCTCACGGTTACGTTTCCATGGCAAATCTTTGCCTTTGCTGCTGTCATAAGGTAAACGGCGTAAGTGAACTTCACACAGAAATCCTTAAGAAGGATATATTTAAAGACTATTATCACCTTGAACCTGAAAAGTTTACAGCTATTACAAACGGTATCACATACCGCCGTTGGCTTCGTCTTGCTAACCCTCAGCTGTCTGCACTTATTACAAAGACAATAGGCGAAGGCTGGGAAAAGGATCCCATGCTTCTTGAAAAGCTTGTACCCTATGCTGAAGATGAAACATTCCAGAAGAAGTTTATGGCTGTAAAGCTTGAAAAGAAAAAGGAACTTGCCGCATATATCAAGGAACACAACGGTGTTGAAATCGATCCTAATTCTATATTTGACGTTCACGTAAAGAGACTTCATGAATATAAGCGTCAGCTTCTTAATATTCTTCATGTTATTTACCTTTACGACCAGCTTAAGAAGAACCCCGATATGGATATTGTTCCTCATACATTCATTTTCGGTGCAAAGGCTGCAAGAGCCTATAAGAGAGCAAAGCTTATAATCAAGCTTATCAATGACGTTGCGAAGGTTGTTAATAACGACCCCGACATTAAGGGCAAGATTAAGGTTGTGTTCGTTGAAAACTACGGCGTAACACTTGCACAGATGATTATTCCTGCCGCTGAAATCAGTGAACAGATTTCCACAGCAGGTCTTGAAGCATCAGGTACAGGTAACATGAAGTTTATGGCTAACGGTGCTTTGACTGTAGGTACTATGGACGGTGCTAATGTTGAAATGAGCCAGTGCGTAGGCACAGAAAACATGTTTATCTTCGGTATGACAAGTGATGAAGTTGAAAAGGCTAAGAGATTTGAAACAGCTTCCAGCCAGGAAATCTATGCTTCCAATCCCAGAATAAGAAGAGTGTTGGACCTTCTTATTAACGGTACTTTCAACAGCGAAAACTATTACTACGACATTTACCAGTCTCTTGTATTCGGCGACAGAAGTGTTTCCGATAACTACATGGTAATCCGTGACTTTGAAAGCTATGTTGAAGCTCAGAAGAGAATTGACACAGAATACCGTGACCAGAAGACATGGACAAAGAAAGCAATTCTTAACGTAGCTAAGAGTGGCTTCTTCTCCTCTGACAGAACTATCGAAGAATATAACGATAAGATTTGGCACCTTACAAAGTATGATAATGCTGAAAAAAGCAAAGAAACTGCTAAGAAAACTGCAAAGAAGTAATTAGTACAAATTTAAGCAGAGCATATTGAACCCATTTTGGGCAGTCAATATGCTCTGTTTTTGTATATTTACTTAAAAGGGCGAAATAATATAGATAAAACTTGTGGAGGTAAAAAATGTTTAAAAGCCAATATTTTAAAGGCTGGTACTTTAAATGCTCCGGAAACGGACGGACAATTGCCTTTATCCCGGCGTATCACCGCAGTGGTACAAATACAACATCTTCACTGCAAATAATAACCGATAAGGGTGCTTTTAACATTTCGGGAAATTATTTGGAATACTCCGAAAAGCCCTTATGCATAAAATTTGAAAACTGTGTTTTCTCTGAAAATGGCGTAAAAATAGATATAGAAAACGATAATTTAACTTTTAAAGGCGAGCTTAAATTTGGGCAGCTTTTGCCAATAAAATACCCAATTATGGGACCTTTCCGCTTTGTGCCCTTTATGCAGTGCAGTCACAGCGTTTACAGTATGAAACATAATGTTTCAGGGCAAATGAATGTAGGAGGTGAGCTGCTTGATTTTCAAAATGGGATTGGTTATATTGAAGGCGACAGCGGCAGTTCTTTCCCAAAAAAGTATGTATGGACCCAGTGCTGTTATAAAAATTGTTCCCTGATGCTCTCTGTTGCGGACATTCCCCTGTCGGGCATTCATTTTACGGGCATTATAGGTGTTGTGATGATTGATAAAAAGGAATACAGGATTGCCACGTACCTGGGTGCAAAATTAATTCATATAACTGACAATACAGTTTTAGTTAAACAAGGGGACTATGAATTTTACGCAAATCTTATTGAAAAAAACGCTCAGCCTCTTTATGCACCCATAAAGGGCGAGATGAAACGGACCATCCACGAAAGTCCTTCATGTAAGGCGTATTACAGATTTTCCCATAGGGGAGAGGTTTTAATTGAGTTTGTAAGCGACAGAGCAAGTTTTGAATTTGAATACAATTGATAAAGATATGCATAAATAATTAAAAGCAGGTTATAATATGTACAGAGACCAAAATAAAAACAGAAGGAGTATGTACATGGATAATACAGCGTTGATACTTGTGATTATAGGCGCTCTGAACTGGGGCTCTATCGGACTTTTCGGTGTTGATTTGGTAGGTATGCTTTTCGGCGGACAGGGTTCACTTATCAGTCGTATCATTTTCACGGTTGTAGGATTGGCAGGACTGTGGGCGATTACACTTCTATTCAAAGACAAGGTGCCCATGAGCGAAAGCCACAGATAAAACCGTGCAGAACTCCGTTAATACGGAGTTCTTTACTTTTTAATAAAAATATGGTACAATAAGGTATATGATAGTATTAGAAAGAGGATGAAAAAATGGATAGCATTACAAAAAGTTTATGTGCTGAATTTAATATAAAGGAAGAGCACGGGGAAAATGTTGTAAAACTTTTAGATGAAGGAAATACCATACCCTTTATTGCCCGTTACCGTAAAGAGCTTACAGGTGCAATGGACGACCAGCTTCTTCGTAAGTTCGCTGATAAACTGGAAGCACTGCGTGCCTTGGAGGAGAAAAAGGCAGATGTTATCCGCCTTATTGACGAACAGGGAAAATTGACTGATGAATTAAAGGTGCAGATTGAAAACGCAAAAACAGTAACAGAGGTTGAGGATATCTATCGACCTTTCAGACCGAAAAGAAGAACAAGAGCCACAATTGCAAAGGAAAAGGGCTTGGAACCTTTGGCAAATGCTATCTTTCTTCAGCTTAACAGTTTTGACCCCTATAAAGAAGCGGAAAAGTACATAGATGGTGAAAAGGGCGTTGAAACTGTAGAAGATGCACTCTGTGGTGCAAAGGATATTATCGCCGAAATGATTTCAGATGATGCTGAAAACAGAAAAAAGGTCAGGGCTAAAACATATGTGACAGCACTTATTTCCAGCACAAAGAAAGAGGAAAACCCCACCTACGAAATGTATTACGAATTTAGTGAAAAGGTCAATGCTGTGGCAAACCACCGCATCCTTGCCTTGGACCGTGGTGAAAAGGAAGGCGTACTTTCTGTAAAAATTGATGCGGATGAAAATGTAATGTACAATGCTTTGGCGGAAAATGTAATAAATGCCAACGGCGGACAATGTGCAGATATTGTAAGAGAAGCTATGGAAGATAGCTATAAGCGTCTTATTGCACCCTCAATTGATACTGAAATAAGAAATATATTGACTGAAAGAGCACAGGAAGCGGCAATTGACTTGTTCAGCTTGAACCTAAAAAATCTTCTTATGTCACCTCCTGTAAAAGGTAGGATAGTTTTAGGCGTTGACCCCGGCTACAGAACAGGCTGTAAATTGGCAGTTGTTGATTCAACAGGTAAGGTTCTGGAAACAGGCGTGGGATATTTTACACTTCCTAACCACGATAAGGACAAGGCAAAGGTGCTTATTACAAACATGATAAAAAGATGGGGCGTAAACGTGGTTTCCATCGGTAACGGCACAGCAACAGGGGAGAGCGAAGAATTCATAAGCGAAGTTATAGGTCAGTTTAACGGTGATGTAAAATACATGGTGGTTTCCGAAGCCGGTGCCAGCGTGTACAGTGCATCGAAATTGGCAGCGGAAGAATTCCCCGAATTTGATGTATCCCTTCGTAGTGCAGTTTCTATTGCCAGAAGATTACAGGACCCTTTATCCGAGCTTGTAAAGATTGACCCTAAGAGCATAGGTGTGGGTCAGTATCAGCACGACTGTAACCAGAAAAAGCTGACAGGAGCTTTGGATGGTGTTGTGGAGGAATGTGTTAACCAGGTAGGTGTTGACCTTAATACTGCTTCTGTATCACTTTTGGAGCATATTGCAGGTGTTAACGGCACTATCGCAAAGAACATAGTAAAATACCGTGAAGAAAACGGTGCATTTAAAAAGAGACGTGAGCTTTTAAAGGTTGCAAAGCTTGGTGAAAAGACCTTTTTACAGTGTGCAGGCTTTATGCGTATAAGCGAGGGTGACGAAATTTTTGACAATACAAGCGTACACCCCGAAAGCTACGGTGCCGCAAATGATATATTGAATATTTGCGGATATACAAAGGACGATGTAAAGAAAGGCAATCTTACAGGGTTCACCGATGCCCTTTCAAAGGCTGATTTAAAGGGCGTTCTTGAAAAATACAACATAGGTATGGTAACTGTAAATGATATAGCACATACCCTTTTAAAGCCCGGCAGAGATGTCCGTGACGAGCTTCCAAAACCCCTTCTTCGTACGGGTTCAATCAGCATTGAAAGTCTTAAGGAGGGTATGGTTTTGGAAGGTACGGTCAGAAATGTAATTGATTTCGGTGCCTTTGTGGACATTGGCGTACATCAGGACGGATTGGTGCATATTTCAAAAATCTGCGATAAGTTCATTAAGCACCCCACAGAGGTTTTAAGCGTGGGTGACGTGGTAAAGGTAAAGGTTATCGGGGTTGATGTGGCAAAAAAGAGAATTTCGCTTAGTATGAGAGATGTATGATAGAGTCAAAAAAAGAGATTTGCAGACGCAAATCTCTTTTTGGCTGTTTGGGTTTTTATTATAACTCAGGTTCAAATTCTTTTCTGATAGCTTCAAGCTTTGCGGGGATTTCCGCAGGATCCTTTGATACTATAGAATAGTAGAACTTACACTTAGGCTCTGTACCTGAAGGACGAATTGCAATCCATGTGCCGTCCTCTAAGATATACTTTAAAACATTGCTCTTTGGGAAGCCCCTAACAATCATTTCCGCTGTTGAGAAGTCCTGAACTTTTTTCACCTTAATGCCGTAAACTGTGCTCTTGGGATTGGAACGAAGGTCAGAAAGAATCTTCTTAATTCTTGCGGCACCGTCTTCACCGGGGATTGTAACGCTTGTAAGGTGATCTTTATAATAGCCGAATTCAGCATAAATATCGTTTAACGCATCATAAAGTGTTTTGCCCTGTGCCTTGTAGAAGGCTGCCGCTTCACAAAGCATAAGAGAAGACTGAACAGCATCCTTGTCACGAACAAAGGGAGCGATAAGGTAACCGTAGCTTTCTTCGTAGCCAAAGAGGAACGTCTTGCCGTCGGAGTGTTTATGGTTGTGAATTTTATCACCTATGAACTTAAAGCCTGTAAGAGTCTTTTCAACGCCTACACCGTACTTTTCTGCAACACGGTCACCAAGGTCGCTTGTAACAACGGTGTTAAAAATAAGACCGTTGTCGGGAAGGGTGCCTTTTTCAGCCATCTGGCTTAAGATATACTTAAGAAGAACAGCACCGCCCTGGTTGCCTGTCATAAGGATATATTCCCCGTCCTTTTTAACGGCCACACCAAGTCTGTCGCAGTCAGGGTCAGTTGTTATAATAATATCGGCATCATTTTCTTTTGCCTTTTCAATGGCAAGCTCGTAAGCTGCCGGAACTTCAGGGTTAGGACTCTTTGTATTAGAAAATTCAGTATCAGGCTTGCACTGTTCCAATACGGGAATAACATTGTAACCCAAATCTGAAAGAACACGCCTTACGGGAACATTACCGGTACCGTGCTGGGGAGAATAAACAATTTTCAAATCGCTCTTATCCAAATCCGGGTTAACCTGAATGGATTTAACAGCTTCGTAGTAAGGTTCATCAACTTCCTCGCCAACAATCTGGATAAGGTTACCTGCTTCTTCCAAGGTAAGACACTTAACAGATAATTCATCTTCAATTCTGTTAACGCAGATAGTAACTTTGTCAGAGTATTCGGGTGTGAGCTGACAGCCATGAGAGTCATAAATCTTATAACCGTTATACTCGGGAGGGTTGTGGCTTGCTGTAATAACAACGCCTGCAAAGCAGTCAAGATGTCTTACTGCAAAGCTGAGCTCAGGTGTGGGACGAAGAGATTCAAAAAGATAACTCTTAATACCGTTTGCGGCAAATACACCGGCAGTAGCCACTGCAAATTCATAGCTCATACGGCGGTTGTCGTAAGCAATAACAACACCGCGGCGAACTTCACGGAATTCATGGTCCATGAGATACTCCGCATAGCCTTGTGTGGCTTTTCTTACTGTGTAAATATTTATACGGTTGGTGCCCGGTCCGATAATGCCTCGAAGACCTGCGGTACCGAACTCCATGTCTTTATAAAAAGCGTCATGGATTTCTTCTTCAGTCATAGAAAGAAGCTCTTTTTTTGTTGCTTCGTCAACATATTCTGAATTCAACCATCTCTCATAATTTCTGTTCATAAAAGTCATCTCCAATACCATAGACAATAAAAGCAGTTTTTGTCGAAACATACTTCGGGCAGTATTATACAACGGTTCAAAAAAAAAATCAAGTCTTTTTATTCCAAAAGAGGAAAATTCTACGTGTATATTGTTACACAAAGCAATTAATAATATTCACCCCAAAAGAGAAAATATCAAAGATGAAATTATGCACAGAATAACGCCGAAAAATAACGGTACGACAAATGATAAAACTGTCCATTTTATGCTCTTTGTTTCCTTTTTTATGGTCATAAGTGCCGTTATACAGGGCCAGTGGCAAAGGGTAAATATAATAAACGATACTACAGTTGAAAGTGTCCAGCCATAATTTGAAAGAGTCATAAAAAGTGCCGAGGAAGAAACAGAGGGAATATGGGGAGCGTTGTTGTAAAGCATAAGGATGGAAGGAAGAATTATTTCGTTTGCGGGAAGAGCAAGAATAAATGATAAAAGTATTACACCGTCAAGCCCCATAAGCTTTCCCAAGGGATTTAAAAATAATGCTACAGGTGATAAAAGATTGAAGTAATTCAGCGTGTATATCAAAGCACCAACAGGTGCCGCAACGCTTATTGCACGTAACATTATGTGCAATGTTCTATCCTTTAAGGATGAAATCAAAACCGAAAAAATACGTGGCTTTCTGTAGGAGGGAAGCTCTAAAATAAAGCTTTCTTCCTTACCTTTAAAAACAGTTTTTGAAAGAAGAAACGATGCTAAAAGTGTTACGGCAAAAGAAAAACACAATGTTATAATAAGTGCTAAAGAGGAGGCAACATTTCCTGAAAAAACAAAGGCAATAACGGCGGTAATTGCTCCAAATCTACCGTTACAAGGTGTGAAGGAATTTGTAATTATTGAAATAAGCCGTTCACTTTCGGAGGGAATAATTGCAGAATTTGAAATACCAACGCAGTTACAACCCAAACCCATACATATGCAAAGAGACTGTTTTCCGCTTGTGCCGCATTTTTTGAAAACAGGGTCTGAATTAAAGGCAATACGGGGGAGAAAACCCGAGTCCTCCAAAAGGGTAAACAATGGAAAAAAGATTGCCATTGGCGGCAACATTACAGAGATAACGGTGGCGGTGGTTGAATAAACACCTTCTATTAATACCCCTTTAATAAAAGGGGGAACATTTAAAACACGGGACAGAAAAATTTTCCCTTCCCCTGCAATATATGACAAGAACTTGGAAGGGTAATTTGCACCTACCATTGTGATATACAAAATCAAGGACAAAAACAAAAACATTACGGGTATTGAAAATAAAGGTGAGCAGATGATTTTATCAAAAAACATATCTTTTGATTTGGCAGTATCTGTTTTTGTTACTACCTTTGCAATTTTTTCCGCAGTTTCGGAAATTTTAAGGGAAATATCCTTTTTTATATCCAAGGGAAGCTTTAAAGAGGAATATTGCTTTCTTGTAGCATCCTTTCTCTCGTAGGGGGTGCTTTCAAAATAGTCTTCCACATTAGGAGGGTAAAGGGGCGAAAAAGGGGTGTAGGATGCTCCCATACAGATTTTTTCACATTCGTCCATAAGGAGAGAAATGCCCTTTTTCCTTTGGGCAGAACAAAGGATTACGGGAATTCCCAAAATAAAACTTAAAGCTTCCGAGTCGATTGTTATGCCCTTCTTATTTGCTTCATCGCAAAGGTTTACGCAAAGAACACAGCTACTTTTTAATTCTAAAATCCTTAATGCAAGACAGAGGGAACGGGTCATGTTTGTGGCATCGCACACTATTATAACGCAGTCGCAGTCACCTTCTATAATTGCCTCAGATGCGGATAATTCTTCTGCATCGGGTATGGAAAGGGAGGAAATGCCCGGAAGGTCTGAAATAAGATATTTTTTCTTGTTATGTACCCCGTAGCCTTCCGATACGGAGACTGTTTTCCCTGCCCAGTTTCCTGTGTGAACACGGGAGGAGGTAAGGACGTTAAACAGTGTGCTTTTTCCTACGTTGGGATTTCCTGCAAGGTAAATTTTTCCGAAAACGGGCAATGACTTTCTTTTCATAGGACACCTCTATTATAAAACTGTTATAAGGTCAGCATCTTCACGACGGAGGGCAACGGTAGCATCGCCTATTCTGTAGGCGATAATTTCACGGGACAGATTTTTAAAAAGGCATGTTACACAAGTTTTTTCCGAAAGCCCCATGTCAATGAGGCGACATATTATTTTGTTTGAAATATCCGTTTGGGTAACGGTGGCTTTTTGACCGATTACCATTTGGGATAGAGTCATATTTTACCACCCAATTTAATTATATGGTTTTTATTTCATATATGTGAAGAAAAAATCCTGTTTGTGCATTTTTTTGTTTGCATGGCGGTTGACAGGGAGCAGAAGGAAATGGTATACTTTATAATGATATGGTGTTGTTGAAACTCATATGGAGGGTTGTTATATGAAAATTAAAAAACTTTTTGCAGGTGCTTTGTCTTTTGCAATGTTTCTTTCGCAGATGCCTAATGCTTTTGCCGATGAAAATGGAGATACAATTCTCCGCTATGATTTTGAAAGCGAGATAACATTAGGCGAGTCATACGGTGCGGAAATAAAGAACGGTTATGCATATTTTGACGGTGTTGATGACTATATCCATATGCCCGATAATTTGGTGTCAGGCTGTGAGAATGTTACATTTGTTATAAATGTTCGCCCTGAAATGGACGGAGCTAATCAATTTACATTTACTGTGGGTACTTCAGAAAACAACTATCTTTTCTTAAACACAAATAACGGTTCAAATTGTCGATTTGCCATGACAAATGTCGGCTGGTGGCAGGAAGAAGGCAAATTAAATACTGACCCCATACAAAAGGGGGACTGGGCATCCGTTGCAATTGTAATGGAGGGCAAAACAAAGAAAATGTATGTTGACGGTGCTTTGGTTGACGAAGTGACTAGCGATATAATTGCATCGAGTTTAGGCGATACAGATAAAAACTATCTGGCAAAGAGCCAGTATGCCAATGACAGCTATTTTAAAGGCTATATTGAAGATTTCAGAGTTTATGATAAAGCCTTGACAAGCGATGAAGTAAGTGAAATCGCAAATGAACATGATAAGGCGGCAAAAAGGGCGGATGTGTATATCGCATCGGAAAGTTTGAATTTTGACACATATAAATTGACAAATGACATCATCCTCCCTTCAGAATGTGGAGGCATAAAGGTTACGTGGCAGTCAGGTGATGAAAGCGTCCTGTCAAATGATGGCATTATTACACGTTATGATATTGACCGTTGGGTTACTCTTACAGCTACCTTTACTGATGAGTGGGGCAACAGCGTTAAGAGGGAGTACGGCTTTACGGTAATTCATAATTATACAGATGAAGAAATTGCACAGATGGATTTGGATGAAATACACCTTGTGGGCAATCTTGAGCATTTAAAAGAAAACTTGTATCTTACAAAGGAAAGCAAATACGGAAGTACAATAACCTGGTTTTCCGAAGATGATCAGGTTATAACTAATGAAGGTGAAATTACACGTGCCGTTTCAGGTGGTGGAGACAAATCAACAAAACTGTGGGTTTTTTCCACATATAACGGTGCTACAGTAAGTAAATCTTACGATATTACAGTCGAAGAAGAGGACTATGCTTACCTTTTTGCTTACTTTACGGGAAACAGACCCGAACAGGAAAGGATGTTTTACGGTTTAAGCCGTGATGGTTACCATTTTAACACAATAAATAACGGCAACAGTGTACTTGAATCCACAAAGGGACACATGTGTATGCGTGACCCCTATATTATGAAGGGACAGAACGGTTTGTATTACGCATTGTTCACTGATATGCGTTCGTGGGACGGCTGGGCAAGCCAAAGCTCCATCATAATTTTTGAAAGTGAAGACCTTATTCATTGGGACGACGGTACAATTATAGATTTTAACGATTACGGCTGGTATAACCGTGCATGGGCACCCCAGGCTATATGGGATCCGGAATTCTACGATAAAGAGAACGAGCAGTACGGTGCCTACATGATTTACCTTGCCCTTTCCTCAGGCGGTAACACACAGATGTACAAGGTGTATTCTCGTGATATGAAAACACTTATTACATCACCCGAGCTTTTATATCGCCACGATGAATTTAAGGACGATATTGACAGTGATATTATTTATAAAGACGGCTTGTATTATATGTATGTAAAGGACGAAACTGACGGAAGTGACAAAGGTATTTACGTTGTTACAAGCGAACACGCGGGAGGCCCCTATTCTGACAGAATTAATGCTCTTCCGAGAAAAGATTTGAACGGAAATGATGTGGCAATCGAAGGCAGCGGTATTTTTAAGCTGATGAATGAAGATAAATACCACCTTGTTTACGATGCATATAACAATGGGTTCTTTATTATGACGGAAACAGAAGATTTGGTTAATTTTAACCAGCTTGACAGAAAAGAATATTCCTTTGATTTTACACCCCGTCACGGCTACGTTATAACGATTTCAAAAGATGAGGTTACAGCACTTCAAGAAGCATACGGAAATGCGGTGCCTGAAAATGTTAAAGAGGATAAAGAACCGATTTTATATTATGACTTTGAAGATGAGAGTGATAAATCAGGAAATTTTTACAACGTGCAATTGAGTTCTTCCGCCGCATTTGCACAAAGTAATTTAGGCGGAAAGGGACTTCTGTTAAACGGGACAAGCGAAAGCTTCGCCACTATCCCCTCAGAATGTTTGGAGGGACTTGAGGATTACACAATCTCCGCATGGTTTAAAACCGATAACAAAAATATCACCCAGCGAGTGTTTGACTTTGGTACAGGTACGAATAGATATATGTTTTTTTCACCGTATTATGGAACGGGACTTCTCCGCGGTGCAATTACCGTAAACAGCCACACCATGGAAAAGGGAATAAGTGTTGAAAAAGACATTGAAACGGGCACATGGACCCATGTTGTAATGATGCAACAGGGGGATGTGATGCGTATTTACATTGACGGTGTCCTTTTAGGGGAAACGGAAAATGTAAGACTTGACCCCTATGAGATACAGTATAAAATCCCCTATTGCTACATAGGAAAATCGCAGTGGTCAAATGATAGATATTTTGACGGTATGATTGACGAATTCCGCATTTATAACAGGGCCATTTCTGAAGAAGAAGTGATTGAGCTTTATAATATGGACGTACCGAAGGGATACTATGTTGAAGAAACAGCGGGCGAATTTGTATTGAATTACCCTGCTTCCGAATATGCGTGTGTGGCAGTAATCGCACAATATAATGAGGATGGCAGTTTATCAGGTGCAAAAAAGTTTGAAATTGAGAAAAATACCGATTATAGATTTGCAGTGGAGAAAACAGGTTCTTCCTGTAAGGTTATTTTCTTTGAATCAATGGAAAGCTTAAAGCCCATTAATTAATGAAAGGTGATACAGATGAAAAACAGATTAATTTCCATGCTCCTTGTTTTTGCAATGGTGTTATCATTGCCGGTATTTACTTTTGCACAAGGGCAAGACAACGTTTTATTGCATTATGACTTTGACGGAGAGATTACAGAAGGTGTAAATTACGGAGCCGTAATTAAAAACGGATATGCTTATTTTGACGGCACAGGCGATTATATACATATGCCTGATAACATTGTATCGGGATGTGAAAATGTTACATTTGTTATAAATGTACGCCCTGAAATGGACGGTGCTAACCAGTTTACATTTACCGTGGGAACTTCGGATAAGAATTATTTGTTTTTAAACACAAATAACGGTACATATTGCCGCTTTGCCATAAGTACAGGGGGTTGGCAAACTGAAGAAGGAAAGCTTAGTGCCGACCCAATAGAAAAGGGGAACTGGGCTTCCATTGCAATTGTAATGGAGGGCAAAACAAAGAGAATGTATGTTGACGGTGCTTTGGTGGGAGAAGTGACGAGCGAGCTAATAGCGTCGAGCTTGGGCGATACAGACAGAAACTACCTGGCAAAGAGCCAATATTCCGCTGACAGCTATTTTAAAGGTTATATTGAAGATTTCAGAATTTATGATAAAGCCTTGACAAGCGATGAAGTAATTGCAATAAACAGCGAACATAAAGTGTCTTCTGAGATCGCAGATGTTTATATAGCGGCTGAAAGCTTGGAGTTTGAAAGCTATAAGTTGACTGAGAACATCAATCTTCCCACAGAATATGAGGGAATGACTGTTACATGGAAATCAGATAACGAAGCGGTTTTAACAAGTAGCGGTGTTATTACAAGAACTGACGTTGATACTTTGGTAAATCTTACGGCGACTTTTTCCGATGCAAACGGAAATAGCGTTGAAAGAATTTACGAGTTTACCGTAATACATAACTACACAGATGCAGACATTGCACAGATGGATTTGGATGAAATCCACATTTTCGGCAATTTAGAACATCTTAAAGAAAACTTGTATCTTCCAACGGAAAGCACTTATGGCAGTACAATAACATGGGTTTCGGAAGACGAAACTGTTATAACAAACGAAGGAATAATCACAAGGGCTCCTTCCGGTGAGGGTGAAAAGTCAACAAATCTTACGGCTTATTCGGAATATAACGGTGAAACAGTAAGTAAATCCTATACTATAACAGTTGAAGAAGAGGATTTTGCATATTTATTTGCCTACTTTACAGGCAATGCCTCAAGCCAGGAAAAAATGTACTATGGTTTAAGCCGTGACGGTTATCATTTCAATACAATAAATAACGGTAACAGTGTGCTGGAGAGTACAAAAGGACACCAGTGCATGCGTGACCCCTTTATTATGAAGGGTCAGAACGGCATGTATTATGCATTGTTTACGGATATGCGTTCCTCTGATGGCTGGAGCAGTCAAAGCTCTATTATCATTTTTGAAAGTGACGACCTTATCAATTGGGATGACGGTACGATAATTGATTTTAAAGATTACGGTTGGACTACACGTGCATGGGCACCACAGGCTATTTGGGACAGTGAGTTCTACGATGAAGAAACAGGGCAATACGGTGCCTACATGATTTACCTTGCATTATCCTCAGGCGGTACTACTCAGATGTACAAGGTCTACTCCCATGACATGAAAACTCTTATTACAGAGCCTGAGCTTTTGTATCGTCATGCCGAGAACGGAAACGACATCGACGGTGACATTATTTATAAAGACGGCTTGTATTACATGTATGTAAAAAATGAAAGTGCAGGCGGTATCTGCGTTGTTACAAGCGAACACGCCGGCGGACCCTATTCCGATACCATTAACACCCTTCCAAGGAAAAATTCAAGCGGAAGCAATGTGGCAATTGAAGGCAGTGGTATTTTTAAAATGTTGAATGAGGATAAATACCATATTATTTACGATGCCTATAATGACGGTTTCTTTATTATGACAGAAACTGAAGATTTGGTGAATTTTACACAGTTTTCGAGAAGTGAATATTCATTTGACTTCACACCACGTCACGGTTATGTAATACCCGTTTCAAAATCAGAAGTTGATGCTTTGGAAGAAATATACGGAAAGAGCGTTGCAAAGAGGGACGAGGCACATCAAGAACCAATAATCTACTACGATTTTGAGGACGATTTAGACAAGTCAGGCAACGATTTTAACGCACAGCTTTCGTCTAATGCAACTATTGCACAGGGTATTTCAGGCAAAAGCGGCTTAGTTCTTGACGGAACAAGTGAAAGCTACGTTACAATACCCTCCGAAGCAATTAGCGGACTTGAGGATTACACAATTTCAGCATGGATAAAGCCCGAAAGTAAAAACACTACACAGCGAGTGTTTGACTTTGGTACAGGTACGGACAGATACATGTTCTTAACTCCTTACTATAAGAGTGGTATTCTCAGAGGTGCAATTACAGCAGGAAGTGCCTCTACGGCAATGGGGGTAAATGTTGAAACAGATATAGAAACAGGCAGATGGACCCATGTTGTAATGATGCAGGAAGGGGACGTGATGCGTATTTACATTGACGGTGTGCTTTCAGGCGAAGCGGACAATATAAGGCTTGACCCCTATGAGATAAAGTACACAATCCCCTACTGTTATATCGGAAAATCCCAGTGGTCAAGTGACAAGTATTTTGACGGTGCAATTGACGAGTTCATGATTTACGACAGAGCGTTAAGCGAATATGAAGTAGCAGAGCTTTTTGAAACGGAATTCCCCGTAACTTGCAATGTTTCCGAAAAAGACGGCGTATACACTGTTGAGTTTGTAAAAATGGGCACAATAAACAATGCATTTACAGCAACTTTCGCCCAGTACACTTCAGGTAATGTTTTGACAAGTGAGGAAAATATAACTGTTGATTTTTCTGAAAGCGATTCTGTTACGGTCACAGTAGAGAAAACAGGTGATACATATAACGTATCCTATAGTGCAGACGACAGATTAACCGTAAAGACAGGTGACGGAGTAACACTTTATGTAAACGGTAAAAAAGCAACAGGTGATATTTTTGTCAGAGAGGATGATAAATTAAAGTTTGTTGATGATAATGCACTTATTATTAAAACAGACAATGGTTGTTATTTACCCAATAGTGAATTTACCATTTCCGAAGACACCGACTTTTCATCAGCTTACCCTGTTTACGAAACAGGTGTTGAAATGGTAAACGGTGCACAGGTAAGAGTGGGCTCCATTAACCTTTCGGAAGGCGAACAGATTGATGCTATGAGTGACAGTGGCTTAAGATTTATTGCAACTGCCGATTATAACGATACACTTGTTGCAATCCCGGATGTTGAATTTGGTATTAAAATTCGTGCGGAAGGAAGCAGTAGTGAAGTTTACGTTCCGGCAGAAAAATTCCAAAATGACGATAAAACTCTTTTCTCTGCCGCAATAACAAAGCTTTCAACAAATAACTACAACCGTAGATATACTGCTTCAGCCTACGTAAAGGTCAAAACAGCAAATGGTGACGAAAAGGAATTTACCGTAGGTGAAGTATCAAGAAGTATTTATCAGGTGAGTGTAGGAATTATGAAGAATAGCAGTGCAGAGGCTGACAGCAATATGCCCTACACTGTTACAGATGCTGTTAAAAATGTGCTTAATTCCTACATTAACCAGACAGGTATACGTATTACTTATAAATCTGACGGTTCCGTGGGTGCAAGCGATAAATACACAGGTGATTTGTTCTTTGATGTATCGTATAGCCCTAATCCCGATAACAGCACAGCTATTGTGATTACACCCTTAGGGCAGGAGGATGGATTTTATAATCAGGTGAAATTGGCAGATTGGTGGAAGGAATATGTAAGAATAAACAATAACAATTCTGTTGCAAAATATTACATCAGAAATGCTAGAATTGAAGATAATGTTCTTATGTTTGACTTTAAAATTCCCGACTATGAATTTGACTGCGAGGACAATGTGATGGTGGTTTCCTCCGTAACGGAAGATACTATTGAAGGCTACAAGGAAGGTGTTCTTACACAGTATACTCTGACGGAGTATGTTGACGTTGTGGGATTGTCAGAATCAATTGAAGACGTTGTGCCCGGAAGCGTTGTTTTAATAGGAACAAACGAAGACGGCGATTGTGGAGGCATTGAGCTTTTGGCAAGTTTGGGTATGCCCGTCAATCCCGATTTGTTTGCAAATTCTTTCGGGGTATACGAATCATCAGACGGTAACACAAAATATAAGAATATTGTAACTGAAATGTATTCCAAGAGTGGTACAAAAGTTACAACACAGAACCTTCCCGATACAACTAAAACTACTTACTCCTTCCAGTCAGGAAGTACAAAGTGCTACAGAGTAGGTATTGCAATGAACGGCGAAACGCCATCTGTTACGGTGACAGGTTCAAAAATATCCGCATATCCGTCCATATTTGAAAGTACGGCAAATTATCACAATTATCTGTACATGAGATACAACAGCGAAACAGGAAAGGTTACGGAATGTGTCTTTTACTGTGTACCCAAGGATTTTGACTTTACGGGCGACGGTGAATATTCCGACATATTCAGCCTTGACGGCTACAGAGTAATAATAGAATAGATAAAACAAAAGAGCCTTATGGCTCTTTTGTTTTATCTTGACACGATTTGACACTTGGTGTAAAATGTAAGTAAAACTATGGAAAGGGTCTGACAATATGTTTAAAGCTGATGTTGCAATTATAGGCAGCGGAGTTGCAGGGCTCTATTGTGCACTTAATCTGCCGAAGGAATTAAATATAATTGTTTTTACCAAGGACAGCGTGGAAAGAAGCGATTCTTTTTTGGCTCAGGGCGGCATATGCGTGCTTAAAAACGATGATGATTACGACAGCTTTTATGAAGATACGATGCGTGCGGGTCATTATAAAAACAGACCTGAAAGTGTTGATATTATGATACGTTCCTCCCGTGAAGTTATAAATGATCTTGTCAATTATGGTGTTGATTTTGAACGGGATGATGATGGTAATTTCAAATACACCCGTGAAGGTGCTCACTCAACGGAGAGAATTTTATTCCATGAGGATGTGACAGGTAAGGAAATTACTTCAACATTATTGGAAAGGGTAAAGGAACTTGACAATGTAAAAATCATTGAGAAGTTTACCATGATTGATATTGTTGAAAAGGATAATACCTGCCTTGGTATTGTGGGTGTTGATGCAAAGGGCCGTCTTGTTCCCGTTTCTGCTTCCTGTGTTGTATGGGCAACAGGCGGTATCGGCGGCTTGTATAAGGACAGCACAAATTACCGCCACTTGACAGGCGATGCCATTGCAATTGCCATAAAGCACAATATAAGACTTGAAGATGTGGACTATGTACAAATTCATCCAACAGCATTTTATTCTGAAAAATACGGAAGAAGGTTTTTGATTTCCGAATCCTGTCGTGGTGAAGGTGCACTTTTACGTGGCAGCGATATGAATAGGTTTACCGACGAACTTCAGCCCAGGGATGTTGTTGCAAATGCCATTTATAAGCAGATGGAAAAGGACAATAAGCCCCATGTTTGGCTTGATATGACACCTATCGGAGAGGATGTTATAAAGGAGCATTTCCCGAATATTTATAAAAAATGTCTTGACCACGGTTATGATGTAACGAAAGAATGCATCCCCATAACACCTGCACAGCATTATTTTATGGGCGGTGTATGGATTGATAAAGACGGCAGAACAAGCATGAATAACCTTTATTCTGCAGGGGAAACTGCATGTAACGGTGTCCACGGTGCGAACCGATTGGCTTCAAACTCCCTTTTGGAATCACTTGTTTTTGCAAGACGTGTGGCAAAGGACATTTGTGAAAATTTCGATAATTACAAAAAAGCTGGTTCCTGTAAGGCTGTGGATTTTGACAGTGTTCTTAATAACGAAAGCTATAAGGATATTGATAAATTGATGGAGGAGTACAAAAAATCCGTGCTTAATGAAATAGAAAAGGAGAGGAAAAACCGTGAATGATATTACAATGAAATTGGTTTGTGACGATTTAATCCGGGCAGCATTAAAAGAAGATATTACAAGTGAAGATATTTCAACACAGGCTGTTATGCCTGAGTATTGTTTGGGCGAAGTTCAGCTTATATGCAAAGAAGACGGCATTATTGCAGGGCTTGATATTTTTAAGCGTGTTTTTGAAATACTTGACCCTGACACTAAATGCGACATGTATGTTAAAGACGGGGATAGTGTTACAAACAAGCAACTGCTTGCAACAGTAACAGGTGATATAAGAGTTCTTTTGTCAGGGGAGAGAACGGCACTTAACTACCTCCAGAGAATGAGCGGTATTGCTACATATACCAAAAAGGTTGCTTCTTTACTTGAGGGAACAAAGACAAAACTCCTTGATACAAGAAAGACTACCCCCAACATGAGAATATTTGAAAAATATGCAGTTAAAGCAGGTGGCGGAAACAACCATCGCTACAACCTTTCTGATTGCGTTATGCTAAAGGATAACCACATCGGTGCCGCAGGCGGTGTAAAAAAAGCCGTAAAAATGGCAAGAGAGTATATTTCCTTTGTTACAAAAATTGAGGTTGAATGTGAAAACCTCGATATGGTCAAGGAAGCGGTAGATGCAGGAGCAGATATTATCATGCTTGACAATATGTCAGATGACGATATGCGAAAGGCTGTTGAAATTATTGCAGGCAGAGCCTTAACGGAATGTTCCGGCAATGTAACTGCTGAAAACATAAAGAGAATTACGGATATCGGCGTTGACTTTGTATCAAGCGGTGCTCTGACACATTCTGCACCCATACTTGACGTATCTCTTAAAAATTTGCACGCAATATAAAAATAAAATTTTTGCAAAAAACTATTGCATTTTAATTCATGTTATGATATACTACCAAGGCATGAAAAATTCACACATTCTCTGAGTAACGCCCGGTGCCTTGAATAATCAAGGTTGGCGAGTACATTGAGGAGAGTGGAGGCTGCTTTCTCATTTTGACATGGTGGGAAAGTAAAAAAACTAAAAAAAGAGAGGTGTTTAAACATGTCAGTTATTTCTATGAAGCAGCTTCTTGAAGCCGGTGTACATTTCGGTCACCAGACAAGAAGATGGAACCCCAAGATGGCAGAATACATTTTCACAGAAAGAAACGGTATCTACATCATTGACCTTCAGAAGACAGTTAAGAAGATTGAAGAAGCTTATGACTTTGTTCGTTCTGTAGCACAGGACGGCGGCGAAATCCTTTTTGTCGGCACAAAGAAGCAGGCTCAGGAAACAATCAAGGAAGAAGCTGTCCGTGTTGGTATGCACTATGTTGACGCTCGTTGGCTTGGTGGTATGCTTACAAACTTCAAGACAATCAAGAGAAGAATTGACCGTCTTGAACAGCTTCACAAGATGGAAGAAGACGGCACATTTGACCTTCTTCCCAAGAAAGAAGTAAGCATCCTTTTGGGCGAAATGGAAAAGCTTGAAAAGTACCTTGGCGGTATCAAGAATCTCAGAAAGACTCCTGCCGCTATGTTCGTTGTTGACCCCAGAAAGGAAAAGATTGCTATAAGCGAAGCTAAGAAGCTTGGTATTCCTGTTGTTGCTATCGTTGACACAAACTGTGACCCCGAAGAAGTTGATTATGTAATTCCCGGTAACGACGATGCTATCCGTGCCGTTAAACTTGTTACAAGCACAATTGCTAACGCTGTTGTTGAAGGCAGAGAAGGCAAGATGGGTGCAGCTGCTGAAGAAACAGCAGAAGAAATTGATATTACTATTGAATAATATAGGAGGAAATTACAATGGCTGCTATTACTGCTCAGATTGTTAAGGATTTAAGAGAAAAGACAGGTTGCGGTATGATGGACTGTAAAAAGGCTCTTGCTGCAACAGACGGAAATATGGAAAAGGCTATTGAATTTCTCAGAGAAAAGGGCCTTGCTACAGCTGCAAAGAAGGCTGGCAGAATTGCTTCCGAAGGTATCGTAAATGTTACTATTGAAGGTGACAAGGGTTGCGTTCTTGAAGTAAATGCTGAAACAGACTTCGTTGCAAAGAATGAAGAATTCCGCAATTTCGTTGATGCTGTTGCTAAAGTTATTATCGAAAAGGCTCCCGCAGACGTTGAAGGTCTTCTTGCTATGGAAATTGAAGATGGTAAGAGCGTAGATGCTGCACTTAAGGAAAAGATTGCTACAATCGGCGAAAACATGAACATTCGTCGTTTTGAAAGATATGAAGGTAGCCTTATAGGTTACGTTCACGGCGGCGGCAGAATTGGCGTTATGGTTAAATTTAACCTTGGTGATTCTGCACTTGCTTCTTCTGATGCATTTGTTGAATATGCCAAGAATGTTGCTATGCAGATTGCCGCTATCAATCCTTCCTACCTTGACCGTGCTTCCGTTCCTGCTGAAGTTGTTGAAAAGGAAAAGGAAATCCTTACAGCTCAGGCTATCAACGAAGGTAAGCCCGCAGCTATCGCTGAAAAGATGGTTGCAGGCAGAATCAACAAGTACTACAAGGAAAACTGTCTTGTAGAACAGGAATATGTAAAGAATCCTGACCTTACAATTAAGACTTACACAGAAGAAGTTGCTAAGAACCTTGGTACAAGCATCGAAATCGTTTCCTATGTTCGTTTGGAAAAGGGCGAAGGCTTGGAAAAGAAGGAAGAAAACTTCGCTGATGAAGTTGCAAGCATGATGAAGTAATTTAAAAACAACTTTTAAACGGAACTTCCAAATGATATACTTCCCTTATAGTAGACACTTGAAATAACAAAAAGATTTCAAGGCTATTTTAAGGGGAATATGTCAAAAGGAGGCTCCGTTTTTTGTTATATAACAAACATTGACAAATGATTTTGTTTGTTATATAATATAAAAGAGCATTTATGTAGAATTTTAAATTAAGATTTATATTATAAAAAAGGAGAGGAAATTATGAATTCTTTTAAAAATAATGATTATATTGACCTTATGGACATTGCTAAAAAGATATGGCTGTACAAGTTGCCTGTTCTTGCAATGGCTGTATTGTTCATGGTTTTATCTTTAGTCAGAGTTACATTCTTTGTGGATGACCAGTATGTTGCAACAGGCATGCTTTATGTAACTAATCAGAAAGAAAGTATTGACCAAGATGACAAGGCCATAAGCCAGGCAGATATAAATACTGCTAAAAGCATGAGTGCTACATACCGTGAAATCCTTAAAACAAGAACTTTCCTTGCTGAAATAAGCGAAGATATAGGCGGAAAATATAGCTGGAAGCAGATAAAGAGCATGTTAAGCCTTTCCGCTGTTAACAATACTGAACTTATGCAAATAAGTGTTACTGCAAAAAATCCCGAGGATGCGTATTTAATAGCCGACAGTATAATCAATAATGCCCCCGAAAAATTGTCCAGCATATTCAAAAACGGACAGATTGCAATTGTTGATGAAGCTATTCCTCCCACATCTCCTGTGGGTAAAGGCGTAACAAAGCAGGCTATGATGGGATTTGTTGTTGGATTGGCACTGGGTCTTATGATTGTTGTTGTCATCGGTCTTTTTGATACAAAGGTTCATAAGAGTGAAGATGTTTCAAGACGATACAATGTGTCTATCATAGGCGAAATTTCACAGTAAGGAGGGAAATGTAATGAAATTGAATTTAAGTTTAAAAAAGGCTCCGAAATCTGTACACTCAAGTTCAGACGTAGCCAGAGAGAAAATTTTGAATAAAGATTCCGACTTTACCGTTGTTGAAAAGTATAAGGCAATGAGAACTAATATCATGTTCTCAATGACAAAGAAGGACCACGGCAGAGCAATAGTAGTTACAAGCTCCATCCCCGGTGAAGGTAAAACAACTACTGCAATAAACCTTGCTATTACATTTGCACAGACAGGTGCCCGTGTAATGATTGTTGACTGCGACCTTCGTAAGAGCCGTGTTCACAGATATCTTGACATTGAAAAGAAGGATGGCGTGTCCAATGTTCTTTGCGGGTTTATTACTTTAGATCAGGCAATAAAGAAAAATATAAGAGAAAATCTTGACTGTATTACAGCAGGTGAGGTACCTCCAAATCCTGCAGAACTTCTTGAATCGGAAGAATTTGGAAAGATGATTGATGAATTAAAACAGCGTTATGATTATATTTTTGTTGATACACCTCCTGTAACTGTTGTAACTGATGCGGCAGTGGCAATGAAACAGTGTAGTGCATCAATTGTTGTTGTGCGTAAAGATGTGACAACATTTGATCTGTTGGATGAAACAATGGAGGTTATGGGCAATACCGGCAAGAAAATAATAGGTGTTGCAATGCTTGGCACTGAAGATAGTAAGAAGGGTTACGGTTATTATAAAAAGGGTGGCAAGTATGGCTATAAGTACGGCTATAAGTACGATTACAGATATGAATATAAATACCAGGACAATGATGAAGAATGAAAATGATTGATATGCATTCGCATTTCCTGCCAAATGTGGATGATGGGGCAAAAAATGTTCCCGAAAGCCTTAAAATGCTGTCAGACAGCTTTGAACAGGGTGTTCTGATATGTGCGGCTACGCCCCATTGTATTATACATAAACAGGAAGATTTGGAAAAGTTTTTGTCAGAGCGTGATAATGCATTTCGTGTGTTAACTGATGAAATGAAAAAGACTGATTGCAGTTATCCTGAAATAATATTAGGCGGTGAAGTTTATCTTGACAATGACCTGAACGTTTATGAAGGTCTTGAACGGGTATGCTATGCGGGAACTGATTATCTGTTGTTGGAGTTTCCCACTGACAAATTTAACTCACGTTGGCCGGAGTGGATTTACGAAATGAACAGGAAAGGGATAAAAATTCTTGTTGCTCATGTGGACCGCTATGCCCATTGGAAAGAAATGATGTCAGAATTTAATGGCCTTGATGTAAAATACCAGATAAACGCTTCACGTTTTTTAAATTTTTCCGACAGAAAGCTTTTGAAAAATTTGATGGCACAGGGGCATAGATATATTATTTCAAGTGATATGCATAATACAAAGCACAGAAAAAGTAATATGGGCGAAGCATACAACAAAGCGTTGAAAAAGTATGGCGATTTAACAGATAAACTTTTTTATGAAAATGCGAAAACAGTACTAAAAAGTGGTATTCATTAAGGATACCACTTTTTAAATTTGTATTGACAGAAATTTTAAGTATGATATAATGATGTAAAAGGAGTGGTAAAGCATGAAAAAATTAACTGCAATTATTTGCACAATCGCAATGCTTTTAAGCGTTGCTACTACAGCCTACGGTGCAGGAGCCGATATTTTCTTTCAGGTTGCAAATGAATATGACGCAACTGTGGAATACCGGATGGAATTAAACAAGCCTTTGGACATATTGAATTATATTACAGAGGAACTGTTTAGTGATGATGACCTTAATAAGATTGACGTGAAGTATTTGATTGAATCAATACTTAAGGGTAAGGTAACAGTTGATATTAAAGCAAAAACAAATCCTGAAAACTACAAGAAGGCAAGCTGTGAAATGAAGATTAATTTTAATGTTCCCGTAAATGTAAGCGAGGATATTAAGACTGCAACGGATTTGACTGCATATTTATGGATGGATTTGGATTTGACAAGCGAAGAAAATGCAAAATACTTAATCGTTTTCAAAAATCCTTTGAACGGAAAATATCTTTATCTTGATATGTTTGAAGAAGCCGTTTTTGGTGAAGAAACAGTTAAGGAATTAAAAAAGAGCATGATAGATGCAAGTAATCAGGTTGACGCAAATAAGAGCGTGACTGATATGACAAATCTTGTAAAGTCTGCTTATACAGAAAATGCCACAATCATCGAGAAAGACAGAACAATTACAATGTCATTTACAAATGACGGCTTTGTTGAGTTCATATTTGACTTTATTGAAGGTATGATTAATCTTGATGAATTGAAACAAGCCTTTGAAACTTCAGGCATTGCAATTGACAACAGCCAATTTGCTATGTTAAAACCCATGATAAAGGGTCTCGGTATTTTTGCCGATAAAGATGCAGTGGTGGTGGCATACACTACAGACGTATTGGGTAAACCTAAGGAAATAGAAGAAAAAATCCACCTTGACTTTAATATAGTTGAGCTTTGTGAAACTTTGGGATTAACAGAAGCCGATTTGTATCCTATAACAAAGGATAAGGCAAATGTTGATGTAACATTCTGTGCTAAGTCAATTTACAATAAGTTCAATGAAAATGTCACAGTTACAATGCCTGTACTTACAGAAGAAAACAGTGTAAGTCTTGCAGAAGTGATTTATAATTACTTTAATGATGACTATGACTACGATTACGAAGATTATCAGTGGGAAGAATTTTATAACTATGCAGGTGGCGTAGTTAAAGGCGATATGTATGTATCTGTTGAGGACTTTCTCGAAAGTGCCGAATATGACAGCGACAACCTTAAAATTCAGTACAACACAGTTACAAAAGAGGACGGTAAGGAAGTTATTCAAATGATAATTTCCAACGATTATATGGAGCCTGTAACTGTAGAAGGAACCACAAATGATAATTCCTATACTATTGATGGTGTAACGTTTAACGACGGTGTGGCTTTTATCTATAACAAGGATAATAAAGAGACGGAAACTTATGAAGGAATATATGCTACAGAAGAAGTGGATGTTCTCTGCGTGAATGTAAATATTCTTAAAAATGTGCTTAAATGCGAGCTTGAAAGCATGACAGTGTATTTTATTGATTATGAAACAGGCGAAACCATGGAAGTTCCTGGATATGAGTTCTGGTTTAACAGACCTAATATGGGTTATACAGCAGAATAAAAAAAGAGGCTGTAAAAGTCTATAAAGAAATAAGTAAGACCATTTGGGACAGTCCCCCTTATGGCAAATTGGAAGACAATTTGCCAAAGAAACCTTGCGAGGTTTTGTTGGGACAGTCCCGAAATGGTCTTTTTGTTATCTCAGAGCCACTTTTTTTACAGCCCTTTTTTAGTTCAATTTTGAAAGTGATTCGAGAACAGCTTCATACATTTCACGGTACTTAACGCCTTTTGCCTTTTCTTCGTCAATAAGCTTTTGGGGAGCACGTGATACAAAGCCTTCGTTTGAAAGCATTTTTTCAACACGGGCAATTTCGCTTTCAAGTTTTGTCTTTTCTTTAGTAAGTCTTTCACGTTCCTTTTCGGTGTCAACAAGTTCACCTGTCGGCATGAAGATTGTCGCACCGGGTGCAACGGCATTTACACATCCCTCGGGAACAATAGAGTCATTTTCAGTAACAGTAACACTTGATGCACCTGCAAGTTTTTCAAAGAAGACACTGCCTGCCTGATAAAGTGCGGGGTTCTTTGTAACAATGTACATAGCCGCCTTTCTTGAGGGGGGTACGTTCATATTTGTTCTAAGGTTACGAATTGCTTTGATGGCTTCGCAAACAGCTGTCATTTCTGCTTCTTCTTTTTCGTAATTCAAAGCCTTGTCGAACTTAGGCCAGGAGGAAGTTACAATTGTTTCATCACTTACGGGGAGCGAGCAGTAGATTTCTTCTGTTACAAAGGGCATAAAGGGATGAAGAAGTTTTAAGAAGTTACTAAGAACATAGCAAAGTGTCTGTTCTGCGTTCTTCTTACTTTGTTCATCTGTTCCGTAAAGACGGGGCTTTACAAGTTCGATATACCAGTCACAGAATTCGTCCCATACAAAGTCGTAAAGCTTCTGAAGGGCGATACCTAATTCAAACTTTTCAAGGTTATCTGTAACTTCCTTGACTGTGCTGTTAAGCTGGGACAAAATCCACTTATCTTCCATCTTTGGTTCGGCGGGAAGGGAGATTTCTTCAATGTTAATGTTCATAAGAACAAATCTTGCCGCATTCCAAATTTTATTTGCAAAGTTACGGCTTGCTTCAACTCTTTCGGGGTAGTAACGCATGTCATTACCGGGTGCATTGCCTGTAGCAAGAGTAAATCGGAGTGCATCGGCACCATATTGGTCAATAACCTCCAGGGGGTCAACACCGTTACCGAGAGATTTACTCATCTTTCTGCCCTGGCTGTCACGTACAAGACCGTGGATAAATACGTGTTTAAATGGGATTTCTTTCATATGCTCCATGCCGGAGAAAATCATTCTTGCAACCCAGAAGAAGATAATGTCATATCCTGTAACAAGTGTTGCGGTGGGGTAGAAGTATTCAAGTTCAGGTGTTTTTTCGGGCCAGCCCAATGTTGAGAAGGGCCAAAGTGCAGAGGAGAACCATGTATCAAGTACATCGTTTTCTTGCTTTACATCGCCGCCGCACTTAGGACACGTAGCAATATCTTCCTTGGAAACTGTCATTTCACCACATTTCTGACAGTAAAAAGCAGGAATTCTGTGTCCCCACCATAACTGACGGGAGATACACCAGTCGTGAACGTTTTCCATCCAGTTAAGGTATGTCTTACTAAATCTGTCGGGAACGAATTTAACTTCGCCTTCTTTAACAACCCTGATTGCTTCCTTTGCAAGGGGTTCCATCTTAACAAACCACTGGTCACTTGTTAAAGGCTCAACTGTTGTACCACAACGGTAACAGCAACCGACATTATGTGCATGGGGTTCGATTTTTACCAAATAGCCGCCTTCCTCTAAGTCTTTAACAATAGCTTTTCTGGCTTCGTAGCGGTCCAGCCCCTCATACTTACCGCCTAATTTATTAATTGTGGCATCATCATTCATAACTTTGATAATGGGAAGGTTATGACGCTGACCTACTTCAAAGTCATTGGGGTCGTGAGCAGGAGTAATCTTAACTGCACCTGTACCGAAATCCTTGTCGGCATGTTCATCACCAACAATTGGGATGGCACGGTTAACCAGGGGAATAATTACGTTTTTGCCTATGATATCCTTATAGCGTTCATCTTCGGGGTTAACTGCAATGGCAGTATCGCCAAGCATTGTTTCGGGTCTTGTTGTGGCAATTGTGATAAATCTGCCTTCCTCGTCCTCAACAGGGTACTTAATATGCCAGAAATTGCCGTCCTGTTCTGTGTATTCAACTTCCGCATCTGAAAGTGCTGTTGTACATTTGGGGCACCAGTTTATAATCCTGTTGCCGCGGTAAATAAGACCCTTATCGTAAAGGTTTACAAAAACTTCACGTACGGCCTTACTACAGCCTTCATCCATAGTAAATCTTTCCCTGTCCCAATCACAGGAGGAACCGAGAGTTTTAAGCTGAGTAATAATTCTGTCACCGTACTGATTTTTCCAGTCCCATACTCTTTCAAGGAACTTTTCTCTGCCTAAGTCATAACGGGTGAGACCTTCCTTGCGGAGAGCTTCTTCAACTTTAATCTGTGTAGCAATACCTGCATGGTCAGTACCGGGAATCCAGAGTGCATTGTAGCCTTGCATCCTCTTAAAACGGATAAGAATATCCTGAAGTGTTTCGTCAAGTGCGTGACCCATGTGAAGCTGACCTGTTACGTTTGGCGGAGGGATGACTATTGTATAGGGTTCCTTTTTGCTGTCTACTTCAGCATGAAAATAGCCGTTATCGCACCATTTTTTGTAAAGGCGTGATTCAACATTTTTAGGCTCATATGTTTTTTCTATGTTTTTCAACCTTATCATTCCTTTTTTGCATAGTTAGATAAAGATATATTACCACAAAATAGGCAGTTTGTCCACAATTTTTAGTAAATTCGGATATATTTATTATGAAAGAATAAATTTCAACTTTGTGTTGATAAATGCTACAAAAAGTGATATTATTAAACCGATATAGTCTATGGAGGAATTAACGTGAAAAATATAAAAAAAGTCAACATATTGGGTGCAAATGTTTTTAAGATAACAATGGCCGAGGCAAAAGAAATTGCCATGAGCTTCTTTGACTCGGAGGGTAAAAAGGTTATTTACACACCCAATTCCGAAATTATTTTGTATGCTTCCAAAAATCCTGATTTTATGCCTAAACTAAACAGTGCTGATTTACTTATAGCTGACGGTATTGGCGTTGTATACGGGGCTAAAATACTCAATAATCCACTTCCTGAGAGAGTGGCAGGGTTTGATTTGCTGAAAGAAATTTTTCCCCTTATGGCACAAAAAGGCTTAAGCGTGTATCTTTTAGGTTCAAAGCCCGGTGTTAGTGAAAAAGCAGGAGAGAATTTGGCAAAAGAATATCCGGGACTTTTGATTGCAGGTACACATGACGGCTATTTTAAAGATGATAGAGAAGTGATTTCAGATATAAACACCAAAAAGCCTGATTTGCTTCTTGTGTGTTTAGGCTTCCCAAAACAGGAAAACTGGATTTATGAACATAAGGACGAGCTTGAAGTAAAGGCTATGATAGGTGCGGGAGGATGTTTAGATGTATTTTCGGGTACTGTTGAGAGAGCACCTGAATTTTACTGTAAGCACGGCTTAGAATGGTTTTACAGGCTGAAAAAGGAACCATGGAGGTTTATGCGTATGACAGCACTGCCCATTTTCGCATTGAAAGTTATGTTTACAGGATGGAAATATAAACAAGAGAGGAAATAAAAAATGAAAGTAGAACTTATTGCACATACACCTGACCCGGAGCGTGTTGTAGCGGCGGCGGCAAAGCTTTGTTATTCTTCGTCCCCTGCAACAGATATTATGGACAATTTGACAGACGAAAAGGTGGAGAGCTTTTTGGATATGCTGTCAGGTCTTGGCCACGACAGCCCCACAGAGCATGTTACATTCACTTTTGCAATTGAAGGTGTAAGCCGTTCACTTCTTGCACAGATCACACGCCACAGAATTGCAAGCTACTCTGTAAAAAGCCAAAGATATGTTTCAGAGGCAATGTTTGAATATATTATGCCCCCTGAAGTGGAAAATGATATAGAAGCAAAAGAAATATTTTTAAAAGCCATGGAAAGGGATATGGAGGATTATAACCGTATAACCGAAATCCTTTCAAAAAAGCATTATGATGAAATGATTAGAAAGGGGATGGATGAAAAGGCGGCAAAAACAGCCGCAAAGAAAAAGGCAATCGAAGATGCCCGTTTTGTGCTTCCCAATGCATGCGAAACAAAAATGGTTGTAACAATGAACGTAAGAAGCCTTAAAAACTTCTTTGCACACCGATGCTGCGAAAGAGCACAGTGGGAAATACGTGCCCTTGCGGACGAAATGTTAAAACTTGTAAAGGGTGTTGCACCTAATCTTTTCAAAAAGGCAGGTCCCCCTTGCCTTTCGGGAGCTTGTCCTGAAGGAAAGATGAGCTGTGGCAAGGCTAAAGAAAAACGTGAAATTTATCTTGGTTAGGGAGTGTTTATATGCCACTTATAGTTATAGAAGGTGTTGATTGCAGCGGCAAGGAAACCCAGACTTTAAATTTGTATAATTCTCTCTTGGAGGAGGGAAGACAGGTTAAAAGGATTTCTTTTCCCGATTACGATTCAGAATCATCTGCTTTGGTAAAAATGTATTTAAGAGGTGACTTTGGCAAAAGTGCCTATGATGTAAACCCATATACTGCCTCTGCCTTTTTTGCCGTTGACAGATTTGCCTCCTACAAAACAAAATGGGGTGAATATTTAAAGGACGGCGTTGTTATTGCAGACAGGTACGTTACAAGCAATATGGTTCATCAGGCTTCAAAAATGAAAAGTGATGATGAAAAGATAGAGTATATAAAATGGCTCTATGATTTTGAATATGAAAAAATGGGACTTCCCAAGCCTGATGCAGTAATATTTTTGGACATGCCTCCGGAAATCTCCGCCAGATTGAATATGGAGAGAAAGAACAAAATAACGGGGGAAGATGTTAAGGACATTCACGAAAGCGACCTTAATTATCTGAAGGAAAGCTATGACAATGCTCATTTTGTGGCAAAAAACCAGTCTTGGCACAGAATTGACTGTGCACCCTCGGGTAATTTACGAACGATTGAAGATATTTCCGCCGAGATATTAAAGGTGGTTAAGGAGATTTTATAATTTATGAATTTCAGAAAGGTTGTTCCGTTGGATAAGGAACTTTTTGATAAATATAAAAACAGGGAAAGCCGTTATTCGGAAAACAGCTTTGTAACCTTATATTTGTGGGACGAATACTACAATCTTCATTTATGCGAGGAGGAGGGTTTTCTTTTCATACGCTTTACCATTAACGGTGAAAATCAGTACCTTTTCCCCATGGGTGAGGGCGATTTAAAAAAGGCAGTTAAAAAGGTAATTGGTGAAGAAGAAAAGGTAAAATTAAGATTTATAACCGACAAACAGAAGGATTTTATAGAAAAAAACTTCCCCAACGAATTTTCGTTTGAACTGCGTGAGGATTTGTGCGATTATGTTTACGAAACCGAAAGGATGATAAATCTTTCGGGCAAAAAGCTCCACGGCAAGAAAAACCACGTGAACTATTTTGAAAAAACATATGCATACACTTATGAAACCGTTACGTATGATGTGGCAATAAATGAATGTAAGCCCCTTCTTTTACATTGGGTTGACGAAAAGACAAAAAACCTTAACCCTATTGAGCATGATGCAATGGAAAAGGTTTTTGACAATTACAAACTGTTTAATATTACAGGCGGTGTTATCCGCATTGACGGTGAAATTGTTGCAATGACCTTTGGTGAAAGGCTGACAGATGATACTGTACTTATACAGGTTGAAAAGGCACGGGAAGATATAAGAGGGGCGTACCCTATGATTTGTAAGCTCTTTTTATCAAATGAATGGAGTGATACAACCTTTGTTAACCGTGAGGAGGATATGGGCTTAGAAGGCCTGAAAAAGGCAAAGGAAAGCTACTGCCCAATATTTAAAACACTTAAATATCAGGGCAAAAGAATATAGGAGGCTTTGTTATGGTATACATTTTTTTGGCAGACGGATTTGAAGAAACAGAAATGATTGTGCCTTGGGATATATTAAAGCGTGGCGGTTTATCCGTCACAACAGTTGGCGTAACAGGTGAATATGTTAAAGGTGCCCACAATATGGTCGTTAAAAGCGATGTGACAATAGATGAGGTAAATGAAGAAAATGGCGAAATGTTTATCCTCCCCGGCGGTATGCCCGGCACAACAAACCTTGACGAAAACGAGAAAGTAAAGGAAATTATACTCAAAGGGTACAACAGCGGTAAAATTATCGGTGCCATTTGTGCCGCACCTATGGTTTTAGGGAAATTGGGCATTTTAAAGGGCAAAAAGGCAACTTGTTTCCCCGGATTTGAAGAATACCTTGAGGAAGCCAAAGTTGTACGTGAACATTCTGTCCGTGACGGAAACGTTGTAACCTCCTGTGGTGCAGGCGGTGCTTTCCATTTCGGATTTGAACTTCTTTCATGCGTTGATAAAGAAAAGGCAAAAGAAATAAGAAAGAGTATGCAATATGAACTATAAAGAGCAGTTACGCCGTGAAATGATTGAAAAGAGAAAAGAGTTAAACATAAAAAACGGCGAAAAATTCACGGAAAATATAAAAGCATTACCTGAATTTAAAAAGGCAAATGCAGTAATGCTTTATATGCCGATAAAAGGCGAAGCGGATGTAACGGGTATTTTAGATGAAGATAAAGTTTTTCTTGTGCCTGTGACAGAAGTGGAGGAAATGTATGCCTCTTTGATAGGTGAAATGGAAAAAGGCAGTTTCAATGTGCCTGTGCCAAAGGAAAAGAAAAGATTTGACAAAGAAAAAATTGATGTTGTAATAGTGCCGGGTGTGGCATTTGACAGAAAATTTAACCGTATGGGTTTTGGCAAAGGGTATTATGACAGGTTTTTGGAAGGACTGGACTGCTTTAAGATAGGTGTGTGTCATTCTTTTCAAATGCTTGACAAAATCCCATTTGAAAAGCACGATGTTAAAATGGATGTAATTATTACGGAGGACAAGGTATGGAGAAAAGGGAATATCTTATAAGTTTAATACCCGAGGAAGATGAACCTTTAAAGTCAATGCGAAAAGTAGCTGAAAATACTGAAACCTATGCCCCCATTGTGCCGCCTGACTCCGCACAATTTTTAAAAACGCTTTTACACATAACAAAGCCTAAACGAATTCTTGAAATCGGTACGGCAATCGGATATTCTGCCATACTTATGGCGAAAAATACGCCCAATGACACGGAGATTATAACAATTGAGCGTTATGAAAAAGTGGCGGATATTGCCATAAACAATATTTTTAACGCAGGGTTTGAAAAGAAAATCCGCGTTGTAAAGGGTGAAGCATGTGACACAATAAACTGGCTGGACGAAGGCTTTGACATGGTTTTCATGGACGGAGCGAAAGGGCAATACATAGAGTTTTTGCCAAGAGTTATAGAGCTTTTAAATGTGGGCGGTGTCCTTGTGACGGATGATGTGTTATACAATGACCCAAACGAAGAAGAAAACGCCACCACCAGACACAGAAAGTACACCATTGTACAAAGACTCAGAAAATATCTTGAAGTTATAAATAACCACCCTCAATTGGAAACTACGGTAATTGAAAGCGGTGAGGGTATGGCTATATCATATAAAAAATGTTAATTACTTGAACGAATGAAAGGGAATGAATTATGCCTAAATGTGAACTTTTAGCCCCGGCGGGGAATTTGTATAAGCTGAAAATTGCTGTTAAATACGGAGCAGATGCCATTTACATAGGCGGTGAAGCATTTTCCCTTCGTGTTGCGGCAGATAACTTTACAAGGGAAGAAATGATTGAAGGTATTGAATATGCCCACAGTCATAATTGTAAGGTGTACATTACCGCAAATATTATTGCAAGAAATCACGATTTACCGAAAATGAGGGAATATTTCAAAGAAATATATGAAATGGGTGCAGACGCTGTTATTATATCCGACTTAGGTGCGTTTATGATTTGCCGTGAAGTTGCCCCTGATTTAGAAATACACGTAAGTACACAGGCAAATAACACAAACTATGAAACTGTTAAGGCGTGGTATAACTTAGGCGCAAAGCGTGTTGTATTGGCACGTGAAATGAGTATGAATGAAATTCGTGAAATAAGGGAAAACATTCCCAAAGACTGCGAACTGGAAGCTTTTGTTCACGGTGCAATGTGTATTTCATATTCGGGAAGGTGCCTGCTGAGTAATTATATGACGCACCGTGATTCAAACCGTGGTGCCTGTGCACATCCTTGCAGATGGAATTACGCCCTTATGGAAGAAAAACGCCCGGGAGAGTATTTCCCCGTATATGAAAATGAGCGTGGTACATTTATAATGAATTCTAAGGATTTGTGCATGATTGACCATATAAAGGATTTGGTTGAAAGCGGTGTTTATTCCTTGAAGATTGAAGGCAGGGTGAAAACCGAGTATTACGTTGCAACGGTAATCGGTGCCTACAGGAGAGCTATCGACGATTATTATGCAGGCAAGGAAAGTGCCGGTGCACACTTTGAAGAAATATGTAAGGTGAGCCACCGAGACTATTATACGGGATTTTTCTACGGTATGCCCGATACAGGTGCTCAGGTTTTTGGGTCTAACTCTTATATCCGTGATTATGATATAATAGGTGTTGTACGGGAATACGATGAAAAGACGGGTATTGCAAAAATTGAACAGAGAAACCGTTTCTTCAAGGGGGACGAAATTGAAGTTATGCGTCCGAAAAAGCCCTGTTACACCCAGATTGTAGAGTTTTTACAGGATGAAGACGGAAATGATGTTACTGTCGCCAACCATGCGGCGGCAACTATGTATATTAAACTTAATGAACCTACAGAAGTTGATTCAATGCTCAGAAAAAGGAAAGAGGAATCTTAATGAAAAAGTTTAAATACGACACAAAATACCTCTATTGGGGCATTACCGCACTGGCAGTTATTGCAATTGCAATAGCCACTAACCACCTTTTATCCCAGTGGGGACATGTGGCAAAGGTGGTTAAGGTAATAATAGGTGCATTAAGACCTGTTATTATAGGTCTTATTCTTGCCTATGTATTAAACCCACTTTTGAAAATATATGAAAAATATATTTTTTCGCCTCTTTACAGATTGATTTTTAAAAAGAATGAAAAGTTAAGGGCAAAGATTACACGCATGTCAGGTATTATTCTTTCCATTGTTACGGCATTTGCAATTGTTACGGGACTTATTGTACTTATCGTTCCTGAATTGTATGTTAATATTCAAAGGCTTGTCACAAGCTTTCCGGGTTACGTGGAAAACGCTATTGATTATTTAACCAAACTTGCGGAAAATAATCCTGATGTTGTAAATCCTGTAATGGAATATTTAGAGGATGTATCAGAGGAACTTGTACGGTGGGGAAAAAACAAACTTCTTCCAGGTGCAAACCAGTTTATTACAAGCCTTTCCGCAGGAATATACGAAACCTTTAACACTATACTTGATGTTGTAATCGGTGTCATTGTTACGATATATGTTTTAGGCTCCAAGGAGAAATATAAAAACGGTGCGAAAAAGTATATATATGCTTTATTTAACAAAAAATGGGCAGAAAGAGTTTTATATGTGGTAAAATATACTGATGACCGCTTTGGCGGATTTTTGGCAGGCAAAATTTTGGACAGTGTTATTATAGGGGTATTGAGCTTTCTGATATTTTCTATTGCCGGTATACCTTATGCACTTCTTGTAAGCGTAATTGTTGGCGTTACAAATATTATCCCCTTTTTTGGTCCCTTTATCGGTGCAATACCTTCTGCAATTCTTGTTTTATTGGTTAATCCTCCAAAGGCTCTTGTGTTTGTAATACTTATATTGGCAATACAGCAGGTTGACGGAAATATCATCGGTCCTAAGATTTTAGGTGACAGAACAGGTCTTGACAGCTTTGCTGTAATTGTGGCAATCCTTGTTTCTGCGGGCTTGTTCGGCGTTGCAGGCATGATTTTAGGTGTGCCTGTATTTGCTACGGTGCTGGGGCTTTTAACTGAGTTTTTGGACAGAAGGCTTCAAGAGAAAAACCTTCCTCTTGACCTTGAGGCATATGAATCGGATAAACCATTGGAAATTGAAGCAGTGGAAAAGGAATAAATTTAAAAAATGATAATAAGCATATACTACAAGGGGGTAGTTATATGCGTAAAGTGTTAGCATCACTCTTAGCAGTGGTGCTTATTTTTTCCATTATTGATGCAAGGGCAGAGGAATTGAACCTTAACGGGAAAAGCTTTATTCTTGTGGAATGTTCCACAGGAAAGGTGTTGTACGAGGAAAATGCAGACGAAAAGCTTCCGCCTGCATCTGTGACAAAAGTTATGACAATGCTTCTTGTAATGGAGGCAATTGACCGAGGCGAAATTACATACGATACAATAGTCACTGCCTCAGAGCGTGCCAAAAGTATGGGCGGAAGCACAATTTTCCTTGATACAGGCGAGGAAATGAGTATTCATGATTTGTTAAAGGGCATAGCCGTTGCATCAGGTAACGATGCCTGTGTTGCGGTTGCAGAGCATTTATCGGGCAGTGTAGAACAGTTTGTTTCTGTAATGAATAACCGTGCAAAAGAGCTTGGCATGAATAATACGAATTTTGTCACCTGTAACGGACTTGATGCCGACGGACATTATTCCTCCGCAAGGGATATTGCAATTATGAGCTGTGAACTTTTAAAACATGAGGATATATTCCGTTATACTACTATATGGATGGACTCTCTGCGTAACGGAAAATTCCAGCTTGCAAACACAAATAAACTGGTGAAGTTTTATGCAGGGGCAAACGGACTTAAAACAGGATCTACAAGTATAGCAAAGAACTGTATCTCAGCCACCGCAAAGCGTGACAATATGCAACTTTGTGCCGTAGTTTTAGGAAGCGACACATCACAATTACGATTTAATGCGGCATCAACCCTTTTAAATTACGGGTTCAATAATTTTACGGTTACAGGAATGGAAAAGGGCTATCTGATAGGCGAGGTTCCGGTTTTAAAAGGGGATAGAGAAAAAGTAAAAGGCGTGCTTTCAGATAACTGTATGACGGTTGTAAGTAAGCTTAACCAAAATGACATACAAAAGGATATTACTCTTTGTGAAAGCGTGGCGGCACCTGTTTTAAAGGGCGATATATTAGGTCAGGTAACAATCCGTGTAGCTGGTGGTGAACCTATGGTAAAGGATATTGTTGCTGAGAAGGATGTAGGGAAAATCGGGTTTGTTTCCATGTACAGAAAAATATTGAAAATCTGGACTGTATAAATTAAAAAGAAGCTGTAAAAAAGTATATAAAGAAATAAAGTTAAGACCATTTGGGACAGTCCCCCTTATGCAAATTGGGAGACAATTTGCCAAAGAAACCTTGAGAGGTTTTGTTATGACAGTCCCGAAATGGTCTTTTCGTTATCTCAGAGCCACTTTTTTTACAGCCCATTTGGTTATTCAATTGTAACTGTTTTTACGGTTGTAAGAGGGGTTATTGCATTTAATGAATCCCATGCGAAAACCTTAACCTTTGTAATTTCTTCGCCGTCAAGTGTTGCTTCCCCAACATCTGTTGATGCCACACTGATAAGTTTGCCTTCATCATCAAAGCCTACAACAATAAAGTTTTTGTTTGCCTTTTCGTTATAATCAAATGTTACGTTGATTTTTTCACCGACCTTTTCGGCTCGTGCATTCATTGTATATGTTACATACGTTTCTTCGGCCTCACAAATGGAGAAATCATCAAAGTACCAATAAGGTCCGTCACCTGTGTTACCGCCTTCACCTAACCAACGGAACCAAAAGAGAACATAGTCTGTATCATCTGTTGCAGTAAAGGTTTTTGTAACTGTTGTCCATTCTGTGCCGATGTAACCTGCGGATGATGCGGTTTCGCTATTCTCGTCGTCGCCTTCATTTGCAACAAGGCTTGTTACAAGATAGCCGCCGTCAGCACCGTACTTATGTTTAACCTTATAGGAAACGATATATGTTTTACCGCTTTCCACGGGCACATAGCGTTTTAAGGAACAAAGTCCGTCTTTTCCGTCGTGCCAATTGGTGGCAAATGCCCAGTTGCCGTCGGGAATAGTTGTTGAAGCTTTTGTTGAGACACCGTTAAAAATTCTTTCTGTAGCACTTACTGCATAGCCGTGGTTTGTGGTGTAAGGTGAGCCAAACTGCTCATTTGTCTTGGCGGAAAGCCAGCCTTCTAAGCTGAAGTTGCCGTAGTCGTCTTCAAAGGAGGGGTTTGTCATAATATTTTCGCCCACAGCCTTGTATGTTTTGAAGTTTCCGAAACGCTCCTTAAAATCAATGTCAATTTCGTCATAATGACCTTTACCTGTCATAAAGTTAACATCGAAGAAGGACCTTTCTTCATCTTTAAGTGTTGCCGCATAGGGTGAGAATGTTGATATACGAATTTTGCCTTCGTTTTCGTCAAATTCTGCAAATTTGCAAAGTGCGTTACCGCCGTTATATGAGAACTGATAGTCTGCAAGAACACTGTAAACCTTGTTGCCGTAATCGTTTTCAAGCTCTAACACGCCGTAGCCGTGACTATGTCCGCCTACCATCAAAAATACGTTGTCATATTTTTTTACATTGTTCCAAAGAATTGCACCCTTTGCGGAAAGCTTTGTTTCGTTAGGTGCGGTGTCGGAACAGTTCTGAATATCGTGCATAACAATAACAATGGGACAGTCGGAATACTTTAAAAGTGTTTGTTCCAACCATGCCATATCCCCACCTGATTCAAGCTGATACATGTCAATGTATACAAGCTTATATGGGAAACTGCCTGCTGAAATATCTGCAACAGCACCGCTTCCCGATGGTGAATAGGAAATTATGTAATCTGAAGCAAGATTGTCAAAGTCACTGCCGGGACCGAAGTATTTATTGTAATACCAGTAATTTCTGCCGTAATCTGTGTCGTGGTTACCTGCAGGAACAATTGTTTTTATTCCGCTTTCTGCAAGTGAGGCATAGTTTTTTGAAATCTGCTCCCACTGAGGTGTTTCCCAGAAGTCCTCAACGTTGTCACCTAAACTTACTACTGTTTCAATGTTTGCGTAATCCTTGTTTTCTATAAGCCAATCCATAGCTATGTCCATAACGTCACCACGGAATTTTGTGGCGTTTTGTGTATCGGGAACAAATACCATGTTGTAGCGATCCTTCTTTGTTTCCTCGAAAGCGGAATTATCTCCGTAATCACCTACGAGCTGTTCTGGGTTGGGGACAAGCCATTCGTCCTTGGATAAAGCCTTGTCGGAAATTCTGATTTCCTGAATAAAACCGCGTGTGAAGCGGTAGGGGAAACCTGAAGAAAGTATTCTTGCCCCTATACGAAATCTGCCGTCATTGGGGTCGGCATACAAACCCTGCATTGAAGATGTAACTGCATCACGGAAGGATTCGCATCCGTTTACAAATGTACGTATACCTGTATTGTCACCTGTAATAACTATAGAATACCAGTTTTCTGCTTTATCCATAGCAACAGACCAGACATTCGATGTAAGTGTGGACTGATTGTAACGGTTGGCAGGGATAAACTGAATTTCCTTACAGTTTGAAACATGAACAACTGTTGTTACACTTTCGTTTTCCGTATCGATAGCTGTTGTGGAGCCCAGACGTGACAATAAACTTGTCCAACGGTCAGCTGTTGTCCAGTCAGAAGGCATTTTGTAAATAATTTCGATTGTGTAACCGTTTACAAAGCTGTTTTTGTTGATAGGAGCACTGTCAATTGTCACAAAATCAACGCCGCCAATTAAACCATTTAAAAAAATACTACCACTTTTTCCATCGATTGATTCATCAGAAAATGAAACAGTATCAGCATAATTTGTGCCGTATGTACGCATCTTAAGGTCATTACCCTTTCCGCTGGCATCTTTTATAACCAAATCACCTGATTTAATTGAACCTGATTTGATGTTTACCTCACTAAACTGCC